>NZ_JBFTJN010000006.1:0-327537 GCF_056395445.1 Leifsonia sp. 10L418 | reverse complement strand
ACACAAGTTTGAAACTGACAGAACAAATCATTACTGACTTGCTTTGTTGTTATAAATGTTTTCCAAAGGAATCTCCTACCGGCAGAACCGGTACGAGGTTTTTGGCATTTGACATTGTGCACGCTGTTGAGTTCTCAAGGATCGGACGCTCTCGGTTTCAGGCCACGCTATGACTAGCAATGTGACTGTCGCTCCGAGGCAACTTCTCTAAGTTAGCCACTCAATCCCAGGCTGTCAAATCGAGTTTCTAGCGGGTTTGAGCGGTGCTTTTGCACACGCCCAATCACGCATCTCGAACTAACAATCAGCTCTGTGAGTGGACTTTCCATCCTAAGCGATGAACCCGAGTCCTACAAGAGGAAAACGAGTGATTATCAGCTTTGGATGATGGTCCCGCTTGAGGCCGGTAAGCTCTGCGGCTTTCCGTACCTGTGGGGTACGTAGATATACATTACGGTCGGTTTCAGCACTCGTCAAAACGGCTGCCCGCCCGGGCGCGTCGGTTTCGCTGGAGCATGGACTGCCCCGTCTTTCCGGGCGAGAGCGCTAGTTGTCCCCGTCTTAGGGGCATCAATCGGCACTCCCCTCTTGGGCCGCACTGCGCGAGCACGGCCGGACTCCCTCGACAACCGAATTAGGAGCGCGCTGACCAGGTCGAATCACCAGTGGTTGCGCGGGGCCCCGGACGCGAAGCGCTGGGGTGATCCTGTGACCTCTCTCTGCCGGCTCGACACTGAGAGTCGAGAGATCCGGTTCGAGCGGGTTGTCAGCTGTCGCTGGTGCGCGCATCCATCTCGGTGCCGAGAAAGCGATGGCGAATGACCTGCCAGCCTTTCGGCGCAGAGGTTCGCTCCGCATGGCGTCGGCAGAGGTCGTAGCCGTGCGGTTCCTGCGTCACAGAGAGCGGTCCGAGCACGGCCGTGGAATCGGCGTACACGAAAGTGAGAGTGGCCACCGCAGGTTCGGGGCAGCTGATTCGGGAGCACGGTCTGTGAGACATCGACATTTAGAGTACCTGCACACGCGCCGCACGTAGGATTGCACCATGTCCAGGTCAGACCGTTCCGCCTCGCCGTTCGCCGAGCCGACACCGCGTGGACGCGCTCGGGATCGCCACGGCCGCGGCGTGCGCAGCTCGGTGACCGGACCTTATCTTCCGCCGTTGCGCACGCGCATCAGCCTGTTCGACATGACAATCGCGACGACGGTCGACTACCTGCGCGGAGTCTGGCCCGATGATCTGGGCGACGTGCGGTTTGAAGTCGCGCCCGGGCCGTCAGTGGCCCCGACCGGTATCGCTACCGGAGCCGGCGTCGAACGGTGGGCCGTCGACGCCAGTGCTCGACGGATTGTTTTCTACCGGCTGCCGATTCAGCGCCTGTCCCGGCTGCACCGCAACGACGAGTTTCACCAGCGCATGATCATCGAGAGCTGTGTCTTCCGGGCGATCGCCGAGCTACTCGGCAAAGACCCGTGGGATCTCGCGCCCGAGCGCTTTCGACACTCCTGAGCTTTCAACGCTCCTGGGCTTTCGACGCTCCTGGGCTTTCGACGCTCCTGGGCTTTCGACGCTCCTGAAACTCAGCGCAGGTAGACGGCAATCGGTGACGCCAGCGGTCCGGCCGGCCGCACAGTGAACGATGCAAGTTTCGCAGGACCGGAATAGCCGACAGCGGCGACGACTGGGGCACTCGCGTTGACGAGGTAGGTCACCGATTCAGCGATCGGGACCGCAACCGTCGCGCCGGCCGCCACGGTCACCGACGTCGGAGCGCCGGTCTCCCCCTGTACTGACACCACTGCGTTGCCGGGTGCGGTATTGACGAGATGCAGTGCGGGCGCGGGACCGGGCGCCGCCGTGACGAGAAACTCTCCGCTCAGCGGTTCAGACGAGGCAAACCAAGCGAAGTCCTTGCCCGTGACATCCGATGTCGATGCGTTTGCCGCGGCGACCAGGGGCTGATCGGATTCGATGGTGACGGCATAGCCGCCGGGAAGCAAGCCGGCTAGCGGAACCTCGGTCGCGACGCCGGCCGGAATCTGAACCTGAATCGAGATGCCGGGGTTTGCGCCGTTCTCGCTGACCGCGCCGACGTGCACTGTTGCCGGTTCGGTGCCGGTGACCAGCATCCGCACGCTCGCCGCACCATCCTGAAGCTCGTCGACCTCAGCGGTCGGGTTCGCAACGGGCGGCGACGTCACCGTTACTCCGGCGATCGTGTGCTGCAGCGAGGGACCCCGCGTCGCGCCGATCAGGTCGACGCCCTCCGGCACAATGCCGCTGATGAGACTCTGCTCCATCGACGCGACGACCTGGCCGCCCTGCGATTGCACGTGAACGACCGGGGACTTGAGATTCGGGGCGAGGCCGGCGAGTGAGACCACCCGCTGCGAGCCCGGCTGAACCAGGATCCCGGTCGAGCCCGGGGCATCGATGAGGCCCGTCTCGCCAAAGACCCGGAGCCCCACCGTCGCAACGACCGTCGTCGGGTTCGAGAGCAGAATCAGGGTGGTGCGCCCGATGTCGGTCGAGCCGCCGACGAGCCAGGTGTCACTCGTTGCTTCGGCGCACGATGCGGCGGCAAAGCCGGCCAGCGTCTCGGTGCCCACGGTCTGCGATTGGCTACCGGCCACGAGCGGGGCAACGCTCGTGCCCGCTTCAACAGGAACGCGGATGAGTTGGGGCGCGACGCCCTGGTCGCCCAGTGTGTTGTCGGGTGCGGCCAGAGCAGAAACTTCGGGTTGAAGTGTTGACACGCCGCTCGTGGGATCTGTCGCTGCCGCGACGGTCGAAGCGGCGCCGACTGAGGAGACGGACTGGGCCAGGCTCGAGTCTTCGGCCAGGGCAAGAAGCGGACCGGGACAGACCCGCATCTGCTCGCTCGGCTGCGGGGTGACCACCACTGAACCGGGAGTCACGGCGAGGCTCGGCCAGTCGAGAAGAACTGCCGCAGATACTCCGAGTGCAAGTGCCCCGATGCCCAGAATTCCGCCCAGGGTCTGGGCACTACGAACTGCCACGCTGCGCTTAGCGGACATCGTCTGCCTCCCTCGTCGTCACGTCGTGGCTTTGGGCACTCGGTGAGCCGGGCTCCGCCTGGTCGACGGCAACCGCGGTTGGTGCAAGGGCCGTTGCCGACACGAGGTCACCCGAGTCGGTCGAAACCCCATCGGAGACAACCGTCTCCGTGCCGAGTTCGGGCACGGGGCCAGTCTTCGCGCTGTTGGCAGCCGACTCGCGCTTTCGCCGTTTCGTTTCTCGTGCCGCATCTTTCGCCTGGCGACGAATCGCATCGCGGTTCGCTTCACGCACCGCCTCCCGGCCGGCGCCGGTGGGAATCGAGAGCAGAACCGTCGCACCGATCACGATCACGGCGATGAGGAAGGCGATCTGGCTCAGCACTCCGCCAGGGTTCGCGGGAATTGCGACAGTGCCGAGGGCATCCGGATCTTCGGAGGTTTGCCACAGGTGCCCGAACGATGTTTCGCCGACCGGCACCACGGCGGCGTTCCCGTCAAGCGACGTGATCGCGCGCAACTCAGTCTCTGCGGCTTCGGGGGTGACCGGCGAGTTGCCATTAGCCTGCGGGTCAGCCGTTTCGGCCGGACGCAGCAGGACGAAACGGATGCCGAGGTCGTGAAGCTGCTCTGCGCTGTCCAGGCCACTGCGTGAGACCAGGTTTCCGACCAGAGTCGCGAATTCGACATCGCGCTTGTTGAAGCTGGTGTCGGTGCTCGCCAGCGTCGACTGATTGTTGAGGGTGGCTCCGGAGCCTCTGACGAGGGTGCCCAGAATTCCGCCATCGCTCTGAGCCGAAAGTTCGAGGGTGCCCACCTGCGGGGTGATGCCGGCTTCTGCCGCGACGAACGCGGGCTGCGTGCGGCCGATCCCCTTCGCGACGACGCTGGTGCCGAGGGGCACCGCGGCGGCCAATGGCGCGGCGACGATCACAATCAGGAGCGACACCACGATGGCGGGCGCCACGGCAAACCGGCCGAGGCCGCGCAGCGCGAAGATGCCGGCCCCGACCAGACCCATCCAGTAGAGGCTGAGCCCTGATCCGGTCCAGATCGACACGGCTGCATCGCCCGACGCGGCCAGGGCGATATGGCTGCCGGCCACGGCGGTTGCGAGGCCGATGACAGCGGTCAGAAGCGCGAAACTTGCCCCGCGCGACCCGCGCAGGAAGAGCGCGAAAAGTGCCAGCGCGCAGAGCGGCGCAATAAGGATGGGGATCAGGAGCTCGGCGTTCACACCGGGGAATGCGAGCGACGTCAACCACGGAGTCCAACCGCCGAAGTCACCAGAGGGGAAGCCGAGCAGGAGCTGCCAGGATTGCACGGTCGCTGACGGAAGCGGCACACCCGGGTCGGCGAGAAGCGCCAACCAATTGCCGCGCAGGGCCTGGTCCCAGATCAAGGGGGCGGCAAGTGCGAGGGCCGGCAACGGGATGCCGATGAATCGCATGATCCGTCGGCCGCTGAGCACGACGCAGATCAGCCATCCGATCAACAGCGCCGGAGCAAGCGACGGCGCGCAGGCGACGATCGCGGCAAAGAGCAATGCGGTCGAGGCTGAAGCAGACCAGGATCGTGCCGCAGCGAATCCGGCGTAGAAGAGCCACGGGAGAAGCAGGTGCACCAGGATGGCGGCCGGGCGCCCCTCGGCCAGTGCGGTGAGGAACGGCGGGGCGAAGACCCAGAGCAGGGCGGCAACAGCACGCAATCCGCTGCGCGCCGTCAATCGGGATGCTGCAGCCCAGGCGCCGAAAGCGGCAAGTGGGAAAGTGAGGAAGTAGAGCAGCACGAGTGCGAACGACGGCGCCCAGAAGGTGAGTGTTCCGAGCACGGCCAATACCGCAGTGAAGGGGTCTGCGGCGCCGACGAATCCGAGGCCGATCTGACGCCAGCCGTAGGCGGCGCTCTGCCACAGCTCGGTGACGGTGTCGGACAGTGGGAGCAGCCCGCCGCCGGTCAAGGTTTGTGCGCCGAGGAGCGGGGCGAGGACACCCAGACCGACGCACGCCGCGGCCAGTACCACCCACGCTCCCCCGCGGGAGAAGAAGTCGAGTTCGTGTCGTTCGCCGCGGAGGCCTGTGAGATTTGCCTCGCGTTTCAGCATGTGTCGACGCCGCACGACGGCAGTGGGCACCCGGAGTGAGGCAATTGAAGACCAGCCCAGCGTGCGGGTCTTGGCGAGGTTGCGGCGCGCGTTGGCCACTCGAACCAGCCGGAACGCTGCAGCGAAGGCGGCGGAGAATTCCCCGATGATCGCGCCGGGCTCCTTGCGGAGGAGTTGGCCGATCGAACGGATGAGCGCCAACGGAACCAGGCTGAGCCAGTGAAACAGCAGCGCCCACGCGGGAGCGTAGACGAGTCGGCGATGCAGCTGCGCGGCCCGTTCGGCGCGCATCCGATGACGGCGGGGCTTGCCGCGCGACGACCCATTCGGGCCGGCCACGCCGTCGCCGGCGGTAGCCACGCGCGCATCGGCGACAACCGACACGCGATAACCGGCCAGGCGAACACGGATGCAGAAGTCGAGGGAGTCGTCGACGCTCGGCAGCCCGGGGTCGAATCCGCCGAGTTCGTCCCAGACGGACTGGCGCACGAGCATCCCGCCGGCACCGACGGCGAGCACATCGCTCATGCCGTCGTGCTGGCCCTGGTCCAGCTCGCTTTCGACCAGGGAGACCGACGCGCCGTACGGAGTGATCGATTCGCCGAAATCGTGGATGTAGTCGCTGGCGACCCACTCCATCACCTTCGGACCGGCCACCGCCACGGAGGGGGCAATCTCGAGTTCCTGCAGCAGGGCAGCCAAGGCGCCCGGCTCCGGAGCGCTGTCTTGCGCGAGGAACCACAGCACATTGTTCTCGTCGGCGGGCGGCGACGCCACCCGCAATGCGACATTGATGGCCTCGCCGAAAGAGAGGTCCGCATCGGCGACGATGATCTGGGTCGGAGCGAAGACGGCGAGAAGTTCGCCCGTCGCATCCGTCGACCCGCAGTCAACGGTCAGGATGGCGTCGGGCTGACGCGTCTGTTTGGTCAGGGCCTCGAGAGTTCGCTCAAGGTGCTTTTGACCATTGCGGACAACAAGGATGACGGTGACTCGGGGTTGCATATCGAAATCAGCCTAGGTTGGGATCTTGCCCAGCCACGTCGGCTGTGTCGGCGCGCCCGAAATCAGTCGTCAGCACCGGTGTCAGATGAAGCGGATGTGAGACGCAGCGCGGCTCAGCTCGCGCGCTTTCTCAATTTGCGACGCTCGCGCTCCGACAGGCCGCCCCAGATTCCGAAGCGTTCGTCGTTGCCCAGGGCGTACTCCAGGCACTCGGACTTCACCTCGCACGACGCGCAAATCTTCTTGGCGTCTCGGGTTGACCCACCCTTTTCAGGGAAGAAAGCCTCAGGGTCTGTCTGGGCACACAGCGAGTCGGCCTGCCAGGCCAACGGATTGTCATCGCCGACTGTGGAACGTACCCCCGGCACGCCCAGTCGAATGGGATCGACGAACCAGTCGTCCGGAACCCCAGAACGATTCTCAGGTATTGCCATACCGTCTCCCACCCATCGTTCCACGCCCACGAATTGAGCGTTTCACCTAATTACACCGGTGTAGTTCCCCATTCGTCAAGTCGCAGATAGTAAACCCTCAATATTCGATGGAGAGTTTCGACGCGCCCAGAATTTCAGATCGTTCACAACGGGCGAACAACAGCCGCCTGCCGCGCTTCCCAAGCGCTCTGCACCATGTCTTCGAGGGAGTGGCGCATGGCCCAGCGGAGGTCCCGCGCGGCGAGTTCACCCGAGGCCACAATCCGGTCGGGGTCGCCCGCGCGTCGAGGCGCGATCTCCGGCGTGAAATCGATGCCGGTCACTGCCGCCACGGTCGACATGATCTCGCCGACAGAGACTCCGTCGCCGCTGCCGAGGTTGTAGACGGCGTTGATCGGCTCGCCGGCATCCATGCGTCGTGCCGCAGCAACGTGCGACACCGCAAGATCCGACACGTGGATGTAGTCGCGCACGCAGGTGCCGTCGGCGGTTGCGTAGTCGGTGCCGTTGATGCGCGGCGTGCGGCCATCGACGAGTGCGTCGAAGATGAGCGGGAAGAGGTTGTGCGGGCTGGTGTCGCGCAGGGCGATCTCTCCGGAGCCGACGACATTGAAGTAGCGCAGGCTCGTGTGGGTGAGGCCGGCCGCAATGCCCTGGTCGCGCAGCAGCCACTCACCGATGAGCTTCGTTTCACCGTAGGGCGACTCGGGGTTCTTCGGGGTGGCCTCGGTCACGAGGTCGGTCGACGGCGTTCCGTAGACGGCGGCACTCGACGAGAAGACGATGTTCGAGACGTTGGCCTCTGCCATGGCGGCGAGCAAGATCTGGGTCGTGGTGACGTTCTGCTCATAGGTGTGCAACGGTCGCTGCACCGAGACACCGGCGTATTTGAATCCGGCAACGTGCACGACTCCGGTGATGGTGCCTGCCGCCTCAGCGAACGTGCGCCGAAGGAGCTCGGCGTCGAGGAGGGTCCCCTGCACGAACGGCACGCCATCCGGCACGAAATTGGCGTGACCACTCGAGAGATCGTCGAAGACGACGACGTCGATTCCCTCGTTGAGGAACGCGCGTACAACATGCGAACCGATATATCCGGCTCCACCGGTAACAAGCCACGCCATGTGCAACTCCCGTGTTCAGGCGGATGCGGTGTGCCCCGGCCTGCTCCAGAATACCGGGAGCAGAATGCGCGTCGTCCCACCCGCTGCCGCGCGGCATCCGGGCTGGCAGAAAAGCGCGGAACTGGGTTATTCTGCCAGAAGGAGGTCTCATGCTTCAGAAGATTGTCTGCATCGCGTTGCCGGGGATGGCGCCGTTCGAGTTCGGTGTGATCTGTGAGGTGTTCGGGATCGACAGAAGCGACAGCAACGGTCCGTCCTTCGACTTTCACGTCACGGCGGCGGAACCGGGTGCGATCCGCACCAAGCTCGGGTTCGACATCATCGTGCACGAAGACCTGTCTGCCGCTGCCGATGCCGATCTCATCGCGATTCCGGCTTACCAGGCCGGGGTCGCCATCCATCCGGAGATTCTCCGCGTGATTCGTGAGGCCGAAGCGCGCGGCGCCTGGGTGCTCAGCGTCTGCAGCGGAGCGTTCGTGCTCGGCGCCGCGGGCATCCTCGATGGACGCCGCAGCACCACCCACTGGATGTACACGGACGACCTCGCTCGAGCGTTTCCGCTGACCAGCGTCGATCCCGACGTGCTTTTCGTCGAGGATTCCAACGTCGTCACCGGCGCCGGAACCGCCGCGGGCATCGACGCCGCACTGCACATTGTGCGCAAGGAGCTCGGTGCCGCCGCCGCGAACAACATTGCCCGGCGCATGGTGGTGCCGCCGCAACGCGACGGCGGCCAGTCACAGTATGTACAGCCGCCGGCCACGGATTGCCCGAGCGACTCGTTCGCCGCGGTTACCGAGTGGATGCTGGCGCACCTCGATCAGGAACTGACGGTCGATCAGCTTGCGCGCAAGAACTTGATGTCGCCGCGCACCTTTGCCCGCCGTTTTCGCGCGGAGCTCGGCACCACGCCAACAGCATGGCTGAACCGGCAGCGGCTTTTGCGCGCACAGCAATCGCTCGAAGAAACCGATTGGAGTCTTGAGACGATTGCCTCGGACACCGGTTTCGGAACCGCGTCGGTCATGCGGCACCATTTTCTGAAGGTGCTGCAGACCACCCCGACGGCGTATCGGCGCACGTTCGGGGCGCGACAGGTCGGCTGAGCGGCCGGCATTACGCAACGGAGAGTGAGGCTGGGCAGCCGGCCTCAGCCGCCGATCGTTGCCAGAAAGACCTCGCCGACGCCGGCGAAGGTCAGCGTTGCCTCCTCGGGAGTGATGTAAACCGCCTCGCCCCGCTTCAGCCGCATCGATGAAGCGGCACCGGCCACGAGGAATCCACCGGACGTGCAAATCGCGATCGCCGGACCCGACAGGGGCACCTGCCGCATGGGCACCGGGCTCTCGCTGGCCCCGGAGTCCGCAGGTGTCGCATCCGCCTGGATGTGCACCAGCTCGAACTCGGGGACGCCCGGCCGAAAGACGTCAACGCCTGGCGTTCCGTCGTTGATCGGCGTCAGGTACGGAACGGGAATCGACCGGAAATCGAGCACGTCGAGCAGCTCGTCGACGTCGATGTGTTTCGGGGTGAGTCCGCCGCGCAGAACATTGTCGGAGGCGGCCATCAGCTCGACCCCGAGGCCCGAAAGATAGGCGTGGATGTTTCCGGCCGGCAGATAGAGCGCCTCGCCGCGTTTCAGCGTGACGCGGTTGAGCAGTAGGGAGATCACGATCCCGGGATCACCCGGGTAGGACTCGGCAAGCGTGCGCACTGTCTCCAGCTCACGCGCGTAGCTGACGACCGCGCCGCCCTCGGCCAGGTAGACCGCGTGCTCGGCGAGCGCCACCACGCGTTCGACCAGCCACGAGACTTCCCCGCTGTCTCCGCCGCGGCCATCCCGCAGCAGCCATTCGACGGCGTCTCGCAGCCCCTCGGCGCCGACGAGTCGGTTCTCGAGAGCGTCGAGTGCTGCGGCCTGCGGGTCGGGCGACGCGATGTCGAGGGCACGCAGTTCCGCCAGAATGCGGTGGATCTCGGCAATGCTTCTGAACCCGCACAGCGCATCGAAGGTCTCGCTCAGGGCGAAGATCAGCTCCGGCTTGTGAAACGGGTCACGATAGTTACGTTCCGCGGCGTCGATCGGGATGCCGGCTGCGTTCTCAAGCTCGAATGCGGCGAGCGCCCGCGCCGACGACGGATGCGCCTGGAGCGACAGCGGTTTCGCCGCGGCAAGAACTTTGAGCAGGAACGGCAGCCGCACTCCCCCCGTCGCCGCGGTCGATGCGGCAAGCTCGGCCCCCAGCGCCGTCGTCGGGTCGGCGGCGACCCACTCGGCAAGCGTGGTGGCCCCGCCTGCGTGCGACGGATCAACAATGACTGCGGGCGACCCCGGGTGTGCTCCCAGCCAGAGCTCGGCCTCTGGGCGTCCGGACGCAGCGCGCCCCAACTGGTCGCTGATCGCGTGCGTCGATCCCCAGGCGTAGTCGCGCGGCGTATTGGTGATGCCCACAAACATGTGTCGCTCAACTTTCCATTCGTTGGATTCAAACTACCAATCGCTTGGGTAGGCGCCAGGCTGCCCCCTAGGCTGGCGCCTAAATCACCGACGGATGCCTTCAGGGGCTTTCGCAGCATGCAATGGAGCACGTACATGACATTTGAGCTACTCGACAGCGACTTCTACGGGTACCAGAATCTGCTGACCGATCAGGAAAAGGCCGCGCTCACCGCGCTGCGCAGCTACCTCGACACCGAGGTGCGTCCGATCGTCAACGGCTATTGGGACCGCGCAGAGTTTCCGTTCGAGATCGTCAAGCCGTTGGCGGAGCTTGGCGCCTACTCATTTGCCTGGGACGAGACGAAGCCGTTTGCCAACTCTGCCGTCTTCCGGGGCTTCGTGGCGATGGAGATAGCGCGCGTTGACGCCAGCGTTGCCACCTTCCAGGGTGTGCAGAACGGCCTGGCGATGGGAAGCATCGCGGCGACCGGGTCGCAGGAGCAGCGTGACGAGTGGCTGCCACGTCTCTCACGCGGCGAGATCGTTGGAGCGTTCGGGCTGACCGAGCCGCTCTCCGGTTCCGACTCCGCGCAGGGTCTGCGCACCACCGCGGCCCGTGACGGCGACAACTGGGTATTGAATGGCTCGAAGCGCTGGATCGGCAACGCCACCTTCTCTGACATCACCATCATCTGGGCGAAGGATGTCGCCGACGGTCAGGTCAAGGGATTCATCGTTCCCACAGACACCGCCGGCTACAGCGCCACCAAGATTGACGGCAAGATCAGCCTGCGCTCGGTGCAGAACGCCGACATCACGCTGGAGAACGTCGTCGTGTCGGAAGGCAACCGCCTGCAGAACGCGCACTCGTTCAAAGACACCGCCCGAGTGCTCCGTTTGACCCGTGCCGAGGTGTCATGGACAGCGGTCGGCATCTCGATCGGCGCGTACGACTCCGCCGTCGCCTACGCGAAGACCCGCATCCAGTTCGGCAAGGAGATCGGCGGGCACCAGCTCGTTCAGGATCTGCTGGTGAAGAGCCTCGGCAACATCACGGCGAGCCTCGGCATGGTGGTGCGGGTCTCACAGATGCTCGACGAAGGCACCCAGCGCGACGAGCACTCCGCACTGGCGAAGACCTACACGACCTCGCGGATGAGGGAAACCGTCGCCTGGTGCCGCGAACTGTTCGGCGGCAACGGTATCGCGCTCGAATACGATGTCGCCCGGTTTTTCGCCGACGCTGAGGCCATCTACTCCTATGAGGGAACACAGGAGATGAACACGCTGATCGTCGGCCGCACGATCACGGGCAAGGCTGCTTTCGTTTAGTCGGTGATCGAGCCTGTCAGGATCCGGTGGCCGGGTCTTGAGATCGACCCGCGTGGTCTCGACAGGCTCGACCACCGGATCGGCTCGACCACCGAATGGGCTCAACCACCGATGGCTCGACCACCGGGACGGCCCGACCGCTGACCCCAGCACTATCCTGAGAAGATGCCCACCGCACGCAGCCGCTTCGCCGTTCGCACCTTTGCGGTCTTCGTATGGTTCGCCGTACTCGCCGGACAGTTCTGGCGCAATCTGCTCGGTTGGTGGGGCTTTGGCGCTGTCGCGCTCCTCGTGCTGGCCGGCAGCATCTATTTTCTGATTCGACTGAAGCCGGACTGGCGCTGGCGCCGATTCCCGAAGTCACTCGTGGCCTTCCTCGGGCTGGCCACACTCTCGATCACCTGGTCGTTCTATCCGGGCGCATCCGCCGTCGGCATCGCCCTGCAGTGGATGACCACGATCGCCGCATTGTTCCTTGCACTCTGCCTCAGCTGGCCCGAACTCATCCGCACGCTCTCGGTCGCCCTGCGCTGGGCACTGGCATTGTCACTCATCTTCGAGTTCAGCGTGGCCGCGTTCGTTCGGCAACCGGTACTCCCCTTCTTCGTCGACTACGGCACCGAGAAGATTCCGGCGGCGTTCTACTGGTCGCGTGGCTTGCTCTTCTCGGGCGGCCCGATCGAGGGCATTGTCGCCAATCGCAACCTGCTCGGCTTTCTGGCCCTGCTGGCCGTGATCGTTTTCGCCATTCAGCTCGCAGCCGGCACCGTGCGTCGGGGCTGGGGAATCGCCTGGCTCGTGCTGGCGTCCGGGATGCTGGCTCTCACGCGGTCCGCCACCGTCACGGCAGCCGGGGTAGTGGTGCTCGTCGTGCTGGGCTTCGCTCTCTGGACCCGCCGGGTCGGGCCGCAAGGGCGCCGGCCGGTCTACCTGACCGCAGCGGCATCCGTCGTCGCCGCCGTCGCCGCCGTCATTGCACTCTCTCCGGTGCTGCTGCGCGCACTCGGTAAGAGCGAGGATCTCACCGGGCGGTTCGATATCTGGAACAGTGTGATCTCCCTCGCCTCGGAGAAGCCGGTCTTCGGCTGGGGTTGGGTGAGTTACTGGGCCCCGTGGGTCGAACCGTTCAATGGCCTGGCGGTGCGCAAGGGCGTGACCTACCTGCAGGCGCACAACGCCTGGCTCGATGTGTGGCTGCAGCTCGGCATTCTGGGCGTCATTGTCTTCGCCGCCCTCGCGCTGTCGACCCTCTGGCGATCCTGGTTCTTCGCCGTTGACCGCCCGCGCACGGGAGTCGTCGACGACGTGCCGTACTCGGCATCCGCTCTGCTCCCGTTGTTGCTCGTTGCCGCCCTGCTCGCACAGAGCATGGCGGAGAGCCGTTTGCTCATCGAGTACGGCTGGGTGCTGCTCGTCGTCCTGGCAGTTTTCACGAAACGGGCACAGACCGGGGTTCCGCCTCAGCTGACCGTTTCGGAAAAGCCGCTAGCCTAGAACACCCATGAAACCCCGCGGAACATCCTCGACCGTCGCCCTGGTGCGGCAGACGCTCGAGTCACCGCAATTGGCCACGGTTCTCACCCAACTCGTGTTCGGTGTCGCGTTCGGAGCTCATCTGCTGGTCAGTTTGATGGGCTGGGCCGGACTGCTCGGCGCGGTGCTCACCCTGGTCGCCGTCGCGACCCTGGCGCTGCTCGCCCGGCGCACAACGCTGGAGTGGCACGGCCTGCTTCCCATCTCCATTCTGGTTTTCGTCGGCTGGTGCGCCCTCTCGGTCGTGTGGAGCGGGTACACCCTCGTCTCACTGGCCGGCATCGGCTATCAACTCGTCTTCGCGTTTCTGGCCATCGCCGTTGCGCTGCTGCGCGACACGATTCAGATTCTGCGCGCTACCGGCGACGTGTTGCGCGTGCTGCTGGGCCTCTCTCTCATCTTGGAGATCCTGTCGGGCCTTCTTCTTGACCTGCCGATCACGTTTCTCGGTATCGCGGGCAACATCTCCACCCTGGGGCCGATTCAGGGTGTCTTCGGTTCCCGCAACCAACTCGGCTTGGTCGCTTTGATCGCCGCCGTCACCTTCACCATCGAGTTGCGTGCCCGGTCGGTGCGCCGCAACGTCGGCATCGTGTCGCTGGTACTTGCCGGGACCGTCCTGCTGCTCACCCGATCCCCCGTGATCCTGGTCGTTGCGCTCTTCGTGGGCATTGCCGCACTGGCCCTGTACTGGCTACGTCGTACGGCCCCGGAGCGACGCTGGATGCTGCAACTCGGCTTGGCCGGCGCCGTGGTCGTCGTCGGGGCCACCGCCTGGTTCGCCCGCGCGCGCATCGTCTCACTCTTGAATGCCGGCAGCGAGTTCGAGACCCGGCTGACGCTCTGGCGCGAGGTCTGGCGGCTGACCAGTTTGCATCCGTTGGAGGGCTGGGGCTGGGCCGGCTTCTGGCCCGCGCACGGCACGCCGTATGACTGGCTCGATTTCATCACGCGGACCGAGCAAACCTCAGGTTTGAACGCGTTCTTCGACGTCTATTTTCAGGTTGGGCTTGTCGGTTTCATTGCGTTCGTCGTACTTTTCGGACTGGCCTTTGTGCGCTCCTGGTTGCTCGCATCGGACAGACGTCCGCTGGTCTATGTCTGGCCGGCGCTTGTCCTTGTTATTCTGCTCGTCACCTCGACCGCGGAGAGCACGGTGCTCGTCGGATTCGGCTGGCTGCTGCTTGTTGTCTGCTCGGTGAAGGCTGCGCAGAGCATGAGCTGGAGAAGCGCGTTGGCACGCAAGCCGCATCGAGACCTCAACTAGGTCACTACGGTCGAGTCTTCACCCGCTCTCGCACGGTGCCGCCGAGTGGGATTATCTCTGGGCCTTCACCAAAAACCAAAAACGCCGTGATGCCGTTGCGCCACTCATCGAGTTATCCAACACTCATCGACGCCACACCGCGCTCGGAGGAAATCCACCTGTCAACCGAATGCAACCAATGTCATGACCGAGTACCTCTAGACCGGCTGCACGAGATCGCGCAGCACGTCTTGAGCGCCGAGCCCGAATCGAGAATAGTCACCGCGAGTCCACGCCCTGAACACGAGGGGCACACGGCGCACCCGGGAAGCCGGCAACGACGATCGCATCCGCTCGTGGTCTACCTTTGCGGCGATCTTTGCCAGGGTTCCGACTGACGGAACGGGGAGAAGATGCTTCGCCCGCTCCTCCAGCACCTCGGCGCGTGCCAGCAGCCGTTGATTGCGGGCCGTTCGGGGCATGCTCAGCCGGCGGACCCGTCCGGCGGCGTCGAGGCTCGATGCTCCGATCTGGTTGCCGCCATGCTGGCGATAGTCGAGAAGAGACTCTTCGAGGAGATCCACCTCGCCAGTAGCCGCCGAGACAATGGCCAGCCATTCATCGTGCACCCATGGGGTCGGGAACGGTGTTGCCCGCCCCACAACCTCGCTGCGCAGCATCGTCGTCGCTCCCGTGACGATATTGCGCCGGAGCAAGGGATCAATTGCCCGTCCGGCGTGTTCGGCATTGCGGTCAGACTCAGAGACTCCCAACGTGGCGAGTAGCGTTTGCCCTGTCGGGCTGCCGTTCTCATCGACGAGGCGCGCGTCGGTGTGCAGAAGCAGAAGCTGCGGGCGCTCCACGAACTGTCCGACGAGGCGGTCGAGTCGATGCTTCGGCCACAGGTCGTCCTGGTCACACAGCGCGATGAGTTCGCTGGAACAGGAGTTCAACGCCTGAGCGAAGTTCGCGGTCACCCCGAGTGGTTCAGCGTTTTGCAGGACCAGTACTGCCAGCGGGTTCTGCGGGTTGGCCAGCCGCCACTCGGCAACCACCAGGTCGACGATTTCGAGTGTGCGATCACTCGAACCGTCATCCGACACCACGATCTGGGCCGGCAAGTAGGACTGGTTCAGGATGCTGAGAAGTTGCGCTTCGATGAATCGCGCCCCGTTGTAGGTGCAGAGTGCTACTGAGACATCGATCGGCGCCGACGTCGACGGTGCCACAGATCGGCTCGGATCAGGCGTCACTCTAACCCGCCGGCGACGAGTCGGCAGCGAACAAGCGATGCGACTCCCACGCCGACGCGACGATTTCGTCAACGCTTCGGCTGGCACGCCATCCCAACGTATTGTCAATTCGCTCCGGCGATGCGACGACCCAGGCGGGGTCTCCAACACGGCGTGGCCGAACCTCGGGAACGACCTCAAGCTCGGCGACGCGAAGGATCGCATCGACCATCTCCCGCACGCTGGTGCCGACGCCGGTGCCCACGTTGAATACCTCATGGCCCGGCGCGCGCGCGGCGAGGCCGTCGACCGAGGCAATGTGCGCTTCCGCGAGGTCGAGCACATGCACGTAGTCACGCACGCAGGTGCCGTCATCGGTCGGATAATCGTCACCGAAAATGATCGGCCGTTCGTCGTTGTCGAGCCGCTCGAAAACCATCGGGACGAGGTTCAGCACCGCCCGGTCGCCGAGTTCGGGCCAGCCGGCCCCGGCAACGTTGAAGTAGCGCAGGCTCGTTGCCCGCAGCGGGAAGGCATGGGTGGCTGCTGCGACCAAATTCTCCCCCACCAGTTTGGTTTCGCCGTACGGGTTGACCGGAACAGTCGGCTCATCCTCGCGGATGGCGGCCCCTTCAGTCGCCCCATAGACCGACGCCGATGAGGAGAAAAGCAGTTGGGTTACCCCTGTGGCCTCCATCGCCAGCAAGACGTTGGCCAGCGACCCGATGTTCTGCTGGAAGTACCAGGCCGGGCGCGCCACAGATTCGCCGACTTGCTTGCGGGCCGCGAAGTGGATGACGGCGTGAACCGAACGAGTGCGCATCAGATCACTGAGCGTCTCTACTGCTCCAGACTCGGCGAGATCGCAGCGGATCACCGGGACGCCGTCGAGGCGTGCCGCATCTCCGGTGATGAGATCGTCAACCACGACGATGTCGTCGAAACGCTCGCGCAAGAGTCTGACGACGTGGGCTCCGATATATCCGGCTCCGCCGGTGACGAGGATACTCACGGTTCGAGTCTACGAGACTTCGACCGTCTCACGTCGCGTCGTCAGCTCCCCACGGTTTCGCGCCGACTACTCTTGGTACGACGTGCCAGCCACTTTGCGAAGGAATGCAATCAATTTGTCGAACGATCGCCCCAGCATTGCTCCGCCGACTCGTGTCGCACCGTGGAAGCCGCTCGTGAACAAGTTCTGGGTGCCCGTCGTGCTCCTGATCGCTGCATTCGCGATGAGCGGAACGATCACGGCGAATCACAGCGACGCGCTTTCTCCCGTCGACGAGTGGGTCTATGTCGACTATCTCTTCAAGCTCCCCGAGCAGGGAATCGTGCACCAGGGCGAGAAGATCGGCGACGAGGCCCTCAACATCATGGCCTGCGACGGCGTCCAGCCCTATGGGCCGATGGGGCCGGCGTGCGGGAGCAACTACTCGGACCTGTCCGAATTTCCGTTCGCCGGAGTGACCTCTGCCGATGCGTACACCCCGGTGTACTTCGCCATCACGCGTGTCGTCGGCGACGCCATCCATGCCGTCACCGGCATTGACCAGCTCACCTCCTGGCGACTGACCGGTTCGCTCTGGTTGGCCCTGACCGTCGGCCTGCTCTACCTGCTTATGCGCCAGTGGCGCGTGCCTCGCTTGGTCAGTCTCGGGCTTGGGCTGGCCTTCATCGCGTCACCGTTCGCCTGGTGGACCTACAGCTATGTCAGCACGGATGCGCCCTCTGTCGCTTTCGGCATCATGCTTCTGTTTGCGGCGGTGAAGTTCGGGCGCGGCCAATGGTCTGGCTGGTGGGTGGTCCTCCTCAGCACCGCCGCCGTGATCTTCAAAGTGACTAACATCTTGGCCGTCTGCCTGGCCGCGCTCTACCTGTTGATTGTCTGGCTGCTTGAACTGCGGCGCACGCGGTGGTCAGGATTGATGACGCGACGCCCCGATCATGCCGACCGTGCCTCGCTCGCGCTTCCGGCGCTCGCCGTGGCGGCGATTGCCACCTCAGGAGCCGCTCAGGTGGCGTGGCTCGCGATTCGCCGCGCGTTGGCGATTGGCGTTCCGCCCGACCAAGCAATCGGCATCCCGCTCACCGTGCAGGAAATCGTGTCCCAGATCGTGAATTTCTTGCCCGGCACGATCACGGCAAACGTGAACTTGTCAGGTTCGACGAGCCTGGCCTACGCGATCCCGCCGTTCGTGGTGGAGCCGCTCTCGTGGATCTGCATCGCCGGTGTTCTCGGCGCGTTCTGGACACTGAAGAAGAGGTCCGTCACGACGCCGCTGATCGTCTCGATCACACTCGCGGCACTGTTCTTCGCACCGATGCTCGCCGTCATTCTGCAGCTGTTCACGGGGGCGTATTTCCCGCTTCCGCCGCGCTATGGTGCGCCGATCCTCGGCGCGTTCCTGCTTGCAGCAGGAATGATGGTGAAGAACCGCTGGGCCGCCGGGATTCTGCTTGGCTATGCGATCGCGCTGTATGGAACGGTGCTCATCACGGCACCGATACTTGCCTAGCGGTTGGTCAAGCCGGGCCTGCCCCCGCGGAGGCTAGCTGTCGCTCGTGGTGTTCTCCGGGCGGGAAACGACCGGTGACTGAGACAGCGCGACGCTTCGTGCGAGCTTGGTGATCTCAGATTCGAGCAGCCGGTGACGACGCTGCGCGACGATTGAGTTTCCGACGAAGACAATGATTAAGCCGTAGAGCAGCAAATCCGCACCACGCCCGACCCCCATCAGATTTGCGATTCCGTTGATCAGGTCGGGGAAGATGATCGCCAGCAGCGCAATCGCGAACAGGGCGAGCATCGAGAGTCGGCGGAGGGCGATGTGCCGAACACCGCGCCCGGGCATCAGAAGGAAGATCGCGAAAATTGCCGCAGCGGCGATGAGCGCAATCTTGATGAAGAGCTGGTCGTTGTCCATAGCGACTCCTACTTGAGAAACAGGTCACTCAGGATGTTCACCGAGTTCCAGATCGATTGGCCCTTGGACCGCGAATAATCGGTGTAAACCACAAATACGGGCTGCTCGGCGTAACGGAGGTTCTTCTTGCCAATCTCCGCGACGATCTCAGAGGCGTGGGCCATGCGGTTCTGAGTAATCGCAATCGATTCAGCAGCGGTGCGGTTCAGCGCGCGCAGGCCGTTGTGGGCATCCGTCAACTTCACCCCGGTGCTCATACGCTCAAAGAACACGGCGAGTTTCAGCACAATCTTCTTCAAACGGCCCGGCTTGGTGCGTCCGTCGAGAAAGCGGGAGCCGACGACGATGTCGAGCGGTTCATTCTCGAGACGGGTGACCATGTCGAGAGCATCGCTGACCTGATGTTGCCCGTCGGAGTCGAACGTGACGAAGTAACTCGCCTGTGGATCGCTCAGTGCGTAGTCGATTCCGGTCTGGAGTGCCGCGCCCTGCCCGAGGTTGATCGGGTGTTTGACGACGACGGCTCCGCCTGCGGCAGCTTCTGCAGCAGAGTTGTCGCTGCTGCCGTCATCGACACAGACGATGTTCGGGAACACGGTGCGTGCTTGTTCAATCACAGAACGCACGACAGTCGCCTCGTTGTAGAGAGGAACCACGAGCCAGGTTCGCTCTTCAATCGATGTGGAAATGAGTGTGCCTCTTCTGTGTGGCTGGGCGTATCGCCCGCCTTCGTCGGTCATGAAAGCCCCTCCGCGGGGGCAGGTTCGGTCACTATTTTAGCCGTGCCCCACCAAATGGTCAGCACAGCGGAGATGCCGGCGCCGGCGATGTAGCCGATCGCGGCGGCCCATGCACCCATCGACTGGGCCAACACCGCCATTGCAGCGACCCCCACCAGGAACCCGATGACTGACGCGACGGTGTACTGCCGGTCACGCCCCGTCGCGATCAGGGTGGCTGCGGGGACGAGGGAAACGGCGTAGATGTAGACGCCGATCAGCAAGGCGCGCATGTAGTCGCTCGCGCCGTCGTAGCTGGCACCGTAGAGCACCTCCACCACGAGCGGCGCGGCCACGGCGAGGGCCCCGAAGACCACGCCGAGCCCGGCCGCGACGACCGCGGTGACCTTGATCGTCGACGCACGGATGTTGCCGGTCGCGCGCGCGTGCATCCCCGCGAAGTGTGGAATCAGCACCTGGTTGAGTGACTGGCCGAGCATCGCGGCGGGCGTGGCGAGTGACAACGCTGCGGCGAAGAGGCCCGCGTTGCGGGGATCGTCGGCCAGCGCAGCGGCGAGCATGGCCACCTGCAGGAGCCCACCGGTGGCGACCTGCGCAATCGAATTGGTGGCGATGAAGGTGCGCACCTCGGCGCGGTCGACGCTGCCGCGCTCGACCCTCGTCGGCCAGTTTGCTGCAGCGAACACCGCATAGCCCAACGAGAGCGGCAGCAGCAATGCCCAGTGCCAACCCGAAATCAAGACGAGTGCGAGCAGAAGAATCGACGCGAACGAGGACACCGTATCCATCACCGCGACGCGCAAGAATCGGCTTGAACCGAGGGCCGCCCCGCGGGTGAACGCATAGGCGGAATAGGCGGCCATCAGGATGACGGCGCCGATCGCTGAGCCGATATCGTGCGCGAGGAAGTAGGCCACTACGAATGTTCCGACACTCAGGATCGGCAGGGAGAACAGGAACGAGCGGGTGATCACGGCGGCTGTCGGGGATGCTTCAAAGCCGGCGACGCGATCGCGTGGAATGTACCGAGACGCGGCGACACCGGACGCGGTCGGCCAAAACAGCGAGACGAAAACGGCCAGCGCGAGCAGGCTACTTACCTCGCCGAGGGTCTGGGCGCCAAGCACCCGGCCGATCAGAATGGTGTAGCCGAAACGCGCGAGACCCTGGATCAGTACTCCAAAAGTCGCGATTCCGCTGTTCTTGAGGAGCGCCCAGTTCATTCGTGAATGCTATCGGAGCGGGATCGGAGCGACCTGCACCCGACACGTAAGCTGGAGTGACCCACCCCAGATAACCCAGGAAGATCACACGTGTCCCTCTCACCCACGAGCATTCGGCAGAATGTGGCGGACCCAGTGCAACCTGACGCGACCGGGCGCGGCGTGCGCAGTGCGCCGACTTCCCGGATGCAAACTTTCGCGCGTCGGGCGGGACGTTTCCTGGTACCTCTGCTTCTTGTTGTTGCGTCGCTCGGCATGGCCTGGACGGTCACCGCTGCGCACTCCGAATCGTTCTCCCCCCGGGACGAATGGGTCTATCTGGACTATTTGAACAAGTTGCCGCAACAGGGTTTCATTCATCAAGGCGAGTTGATCGGCCCGGACCCGCGCGCCAGAATGGCATGCTTCGGCGTGCGGGACTATGGGCCGATGGGCCCGCCCTGCGGCAGTGACTACTCAAACCTCGACTCGTACCCCCAGCAGGCGATCAACACCGCCGACATCTACACCCCGCTGTACTTCGTTGTGACCCGGGCAGCGGCGGCCGGCATCCAAGTCGTAACCGGGCAGGACCTCTTTCATTCCGCTCGGTTGACCGGTGGGCTGTGGCTTGCCGGATCAATGCTGATGTTCTACGGCATGATGCGCAGCTTCCGTGTGAGCCGCAGTGCGATCCTGGGGCTGGGGCTTGCTTTCATCGCCTCGCCGTTGGCCTGGTGGACGTACACCTACATCAGCACGGATGCCCCGACCTTTCTCATCGGGGTGGCCGGCCTGTGGATCGCCCACGCCTTCGTGCGGGAAAGGGCAGCAGCCTGGACCGTCGTCGCGTTCTCGGCCGTTGCGGTGCTCTTCAAGACGACGAACCTGCTTTCGGTCGCGCTCATCGCGCTCTACCTGCTGCTCGAAGTGGCGTGGAAACGCTGGCGGGGATGGAAGGAAAGCGGCAGGTGGTCGTGGCCACGCGGCGCAGAGCTCAAGACGATCTTTGTTGCAGTCGGCTCGGTTCTGCTCGGTGGCCTCGCGCAAGTGGGCTGGCTCGCGGTGCGAGCGTTGACCGCGGTCGGGCCGTCTCCCGACCAAGGGAATCTCAGTTCTTTCGGCCTCGGAGAAATGGGCCGATTGGCGATGATGACGATTCCCGACGCCATCATCTCCAATTCGACGATCAACCCGTCCGGGGCGAACTCCTACCAAATCCCGGAGTTCCTCGTCGCTCCCCTGAGCTGGATCTGCATCATCGCCGTCGTCGGATCGTTCTGGCAATTGCGCTCACGCTCTGCGCAAGCAGCGCTCGTGAGCGCAATCGCGTTCGCCGCCGTGGTGTTCGTTCCCGCCCTGGCCTTTGCGCTGGCGCATTCACAGGGCGCTTATTATCCGCTGCCGGCGCGCTACGGCGCCCCGCTGGTGGCGTCGATTCTGCTTGCGGGCGGCTTCGTCTTGGAGAACCGCTGGGCGCGCGGAGCCGTGATCGGCTACGGCGCAGCCCTCGTGATCTACGTGATTCTGCAGGCGCCGGTTCTTGCTTAGGCAGGCCGTGCATGAACACCACCCATTTCTGAAACGTCAGGCGCATTCGCGGAAGAGTTGAGCCGATGCTGAAGATTCAGCAGCGCTGATCCGAGCCTCAACGGCGTGAAGCGCGCAATCTGCGGCGGCCAGCCGAACGCGCAAGCAAGTTCCAGCCCGTTGATCACAGCAACTTCCACGGCGCGGTGTACTACGGTTCCTAGAGTGACCGATTCGATAGATGGCCGCGCCCGCCGTGTGCGCGCACGCACAGACGACGCCCATGCACATTGGTTCCCCGGAGCAAACGGGCCGTGAGCATGCGCCATGCCCGTCGCCAGCGTCCCTCCCGTCGCCTCATCGTCACCCTTTCAGTCGTGGGTGGCCTGATCGTTCTGCTCGCCACTGCCGGTGGCTGGCTGGGCACCCGTGTACTCAATGCGAAGAGCTCATTGGAGAGCGCCCAGTCCCTCGTCGGCACCGTCAAGAAGCAGGCGACAGCCATGGACTTCGCCGGCATAGGCACATCATCCACCGAGTTGTCGAAACTGACGGCGGATGCCGTCAATCAAGCCCACGACCCCGTCTGGCGTGCCGCCGAGTTCATTCCGATCGCGGGCAAGAATCTCACCGTTGTGCGTGAACTTGCCGAGTCCATCGATTCAATTGCGCAAGACACCGTCGGCCCGCTCGCCATGGTCGCCTCGACGCTCAGCGTCGAGTCGCTGAAGCCCGTTGATGGTCGTTTGAACGTTGAGCCTATTCAGAAGCTGGCAGCCGCGATGGCACCGGCCGCCGTTGCCCTCGACGCGACGACGAAGGATGTTGCCGCGATCGATGCGAGCGGAACCGTCAGCCAGGTCAGCGACGCCCACACCAAACTCAACACCATGTTGCAGCCGGTCAACGAGATGATCGGTAGTGCGAACTCGGCGCTGGCCGTCGCGCCCGACATGCTCGGAGCATCCGGCCCCCGCACCTACCTGCTCGTCTTTCAGAACCTGGCCGAAGCCACTGCGCTGGGCGGCACTTCTGCCGCGTTGACGGAGATCAAGGTCGACAACGGCGCGATCAGCATCCAGCGGCAAGCATCGAGCGGGGACTTCCCGTGGCGGGACTCCCCGATCATGGAGCCGGATCCCACTCTCTCCGCGCTCTACACGCCTCAGTTTTACACGCGGCTCAATCTGGCGACGAGCCGCCCCGACTTCCCGACCGCCGCCGGGATAGCCGAAGCTTTCTGGCAGGAGCACATCGGTGGCACCGTCGATGGCGTGATCTCGATCGACCCGGCGGCTCTCGGGTACATCCTGAAGGCCACCGGTCCGGTGGCGATGAGTACCGGCGATCAGCTGACGAGCGACAACGTGGTCAAGTTGCTGCTCAACGAGGTCTACTTTCGCTACGCCGGCACAGACGTCGGACCGCAGACCGATGCCTTCTTCGCAGAGGCCGCAAAGACCATGTTCAGCGCACTGGTGAACACGAAAGCCGAGCCGAAGGCGCTCTTGCAAGCCGTCTCACAGGGAGTGAATAATCACCGCATCATGGCGTGGAGCGCGCATCCCGCCGAGCAACAACTCCTGGCTACGACGCCACTCAGTGGAATCCTGCCGACCGATAACACGAGCACCACCACCACCGGGGTCTTCTTCCGTGACATGTCAGCCTCGAAGATGGACTACTACCTCAACACCAAAGCGACGCTCACGACTGACGCCTGCACCTCCAGCACACCGACGTTCACCACACAGGTCGATCTGCACTCAAACATCACTCCCGAGCAGGCTGCCACCCTGCCTGCCTATGTGGCGAGCGGCCCCTGGGGCGGAGATCAATTCCAGACCCAGGTGTTCTTCTATGGCCCTCCCGGAACCAAGCTTGCCTCGACCTCCGTGGATGCGGCCGGCGTGCTGAGCGAGGTGGGCGGCACCGCCGACGACCTCGGCCGGCCAGTCGTCTGGTTCTGGGTGATCCTCGCTCCCGGGCAGACGAGCACGATCACCGCGACATTCACCGGCGCCGAGGGTACTTATGCCGCACCAGAGCTGCGCACCACCCCGATGCTGAACCCCACCACGGTCACCGTGAACTCACCCGGGTGCCCGGCGAAGAAGTAGCCAGCACATCTGAAGCGGCGCCCGAGATCACTGATCTCGGGCGCCGCTTCTTCGTTCGAGGAGGTTAAACGGCACCTTCTGGCGTGACGACAGCACGCACGGTGCGGAAGAGGATCGTGATGTCGGTGGTCAGCGACCAGTTCTCGACATAGTAGAGATCCAGACGGATGCTGTCTTCCCAACTCAAATTGGAGCGCCCGCTCACCTGCCACAGCCCGCTCATGCCCGGCTTCATAATGAGGCGCCGGTGGGCAGCATCGTCGTAGAGCGCCACTTCGGCGGCGCGCTGCGGACGCGGGCCGACCAGGCTCATCTCACCGAAGAAGACGTTAAACAACTGCGGCACCTCGTCGAGCGAATACTTGCGCAGGAACTGGCCAACGGGGGTGATCCGCGGGTCGTTTGTGACTTTGAAGAGGGGCGTGTCGGATGTGCCCTGCGCGTCGAGCAGGCTCTCCAACTGGTCGTCGGCGTCTTGCACCATCGAACGGAACTTAAGCATGCCGAACGACTCGCCATGCCGCCCGATACGCACCTGGCGATAGAGAATCCCTCCAGGGCCCGATCGCTTCACCGCGACAGCCACGGCAATGAGCACGGGCGAGCCGAGAAGAATGAGCAGCCCCGAACCCACGATGTCGAAGGTGCGCTTGTAGACGCGCTTGGCGCCTTCCAAGGTGGGATAGCTGACGTGAATCAGTGGCAGGCCCGCCACCGGACGGGCATGAATTCTGGGGCCCGCAATATCGGTGAGTGCGGGAGCGACAATCAGCTCGACGCCGCGGGCCTCAAGCTCCCAGCCGACCCGGCGCATGTCGTCGGGGCCGATCTCATCTGCGCCGGTCAGAATCACCGTGTCGGCCTGCGTTTCATCGACCGCGCGCAGCAGATCGCCGTAACCGCCCAAGATCGGAACCCCGTGGACCGCATCTTCGCTCGCCGAACCGCGCTGAATGAGCGCACCGACGAGGTGCAGTCCTGTTCCTGGCGTGCGCTGAATGGTTCGAGCCACATGGGCCGACTTCAAACGGTCCCCCATAAGCACCGCTCGTGAAATGTAGCGGGCATCTGCCTGCTGCTTTCGCAGCCATTGACGCCACGACCACCGGGAGATGAGGAGGAGAATCAACCCGGCCGGCAACGCTGTCAGGAAGTAGCCCCGGGCGAGCTCGATCTTGAAGAGGAAGGCGACGATGGCAAAAAGACCGAACAGAAGGACAGTTGCATCGCCAACGCGTTTGTATTCGAGAGTGCCACTGCCGATCACCTTGTGGTCTCGAGTCGCGAACACATCAAGCATGATCATCCATGCGACGACGAGAATGGCAGAAACTGTCAAATACCCCAAGCGGAGGCCGATAGCCTGCCCACTGGCGAGGTCTACGGACTCGAACCCAAACCAGATAAGTTGGGAGCCCACGACGGCCCCGACGATGACCAGCACATCAGTGGCAAAAAGCCGAGCTGCGTAGGCGCGCTGCCAGGACCTCCGACGCAACGCACCAATCGCACGTTTGCTGTCCAACGCCATTCGGTCCCCCGGTCATTTGAGCAATGAATTGTTTCGTCGCACCATCGCAATCGAGCAACATACTCCAGTCCATCCTTTCATGCCCTGGAGCAAGGCCCGGTAACCGAAGCCTATTCACCTGTCGCCATTCGGGATGATGGGAAACGCTGGGGCGGAGTTGACGCGTTTGGCGCTACCTGAGGTCGCGCTGCTCCCACAGCACCCGCGCAATGAGCTTCTGGTCGCGCTCATGAATGATTGCGCGCAGCACAACGGCGCAGAGAACACCGACGATCGCGCCTAAGGAATTCGCGACCACGTCGAGAGGGCTGGCAAATCGAGCGCTGAGCAACACCCCTTGGGTGAGCTCGATGGCCACTGACAAAGCGGGGCAGAGGAGAAGCGCGAGCCACCACGTCCGTTGCGGAAGAATCATCGTCGCAAGAAACCCGAGTGGGACGTACATCACCACGTTCGCCGAGAACTCAAGCTTGGAATAGCCGAACCAGTCTGGTACTCCGTTGCGGTGAAGCACCTCGAGGAACTTTTGGATCGACGATTCATATCCCTGGTCGAGCGGGGTGGGCCACATCGTTGCCATCAAGATGAGAACGACATAACCGCCTAGAACGATCACACTCAGCCACTCACGCGCCCTACTTTTTGCTGGTGCTACATCTGTCATTGCGCCGTCCCGACCGTCTGATTTCAACTCCCGGCCATTGCCTCGGAGCCGGGTGCTTGCCGGCACTCACCTCATGCGTGCTCACTCTGACGAGCGCTGCACCTGAATAGCGTAGCCGCGAGAGCAATCTGAGGCTCCCACTATCTATGAAAGAATCGCACAAGGGGCGAAAGAGTAGGTTCACCATCACAATCGGGTTTCGGGGCACCTGTCGAGTTGGCATCTCACCGCGAACTGACCTGGCTTCTCCTCCTGCGCCGAGCAACGACGTCAACGCGCCGACTCTCAAGGAGAACTATGAAATCGACCGCACAATTCAGAGCTTGGGCGCGCAAGCATGCGCTACTACTCATCGCATCGGTCGCGGTGGTGGCCGTCGTCGCTGTTGTTGCGGTGGTGCTTCTCGCGAAGCCTGACTCCTCGACGGCGTCCGCACCGCCCACCTCTTCTCCGAAGTCGCCCGCCGCACCCGCTGACCCCGTGACAGTGCACGTTCCGGCGTCGTTTCGCGATTGGAACATCGAAGGCGCGGATGACCCCACGTCGACCCTGAGCGCAGACGCCGGCGACTCCAACGCGGGCGATGTTGTGCTTCGTCTGGACAGCACCACTCCCGTTGGAGGCGCGACCTACGCGGGGCTCGTGCAGACAATCGCCGTCACCCCTGAGACGCAGTATTCCTTCACCGCCTGGACTCGGTCATCCGTTGCGGGCTCACAGGAATCAGGGGTCATCGTCTCCCTCGGGTCAGGCGACGCCGACCAGGTCGAAGTCCCTGTCTCACCGGAAAAGTGGCGTGAAATCAAGTCGACGGTGACAACGACCGCAGATCAGACTTCCCTCTCCCTACGCGTTTCAGCTAGCGGCCCGGCGATCGGGGTTCGACTCGACGATCTGCGTCTGACGGCCGCCGATACCGACACGAACCTTGTACAAAACGGTTCCTTCGAGCATTTCGACGCTCCGACCCACCTCATCGCGAATGATTCCCTCCTCATGACGAAGGGATCGGCGAGCATCGGGTTCGCATTGGCGACGAAGTCTGTGTCTTGGACCGTGGCCGATCACAACGATCAAACGGTCCTTTCCGGCGAAGCCGACCTCACGTCAGGCTTAGGAGTAGTCCCGTTGCGAAAGCTCGCGCCGGGCTACTACAGCATCGTTCTCACCAGCACCGACGACCCCCCTGCCACACTTCAGACGTCATTCGCCGTTCTCGAGTCCCCCGCAGCCGGAGCAGAGGCATCAGATTCACGCTTTGGCGTGGGCACCCACCTCAGCGAACCGGCGTACCTCGGCTCCGAAGTCCCTGCCGCCCAGCTGGGATTCCGGAATGCGCGCATGGACATTACTTGGAAGAAGGCCGAAAAGGCTCCGGGCGTGTACACGTTCCCGACAGACATTGACGCCAGCATCCAGCGGTTCGAAGCGGCCGGTCTGACCCTCTTGCCCATTAGCAACTACACGAATGACCTCTACGACGACGGAAAGACGCCACATAGTGCTGCTGGAGTTGAAGCCTTCGCAAACTACACCAGCGAGGTTGCTACCCACTACGGCGCTGAGTCAGTCGAGGTGTACAACGAGTTCAACAATCCGCCGATGAATAAGGGCGTCTGCGGCTTGACCGCTGACTGCTACCTGCCGTTGCTGCGTGCGAGCGCCGAGAAGGTGCGGGAGGTCAGCCCGACCACCAAGATCATCGGACCCGCGATCGCACACAAGGATGATGCCTGGTTGACTTCGCTGTATCAGGCCGGCGGATTGCAGTACCTGGACGCTGTGAGCTTCCACCCCTATGACAGTGCCCCCGAAAACGGCCCCGAGTTTCTCGCAAAAAGCCTCAAGCAGGCCGAGGATCGCATCAAGGAGTACAACAACGGTGAGAGCAAGCCGATTTGGATCACCGAGCTGGGCGTCAGCACCGCCGGCATCTCCGAAGAGGCACAGGCCAACTACGTGGTTCGTGCCACCGCAATCGCGCTGGCAAGCGGTGCCGAGAAGTTCTTTTGGTATGACCTCGTCAACGACAAGCCCGATCTTGCCGATCACGAGGGCAACTTTGGTTT
The DNA here is from genome assembly GCF_056395445.1 of Leifsonia sp. 10L418. Taxonomy (NCBI): domain Bacteria; kingdom Bacillati; phylum Actinomycetota; class Actinomycetes; order Micrococcales; family Microbacteriaceae; genus Leifsonia; species Leifsonia sp. 10L418. Next base: position 299,286 of record NZ_JBFTJN010000006.1, on the reverse strand, counting down.
GCTCCGCCAGACCACGGAATCAGTTCCAGCATTCGCCCCCAAGCCGTCCGCGGTCGCCCAGGCGGTCCTGATCCGTAAGATCGCCGGAAAGCTGGATACTGCACGAGACGAGCTCAGCGACTCAACGTTCTCGTACGCCTATAGCGACGCTGATTCGACGACCCGGGTGGCCTGGTCAACAACCCCTACCACTGTTACTTACGCGGCGAGCAAGCCCGTCACGATGACCGACCAATATGGGAAGGTGACGGTGATCAAGCCGGCCAAGGGCCTGATCACTGTAAAGCTCACTGAAGAGGCGATCTACCTCGACGGAAAGCTCACTGACGCTGCGGTCGCGGGCTAGCAGGAAGCTGCGCCGCTCGTACTGCCGCCGTTGTCGTTGAAGCCAAACAACGTTGTCGCGGAGGAAGCCTGCCGCGAGCGGGCAAACAAACATGAACTGGGGCACACGCCCCCCTCTGAACGCAGCAGATCATGAGCCGCCCTTGCCCCTGAACAGCGGCACGCAGGGGATTGAAGAACTCCGATAGGGTCTGTGAGTGCGCGGAAAAAGACAGGACATCCAAGGGCTACGCGCAATTGCTGTTTTGCTCGTTATCGCAAATCATTTGGTCGGCTGGCCCAATGGCGGCTTCATCGGGGTGGACCTGTTCTTCGTCATCAGCGGGTTCCTCATCACAGGATTTCTTCTTCGCGAGCATGAACGCGTAGGGAGGGTTTCCCTCCGTGGGTTCTACATGCGACGCATCAAAAGAATCCTTCCGGCCGCATTGACTGTCACGGCTGCGACAGTTGTCCTTGCCAATCTGCTGTTCTCCACAGCGCGCGCTGGAAGCACCCTTGTCGATGGACTCTTTTCGTCGGTTTTCGTCGCCAACTGGCGTTTCGTTGCGATTGGCACCGACTACATGCACGCCGACGACAGCGTGTCTCCGCTCCAGCATTACTGGTCCTTGTCGGTCGAAGAGCAGTTCTATCTCATCTGGCCGATCGTAATCATTCTCACCCTTGCGGTTGCGCGGCGTTACCCCCGCAGGTATGTCACCGCAATTCTGGCTTTCCTCACCATTGCGTCATTTGGTTGGGCGCTCTGGGAAAGTGCAGCGCAACCGACGTGGGCGTATTTCTCAACGGCGTCAAGGGCCTGGGAACTCGGAATTGGCGCGTTGCTGGCATGCTGCACGACCAGCTTGAGTAGGCTACCGGCGAGGATCCGGCCTCTGCTCGTACTCGGGGGCCTCGCTGCAATCGGCATCAGCACGTTTGAGATCACAGACGCGAGTGTATTTCCAGCTCCGTGGGCTCTCGTCCCTGTGCTGGGCACGGCCGCCATCATCGCTGCTGGGATAGGTCAAACTACACGAGCTTCATACCCGATCGCGAACCCGGCAACAAGTTACCTCGGCGAAATATCCTTCTCACTCTACCTCTGGCATTTCCCGGTGATTGTCTTTGTCGGCGAGCTGTTGCCACAGCGGGGCGAAAAATACCTCCTTGCATCCCTCATGTTGACTGTGTTGCTTTCGATCGCGACCTATCACTGGATCGAATCACCTTTGCGGCGCGCGACATGGAGCACGTCAGGCTTTGCCAATGCGTTGAAAGCCACCCGAGGCAAATATTCTGTGCTGCCTGCACTGCTGGTGTGCGCGCTAGCCGTCGGTGTCATGACTTTCCAGTCGCGTTTACCAGAAGCCTCTGCGGAGGCACATGAGGACTCAATTGCGGTGCTTCTCGGGTCGTCATCCCCAACCGCCGCCGAATCTGCACGAAGCGCGCAGATCAGAGACGCCCTGACCCTCAGCGAATGGCCGGAACTCTCTCCTCCGATTGAATCGCTCGGTGTGCACGATCGAGCCCCGGAGTGGGTCGAAGATGGGTGCGCAATTGACTCGACGGTGGAGAACTCATCTACTCCAGCGCAAACCGTCCGGCGCTGCACCTTTGGACCGGTCAACGCCAAACATACGATCGCAGTTCTCGGCGATTCCACGGCGATCAGTTACGTTCCTGCGATTCGGGCCGCGGCGGGCAATGACACGATGATTCGGCTTTACATCATGGAACAATGTCCCGCTACCGACGTCTCGGTACGCTTGTGGAGCGGCGAATCTGCGTCTCGTTGTAATCCATTTCGAGTCTGGGCGTTGGGAGAAATTCGATCGACAGCACCGGATGTCGTCATTCTTGCCTCCGCGCCAACCACGATTAGGCGCCTGGGAGATCGCGCAACGAGCACGGATGCACTGGTTGAATGGGAAGCCGGCACTCGGCGTTTGTTCGACCAGTTGTCAATGGCCACTGTCATTTCGCTGGACCCGCCCCCCACTATGCGGTCGCTTCAGGATTGCGCAGTCCCAGGAAGCACGCCCAAAGACTGCGTCTTCGCCCCCGAACAAGATTTCATCGATGTTGGCCGAGTCACTCGCGAGGTCGCGTCCGAATATACGAACGTCACAGTGCCCTCCACCATTGAATGGTTTTGCAGTGCTAACGGCGAATGCCCCCTATTTGTTGGGTCGACCCCAATCCTGGTGGACGGCAGCCACCTCACAGCCGCAGCGTCCGTCGAGTTGGCACCATTTCTCCGAGAGATGCTTGCAGGGCGACTCACTGAAGCGAGTGAGATTCGCGGGTAGCGCTGTCAATGGTCATTCAGAACTGCCCATCCGTGGCCATCAGAATTGGGAAACCCCGTTTCTAGAAGGTTAGAGACCGAATGTCTCAGGACCTCCCGTTGTCAGTCGGCTGTGTCGGTAGGCCGACTTCTTCGCGTCTGAGTTTGGCGATGTCTTCGGCTGAGTACGTCGCAAGAATCTGCCGATCGTTTCCGCCCTGAAGCACATTTTCAGTCAATAGCGCTGACGTCTCGCTTCGACGAATCTCATCGAAATGGCGACTTGTGCTGTTCACTTGACGGACTGCATAGCCTTCTCGAACGGCCATCTTGTGGAGCCAAATATCGTCGGCACGGGGCGCAACCTGAAGAAACGCGGTTCCCTCTGCTTTGAGAACTCGTTGGAAGCCGGGCGGATAGAGCACCCCTGATACCCCTGTCGCAAAATTGAGGATGCTGGGAACAGTTCCGTTGCAGAGCTTCCAGGTCGCATACGGAGCGAACCCGTCGACGCTGAGGGATATTCGAGATGCGCGATGACAAGAGATGTCGGATGGGTTCGTCTCATACGACCCCATCAGTTGGGATAGCCAGGCGCGTGGGTAAAGCACATCATCGTCCGCCGTAACCAGCGGTGCGCGAAGATCGCTCGCCGTTTCGAGGTACGAGTAGTACTTCTTATGAGGGCCGTAGTCCCGAACTCGTTGGATTTCCAAGCCTCGACGAAGAAGCCTGCGTAAAGATCTCGGCACCGGCGCCTCGCTGTTTTCGTCCAACGACAAGATCAAGCGCCCGGGAAGGGTTTCCCCTTCAGCAATTGACTCGATTGTGAGATATACCTGGCGCATCCTGTCCCCGAAAGTGGTGAGTGAGACCACGGGACCGTCAGGACACACAACGCTCTGAACACTCACATGGTTTGCGACGTGCAGTCGAAACTTACGGAGCTCGATTCTGACTCGGTTGAATATGCGTGACAGGACCGAAGTCCTCACCGTGTCAGACATCACCGCTCCAAGGGTTCGAGGTCGCGGTTAGCGCGCTTGGCGGGCCTGGGTAAGAGCCTTCGCAACGTGTGCCGCAACTCGAGATCAGGGGTGGGGCTGAGCTGATTCCCACTTACATGGGCAATCGCGGCGGCCGCGAGCGCTGCCGTCTGGACGACTCCGAAGAAAGTCGTATTGTCGGCCATTCCATGCAGCACCGCCCAGGCAACCACTGCAAGCACACATGCAAGCGCCATCCCCTCAATTCGACGATCAGCTTTTCGAATTTGCGATACACCAGCGACAAAAAAGAGGCCGAAGAGAGCCAAGACGGCTAGGACTGTAAGGATTCCGCTCTCCGCCCACATAGCGATGAGAAAGTTGTGAGGAGGAAAAACCTGTTTGAGACCAACGTCCGCCAGGAGTGGTTGGGCCTTTTCCGCCCAGCCGCCAAAGCCCATGCCGAGAAAGGGGTTGGAGACGAAGAAATCTGCTGCCGCCTCCCAGAGTTTGACACGAATGCCCCAAGTTGTTTCGGTCTGCGACGCGATGCCAGAGTCGTTCTTAGCCAGAAAGAGGGACGCACCCACCGCTCCACCGACTGCCACGACACTCGCGACGCAAAGAAAAAGCCAGGGACGTCTGTTGCGCACAAGCAGGCCGGACAACGCCACGAAGGTTCCCAGGCATGCGAGCAGCACGAAGGCGGTCTTCGAGCCAGTGAACAGTGCTGCAACACCGGCGATGACCGCGAAGGTGAGGGACAAATACGACCGCGCCGAGAACCACAACCACAGATATCCCATTAGGTACATTCCGAGCATCATTGAAGCGACGTTCGCATTGAGAAACATGAGACCGCCGGACTTCGCGATGTCGAGAACGTTGTTTGGATTGTCTGTGTAAAGACTCGAAACCGAACTTCCCAGCAGGAAGCCGGCCCAGTTCGAGCGAAGATAGCTGCTCTCAATGGCGGGGAAGACACGAAAGACAATAACGGAAAGTGCTTGGCAAACGACCAGCGGTATCGACGCAACGAGTACGAGTTTCATCGGCGACGCCGCCCGCGCCTTCGTTTCAAGTGCGAGGAGCAGTACAAGCCAAAAGACGAATGTTTGAAGCACCCTGATACGCCAGATTGAGAGGTCTGAACTCCACAACCCCGCGACCACTTGCAGCAGGAGGACGGTGGACGCGAGCCACATTGCTGGCTGCCGAAACTGCGAGCGACTATCGACTACGGTCTTCGGTGCTGATGCAATAGCCCATAAGAGGCTCGCAGAGAGACTGTTGACAAAAGGGGGCAGAAAACCCTGAACTAAATTCACTGCAGTCGAGATCCGCAGACGCACCAATTGGTTGAGGAAGAGCGAAACGATCAGAACAGCAACGACAGCAGCCCCACCTGCAACTATCCCTAAGGCGAGCATTCGTTCCATTTCGTCAGTAGTTCGCCGGGGACCGGTCCCACCACCCCAAGATCCGGAACTTGTATTTCGACGCTTCGATAGCAATGGCTCCAGCCATCCTAGCTGAGCCTTGAAGGGACTCCTCGGCGGTTACGCCGCCTCGTCCGTGCGTCAGGTGAATTCGTCAGCAAGCAATCACATGCGTCAAGATAGGGAGGCTGCCTCAAGGGCCAAGGATGCCTACGTTCAATTCGGACGGCCACGTACGCAAAGGAAACGATGTCAATACGCCGCGGAATCCTGACTGCCACTCTGGGCAACTTGATTCCCCCACTGGCGGCACTGATCACTGCGCCGCTTCTGGCTCAAGGGCTTGGAGTTGAAGGGCGCGGCGAGGTCGCTGCGGCCACCGCGCCGCTAATTCTTGCGACAACCATTCTGACGTTTGGCGTCCCCGAGTCATTCACCTATTTTGTGGCCAGAAATGTGCTTCGATTCAGGAGGCATTTGGTTCTTGGGCTCACATTCCTCCTACTCGCCGGGCTCCTCGGGAGCGCTGTCATATCAGTCTTTGCGCTTCCGCTCAGCGCGGGCGATCCCGGACTTGCCCAACTTATCCTTGTGGCAACGACTTGCTTGATTCCGGCACTCTTGGTTGCAGGACTTCGGGGCGTGGCAAGTGGGCGACAGCTCTGGAAACGGATCGCAATTGAGAGATCCCTCGGCGCAACATTTCGGATGGTCGGGGTAATTGTTCTCTTCGTTACTGGAGATCTCACTCCATTGACCGGAACAATTGTCCTGTCAGCTTCGACTGTCATCGGTGGAATCGTCTATTTGGTACCGCCGGTCGCGTCCCGCCACCACCTGAACCACCGTTCCGCCGACGAGGAAAACGTCAAGGTACTCGGTTATGGGAGCCGCGTTTGGCTTGGGTCTCTTGCGGGCGTCCTGCTCATGAGGCTTGACCAGCTCATGATGATCCCGCTTTCGAGCGCTACAGCGCTTGGACTCTATGCCGTCGCGGCGAGCATCAGCGAATTGATTCTGATTTTCAATTCGGCCGTCCGTGATGTCTTGTTTTCTGTTGAATCGAGGTCTCCCGTTGCACATCGGGTGGGCCAGGCTTCGCGACTTTCGACGCTGGTCACTGCCTTTCTTGGCGCGGCAGTCGCGTTGGTTTCACCGTGGGCAATCCCCTTCTTCTTTGGCGAGGATTTTCAAGGCGCGGTATCCGTCACAATAATTCTCCTGGTCGCCGTTGTCATCGGAAACCCGGGCTCGATCGCCGGCGCCGGGCTCAGCGCCCGCGGACGCCCGGAGCTGCGGAGTGCTTCAATTCTCATTGGACTCGTCGTCAATGCCGCGTTGATCTTCACGTTGGTGCCGCTCTTCGGAGCGGTCGGCGCGGCGATCGCAACGCTCGCCGGGAACTTCGTTTCTGGAAATCTGAACATCGCTTGGATGAAGTGGTACTTTTCCGTCCCGATTTCCGAGTTCTACCTTTTGAGGGGCGAAGACTTGACGTTGATCAAGGGGATCCTCAAGTGGCGCCCGGTGCAATCAATGTAGATCCGCACCCACTGGAGAATTCCGCTGAGGGCGCCCCTGCTATCGCCTGACCACATCGTGAAACCTATCGTGACCTGGGCAGGTATTCTGCCGCTCCAGCTTGTGAAGCGAACAAGTCGATGTGCGATGCCACCCACAGACGAACATCGTACTGTTCGCTCCACCGTCGGACTCTTTCTCGCGTGCTCGGGTCATCTATTAACGTGCTCATTCCGCCGCTGAATCCCTCCGGTGAGGCCGGAACTGCCACGCCGCCACCTTCGACGACGAGGCTTCCAAAACCGGAATCGTCCGCGGCCACCGATGGAATACCCATGGCTGCTGCCTCAAGCAGCACCGTTGGAAAGCCTTCGCCGGCGCCATTTGACGGAAACAGATGCACATCGGCACACTCGAAGATTTCACGAGGACCCGCTACCTGACCGAGAAATTTCACGGACTCGCTCTCATACGCGCCCCTGAGCTCCTCGAACTGGCTTCCCTGCCCAGCGACAAGAAGTGAAAACCCACCATGCCTTGCGGCTTGAATTGCCAAACCAGCCCTCTTCGCCGGCTCGATTCGACCTGCGTACACAGCAACGGGCCCCTCAGGTAGACCGAACCTTTCTCGGGCTTCGGCCTTCTGGGCAGGGGTCGCGGGGCGAAGTTTATCCGTATCGACCGCGTTCGGTATAACAACGATCTCGCACCTCGACCCCAGCAGACGCCGAATGTCTGTTGCGACGATGTCCGAGACGCAGGCGATGGAAACGACGTTTCGTGCCGCGTACCTGTAGAACGGAAGAATCAGGCGCCCGAAAAGACCGGCAGGGAAGCGGCCATGCTCAGTCCAGAAAACCTGACCATTCCGGCTCAGGAGCCGCGAGAATCCAATCTGCTCCCTCTTGAAATGAAGGTGATAGATCTCTCCCCGTGCGCCTGCAACTTCACGGGCAAGGGCCCGCCGCTCTTTCCACAGACGAGCCACACCACCAGGAAGTGTCCGCAGGCTCCACTTGGGACCAAAATTGAGATCGACGGAGTCCAGTTCGTCCACCGGCCACGGGGGGATGCTCCCAATCAGGCGAACGGAGCAGCCGGCCTCGACCAATCCGCGATAGAGCCGCGCTATGTAGAGTTCAGCCCCCCCGGCGAACGACGTCGCGGCCACCACATTGATTCGCGGCAGTTCCTTACTCATTTGTTGCTTTCACTCCTCGGGGAAGAGACGTCATAAAAGTGACCAACTCCGTAGCCTTTCGGTGCCAATCGTATTTCTCTGCATCATCACGACCGGCGTCGTTCGGTGCATCCCGCGCCAACGACTGACGTACAGCATCGATTGCCTCTTCTGCACCTGAATACATGAGCACTCCGGGGGCGCTGCGCCGTTCCAGCTCTGGGGTACGCGTCGCGACGACATACATCCCAGCTGCCAAATACTCGTAATACTTCATCGGACTGCGCCCTGCGTTCTCGAATGCGTCGTTGAACGGGAGTAGACCAACCGCCGCTGACTGCAGAAGCGCGGGCAAATCCCCATATGCGACTGGACCGACGAGCTTCACATTTTCAGGAAGAGGTGGCGGCTCTGAGACAATGGGCCCAATCAACCGGACAGATATCGTTGGAAATTCGTTGGCGATTGAAACGATGACGTTCCAGTCGAACCGGTGGTCGAGGGCGCCGGCATAGACGATTCCGGTTCGGCTCACTCTGCCAGGCGGGGCAACGAAACGGCTGAATTCCACACCGTTTTCAATTACTGTCGTTGGGATGGAATTTCGAACCGTCAGTGAGTCAAGCACCTTTGCCGAGGTCGCGACGACGCCATCAACATGCTTGAGGAGTTCTTTCTGTCGGCCGACAGCAATCCTTGCCGACACCTCGTCGGTCGGGCGATAAACCACCGCCCCCGGTGTCGACTTTCCGACCAAGTCGCCCATCAATGGCTGGTCTACGAGGATGTAGTGTGCGTCCCAGTATCCAATTCGCTTGAGATGCCGGCGCAGCGCTCGGGAACTACCTCGAACTTGCAGGGGAAGGAAAACCAAGGGAACCGAATGATAGGTTCCATGCTCATCTCTGATCCCGGGAGCGAGCGCCAGCTTTCTCTTTCGAGGATCGCCTTTAGCCAGGAGTAAGTGAAAGACCGAGACCGGGGTTGATACGTGTGCTACGTCGAACCCCATGAGAGAGAACTCGCGCGCCAGATGGTGGCTCCCGACCTTGAAGCTTCCCCCCTCAGCGGTGTGACTTAGCAGAAGTATTTTCAATCGACCAGAACTATTTTTCACTTAGGTTCTCCTCCCCCGCAAGACGACAAAAGCTGGCCCCGTCTGACGGGGCGCCGTTCATACACGTCGGCAGCAATTGTCTAGTTTTCGCTTCGTGGGTAGTGCGCAAGAACGTCGTTGACCCGAGCTGCAACCGCTCCCCAGTCGTACCGCTCCCTCCAGTGGCCCGCTGACGCGAGGAGCAACGACTCCCGATCGGCACTCGCCCTATCCATTGCCGTGGCCCATTCATCGGGGTTTGAAGCATCGGCCACCCCAATCCCACTCCCGTCACTTATCTCAGCCACCGAAGCACAGCCTGACCAATACACGACGGGAGTGTCACAAAGAAAGGACTCAAGCGCCGGAAATCCAAAGCCCTCAAGAAGCGATGGCATGAGCGTCGCCTGGGCACCGCGATAGAGCACCGCCAACTCATCATCGGACAGTCCACTGAGTGTTGAAACCTGTCCACGTACGCGGTGTCGATCCGCCAGGGTGGATGCTTCTTCCCTGCTTGGAGTTACCATCACAAGTCGATAATCCGGTCGCTGCCTGAGCGCTTCAAGTACGACTCCCACGTTCTTGTGCGAGCGCAGGTTTCCCACATAGAGAAACGTCGGATGATCAGTAAGCACCTGACCCGGCAGGGGATGAAATGCCGGGGAACTGCCGTTCCCGATGACGCGAACGTCGACTGCATCATCGTTGAGCCACTCAATCAGGCGATCGCGCGACGATTCAGAGACAGTGAGGACGATTCCCGCACGTTGCACGACGGGCTTGACGAGCCGCTTGTAATAGACAGACTTGGCTCGGGATGACTCCCCTGGATCGTCCAAATGAATGAGGTCATGAATTGTGATGATCTGCGTCGCCCGCGTCGGGCCGCAGTTATACGAGGGTGAATACAGTACGTCTGACCGCTTCAAGCGGAGTCGAGCAGGCAAGATCGGGTCTGCCGCAGAGCTCGGGCGGAGGTTTCCCCGCAGCGCAACGAATTCGGCCGATATTCTGCTACCCACCTCTCGTGAGAAGCGTCCGATCCCGTGATTGCCATTCCATCGACTGTCAACGTAAAGCAATCTCAGTCCTTCCTTGCGACGCGGGTAGAGCGTCCACACGACTGAGGAACTAACGTCTTGTTTGGATCGCATGCGCACCGTGCCCAACGAATCGCCGCACACTTTGCTATCCTCTCACAGCACCGGTACCTTCACTTTCGCACCACAGGCGAGACGACAAGCTCACGCCGATGGAACAATTGCTTCTTCGCGCAACCGACGCATCACAACGCGCGCCATCCGTTAGTCTCGAAACATGCGTGATGATCCCATCAACGGCCTTGAGAGAATCGCCCGGTCTCTGAACAGACCAATCGTCGGTCGAGTCGCGGTGAGGCTCCTACATCTCCTGGGTGTCGATATACCCCGAAACATAACCGGCATAGAAACCGTTCGGCTCCCCCACTGGTCCGCAGGGCTCGTCGTTCACCCGAACACCGTTCTTGGCAATTCGGTCACTCTGATGCAGGGTGTGACTATCGGGCGGTCTGATCAGTTCCTTGACCGATCTCAGCTCGCATCTGGTGGCGGAGTTGTCTTGGACGAAAATGTGTATGTTGGGGCTGGGGCGGTCGTCCTATTCCGCTCAGGCGAAACCCTCACGGTGGGGAAGCGGAGCTTGATCGGGGCAAATTCAGTCGTCACCAGGTCAATTCCGGCCGGCGAAATTTGGGCGGGGAATCCCGCACGCAAGATTCGTGACCTCCCAGAGGACGCCCATATCCGCATAAGTTAGGACTTCCTACTTATCCGTCGGGAAACTCCTTGTGCAGCTTCGTGCCGATCAACGTCCCGCAGGCGAAGGTTGAGCTATTGATGCTGCACTCACAGTGGTCCCTGTGAGCACGCCAACGAACTCCGACGCGAGGGAGCGCGCGAACGCAGTCGTGACATGGTCAGAGTCGATGTATGCAGGTACTCCTCCAACGACTGAATGGCAGACATCGTGGTCGCAAAACACGTTTTCAAAATCAACAAAAGTGAACTTCGGATCGTCAATCCGATTGGCGGCGAGGCGCAACGGACCCGCACCTTGAACCAACTGATGATTCATCGTGCATGGGTCGACGCGCTGAGGACTGCGAGCGAGACAGTCGGGCACTCGCACCGGATGCTGCGGAACGTCGTTGATCACGACAACACGTTTTCCCGCTGAAAGCCATGTCTCCCATGCTGCGACATACCCATCGCCCGGATCCGTGGCGCGGAGCGATCCCTCAGAGGCACCGCCGATGAAGTAGCTACGGTCATTACTTGAAGTGACGACAACGTCGATTGAAGGGTCCGCAGCAACCTTCGCGATTGCCGCCTCGCGCCACTGTTTGCAACCATCGCGGTAGGTATTGTCACGATATTCGATCGCCGGGTCGAGAGTCGCAGGGCAAGCCGATTGCAAGTAGGACGTAATCCGAAGCCCCTCCTGCTCGGCAATCGCGCTGAGTGCAGGTGCCCACACTCGGGCGTGAGAGTCGCCAATCAGCGCAGCACCGGTCGTTTCGCGTCCTTTCTCCACACCGAATGAGCAGCCCCGAACCTGCGTCGAGCCGCGAAGCTCCTGACAAGTTCCTCCGGGAGGGACGAGGGAATTCTGGTTGCTTTCATTCACCAACACGAGATTCTCGTCGGACAGCAAGTGTGACTTGTCGCAGGTTTCACCAGACACGACAGCTTGACCGGCAAAGCACTTCCCTGAAACCTTCGCCTGCTGGGCGACGCTCGCAGCCGCGGTGCGGGCGCGCTCACCCATTTGCGTTGACATCGTCACCGTGACCACCACCACCATCAGCATTGCGGTCGCCGTTGCCCACAGGACCCAACGTGGCTTTCCCCACCGAGCGGTGGTCATTGACCGTACTGGATCTTCGATGAACCGTTTGGAGAGGTAAGCAACCGAGAGCGCTACGCCCAGAATCACGACCTTGTCGGCACCGTGCAGGTCGCGATTCAGGATTGACGTTGCGGCAACGATCAACGGCCAGTGCCATAGATAGGCGGAATAGGAGGCGTCCCCGAGCCACTGAATCGGACCGAACGAGGTGAGCGCTGTCGGCGCCCACGAATGATTGATGTCTCCGACCCAGATAATGATGGCGGTGGCGATCACCGGGACCAGCGCGAACGCCCCCGGGAAGCCGCTTTCAGCGTCAAAGACGAACGAGCTGAAACCAAGGGCCATCCAAGCGGTCCATGCGATGGGTATGAGCCACCGTTTGATTTGAGCTGTAGCAGCGGGCACGAATGCCAGTAATCCGCCCGCTGCAAACTCCCAGGCCCGACCAGCCGTTTGAAAGTAGGCTGCATCGGGCTCGACGGCAGATTCTCGAATTCCCCAGAGGAACGAGGCGACAAATACGCATGCGAAAGTACCGACTATCACATAGCATCGGGCAGCCGACCAACGGGTGCGCGTAAGCCACAGGCAGCCCGCAAGCAGTAACGGCCAGACGAGGTAGAACTGCTCCTCCACTGAGAGGGACCAAAAATGGGTGACAGGAGAGAGCGCACTTCCTTGAGCGAAGTAGTCAAGTGATGACGCAGCCAGGAGCCAGTTAAGAACATAGACGCCGGCCGCACCAATCTGATCGAAGGCTGACTGACGGGTTGTGATCGGCAGCCACGCTGCGGCCATGACGATTGAGAACGCTAGAACAGCCAGAGCGGCAGGAAGGAGCCGCTTTGCCCGTCGGGCCCAGAACGAGGGAAGGTTGATCCGCCCCGTATTGTCAGCCTCACGCATGAGATGCGCCGTAATGAGGTATCCGCTGATGACAAAGAAAATGTCAACACCGATGTACCCCCCAGGGACGCGATCGGGCCAGAGATGGTTGAGTAGAACAAGTCCAACGGCTAAGGCGCGAAGCGCCTGTATCTCGCCACGAATCGGCGACCTGTGTCGGATTTTCGCGGGCAGCACGTGTGACGGCTCGACAACAGTCGCACTCAATGAATTCCCCCGAGCTACCGAACCGACAATTCGACAATTCTATGGGTGCGCGCACTGCTGCCCTGACCCTCGAACCGATCGTGAGGCGCACTATCGCCGCAGGTCGAATGCCCGGATCAGTTGGCAGTACTCGTTAGGACCCGACCCATGCCCGAATCCGGCCCGCAAAGACTTCCACGTCAAATTCCCATGCCGTGGAAATACAGTCTGCGGCGTCGGCTGTGGCTGCAATATCGACTGCCTCGCGAAGCGCAGCAGAGTCGAACGATTGAAGCGTCGCCCCTGTCACGCCGTGCTTCACCGACTCTGCTGCACCACCCACGGCGTTCGCAATCACCGGAGTTCCTGTGGCCATTGCTTCGACCGGCATGATGCCGAAGTCTTCGATGGCAGGAAACACGTAAACCAATGCGCGGCGATAAAGCTGATTCAGCAAGGCCGTTGAAGGCTGATGAACAAAGGTCACTAATCCTGGATTCTCGTCGGCAAGGGCACGTAGGCGGGTCCCGTCTGGCCCGTCCCCCGCGATGACGACCGGAATTCCTGCTGCAACGCCAGCGGCGATAGCAACATCAAGGCGCTTGTATGGCACAAACCGTGAGGCTCCGAGGATAAAGGTCGCAGGCAAGGCATCTAGAATACTGCCTTCCTTGCTGGTGAGAAGATCTTGCGAGTCCTCCGCGTAGGCTTTCACGCTCACCGGCGGATGAATGACAACGCTCTCACGACCCCATGCCTTCTCGACCCGGCTGCCAACGAATGCGCTATTGACCGCGATGGAGTGTGCTTCCTGAGCTCGTTTGCGGTCGAAGCCTTGCAGAGAGCGCGATATCGTTCGTGCGATGCGGCTATCGCCTCGGTCATCGAGTTCAGGGGTCCAGATGTAGCGGGCGGGAGTGTGGGTGTAAACGTATTTCGGTGCATCCGCAGCCGGCCCAGAGAATCGCGCGTGATGGGCAAAGAGGTGGCTACTGCACAGGATCCAGTCCGCGTCGTTTGCACCGAGATGCCGCCACGTCTCAAGCATGAGCGGCAGCGCCAGCGCCTTATGCCTTCGCAACGGGGTCCGCGCCATCCAGGTTTCAGATACCCGGCCGGGAGCGAAACGCTCGGGTGCGTCATCCCACAACGAAACGATGGGGGCATCCGGAAAGATGTGCGCAAGTTCCGAAAGGACGTTTTCTGAGCCCCCGTGTCGTGCCAACCACTCGTGAACCAGTACGCCTGACATTCGCTGCTTTCGTCGTTTCTGCATGCGAGATGAATCCACACCCCTATTTCAGAATAACGTCGGGCGCCTGAATAGATAACCAGTCGACGCCCGAACCACGATTGAGCGGCATTCTTAGGGGATAACTTTACGGATCCTGCTTCAGAATGTGCTCTTGACAGAATCAACGACATATCATCTCGACCGAGGCTCACGCCTTCGGGCGAGGTACTCCTGGCCGAACCGCGTGGGCAGCAAGAGCGAGCCCGGCACGGAATCCGCCCCCTGACAACGCCCGGGGAATCTGCGAAAGCTCGTTGAGCCTGGAAGAGAAGTGCCACGCGGCAGCGCGACCCGCTCTCTGCCAACCGAGCGATCGCATCCGAGCCGCCGCCTCGGCGAAGTAGGCAGCCTCTTCATGAAAGCGGCTGCCATCTTCGGCCTTCCATGACGACACACTCCCCTGATGCCGTCGATAGGCATAGGCTTCGTCGCCGTCGAGCGCCATGCTGCCGCCACCCCCAATGATGTCGATCTGAAGCGCGAGGTCGAGCACGACCTCGAACTCCGCACGGAAGCCGATCTCTTGGATGACCGAGGTGCGCCAGGCGATCGCCGGAAAATACGACCAGTTGCCGCGAAGCAGGCTCCTGGCCAACCCTTCACCGCTCAGAATGCTTGCTGCGTGAGTGCGGGGGCGATACCAACCCTTAACTCGATCGGCGAGAGACACCGTCGCTCGACCATCGCCGTCGATGACCCGCACGCCCGGATGCACGTAGTCCGCGTCGGGAAACGCACGCACCAGACTTTTCACGCTCGAAATGTAGTTCTGAAGCAGCAGGTCGTCGCAACCCATGATCGTCATGAATTCGGCATCGGCAAGCTCGACGCACTTGGCGAAGTTTCCGCTGACCCCCAGATTTGTGTCGTTGCGCAGGTAGCGCACCCGCTCATCGCCGAGCGATTGAGCCCACGTCTGAGCAGTACGGTCGGGGTACTTGTCGTCGATGATCACCAATCGCCAGTCGGGGTCCGATTGTGCGAGAACACTCTCGACTGCCTGCTTGAAGTAACTGACGTCGCCGTAAAACGGCATCATGATCACGTGCTGCAAGTGACTCTCGTCGGGGGTGCTCAACAGATTGGCCCTTTCATTTTGATGGCTCTGCCAGTCAGGTTGCCGCGCTTCAAACTGTGAACTCTACCAATCGTGAGCGGGAGGCCGTTGACTGCAGCCCCCCGCTCTCGATTCTCGGCGCACCGCCGAAATTCAAGCCTTCGGGCCCTCCGGGATCGTAGTAAGGAAACCGCTGCTCACCGAGATAAAGCTGTCTGAGGTGCCCCCCAGCTCTGAATATCGGCTCATGGTCTCCACCCGGCGCCGTTGACCGTCGACGAGTTGGAAGATCGTGCCGTTGTCGGTGCGAATAAACTGTCCGGCCGGCTTGCCGACGGTCAGCTGTGCGCAGGTATAGGAGTCGAGTGCCTGGAAGGCGATGGGGTAAAGCGCCAATTTGTCAGCGGCAATCGCATGGATGCTTCCTCCCGCTGCCACATATTTGGTGTCGCCGCAGGTCAATCCGTAGCCGAGCTTCTTGTCGACGCTGGGGTAGCCATTGAGCAACGAAGCCGATACCCAGCTCAAGCCGGTGATACCGGCTTCCGTGGCCATGTCAAAGCTCGACAGTGGGATCTTGTTGCTGACGCCATTCAACAGATACACCGTGGGATCTTCCGGGGACCGAGCGAGAGTTGCTGCGCCGAGCAGCGTGGTCCCCTTTGGCAGCGCCTTCACCAAGCTGGCGGACACCGTCATGATTTTCGGCGTGCCTTTCGCATACGACAGCAACGACGGCCAGTCGTTGACAAGGCGCAGCCCGGGCTTCGAGACCATGTAGACATTGGCGTCGTTGGCAGCCTTGACGAAGTTGCCCTCGGTCACAGAACCTAGCGACGGGAACTTCGCGAGGAACTCTGCGTTGACAGCGGATGCTGTAACGCCGTTCCCCACAGAACCCGACGCCCAGGAATAGCGCCCACCGGTCACAAGAATCTGGTCGACGGTGTCTCCCGGGCCACGCACGACGCCGGAGAAGACCGACGTCGCGGAAGGCAACTTGGCCAGGCTTTCCGATCGCAGATTTCCCGCCGAGCTCGTCGGCAGACCGACGAGGCTTGCGCTGCTTGATGCGACATCCTGCTTCGTTCCGGCCGTGAGTAGGAGGAATTTGTCGGCGCCGCGTTGTTTGGCGAACACCGAGTCGCGCGCCACCGGGGTGCCGAATGCGAGACCGCTTACGGCGTTCTCTGTGAGCACGTTCTTGCCGGCGGGCAGGCCGGCTTCGCTCCTCGAACGGTCGTCGAGGATCTCCCGTTTGGTGCCGGCGGTGATGTAGTAGGTCGCCCCTTCGCGAGTACCCATGATCGGGGTGATCGCGGGCCCTGTCGCGAACGCCGTGATCTGCTCACTGCTGAGCTGAACGTAACCTGACGGGTCACAGATTCCGCCATAGTCGGCGACGAGCCCGCAGGTGTCGAACTTCAGCTTGTAACCGGCCCCGTAGAAGTACATTTCGCCCGAAGGCGCTCGAATCACCCGGCTGGCGTTCTGCTTGGTCTGGAAGCGATCAAGGTAGCTCTGTGACACGAAGCCGACGGCGCCGAGTGGCGAGAGATCGTTCAGGATCGCCATCGTAGGCACCGGGTACTTCACACCGCTCGCGATCAGGAAGACTGTCGGGTTCGAGTCGGTGCGGGCCAGGCTGGAGGCCCCAGTGGGAGAGCCGAACCAGTCGGTGTACAGACGCCAGAAGTTGCGGTTGCCGTAGGAACTGCAGTTATCGCCAGTTCCCTCAAGGTTGTTCAGCGCAGCAGCGTTGGGCTGGTACGGCGTGTAATTGTAGAGTCCTGCGGTCGCCTGGTTCTTGATGAAGACGGGGCTGGTTCCGCAGCCTGCGTTCGGGTGGAATCGCACATTGTTCACGTATCCCGGCTTGTGACCGAATCGCTGCGGGTTCGCTGCGTACCATTTGAACTGGATGGCGGCCATATAGACCTGGTTGAAGTATCCGTAGTAGGCGGCATCGCAATTCGCCGTGTCGGGGCAGCCGTAACCCGTTGCCTTCCGGTACTCAACGTCGGTGGGCCAGGTATCGGTGACGAGACTTGTTTCCTTCTGCAGGAGCACCAGAAGCGCCTTTTGGCTGATTCCACAGGCGTTACCTACCCGGGTGATGATATCGGCAGCACTCTCATTGGCGCGCCCGGCATATGCGGTGCAGTTGCCGGCGTCGGCCGATCGGTTCGTTGTCGTCTGTTTGTAGTCCTTGAGGCAGACATAGCCCGAACGGCATGAGGACACCTTGGCGTTCAGGAATGCCTGAACCTGTGCGCTGGTCATCGCTCCGCCGTCGAAGAAGAGCGCGTCACTAATGATGTTGCCCGGGTCGAACATGCGCGCGTCGGCGCTCGTCGCTGCTTGAGCGGGTGGAGTAGTGATGACAAAGACGCTCAGCAGGGAGGCGACGAGAGTGACGACAGCCACAATAGCGAAGCTTCGTTGACGGTTCACGAAATCTCCAGGGTCTGGGGGACAGATGCAACGGTGATGGATTTCGAGGAATAGTTCAGAACGACGCTCCACGTACCGGGGGTGAAGCTGTCGGTCGGCGCCTTAACCGAGCCGCACGAGGTGTTTGAACTGTCAGCGGTTCCGGTGCTGTCGACAGTGACGGGATCGCCCGAGCCAGTGAACACGAATGAACATTTCCCGCCGTTCTCGATCACGCCGTCGACGGACCCCGATGCCGTGACGTGCAGGCCATCGACGTCGACACCGGCGATCACGATGGTGGCGGAGGCCTCTCGGGACGGAGCAGGACTCGGCGTCGGTTTGCTGCTTGGCCCATCCGATGACGGCTCAGAGGAGGACGACCCGGCCGAGGGCACGAGGTCAACCGACCCTTCGGCGGGTGCGCAGCCGGCGAGCAGCACGCAGAGGGCAGCCATTCCCACACCGACCAGTGCGCGCCGAACGTGATTTGTCACAAGCATTACTCCCGTTTTGCCGGGGTAGGTGCTTCCTCCCCCATTGGCTTCAGGCTACTGCAGCCCGGTCGAAATCCCGGCGCGCCGGGCCGACGCTCAGGTGGGCCAAGTTAGACTCTCTCAGTGCCCGGGCCGGGTGAAGACCCGATCTGGCTGAACTGCAACTGAGTGAGCGGATGAAAAACAAGTTATGACCGGGACTGATGCCCTCACACGAGAACACTCGATTGCGAGTCAGGAACTCGTTCTCGTCGGCCAACGGCAGGGCTTCTTCCGCGGTACCGGGGGCTCGCTACGCGACATCTGGAAGCACCGGGAGCTGCTCGGGCTGCTGATCAGGCGCGAGGTCAAGTCTCGGTACAAAGACAGCGCGTTAGGAATCGTCTGGAGCCTCTTCCGACCGATCGCGCAGCTGCTGATCTACTTCTTCGCCATCGGCCAAGTACTCGGCGCCGCACGAACAATCCCCGATTTCGGCATCTTCGTCTTTATCGGTCTGACCACGTGGGCGCTGTTCGCTGAAATCATCTCCAGCAGCACGACCTCGATCATGAACAACTCAGGCCTGGTCAAGAAGGTCTACCTTCCGCGAGAGATCTTCCCGCTCAGTGCCATCGGCAGCGCTCTGTTCAACTTCGCCGTACAGCTCATCGTTCTACTCGCGGCGATCTTGCTTCTGTCGACGTTCCCGGTCGGTTGGGAACTTCTTTACGCTCCGTTTGCCGTGATCACCCTCATCGTCTTCGCCACCGCGATCGGCCTGTTTCTCTCGGCAATCAACGTGTACTTCCGAGACACCCAGCACCTTGTTGAGATCGCGCTGATCTTCTTGTTCTGGTGCTCGCCCGTCGTCTACTCCTACACCTTCGTGCACAACGCACTGCACGGAAACTGGTTGGAGCAGCTCTACCTCGCGAACCCCGTCACCGTCGCCGTGCTCGGCATGCAGAAGGCGCTCTGGTCCGCCGGGTCAACCGCTACCGGTGACATGGCGCAAGTCTGGCCGCCGGATCTCGGACTTCGACTGGCCGTCACCCTCGGGGTGAGTCTCGTTTTGCTGTGGCTCGGCCAGCGCGCATTCGCACGCTTGCAAGGCAACTTTGCTCAGGAGCTGTAACCCATGACTTCATCAACGATCATTCGCGTCGACAATGTGTCGAAGCGGTTCATCCTGCACAAGGACAAGTCCTTCAAGGAACGCCTGGTCAACTTCGGCGCCGCCCGCAAGCACCGTGACGACTTCTGGGCCCTGCGCGATGTCAACCTCGACATCACGCTCGGAAGCACGGTCGGACTGATCGGTCACAACGGTTCAGGCAAAAGCACCCTGCTCAAAGTGGTCGGCGGCATCATCGAACCAACCATCGGCACTGTTCGTCGCCGCGGTCGCATGGCTGCGCTGCTCGAGCTCGGTGCCGGCTTCCACCCTGACCTGACCGGGCGCGAAAACGTCTACCTCAACGCAGCGATCCTCGGACTATCCCGCCAGACCACCGACAAGTACTTTGACGCCATCGTCGACTTCTCCGGCATCGAGGAGTTCATCGACACCCAGGTGAAGTTCTACAGCTCCGGAATGTATGTGCGTCTCGCATTCTCGGTTGCCGTACACGTCGACCCCGACCTCCTGCTGGTCGACGAGGTTCTGGCCGTCGGCGACGAGCCGTTCCAGCGCAAGTGCATGGACAAAATCGCCCAGTTCCAGAGCGAGGGGCGCACCATCGTCCTGGTCAGCCACTCGGCCGAGCAGGTCGGGCAACTCTGTGACCGCGTCGTCGTTCTGCACGCCGGCTCAACGGTGCACGACGGGGATCCCTCCGAAGGCATCCGCATTCTGCGTGAAGGCTATGAAGCTGACCGCCGCCACACCAAGAATCTTGAAGGCCCTTCCGGGAACGGCTCGAGCGCCTACGCAATCGCTGCCGTCTCGTCAGAAACCCGGTCGGGTTCGGCCGGGCGTGATGTCGTTGTCGACATCGACATCGACATCAATAGGCCGCAGTCCGAGTGGGGAATTGGGTTGTCCATTGAGAATACCCTCGGCCTGCGCATCTACGGCGTGACCACTTTCGACCAGAAACTGCCCCTGCCGAACACTGTCGGACGGCACACCGTGCGCATCGTGCTTCCTGATGTACGCCTGGGCGAGGGTCTCTACCTCATCAACGTCGGCATCGGCAACCAGGCCGGGATCAATTTCGACCGCTCTCCGCAGGCGGCTTCTTTCGAGATGCCGGCTGCCGCCAACGGACACGGTATCCTTCGGCTTGACCCTCAGTTCAGCGTCGAGTAGAGAGAAACTTCTTCTGTGACCCATGCGCACGCCCGACTCCTTTTCGACTCGATCAGTCTCAATACTGGGGACATTGCAATCGGAATAGCCGGACAGCAGGTTCTCGCTGACCACGGCGCGACCAGCAACATCGTCGATCCGTTCGCCAAGAACCTCCCCTCGCCGCTCATCATCGGCGGCGGAGAACTCATTCGTACCTCCGGTGACCCGTTCTACGACTCCTACCGCCGTCGAGGACGCCACATCCTGAATGCGGCCGGAGTATGGACCAACGCCGACGACCTCGATTATCTCAACGAGTATGAGTTCGTTTCGGCCCGGTCCACTCGTGAGCTCGAAGTCCTGCGCAAGTCAGTGCCCTCGGCCGAGCTACTCCCCTGCGCGACAACTTTGCTGCGGAGCGACCACTACGAGATTCCCGGCATCGAACCGGGGGAAACCGTCGTCGGCATCCATATGGTTCCCCACTCCTTGCGGCTCATCGAAGACCTGATCCCGCTGATCAACGCGATCCCGCACAAAAAGGTGTTCATCCCGTTCACGCACTACAACGGCGACGCCTCATTCATGAAGACGCTCCCGTTCGACAAGACCAACGCGATCGTGCTCGACACTCTTGAACCGCTACAACTGCACTCGGTAATCAGCCAGATGAGCTACGTTCTCGTGTCGTCACTTCACGCTTCGATCTTCGCCTACAGCCAGAATGTGCCATTCGCGTCTGTGCACCAGAAGAAGGCCCAGTACTACTTCGAGGACCGCGGGCTGGGTTCGCACCTCGTCGTCGACCACTCGGGGCTCAACGACATGATCCACCGCCTCGACAGCGAGCGGTTCGACTTCACCGCATCGATCACACGGGACAAGGCACGAGTCAACGAGGCATTTGCCGGCTACGTCAGCAAGCTGGGTTTGGCTGAAGGCCAGACCGAGGGCTTCGAAACGACACCGGAACTTACTCTGGAGTCATCGCGAGAGCGCGACAAGATCCTTCTGAACCAGGCCCACCATGTCATCGGCGACCGCGACCTTGCTCTGGCCTACTCGGAGTTCCGGCGTTTGGCCCTGGTCGAACGTGCCGACAAGCAAGACGAAATCGTCGACGAGCTCGTGCAGCGACTCGTCGTCACCGAAGACGCGCTCAGTCGTCTCCGCAACGCCTGGTGGCGCCGCTACCCGCGCGGCGCCGCACGCCGCGCAGGCAACGCCCTAGGACGTCTTTCGGCTGTGTTCAAGCGATCCTGATCGGATGGCGGCCTCATCGTTCAAGTCGACCAGCGTCGACGCGCGATAGAGGCTCCATTTGCGGATCTGGTAGCGCGGGTTCATCACGAGCCAGTACAGCTTTCGTTTCCAGCTGAAGTCGCCGTCGCGCAGGATGCGCAGCGAGTCGCCGGCGATGCCGCGCAGCGTCATCCGCAGCTGTGCTGACCGCGCCATCGGCGGGATCGGGAAGCCGATCTGACGGAGCCCGACTGTCTCGTCGAAGATGCGCTTGCCGTACTCGTCGAGAGTGAGGTCGTTGGAATGCTCCACCGCTGCTCGTCCGGCGTATGCCTTGCGGTAGCCGGCCTCGACGACGTCCTTACCGAAGAGCTGATCTTCGGCGTAGCGAACATCCCGATATGGGATCGTGTTCACCAGGAAGTCCCGGCGCGCGGCCGAGTTCACGTCGGAATAGAAACTGATGGCGTTCAACACTCCTTCGCTCTGCACGAACTCGTCCTTGTAGAACACAGTGGTGCCGAAGTCGGGACCGAAGCCCGCGAACACGCCACGAATTTCGTATTTCAGCAGCGGGAAGCATCCCGGGCGGGGAACCTGCTTGCCCATCACACCGACGATCTTCGGATCGAGCGCAAAGGGAGCGAGCAGCTCGCGCAGCCACTGGCTGGATGCCGGAATCGCGTCGTGCGTCAGGTAGGCGATGAACTCGCCGCGTGCCAGCTGAGC
This sequence comes from Leifsonia sp. 10L418, assembly GCF_056395445.1. NCBI lineage: Bacteria > Bacillati > Actinomycetota > Actinomycetes > Micrococcales > Microbacteriaceae > Leifsonia > Leifsonia sp. 10L418. The sequence goes on along the minus strand of NZ_JBFTJN010000006.1, from coordinate 276,930 downwards.
GGCCAGGTTGCGGGTCTTGCCGTGACCGAACTCCGCGTTCGGAATCTCGTGCAGACGCACCGCGGGGAATCGGCTGACGATCTCCAACGTCGAGTCGGTGGACCCTGAGTCGATCACCAATACCTCGACGTCGCCGTCGATCTCCTGCGTGGTCACCTGGTGCAGAATGCGCTCCAGGTAGTCCTCACCGTTGTAGGTGAGGATCGCCACCGTCACGAGCGGCTGTTCACTCATTGAGCTGTCCTCGAATTTCGTTGTAGGTCAATCGGACACCCTCGTCGAGAGAGGTCAAAGCTTCTTCGGCGAATTCCGACCGGTAACGGGCGGTATCGAGAACGACCCGGTCCACGAAGGTGGCGGGGGTCGGCAACTCGGTGATCTCGAAGTCGATGCCGGTCACCCGGCGCAGGGATTCGATGATCTCGTTCACAGTGTGCCCCGTGCCGCTGCCGAGGTTGTAAAGGTCGTACTGGGTCTCGATGCCCACCATTGGCACCAGCATTCGCACCAGGTCTTCGACATAGACATAGTCGCGCACCATCGACCCGTCACCCATCCGTACCACCGGCCGGCCGAGCGCGATCTGCCGAAGCGCGATCGGGATCAGTCCCTGCTTCCGATCGGCCTTCTGCCGGGTTCCGTATGGGTTCGAGATGCGCAGCGCCGTCGACTTCAGCCCGTGCTTAGTACGGAAGTAGTGCAGGTAGTGCTCGATCGACAGCTTTCCGATTCCGTACGGCGAGACCGGGAGGGCCTGGTCGGTCTCCGCGTATTCCGCTTGGCCTTGCTGACCGTAGATCGCGCCGCCGGTCGAAGCGAAGTAGACCCGCTTGACGCCGGCCTCCACGCAGGATTCGAGCAGTTCGACCGTCTGAGCCACGTTGGTGCGAATGTCGAGCGTCGGGTCGCTTTCAGCCGTCGCCGGCGTCGTCGTCGACAGAAAATGGAACACGTAGTCCTGGCCACGCACTGCCGTCTCCAAGTCGGCACGGCTGAGGAACTCACCCTGCAGAATCTTCACGCCCGGCGCGGTGAAGCTCGGTTCGGCCGAGCGGAAACGATCAAATGCGCTGACCTCGTGTCCGGCTGAGGCGAGGGAATCGACGAGATGGGAGCCGATGAAGCCGTTCGCCCCGACGACGACTGCCTTAGCCACGCATTACTCGTTCGAATGCGGCGAGGAACTGGTCGCCGGAATCGGACCAGTTCACCTCGGCCACCGACTCCGACATTGCAACCGACCGCTCAATGGCGTCGGGGCGGTCGAACGCCGCAGCCATCGCGCGCGCGATGGCCAGCGGGGAGGCCGGGACGTACTCGATGTAGGGGTTGTCAGAGACCATGCGGTTGTTTGGTCCGTCGTTCACGACGGGCGTTACACCGCTCGAGAGCAGCTCAAGCGGCAGCAACGACATATTCGAGAGGGACATCACCAAGCCCGCCGCACAGCGGTTGTACACCGCGTTGAGCTCCGAGATGTCGAGGCTCGACAGGTTGGTGTGCTCGAACGGGATGTTCCAGTTCGACACATCCCAGCCGGCCAGGTTGATCTTCACATCGGGCTTCAGCCGGGCGAACTCGGCCAGTGCAAGCAACCCGAACTCGAAGGCACGACGGGGTGTGACCGGGCGGGCATAGAAGAACACCTCATTGCGACGCTCGAGGTTCGTGACGCTGTAGTGGGTCTTGTCGACGGCGAAATCGAAGTGATCTGTCGACATCCCGAATTCGTTCTTCAGTTTGTTCGAGAGCCAGCCGCCGGCCGTGATCGCGTGGAAGCCGAAACGATAGGTGTTCTCGGCCAGGATGGACTCGGTGCCGAGCGGATAGAAGCTTGCTTCGTAGTCCTGAACGAAGTAGAACCTGCGGGCGAGCGAGGCGTCAAGGAAAACCGGGTAGGCAGTCTCCCAACCTGTCGCGAAGATGGCCTGGGCGCTCTCATGCACGCCGACGCTTCGGTCATAGATCGAGATCTCAGCGGCAACGTCGGGGTAGGCCCCGGCCGACTTCAGCATGGCCCGGATGTCGGGGATGCTCGGAGCGTGGCCGGTCGTGTAGAGGTAGATCGAGCAACGATGTCCCGCCCTCTCTGCGATGTCGATGAAGCGGAAGAGGTTCTGGTGTCCCCCGCTCTCCAAACCGGGAGGCGACATGATCCAGGCGATGTCGATCGGTCCTTCGTCGACGGTGAACGGGAGTTCCTGCCACGGCGCCGGCTGAGTCCAATCGAGCTGTGCCGCATCGTCGGTCGCCACGAGCATGACCGGCTTGTGCACGGTGAGCTTGGAGCTGGCCTTGGCGAGGCTCCGGGCGGCGAACGCGCGCGGCCCCTCGGCCTGAAGCACCCTCACCGGGCGAAGGGCAACACGAGAGGCTCGTGAGACGAAAACGCGAGGCCCTTCTTCGCGAAGGATACGGCTGGCCCTGCCGATCACACTCATGAGAGTCCCTTCATCGGCGCCGGCTGGTGGTCGTCAGAATAGGTCCGCATAACCCGGTCAGTCTATCAAGCAGCATTCCTGAGATTCCGGTGACCGACCGACAACGGCTGGGAGAGCACTGGGAAAGCCCGCCCCCAGTATCGATGACTATGCTTGTCGTGATGTCCAACCTTCTGCTCTCGTCGACCGCCGTCGTTACGGTGACCTACAACTCAAGCAGCCCGTTGGCCGAGTTTCTTGAGTCTGTCCAGCGCAGCGAGGACGACACTCTCGCTGTCGTCGTCGCCGACAATCTGTCGAACGACATCGAGGCGACAACTCAGGTCGCAGCGCGCCACGGAGCGCAACTTCTTCCGCTGAGCGACAACCGCGGCTACGGCGGTGCGATCAATGCAGCGGTGGCCCAATTGCCGGCCAGCGTCGAGTTCATCCTCATCTCAAACCCCGACGTCACTCTGGGAGATCACGCGACGAGCATCCTGCTTGAAGAGATTGAGAAAGACCCGCACATCGGCGCGGTCGGCCCCCGCGTGCTCAACTCGGACGGAACCGTCTACCCATCGGCCAGGCAACTGCCGTCGCTTCGCAACGGAATCGGTCACGCGCTCTTTGCCAGAATCTGGCCGAGCAACCCGTGGAGCCGGAGCTACCGCGCCGAAACGGCAGGCTCAGAGGCGCTTCGCCGCGTCGGCTGGCTGTCAGGCTCGTGCCTACTCGTGCGCCGAAGCGCTTTTGCGCAGCTGGGCGGATTCGACGAAGGCTTCTTCATGTACTTCGAGGATGTCGACCTCGGCTACCGGCTTGGCAAGGCCGGCTGGGCCAACGTCTATGTCCCGCGCGCATCGGTCGTGCACACCGGCGCCCACTCGACGAGCAGCGAGTCAGACAAGATGATTCGCGCGCACCATGACAGCGCGTACCGCTATTTGCAGAAGAAGTACTCGGCGCCCTACCTCGCCCCCGTGCGCTGGGCGCTCAAGGTCGGCCTGGCCGGACGCGCCCGTCTTGCCACCCGCAACGGGCGAAGCAGCTAGACGCAGCCATCCGCCGGAGTGAAGTCATCGGCTGCGGGATTTCTCTCGCCGCAGACGCCGGCAGTCTCCGAGTGGACCGCCGCCGTCGGCTCGCGGTCTACTCTTCGGTGTGGATGAGTCCGGCGAGGTACGTTCCGTATCCGCTCTTCTTGAGCGGCGCCGCAAGCGCTGCCAACTGGGCGTCGTCGATCCACCCGGCGCGCCAGGCAATTTCCTCGATGCAGCCGACTTTGAAACCCTGGCGGTCCTCGATCACGCGCACGTACTCGGACGCCTGCATCATCGATTCGAATGTTCCGGTATCGAGCCAGGCGGTGCCCCGGTCGAGTACCTGCACGTGCAGGGTTCCGCGCTCGAGATAGCGCTCGTTGATGGTGCTGATCTCCAGCTCGCCGCGCGCGCTGGGTTCGATCGTCTTGGCGATCTCAACGACGGAATTGTCGTAGAAGTACAGTCCGGGCACCGCGTAGTTGCTCTTCGGTTTCACCGGCTTTTCTTCGATCGACAGCGCGGTCATGCTGTCGTCGAACTCGACGACACCGTAGGCCGTCGGATTGCTGACGTGGTACGCGAAAATTCGTGCGCCTTCGAGGGCGTGGTTGCCGCGGAGTGACGCTCCAAGCCCGGCACCGTGGAAGATGTTGTCACCGAGGACGAGCGCGACGCTCTCACCACCGATGAATTCTTCGCCGATGATGAACGCCTGCGCGAGGCCGTCCGGCGACGGCTGGACGGCGTATTCGAGCCGGATGCCGAGGTCGGAACCGTCGCCCAGCAACGCCTTGAACTGATCGTTGTACTCAGGCGTTGTAATGATCAGGATCTCGTTGATCCCGGCCATCATCAGCGTCGACAAGGGGTAGTAGATCATCGGCTTGTCGTAGATGGGCATGAGCTGCTTGGAGATGCCCTTGGTGATCGGCCACAGCCGGGTGCCGGATCCGCCGGCAAGAATAATTCCGCGCATTACTTACTTTCCCTCGTTCAATGTCTGGTAGAACGCTGTGACGGCGTCCCAGGTCGGCAGCAGACCGGATGCCGCGGCCTCGGCCAGGCCGGGCGCATCCGTGTCCTTGGGCGAAAGCAACGGCTCCCCGGCTTCCTTCGGGAACACGAGGCCCACCTGCTCGTCGAGCGGGTTGATGCCGTGCTCGCGGGTCGGGTTGAAGGTGTCGGTCACGAGGTAGCTCACGGTGGCATTGTCGGTCAGCGAGACGAAGCAGTGGCCGAGGCCCTCGGCGATGTAGATGGCACGACGGTCGGTGTCGTCGAGCAGGACGCTGTCCCACTGGCCGAACGTCGGCGATCCGACACGGATGTCGATGACGTAGTCGAGCACGGCACCGTGGGTCGCGGTCACATACTTGGCCTGACCGGTCGGGACATCGGCGAAGTGGATGCCGCGCACAACTCCCCGTTTGGAGACGGAGGTGTTTGCCTGCCGCAGATTCAAAGAGTGCCCGATGGTCTCTTCGAGCTTGTCGAAGCGGTACCACTCAAGGAAAACTCCTCGATCGTCACCAAACTGCTTCGGCGTGATTTCGTAGGAATCAGGGATGGAGAGTTCGCGGATTTGCACGCTCGAATTGTATCAATCACCTCTGGGAGAACAGTCACCCCGCTCGACGACCCGGCAGCTGACTGAGACAAGGCTGATGACGATGGGCCACGACAACAGCTGAGACCGAGGCTCAGCCGCTGACGTAGGAGTTGATTGTGGTGGCGAGATTTGCGCTCACGGAAGGCAGCCCACCGAGAATCACGATCCGCTGCGGCTTCAACCGCGTCATCTCGGCCTGGATCTCCGGCGGGATGCTGTCCGTGGTGACCAGCAGGACCGGAGCACCGGCCTTGCCCGCCACCGGCGCACCGGACAACGCATCGGGGAAGTTCATTCCATTCGCGAGGTAAAGCACCGGAACACCCGGCGCGAAGTTCGCCGCAGAAATCGCAGCCGACGTCGCAAACCGATTCGCACCCGACCAACGCACCACTGAACCGGCAGTGAATGAGGAGACAGCGGCAGCATTGCTTGCGCTCACGGAAGGCAGCCCACCGAGAATCACGATCCGCTGCGGCTTCAACCGCGTCATCTCTGCCTGGATCTCCGGCGGGATGCTGTCCGTGGTGACCAGCAGGACCGGAGCACCGGCCTTGCCCGCCACCGGCGCACCGGACAACGCATCGGGGAAGTTCATTCCATTCGCGAGGTAAAGCACCGGAACACCCGGCTCGAAGTTCGCCGCAGAAATCGCAGCCGACGTCGCAAACCGATTCGCACCCGACAACCGTGTGACGCTTGGGGCTGCCGCAAGCTTGATTGTCACATTCGCTGTGCCGCCGATACTGTTCACCGATACTTTCACACCGCCCGACCGGGTCGAGAGCGACTCCCCAGCGAGCAGATAGAGCTTGCTTCCGGTGCTCGGACTCTTCTTCGGACTATTCAGCACGATCGAGGCTCCAGATGCCCGGAGGGTCAAGACACGCACCCCGATCGCTGCCCCGGAGGAGGACAGCTGCCCGGTTTCATACAGGGAGCCGGCATCCGTTCCTCCGCCGCCCCGAAAGTCCACATAGTAGAGCTGCCCGGTGCGCGGATCGGTGACGGCAATGTCGCGCAGCCCCGCGTTCTGACCGACGGATACCAGGGTGAACGACTGCACGGCCGTTGTCTGCCCGGCGGGTAGGGACATCGTCGTCATCTCCCCCGCCGACATGGCGGCCAGGCGCACCTTGTGGGTCACGTTGAGTGCCGTCGGACGAAGGTTGCCCACTGACCAGGTGATGCCCATGACGTCGAAGTAGTCGCCGTAGGAGAAGTCGGCGCATCCATCTGAAAACCCGGTGTTACTGCTCGAATCGGCCAGCCCCTCGCTCATCGTGGCTGTCGGGCACTGGTGCGAGTTCGAGTGGTTGAGTCCGAGATTGTGTCCGAATTCATGGGTCACGGTTTCGACATCGCCGCCGCCCTTCAGCGACACCCACATGACACCGCCGTAGTTGGCGCTGACCGAGACGCCGTTGGTACCGACGCTCCCCAGGCCGGAGGCCTGGCACGAGCTCGGCACGAAGACCAGCAGGTGCATCGATGCCGGACTTGAGTAGAAATACCTGTCCGAGTGGCCGAATTTCGCTGCAGCTTCCCCCCAGCTCCCCACCGGGTCTGAACAGGGGAATGCGCTGGTATAGCGCTGAACTGAGCCGTCGAGCTGCACCGACTGCACCTGGTTGTTCGACTGTGTCTTCCACGAGGCACCGACCTTGGCCAGCATGTCGGTGATCGCCGCATCCGTGATGAAGTCGGTGCCCGACAAGGTGCCGCTCGGCTGCACGACCGCAACGTTCACCCGATGATCCGACGGCGCACTCGCGGCGAGCACTGTGTCATCGCCCGCATTCTGCCGCTCAGCGCGGAGAAGATCGGTCGCATCGGCGTCATCGTAGCCATTGACCATGTCGTCGCCGTTCCAACGCGTCGTCGGCGCGTCAACCGGAGCATTCGGAGCAACTGGAGCAGCGAGGGCGGGTCCGGCCTGAATCATCCCCAGCACAAGCGCGCCGATCAGAAGGATGCTGCCGCGGCGCAGCGCCGCATTCATTCGGGTCATTGCTGGCCTCTCGGTTCAGTCGGCGACGAACGCTGACGGAGCTCGGCGCGAAACAGGCAAGACGCTGCTTCGTTCGAACCATCGGCACGAACGGCTCGAATGTCAGAGGAATGGGCGGTGTGCTCGGCTGAACCGACCGTCAGCAGCCCCTCAGGAGGGCGCCCGGTAGACTGGCAACGCCACTTTTACGTCTACAGACAGGTTACGAACACCTATGAAGATCCTCGTTACCGGCGGTGCCGGGTTCATCGGCTCGAACTTTGTTCGCCGCACACTCGAAGACGCCTACCCGGGCCTCGAAGGAGCAGACGTTGTCGTTCTCGACGCGCTGACCTACTCAGGCAACCTCGCGAACCTGGCCTCCGTTGCCGACTCGCCGCGCTACACCTTCGTGAAGGGCGACATCCGCGACGGCGCCCTGCTTGACACCCTGTTCCCCGACGTCGACGCCGTCGTTCACTTCGCCGCTGAGTCGCACGTCGACCGTTCAGTGCGCGATGCCTCAATCTTCGTCGAGACCAACGTGCTCGGCACCCAGCAGCTGCTCGATGCCGCTCTGCGCAACGACCTCAAGCGTTTCGTGCACGTCTCCACCGACGAGGTCTACGGCTCGATCGCCGAAGGCTCGTGGGATGAAGAGCGCCCGCTCGAGCCCAACTCGCCCTACTCGGCGTCGAAGGCCGGTAGCGACCTGCTCGCCCGCAGCTACCACCGCACCCACGGCCTCAACGTCTCGATCACGCGCTGCTCGAACAACTACGGAACCTTCCACTTCCCGGAGAAGGTCATCCCGCTGTTCGTCACGAACCTCATCGACGACAAGCACGTTCCTCTCTACGGCGAGGGAAACAACATCCGTGACTGGCTGCACGTTGACGACCACACCCGCGGCATCGCCATGGTGCTCGTCGGCGGTCGCGCCGGTGAGATCTACAACATCGGTGGTGGCACAGAGCTCACCAACAAGGAGCTCACCCAGATGCTGCTCGACTCGACCGGCAAGGACTGGTCGTACGTCGACCGCGTCGCCGACCGTCTCGGCCACGACCTGCGCTACTCGGTCGACATCAGCAAGATCCGTGCCGAGCTCGGCTACGAGCCGCAGGTTCCCTTCGAGCAGGGTCTGGCCGACGTCGTGCAGTGGTACCGCGACAACCGCGAGTGGTGGGAGCCGCTCAAGGCCCGTGCGGCGCTGAGCTAAGCATGACCCGTTACCTGATTGCCGGCGCTGCCGGAATGCTCGGCCGAGACTTGCAGAGCGCCCTCGCCGGGCGCGAGGTCACGGCTCTCGGCCGGGCCAATCTTGATGTCACCGACCTCTCGGCGGTGACGGATGCCGCGGCCGGCCACGATGTGATCATCAACGCATCGGCCTACACCAAGGTCGATGACGCTGAGTCGCACGAAGACGCCGCCTATGCGGTGAATGCTGTGGGGGCCCGGAACCTCGCTGTGGCGGCATCCGTCCAGCAGGCCCGCCTCGTGCAGGTTTCAACCGACTACGTCTTCAACGGCAGCGCCACGCAGCCATACGCGGAGAACACCCCGCGCGACCCCATTTCGGCATACGGCCGCACGAAGGGTGCCGGTGAGGAGTTCGTGCTCGCCGAGAACCCCGCCCGTAGCTTCATCGTGCGCACCGCCTGGCTCTACGGCGCCCACGGCCCGAACTTCGCCACCACCATGCTGCGCCTGGCCGGCTCCCACGAGACGGTCAGCGTTGTCAACGACCAGCTCGGTCAGCCGACCTGGACCGCCGACCTGGCCGACCAGATTGTGGCGTTGCTCGACAGCGACGCTCCGGCCGGGATCTACCACGGCACCAACTCCGGCGTGGCGAGCTGGTACGACTTCGCGCGCGCCGTCTTCGCGGCGGCCGGGCTCGACCCCGAGCGCGTGAAGCCGACCGACAGCTCGCAGTTCGTGCGCCCGGCGCCGCGCCCGTCATACTCGGTGCTTGGTCACGACGCCTGGAAACTGGCCGGCCTTGAGCCGATGCGCGACTGGAAGGCCGCACTCGAAGCTGCTGCGCTACAGGGAGTCTTAGGAGAAGTATGACCACGCTACGGGTCGTCGTCGACCAGCTGATTGCACCGGTGCCCGGCAGTATCGGACGTTACACCGAGCAGCTCACGCAGGCACTGATCACGGCGGCCCCTGCGGGCTGCGAGGTCGAAGGCATTGTCTCGTCGTCGACCCCGGCGGAGTACTCCCTCATCGAGGAGCGGCTTCCCGGCCTCGCCGGCCTGTATAAGACGACCCTCGGTCGCCGCGAACTGGCTGCCGCCTGGCAACTCGGAATCACCTCCTCCCCCGGCCCGGGAATGATCCATTCCCCGAGCCTGCTGGCCCCGCTCCGCCGCCACGATCGGGTGAACGGCGGCACGCAGGTCGCCGTGACGGTGCATGACACCCTTGCGCTATCGCATCCGGAAGCCTTCACCACGGCGACAGTCGCGTGGTCGAAAGGCATGCTGAAACGCGCCCGCAAGCACGCGGATGCCGTCGTCGTTCCGAGCCACGCGGTGGCCGCAGAGCTCGCCGAGATCGTCGATCTCGGCGATCGGGTGCGTGTGATCGGCCCGGCGCTCAGCCGCACCTTTCATCTGCCCGGCGCGGAGCTCGCGCGGAGCTTCGCCGACGAGCTGATCGCCGAGCGCCTGGCCGCACTCGACCTACCGGCCGAGTACATCCTCACCGCCGGCACCCTCGAGCCCCGCAAAGCCGTCACGGCGCTGATCGCGGCGCTCGGTCGCCCCGGAGCCCCCGATCTTCCCCTCCTCGTGCTCGGTCCCGATAGCTGGGGCGAGCTCGATCTGGCCGCCGTCGCCGACGAAGCCGGACTGCCCGCCGGACGGGTGAGGGCCATTTCGGGCCTCTCCGACGAGAATGTGGCGTTGATCATGTCGCGCGCCGCCGTCTTCGTGGCGCCGAGCCTGGCCGAGGGATTCGGCCTCCAAATCATCCAGGCATTCAAAATKGGCACCCCGGTGATCCATTCGGATGCGCCGGCACTCGTCGAGACTGCCGGCGACGCCGGCTTCGTGGTCGAGCGCAACGACGCCGACGGCTACCCGGAGCGATTGGCGGCCGCTCTCGACCGCGTGCTCGGCGACCGGGAGCTGGCCGACCGGCTACGCGTCTTCGGCAGCGACCGCGCGAAGGCGTTCAGCTGGCGGGACTCTGCCGAGCGCGTCTGGCAGCTGCACGCCGACCTGTAGGCTCCGCCGGTGATCGAGCTTGTCGAGATCTGGTGACCGGATCTTGAGATCGGCTCGCGAGGTTTCGAGACGCTCGCTGGCGCTCGCTCCTCAACCACCGAGTGATTCGCCGGCCTGAGCGGCGTCGAGAAACCTCGGGATCAACGGGTCGGTGCTGTCGCGAAGCCAGGCAACTCCAATGCTCCAGCGGGCAGAAGCGAGCTTGACCGGCGCGAGCCTCACCCCATCGGGAACAATCGCCGACATGCTCGCCGGAACGAGCGCTGCGCCGACCCCGGCAGCAACAAGCGCCAACACCGTGAGCAGATCGGAGGTCTCCTGCAGGACCGCGGGCCGGCATCCCAGATCCGTGGACAGGTCGTCGATCTGAGTCGCGAGACCCGGGCCGCACGCGGGAACGAGACGGATGAGCGGGCGCGCGTCGAGCCAGCCGCGCACGGACTCGCGGTCAAGCCCCGGATTCCCCTCGCCGCGGGGTAGCGCGATGGCAAGTTGATCGCCGCTGATCACTCGCGTTGCGATATCAGCGGGAACAGGATGCCGGATGAACCCGACGCTCAGCCGTCGCTCCCGGAGAGCGGAGACCTGCGCCGACGAAGACATGTCCTCGAGCGTGACGTCAATCGACGGATGTGCGGCTCGAAATGCGGCAACCGCCCTCGGCGCGATGTTCATCGATGACATACCGAACCCCACGCTCAGCAGGCCGGCACGTCCCCCGCCCACGCGTTCCATGCGCTGTTCCAAGGCGTCTGCCCGACGCACGAGATCGATCGCGTCGGCCAGCACCGTCTGCCCGGCCGCGGTGAGCACCGCGCCCTGACGGCCGCGGTGAAACAGCACGGTACCGGTCTCCCGCTCAAGCGTTTGGATTTGTTTGGTCAGCGCCGGCTGCGTGGTCGACAGCGATTCTGCCGCCCGGCCGAAGTGGCCCAGATTGGCGACGGCGACGAAGGCTTGTAATCGTCGAATGTCCATTCCCGAACCCTATCAACGCTGCGCCAACCATTCCTTCCCGTCATCGTTAGCGTCGGTGAGGCAGATCGCGGATCGATGCCGGGGTGGAATCGAAACTCAACTAGGACTCATTGGACAGTGGGTCGGGTCACAGCGACGCTTGAAGGAGCCCGCACCCCAAGGAGAACCAGTGCCCCACCAACCATCAGCCTTCCGTGCCTCCGTCGTGCAGTTCGAAGCAGTGCCCGACCAGGCCGACACGAACCTCGCGACCATCCGCCGACTGGCGCGTGACGCCGTCGCCGATGGTGCGCAACTCGTCGTGTTCCCAGAAATGTGCCTGATCGGTTACTGGCATCTGCGGAACCTGACTCCCGAACGTCTGCACGAGCTGGCCGAGCCCGAGGGCGGATCGCACGTCAGCTCGGTGCGAGAACTCGCCCGCGAACTCGGCGCCGGCATCGGCATCGGCTATCTCGAGCGGGGCGACGACGCCCTGCTCTACAACTCCTACTCGGTCTGCCTCCCGGATGGCGCCCTGCACACCCACCGCAAGCTCCACGCGTTCGAGCATGAGGCGATCAGGAGCGGCGCACAGTTCACCGTCTTCGACACCCCGTGGGGCGTGCGGCTGGGCATCCTCATCTGTTGGGACAACAATCTTGTCGAGAACGTGCGGGCTACGGCGCTGCTCGGCGCGACCGTGCTCGTCGCGCCCCACCAGACCGGCGGTACCAACTCGCAAAGCCCGCGCGGTATGAAACCGATCCCGGCCACGCTCTGGGATAACCGCATGACCGATCCCGCGGCGATCAAGGCGGCATTCCGCGGGCCGCACGGTCGCGAGTGGCTGCTGCGCTGGCTGCCCGCACGTGCCCACGACAACGGGCTTTTCGTCCTCTTCAGCAACGGCGTCGGCCGGGATGACGACGAAATCCGCACGGGCAACGCCATGATCATCGATCCCTACGGTGCCATCATCGCCGAGACCTGGGTGGCCGACGAAGCAATCGTGACCGCCGACCTCGACCTGGGGCTCATCCCCACCTCGACCGGCCGACGCTGGATCCGGGGGCGCCGCCCCGAGCTCTACGCGATTCTCACCGAGCGGCAAGGAAACGAACTCGACCCCCGGGCCGCCCGCTTCTCGCCCCTCCCGGTCGACGTTCGGGGGTAAAACGGGCAGGATCGGTGCGTCTGAGGATCGGCTCGCGAGGTTTCGAGACGCGGCCGACTCCGTCGGGCGCTCCTCAACCACCGAGGTTCGCTACGGCGCCGGAGACTCCGTCGGAGGCGGGGTCAGCGCCGTATCGATCATCTGAAGAATCTGATCGAAGTCCGGGTCGGTCGGATCAATGTCGTTGTCCGGCGTCAGATTCACCGCATTGATCGGCAACGTCTTCGTCTTCGATGCCAGGTTCACGAAGTAACCGAGCATTCCCTGCGGGATGTCGGTCTTCACGACCTGGGTACCGGCCTTGGCCACCGCCTCGAACTTGGAGATCACATTCGCCGGATTGGCCTGCGCCAGAATCGCTTCTTGCAACTGGTGCTGTCGGTTCATCCGGTCATAGTCGCTGGTGCCGTGGCGCGAGCGAGCGAACCAGAGCGCGTGGTAGCCATCCATGTGTTGCATGCCCGGCTCGAACCAGAATGCGACATCGGTGAAGGTGTCGTCGCTGTGTACCGGCACGCGGGACTGGACATCGATGTCGACACCGCCGAGGGCATCGATCAGGTCGGAGAAGCCCTGCATATCGATCAACACGAAGTACTGAATGGTAAGACCGGTGATGCCCTGAGCAGCGTCACGCATGCCTTCGATGCCCGGTTCACTGCCCTGCGATTCCGCATCCGGGTACATTTCCGGACTCTTCACCTCGACCTCGGTGTAAACCGAGTTGAGCTGGCAGACGTCGACCTCGCAACCGTCGATCGCCCCGTACCCCTCAGGGTAGAGATCGGCCAACGGACCCGCCGAGAAGGGGAAGGACTCCAGGTCGCGCGGCAGCCCGATCATCGTGGCTTGCCCGGTCTCAGCGTCGATACTGACCACGGAAATGCTGTCCGGACGCAGGCCGTCGCGGTCGGGCCCGGCGTCGCCGCCGAGCAGCAGAATGTTGTAGCGGCCGTCGACCGGTGGCTCCGTCGGGCCGGCCACGAAGACCGACGACAGGAATCCGCTGGCCGTGGTGGCGACGTACGCGCCGTACGCCGCAGTCCCGCTGACCAGAATCATCATCACGGCCGCACAGCCCGCGATGAAGGGGCGAGCGCTCGGAGCGGCCTTGACCAGCCTCACCAGGCGGATCGTGTCGAGAGTCAGGATCACCCAGATCACCGCGTAGAAACCTAGGACCGCGGCCGCGGCCCAGAGGCCGAAGGTCGAGGTGAAGATCGTGAGGACGGCGGCCGGCCAGAGCAGATAGGCGACGCCGAGCAGCAGGGCGAGGGTCCAGAGTGTGAGGGTCGCGCCGAGGCCGAATCGGCCGAGGCGCCGATTTCCGGCCAGTACCTGGGCGGATCCGGGCACCACAAAGTTCAACACGACCAGCCACCAGCCACGCTTGGTCATGACCGTCGTGGAGCCGAGTTCTGGGTAGCGAATGGGGCTCTTCACACTGCTCATAGCTTTGATCGGAGATCCCGGCTCTTCTGTTCGACCTGTGCCGCAAGCTCGAGCGCATACTCATCGAGTTTGACGCGCAGCGCATCGTCGGCGGTGGCCAGCACCTTGATGGCAATCAAACCGGCATTCTTCGCGCCGCCGATCGACACCGTTGCGACGGGAACCCCGGCCGGCATCTGCACGATCGACAGCAGTGAGTCCAGGCCATCGAGGCGGCTGAGCGGCACCGGTACACCGACGACCGGCAGGGTGGTGACCGCGGCGAGCATGCCGGGCAGGTGGGCTGCGCCGCCGGCCCCGGCGATGATGACCTTGAGACCGCGCTCGCGAGCGGATGCCCCGTAGTCGATCATTTTCTGCGGAGTGCGGTGCGCAGACACCACGTCGACCTCGCAGGGCACGCCGAAGTCGCGCAATACCTGAACCGCGTCGCTCATGACGTTCCAGTCGGAGTCGGAACCCATGACGACGCCGACGAGCGCCGCCGGCGAGGCGGCGGAGTCGCCGGACGGCGCATCCGTCGTCGCAGGGGCGACTGGCGCGGGGGTTGCTGGCGCTGGGGTCAGGGGCGTCGGGTTCACTGGCACGCAGTCGATCTTATGGGTTCAGTCCTGAAAAAATGCCGCAGTGGCACGCGCCTGATACGCGACGTCGTCAAGATCATCGCCTCCGGCCGTGACATGACCGACCTTGCGGCCGGGCCGGGGGTCTTTGCCGTAGTTGTGCACCTTGACGCTGGGGTAGGCCTCCAGGGCAGTCGGGTAGCGGTCCATGAGCGACCCCTCCGCCGGCCCGCCCAGGATGTTGACCATGACAGACCAGGTGTCGCGCGCCGCAGTGCCGCCGAGCGGTAGGTCGAGCACCGCGCGCAAGTGCTGCTCGAACTGACCGGTGGTCGAGCCATCCATCGACCAGTGCCCGCTGTTGTGCGGTCGCATGGCCAATTCGTTGATCAGAAGGCGCTCGTCGACCGTCTCGAACAGTTCGACAGCCATCACTCCGGTGACTCCGATGCCCTCGGCCACCGCGAGCGCGATGCTCTCGGCGACGTCGGCGATTCGGCCAGACGAGTGAGGCGCCGGTGCGATGACCTCGGCGCAGACGCCATCGCGCTGCACCGTTTCGACAACCGGCCAGGAAACGATCTCGCCGGAGGGACGGCGGGCAACAAGCTGCGCCAGTTCCCGCTTGAACTCCACGAGCTCCTCAACCAGCAGGGCGCCGCCGTTGGCGTCTTCGGCGAGCGCCAGAAACCAGTCGTCAGCCTCATGTGCGTGGCGCACAACGCGCACACCCTTGCCGTCGTATCCGCCCCTGGCCGTCTTGACGACAGCACGGCCGCCATGATCGGCCAAGAACGCGGCCAGCTGATCGGAGTTCTCGACGCGCGCCCAATCGGGCACCGGGAGTCCGAGTTCAGTGAGCTTTGCGCGCATCAGCAGCTTGTCTTGGGCGTAGAGCAGGGCGTCGGGGCCGGGATGCACGGCGATGCCGCGACTGACCAGCTCACGCAGGATCTCCTGTGGCACGTGCTCGTGGTCGAAGGTGATCACATCGACGGTCTCGGCGAAGGCGAGCACCACCTCGAGGTCTCTGTAGTCGCCCACCCCAGAGGCCGCGAGCCCAGCCGACATACCGTCGCTCTCCGCGAGCACCCGAATCTCGATGCCGAGATTGACTGCCGCGGGAATCATCATCCGGGCCAGCTGGCCCCCACCAATGACACCAACAATGGTCGTCATGTTTCCACCAATTTCTGTGCGAGCTTTCAGAGGGCCGTCGGTCTGCGTTCAGGCAGGCGTCTCGGGAGCGTCGTAGACTGCCCAGCGCGCAGTCTCTTTTAGCACCTCTATCTTCCCCCACTGTTGTTGCAATGCTGAACCGGCCGGACCCCTGATATGTCTTCTCTCTCGTGGAACCGCTCCCGATTTCTCGCCCTCGGCGTACAGATCGGAAAGTTCGGTGCAGTCGGACTCCTCGGCTTCGTCGTCGACATCGCCGTGTTCAACCTGCTGCGCACCACGATCTTCGACCCCAGCAACGTGCATGCCGGCCCGATGTACGCGAAGATCGTCTCGACGGTGCTCGCGATCCTGGTCAACTGGATCGGCAACCGGTATTGGACGTTCAGTAAGAATCGCCAGTCGCAGACGCTGCGCGAGGGCCTCGAGTTCTTCGCGGTCAGCATCGCCGGTATGGGCATCGGCCTGGCCTGCCTCTGGATCTCGCACTACATGCTCGGCTACACCAGCCTGCTCGCCGACAACATCTCCTCGAACGTGATCGGCCTGTTCCTCGGCGCGGTCTTCCGCTTTGCGCTCTATCGGTACTGGGTCTTCGCCCCTGGCCGTTCCGGCGGTGCAGAAGCGCCGCCCGCGACCGCGACGGTAACGCCTCGCGCCGGCACGGCGACGTCGTCGCTCCGCGGAAACGCCCCATCGGTGTCCCGCTCGGTCGACTTCAGCGACTGAGTCGACGTCAGCGACTGATCAGCCGAGAACCGGGCCGGAGCCGGCGGCGTCCGTCGCCTCACCCGGAGCCTGAGCCTCTTCGATCAGGTCATGCAGCGTCTGCTGCACCAGGGACACGCTGGGTACGTCGGCCAAGACGATGGGCCGGCCCTGGCCGGTGTCGATGAGCACATCACCCGATCGTGACAGCGTCTGCAACCATCCGGTGCGCACCGTGACGTGGTAGCCGCGGCTGTGCAGAATCTCTTGTCTGACCCGCACGAAGAATCCCCGGCGCAGGATGACGCGGCGCGTCGTGATCGTGTAGCGCGTGGTCAGCCAGAAGAGGAACGGCAGAAAACAGCCGAAAAAGACGATCAGGCCCATCCCGACGAGTAGCGCCACGTTCTGCCACGGCTCGGGGAAGGCGCCGGCGAAGTACCCCGTCGCACCGCAGACGACCAGCAGCAGAACGACCGGCCAGAACAGCCGGCGGGCACGCGGATGAAGTCGGGCGACGACTCGCTCGGCCGAGACGGCTGCCGGTTGCCCGGACGCGTCAGCGGTGCGCTTCGTCATATCTCCATCACAGTCATGTCCTATTAATACCGCAGGTGAGTCACATCGCCGGCCGCGACGAATCGGGCTTCGCCGGTCGCCTGGTCGATGACCACGAGGCGGCCCTGCTGGTCGAGGCTCGTCGCGACGCCGAGCAGGTCTTCGCCGCCGGGCAGCTCAACCCGCACCTGGCTGCCGAGCGTGCCACAGAGTTCGGTGACGGCGGCCAGGGACCCGCTCGCCACGGCGTCGCCGCCGCTGGCGATGAACGCGTCGGTCAGCGCGCGGAGTTCGCGAAGATACCGCACGAGAACATCATCGGGGTCGACCGGGCCGTTGGTGGCCAACAGCAGCGAGGTCGAAGTCACGGTCGGCAGGTCGTGCTCGTCGAGCGAAACGTTGATGCCGGCCCCAATGACCAGGCCGCGGCCGTCGGAGAGCAACTCGCAGAGGATGCCCGACACCTTGTAGCCGTCGATCAACACGTCGTTCGGCCACTTGAGTGACACGTCGTGGCCGGGGTTCTCTTCTTCGCGCAACGGGGCCTCGCTCGGTGCTCCCGCACGCGAGGTACCTGCCGCCCCCGTCGTGCCGCGCGTCTGAAGGGCGTCTTCGACGATTGAGCGAGCCGCCCGCGTCATCGCGGCCCCGGCCAGCAGCGGAAACCAGCCGTAGGCGTTGGGGGTGAGCCCGGTGGGGCGCAGCAACACTGAGATGGCCAGCGACTTGCCGCTCGGGGCTTGCCAGACACGGCCGAGTCGGCCGCGACCGCTGGTCTGGTTGTCGGTGACGATGACCGAGAAATCGGGCCACGCCGCGGCATCCAAACCGGTGGCGTGACTGACCAGGACATCGTTGGTCGAGCCGGCCTCGGCCAGGTGGTCGAACCGTGTCGCGGCCTGACGGCTCTGCGAGAACTCCATGCGCACTACTTTCTCTGCCCCGTGGCTCACCGTGTGGGTAACTCAGGAAATTCTCTCGAATCACTCCCGATATGGCCTAATTCTCGCCGTGTCTGACGAAATCTTCTGAGTTAGCCACACCCGCAGGGGGAAACGACCAGCGTTCAGGGCCAGATTTGTAGAGAATCGTCAACGGTTCGCGCAGTCTCCTGGCCGGTAGAGTGAAACGCGTGACTGTGAAAACGCCTGCGGAAGCCCCCGATATGTACACGACGGCCGGAAAGCTGGCCGATCTGAAGGCCCGCTACCACGAGGCCGTCACCGCCAGTGGTGAAGCAGCCATCGAGAAGCAGCACGCCAAGGGCAAGATGACCGCCCGCGAGCGCATCGCTCTGCTGCTCGACCCCGGTTCGTTCGTCGAGCTCGACGAGTTCGTGCGTCACCGCACCCACGCGTTCGGCATGGAGAAGAAGCGTCCGTTCGGCGACGCGGTGGTCACCGGAACCGGCACCATCCATGGCCGCCAGGTGGCCGTCTACTCCCAGGACTTCACCATCTTCGGCGGCTCGCTCGGCGAGGTCGCCGGCGAGAAGATCATCAAGGTGATGGACCTCGCCTTGAAGACCGGTGTTCCGATCATCGGCATCCTCGACTCGGGCGGAGCCCGCATCCAGGAAGGCGTCGTCGCGCTCGGCAAGTACGGCGAGATCTTCCGTCGCAACACCGCGGCCTCCGGCGTGATTCCGCAGATCTCGATCATCTGCGGCCCGGCCGCCGGCGGCGCGGTCTACTCCCCCGCCCTGACCGACTTCGTGATCATGGTCGACAAGACCAGCCAGATGTTCGTCACCGGCCCCGACGTGATCAAGACCGTCACCGGTGAAGACGTGGGCATGGAAGAGCTTGGCGGCGCCCTCACCCACAACACGATCTCCGGCGTCTCGCACTACCTGGCCAGCGATGAGCCGGATGCGCTCGACTACGCGCGTTCGCTGCTCAGCTTTCTGCCCGACAACAACCTGGCCGAGCTGCCGGTGTTCGACAGTGAGATCGAACTCGAGACCACCGACGCCGACCGCAAACTGAACACCATCATCCCCGACTCGCCGAACCAGCCGTACGATGTGAAGACCGTCATCGAGCACATCGTCGACCACGGCGACTTTCTCGAGACGCAGCCGCTGTTCGCCCCGAACATCGTCGTCGGCTTCGCCCGGGTCGAGGGCCGCTCGGTCGGCATCGTGGCCAACCAGCCCAACTCGATGGCCGGCACTCTGAACATCGAAGCCGGCGAGAAGGCGGCCCGTTTCGTGCGTTTCTGTGACGCCTTCTCGATCCCGATCCTCACCCTCGTCGATGTTCCCGGCTACCTGCCGGGCACCGAGCAGGAATGGACCGGCGTCATCCGTCGCGGAGCGAAACTGCTCTACGCCTACGCCGAGGCGACTGTTCCCCTGATCACGGTGATCCTCCGCAAGGCCTACGGCGGCGCGTACATCGTGATGGGCTCGAAGCAGCTCGGTGCCGACATGAACTTGGCCTGGCCGACCGCCGAGATCGCCGTGATGGGCGGCCAGGGCGCCGTCAACATTCTGTATCGCGCCGAGATCAAGGCCGCGGAAGCCGCCGGCGAGGATGTCGCTGCGGTGCGCACGCGCCTCGCCAACGAATACACGTACAACGTGGCGAGCCCGTTCCTGGCCGCCGAGCGCGGCGAATTGGACGGCATCATCGAGCCCGCCACGACGCGTGTGGCTGTCACCAAGGCACTGCGGGCCCTCCGCACCAAGCGGTCGAGTCTGCCGCCCAAGAAGCACGGGAACATTCCGCTGTAGGCGGCGCCATGACTGAAACAAACGCAACAGACGAGGGCGCTTCGTCGAGGCTGACCTTCGTGACCGGGGGCCTCACCCCCACCGAGGTATCGGCGGTGTCGGCCGTTCTCGGCGGATTGCTGCAGGCGGAATCCGACAGTCTGCGTTCCACGCCGCCCACCGGGCAGAGCGCCTGGCATCGGAGCCAACGGGTTCTGCGCACGCCGCTCGGCCCAGGTGCCGGGCAATGGCGCGGTTTCTCCGGCTAGCGCCCCGATCGCAAATAGTCGACAAGACAGACAGTCGAAAGGGTCTTGACAAAGGCATTTTTCGACGGTCCCCCTAAATGACGACTGTGGTGCCGCGAGGAAGTCCGGCACCATAGTAAGTGCTCGGTGGATCTCTTCGAGATCCACCACCAATAGTTCGCCGACTAGGGTAAGCAGGCGAATTTTTGGGGGCGAGTCAGTGTGACATTCGGGTTGTCGCGTTGACTCGAAGTTCCGGAAGGGGATCGGCCAGTGGCTGATCCCCTTTCCTCATTTTTCGTCGGCCAACACCCTCATCAGACGTTCGAGTGCGGCCGGCTCCCTGCGCGGGATCTCCAACCAGAGGTCGACCTCGTCATCGGGCGAGTCCTGTCCGAGTGCACTGACGCTCGGGTCAGTGCTGCGCAAACCGACAACCGTCACGGCCGTCGTACCGCCACCGGCCGCAGTGCGGGCGATGATGGTGTCGGCGTCGGTGCTGCCGATGGCGGCCGCGAGTTCGTTGAGGATAGCGTCGCGCTCAAGCCCCTGAATGTCATCCAGGCCGCCCTCGTCGAGCAGCGTGACGATGGCGCCACGTCGGCGGGCCGCCATCACCTGGCGGCGCACCTCGTCGTTCAACAGCTCGCGCCCGCGAATCTCGTCGCGAATGGCTGCCTCGAGATAGCGGCACTCCTGGCGCTGCACATCGTTCAGGCGCCCGTGGCGTTCGACAATGCGTCGCAACATCGGAACGGCCAGACGACTGGTGTGCTCCAGCCGCACCTGACGTTCGTAGAGGTGGGCTTCCTGGGCGGCCTGCCACTCGGTGGCTTCCCGTTCCGCACGCGCGAACTGGCGCGCGTCGCGCCCGGCCCGCGCCAATCCCCGCGACAGCGTCACGGCGATCGTCACCCAGACGACGCTTCCCACCACGCCGAGCGAGCCGAGTGCGCCCGGACCGGCCCAGACGATCGTGTGCACGACGAGAAAGCCGACACCGATCCAGGCGACAACCTGGTTCTTGCGTGTGGCGACGATGGTCATCAAGGTGCCGACCGCAGCGACGTACCAGGTGGCGTAGCCGTTGGTCGACGAGGTGCCGTCGAGTGTGCTTCCGACGAGCAGGGGCAGGGCGACGCAGACGGCGAGGTCGAAGAACGACAGCCACAGCGGCATCCGCATCGGCGAGGTAGGCCAGAGGCTGATCACCGTGGCGACGGCGTAGAGGCCCAGCGCGACGATGACGGGCCCCGGCCGGTCGGGCACGTCGATCGAGTACACGCCGAGCACGATGTGATACGCGGAGAACAAGGCGGCGAGCGAGAGGATGAGACTGCGCGGGACGGTGATCACTCGTGCACCCTCCGTTCGTCGTCGTCGTCGGCGTCGAGGCCGAGCGCGGGGATCTCATCGCTGCTGAACTGTCCGAGCACCGAATTCTGGTCGACATCCGGGCCGGGCCATTCAATGGTGATCGTGGTGCCTTCGCCCACCCGGGAACACACGCGAACGGCGCCGCCGGCCCCGGACACGCGCTCGAGAATCGACACCCGCAGGCCGAGCCGGTCGTGAGGAACCTGCGCGGGATCGAAGCCGACACCGTTGTCGGAAATCTCAACGGTGCATCCGCCCTGCAGATTGGCCTTGATCACCAGGATGCGCGTCAGATCGGCGGGGCCGGCGTGGCGGGTGCTGTTGACCATCGCCTGCACGCTGGCTGAGTACAGCGCTTCGCTCGCGTGCACCGGCAGGCTGAGAAACTCGATCTCCTCCTCGACAACGGTGAACGGGCTGGCGAACGCCTCCGCCGCCTCCCGGATGCGATGGCTGAGCCGGGTAACCGGGATGAGGACATCGTCACCGGGATGCACTGCCCCCGCATCGCTCAGTCGCGCGATCGCGTCACCGGCCATCGATGCGGCAAGAGTCGACGCCTCTGGCGTGTCCGCGCTGGCCGCCGACAGCAGGGTCGTCAAAACGCTGTCGTGAACGATTGAGTCGACTTCGACACGTTCGAGTTCGGTCGCGTGCTGACGCACTGCGACCGCGTACTTGGTCAGCGCGTTGGTTTGAGCGATATCCACGGTTTCCGTGGCCTGGCGCAACAGAGCAATGATGATCAGAACCACGCAGCCGAGCAAGATGGCGTAGACGGCGTCGAGCGAGGCCACGGTTATGTCCTTGCCGCCGCCCGCGGGAGTGGTGCGCAGAACACCGTAGATGACCGGGATGACCACCGTGTACGCCGCCGCCCAGACGAGCGGAAACGCGATGGCCGCGCAGGAGGTGCCGACGGTGCAGAGATACCAGAGCCACGGGGCTCCGTCGAGCACGATCGTCGGATCTTTCATCAGAAGCGGCCAGGTGACGAGCTCGAGGAAATAGAGTGCGGCGACGGTCGTCGCCACCACGCTGACGCCGCGCTTGATGATCGACGACACAACGAGGGCGAGAATGGAGAGGCCGAAGGCCGAGCCGAGCCCGATTGCCCAGAACGCAACTCGCTGGTCGAGTTGGCTGAAGAACATCATGAGGCTCTGCAGCAAGAAGACGAGGGCGACTCCCGCGACCGAGCGCGAAATCACCGTTTCGATCTGAGCCCGGCTTATGGGGTTGCGGGGCGGCTTCACGCTGAAGCGTTCGCCCGGGTTCCCCTCCCCCGTTGCACTGCTGTCGAAGCCGCTGCCACCGACGGCGTCGGCACCGGAACGGGACACCCGGCCACTCGGCACTCGGGACGAACCCGAGTGCGCGGCGACCGGGGGGTTAGCTCCGCCCATTTCCGCTGTCGGCGTCGAGGCCGGGAAGAATTCCATCCTCGACGGCGCGACGCAGCAGGTCGACCTTCGTCGGGGCCGGACGACCCACTTCGACGTACTTCACTCGGATGCGATCGAGATACTCACGCGCTGTCGAATGCGCGATGCCCAGCTGCATAGCGACCATCTTCAGTGGGAGGCCGGAGGCGTACAGGTGGAGGACATCCCGCTCACGCCGCCCCAGCTGGGCTTTGGCGAATGCGTGGTCGGCGTCAATCGCCGTCGCCCACTCCAGGTTGTTGAGCACGTCGCCCCTGGCCACGGAGGCGACCGCGGCGATGACCGTGGTGGTCGGCGACGACTTGGGGATGACCCCGGCCGCACCGGCGGCGAGCGCTTCCCGCACCAGCGCGACCCGGTCGGCGATGCTGTGCACCAAGACCGAGGCGCCGGTATCCTGCGCCAACTTGACGTTGTCAGTGACGCGCGAACCGTCGCCGAGCGACAGGTCGAGCACGATCACGTCGCAGTGTTGGCCGGCAAGCCCGGCGACGAGTTCGCTGGCCGTCGGCGCCGTGTGGATGACTTCGTAGCCGGCTTTCTCACAGGCTGCGGCCAGCCCGAGGCGCACTGATTCGTGGTCGTCGACGATGCCGATGCGCACCGGACGATCGACGCTGCCGGTGGTGCGTGGTGCGGTGAGGGTCACGATGCCTACATTCTCTGGATTGGTTGGATCAATTGAGAGTATCGACAGTTACGGCTGACGGGTAAGCAAAGCGACCGCTTCAACATGGTGCGTGTTGGGGAACAGATCGAATGCGCGCATCTTCTGCAGCTCGTAGCCGTGCGCGGCGAACAGCGCCACGTCGCGGGCCAGTGCGACCGGATCGCACGCGACGTAGACGATCTGTGCCGGTGCGAGAGCACCGAGAGCGTCGACGACGGCCTTGCCGGCGCCGGACCGGGGCGGGTCGAGCACCACGGTCGCCGCCTGCTGGCGGGCCCGGTCTGCCGCGCTGGCTTCGCGACCGATGCGGCCGAGGAATCGGTCGACCCGGTCGGTCTGTGCACTGGCGCCGACCCAGTCGGAGAGGTTCTCTCCGGCGAACTCGGTGGCACGCAGGTCGCTTTCAACCGAGGTGATGCGGGTCGTCGGCCCGAACTTGTCGCCGACGGCTGCGGCGAGAAGGCCGACACCGCCGTACAGGTCGAGGTTGTCGGCACGCGGGTCGAACAGTGACGCGTCGATGGCGTCCTGAACGGCGCTCGTCAGCGTCTCCGCGGCGCGGGAGTGCACCTGCCAGAAACCCGACACGTCAAGCTGGAACTCACGGTTGCCGACACGCTCGATGATGGTGCGCGGAGGGGTGGGAACGCGCTTGCCCTTGGCGTCGCGTTCGGCGACGACGATCTGCACCCGCCCGGTGCTCGGAGCAACGACATCGACGGATGCCGCGCCCTTGTAGAACTCGTCGAGTGGCGCTGCCATCTCGACGGCGTGAGCGGCCAACGGCAGGTCGTCGACCGAGATCACACGGTGTGAGCGCGAGGCGTACGGGCCGACCCGGCCATCCTCGGCGACCTGCAGGCGCACGCGGGTGCGCCAGCCGGTTCCGTCGAGGTCGGCACCCGGGGAGGCGTTCTCGCCGGCGGACACGGCCTCGACGACGACATCCGTCTCGATGCCGGCCATGCGCTTGAATGCGTCGGCCAATACCTGGCGCTTGAGCTCGCGCTGGTGGGTCAGCTCGATGTGGCCGAACTCGGCGCCACCGGCGCGATCCTGCGGGGCGCGTTCGACGGAGGCTGCGGCCCAGACGTGCGGCTGACGCTCGGGGGCGGCCTCCAGCACCTCGACGGTCTCGGCGCGCCAGAAGCTCTTCTTGTTTGCGTCGGTGAGTCGCACGCGTACGCGCTCTCCCGGAAGTGTGTCGTTGACGAAGACCACGCGGCCCTCGTGACGGGCGACGAAAATGCCGCCGTGAGCTACGTTTGTGACGTCGAGTTCGAGCTCGGCTCCGACGACACCGGGTTCGCTTCGTCGTTCATTATTGTCGGTCTGATTGTTATTGCTCGTACCCATATCTCGAGCATCCCACACTGCCTGGGCCCCTGCATCACCCGCCCCGGAAGGAATCCCATGCATCTGTACCTTGCCTCCACATCTCCTGCGCGTTTGATGTTGCTCCGTTCGGCCGGAATCGAACCCGTCACCCTGGCCCCCGAGGTCGACGAGACCGCGGTGGCGGATGCCGCGGCCGCGGCCGCGGGGGTGCAGCTCGGGCCAGGTGACGTGGTGCAGTTGCTTGCTCAGGCGAAAGCCGAAGCGGTCGTCGACATGCTGACCGGCGACGCCGGAGCGGTGTCGGCGCCTCCCGTTGACGGGCTGGTCCTCGGCGGCGACTCGGTCTTCGTACTCGACGGCGTCATCTACGGCAAACCGCATACGGCCGAGAAGGCCGCGGAGCGCTGGCGTCTACAGCGGGGACGCACCGGCCAGCTGTACTCGGGTCACTGGCTGGTCGAGGTCGTCGACGGCATCGTGGGTCGCGCGTGCGGTGCCGTCGCCGTCGCCCAGGTCACCTTCGCCGACGACATCACCGATTCGGAACTCGACGCCTACATCGCAACCGGCGAGCCGCTCTTCGTCGCCGGTGCGTTCACGATCGACAGTCTGGGCGCCCCGTTCATCAGTGCCATCGCCGGTGACCCGTCGACCGTGGTCGGATTGTCATTACCGACTCTGCGCCGGCTGGTGCGCCAACTCGGCCATGACTGGCCGAGCCTCTGGAATCGCGCGACCTGAGTTCGGCGTTCACCCAGGGACCGCCGGGTCCACTGGGCACTCGTTGTAGGCATCCGCAGTGCTTGACCCGGTTATTTTGTTGGACTGAACCAAAGGGGCGGCTCCGACTCGCCCTAAGCTAGATCATTGTGTCTCGCATAACGAAGGTCCTCATCGCCAACCGGGGCGAGATCGCCGTCCGGGTCATCCGGGCTGCCAAAGACAGCGGCATCCTCTCTGTCGCGGTCTACGCCGACCAGGATCGCGATGCCATGCACGCGCGTCTCGCCGACGAGGCCTACGGGCTCGACGGCACGACCAGCGCCGAAACGTATCTCGTCATCGACAAGATCCTCTCGATCGCCCGCCGCTCCGGCGCTGACGCGGTTCACCCCGGCTACGGCTTTCTCGCGGAGAACGCCGACTTCGCCCGGGCCGTGATCGATGCCGGCCTGATCTGGATCGGACCCTCCCCCGAGGCGATCGAGCAGCTCGGCGACAAGGTGTCCGCCCGGCACGTCGCCCAGAAGGTGGGTGCCCCCCTGGCTCCCGGCACGCTCAACCCGGTGGCGAATGCCGCCGAGGTTCTCGACTTCGTCGACCTGCATGGTCTCCCGGTTGCCATCAAGGCGGCCTTCGGTGGCGGCGGACGCGGCCTCAAGGTCGCTCGCACCCGCGACGAGGTTGCCGAACTCTTCGACTCGGCCACCCGCGAAGCGATCACCGCGTTCGGTCGCGGCGAGTGCTTCGTTGAGAAGTACCTCGACTCCCCCCGCCATGTCGAAACCCAGTGCCTGGCCGATGCGCATGGCAACGTCGTCGTCGTGTCGACCCGCGACTGCTCGCTGCAGCGCCGCCACCAGAAGCTCGTCGAAGAGGCGCCCGCGCCGTTCCTGAGCGACGAGCAGACCGCCCTGCTGTACCGTGCGTCGAAGGCCATCCTCCGCGAGGTCAACTACGTGGGCGCCGGCACCTGCGAGTTTCTGATCGGCCAGGACGGCACCGTCTCGTTCCTGGAGGTCAACACCCGCCTGCAGGTCGAGCACCCGGTTTCCGAGGAAATCACCGGCATCGACCTCGTGCGCGAACAGTTCCGTCTGGCCGCCGGCGGTGTTCTCGACTACGACGACCCCGTCGCCACCGGTCACTCTTTTGAGTTCCGCATCAACGGCGAGGATGCCGGTCGCGGCTTCTTCCCGGCCCCGGGACCCGTTCATGTCTTCCGGCCCGCCGGCGGCCCCGGTGTGCGCGTTGACACCGGCGTGCAGTCCGGCGATGTGATCTCCGGATCGTTCGACTCGCTGCTCGCCAAACTGATCGTCACCGGTGCGACCCGCGAAGAGGCACTCGAGCGTTCGCGCCGGGCGCTGGACGAGTTCGAGGTCGCCGGCCTGCCGACCGTGCTCCCGTTCCACCGCAAGATCGTGCGCGACCCCGCGTTTGCGCCGACCGACGGCTCGCCGTTCTCGGTGTACACCCGCTGGATCGAGACCGAGTTCGAGAATGACATCGAGCCGTGGAGCGGCACTCAGGGCGACGTGGCCGCACCGGAGAAGCGACACAGCGTTGTCGTCGAGGTCGAAGGCCGACGCATCGAAGTGACGATGCCGACGCGCCTGCTGCCGGGCGCAGCATCCGCTTCGACGGCCGGACCGGCGCCGCGGCGCCGCGGAGGCAGCCACTCGGTCAACACCGCAACCGGTGATGCCGTGAAGGCTCCCATGCAGGCGACCGTAGTGAAACTGCTCGTCTCCGAGGGCGACACCGTCGTCAAGGGCGACCTGCTTCTGGTGCTTGAGGCAATGAAGATGGAACAGCCGATGACCGCACACAAAGACGGCATCGTCGGCGCTGTGGCTGCTGTGGTCGGTTCGACCGTGTCGTCGGGGCACCTGCTGCTGACCGTCGTCGATGCGGCGGCTGCCTAACTCAGCCGAGCTACACCAAAGGGGCGGTGCGAGGAAGATTCTTCCTCGCACCGCCCCTTTCGTCTGTCACGCTCTGGTCTCACGGATGTCGCGACGCGCGACGGCGACGGATCAGACGTGACCGATGCCGAAGTTCCAGGGCGCGAAGATGACGGTGGTTCCGGTGAAATCCTGACCGGCGACAGAGTTCGCGTTCGCGTACTCGGGAAAGTTACGTGGTCCGATATCCGGGCCACGCTCGGCCTGAATCTGGTTGCTGCCGCCCGGGGTATACGTTTCGTCCATCCAGTCGGCGAGCCAGGCGAGATCGCCGCCGGGCTGGAAGCCCTGGATCGTCGCGACGGAGACGCCCTGTCCGACGGTCGGCGCCTCGAATCTCACCGAGAGGTTCATGTCTTGCTCGAAATCACCGCCCTCGTGGTCGTCATTCACTTGGAGTCCTGGCCAGTCGTACTGCGTCCACGGCGACCACTCGTGGCCACCGCGATGCTCGGTGACCGTCGGTCCAGCGCCCAGCACGAGGCTCATCGCCGCGACGAACTCGTCGGCTTCAGAATCGTACGAGAGGGCACGGATGGTCGCACCGGTCGCGTCGTTGAGGTCGAGGTTCTCCGGCCGCACAATCACGGCCGACACTGCCGCCAACGGGTTGACCGGCTCGGCCGTCGGGGTTGCGCTCGGCGTCGCCCTCGGTGTTGTCGTCGGTGCCGCAGAATTCGGGGCGACCGCGTCGCCGCTCGGAACGCTCGCATCCGGTTTCGGCGGCGCGGACGTGCAGCTCGACAGCACGGCGACGAGCACGACCGCACCGACCAAAGATCGTATGTGGTGCATCATTGTGGTTCCCTCCCTCCCGAAGTCTGCCCGAGAGGGCGTCTGGCCGCTGCGATGGCCGGAGGTGTGTCGTGAAGCACTACCGCACGACGTGCATCGCGCGCGCGGCATCCGTGATGGAACCGGTCAGCGACGGGTAGACCGGGAACGCACGCGCAACCTCGTCGACAGTCAGCCGGTGCTCGACCGCGAGGGCGAGCGGGAAGATCAGTTCGCTGGCCTTCGGGGCGACGATCACTCCGCCGATCACCGCGCCGCTGCCGACGCTGGCGAACAGCTTGACGAAGCCGTCTTTGATGCCCATCATCTTGGCGCGCGGGTTCGAGGAGAGCGGCAGCTTGTAGATTTCGCCGCGAACGAGGCCTTCTTCGATCTGCTTCTGGGTCCAGCCGACGGTGGCGATCTCAGGCTGGGTGAAGATGTTCGCTGCGACGTTGCGCACTTCGATCGGGCTGACGGCGTCGCCCATCGCGTGGAAGACGGCGGTGCGACCCGACATCGAGGCGACGGATGCCAGCGGCAGGCCGGTCGTGCAGTCGCCGGCCGCGTAGATGTTCGGTACCGAGGTGCGAGCGACGCGGTTGACCCGGATGTGACCGGACTCGGTGACCTGCACTCCGGCTTCTTCGAGGCCGATTCCTTCCGTGTTCGGCACCGAACCGACGGCCATCAGACAGTGGCTTCCCTCGACGGTGCGCCCATTGGACAGCGTCGCCAGCACGCCGGTGTCCGTGCGCACCACCGACTCGGCACGGGACTTCGACAGCACCACCATCCCATTGCGCTTGAACACGTCTTCGATGACCGATGCGGCATCCGCGTCTTCACCGGGCAGCACCTGGTCGCGGCTGGAGATCAGCGTCACCTTGGAGCCGAGGGCGCGGTAGGCGGAGGCGAACTCGGCGCCGGTCACACCGGAGCCGACGACGATCAGGTGCTCGGGCACGGCCTTGAGGTTGTAGAGCTGCGTCCAGGTCAGGATGCGTTCGCCGTCGGGCAGCGCCGACGGGAGGATGCGCGGGCTCGCGCCGACAGAGACGACGATGGTGTCCGCGTCGATGCGGTCGAAATCGATGCCGGTATCGTCGTGCGCCGTGGAGACGATGACGCCGGTGGTGCCGTCGAGACGCCCCTGCCCCTGCACCAGACGCACGCCGGCACGGATCAAGATGGCCTTCATGTCTTCGGACTGCTGCCGGGCGAGTCCGAGAAGACGCTTATTGACCGCGGCCAGGTTGATGGCGACCTCGGGGCGGGCCGGCTTGCCGGTGGCGCCGCGCACGAAGAACTGCACGCCGAGATCGGTGGCCTCACGAATCGAGTTCGACGCCTCGGCGGTGGCGATGAGCGACTTCGACGGAACAACATCGGTGATCACCGCGGACCCGCCGACGCCGACGCGTTCGACGAGTGTGACGTCGGCCCCCTGCTGGGCGCCGGCAAGCGCTGCTTCGAAACCGCCGGGCCCTCCACCGAGTACTACTATGCGTTGCTTGCGTTCGAACTCGTTGGCCATGGCTCTATTCTCCCGCCCCAACACCGTCAGCGCGAAACCGGCGTTCCGCGTGGTTTCAGATCCATTCGACGGAGATTTTCGGCCGCGGCGACCGGGGAAATCCCGCACTGCGCAATCGAGCAAATTTCACAGTGTTTTCTCCGTCGAATGGGACAGCCAATTAGAGTGGTGGGATGCTGAATTCCGAGACCAATCCGCTAGACGTTCCCGACGCTGATCCGTTTGAGATCGCGCGGACTGCCGCTGCCGAAATCGCCGCCATCACCGGGGCCGCCCAGCACGACATCGCCCTGACTTTGGGCAGCGGATGGGGCAAGGCCGCCGACCTGATCGGCGAGACCACCCACACCATCCCCGCCCAGGAAATCACCGGGTTCAGCGCACCGGCACTGGAGGGGCACGTCGGCACACTGCGCTCGGTGCTGCTGCCGAGCGGCAAGCGCGCCCTCGTGATCGGCGCACGCACCCACTACTACGAAGGCCACGGGGTGCGCAGAGTCGTGCACAGCGTGCGCACCGCTGCGGCAACCGGCGCACAGACGATGGTGCTCACCAACGGCGCCGGCGGCATCAAGGCCGGCTGGAAGCCCGGCACGCCGGTGCTGATCAGCGACCACATCAACCTCACCTCCGATTCCCCCCTCGAAGGCGCCACCTTCGTCGACCTGACCGACCTCTACTCGACGCGCCTGCGCGAGCTGGCCCGCACGATCGAACCGACCCTTGACGACGGCGTCTACTGCCAGTTCCGCGGACCGCAGTATGAGACTCCGGCCGAGGTACAAATGGCGAAGTCGTTCGGCGGGCATATCGTGGGCATGTCGACCGCGCTCGAGGCAATCGCCGCGCGTCAGGCCGGCATGGAGATCCTCGGAATGTCGCTGATCACCAACCTGGCCGCCGGCATCCAGAAGACGCCGCTCAGCCACGCCGAGGTCATCGAAGCCGGCCAGAACGC
Source organism: Leifsonia sp. 10L418 (assembly GCF_056395445.1). Classification (NCBI taxonomy): domain Bacteria; kingdom Bacillati; phylum Actinomycetota; class Actinomycetes; order Micrococcales; family Microbacteriaceae; genus Leifsonia; species Leifsonia sp. 10L418. Next base: position 246,279 of record NZ_JBFTJN010000006.1, on the reverse strand, counting down.
CGAGCCGGTGATCACCGCCCTCCTCGCCCGCATTGTGGCGGCGCTGTGAGCGAGATCGGAGACGGCACCCGGCCACGCGGCCGGCATGCGGCAGGTCCCGACGATCTGAACGTGACCCGGCTCATGCCGATCGTCGACATGTCCGGTGCAGGAGCCGGCGCTGATGCCGGACATGGCAGTGATACCGGTAGCGGCAGTGATGCCGGTTCCGAAGCAATTCACACCCCTGGTGCGAATGCCGCGAACGAATCAGCCGAGAGTGCTTCCGACGCCACGCCGACCGCGGCCATCCCAACGGTCGAAGCAGCAGCAGGTTCGGCAACGGCTGCCGACCCGGCGCTCGTCACCGCGGTCCAGGGATGGCTCGCGCAGGACCCCGATCCGGAGACGCGCGCGGAGCTGCGCGCGCTGCTGACCCTGGCAATGGGCGGGGACGCGGCCGCTACAGCAGACCTGCACTCCCGCTTCGACAACAGGCTCGCGTTCGGTACCGCGGGACTCCGCGGCGAGATCGCGGCGGGCCCGAATCGGATGAACCGGGTGCTCGTCTCCCAGGCCGCCGCCGGACTCGCGGCCTACCTGCACGCGACGGCCAAGCCGGGCGTCACGCCGTCGGTTGTCATCGGCTACGACGGGCGCAAGAACTCCCAGGTCTTCGCCACCGACACGGCCGAGCTGATGAGTGGAGCCGGCGTGCGCGCCATCCTGCTGCCGCGCCTGCTGCCGACACCCGTGCTCGCCTTCGCTGTGCGCCACCTCGGCACGAGCGCCGGCGTCATGGTCACCGCGTCGCACAACCCGCCCAACGACAACGGCTACAAGGTCTACCTCGGCGACGAGAACGACGGCTCGCAGATCGTGTCGCCCGCCGACGCGGCGATTGCGGCGGCGATTCTCGACGTCGCGGCCGGAAGGCTCGTTTCTGAGCTGCCCCGCGCGCCCTACGAGACCGCGTCGGAGTCGGTTGTTCAGGCCTACATCGGTGCGACCGCGAGCCTGGCCCCCGGGCACCCGCGCGCGCAGGTCAACGCGGTCTACACGGCCCTGCACGGTGTGGGCTGGGACACCACCCGCCGCGTCTTCGAGGCCGCGGGCTTCGCTCTGCCGACCCTCGTCGACGCGCAGATCGCCCCCGACGCCGCATTCCCGACCGTCTCATTCCCGAACCCCGAAGAGCCCGGCGCCATGGACCTGGCCTACCAGACCGCTCGCGAGGTGGGCGCTGAGCTCATCATCGCGAACGATCCGGATGCCGACCGGCTCGCGATCGCCATCCCCGATCAGACCCGTGCGGAGGGCTATCGCCGGTTGAGCGGAAACGAGGTCGGGGCAATCCTCGGCTGGCGTGCCGCGGAGCACGCGGCGCGTGCCGCCGGCGGCCAACCGGCCACCGGCACCCTCGCCTGCTCGATCGTCTCGACTCCGGCGCTGGCCGCCGTCGCCGCCGACTATGGGCTGCAGTTCGCCGACACCCTGACCGGGTTCAAGTGGGTGTCCCGGGCTCCCGGACTGATCTACGGTTTCGAGGAAGCCCTCGGCTACCTGGTCAACCCTGAATCAGTGCGTGACAAAGACGGCATCTCTGCCGCCCTCGCTCTGCTCTCGCTGGTCAGCGAGCTGAAGGCCGACGGCCTGACCTTGGCCGAGCACCTCGACCGGTTCAGCGCCCGGTTCGGGCATTTCGCGTCGGGTCAGATCTCGGTGCGGGTGACCGACCTGTCGGAGATCGACCGCGTGATGGCGCGGCTCCGGCAGAATCCCCCGATCGCGGTCGGCGGCATCCTCGTCGAACGCATCGAAGACCTGCGTGATGGGTTCGGCGGTCTGCCGCCGAGCGATGTGCTGCGCATCAAGCTCATCGACGGTTCGCGGGTGATGGTGCGGCCGAGCGGCACCGAGCCGAAGCTCAAGGTCTACCTCGACACGCACAGCACCGACGGAACGGTCGCCGAGCGCAAGCGTGAGGCGGAGTCGGCGCTGGCCGTGCTCGACGCCGGTATGCGCGAACTGATCAACTAACGCCGCGTGTTTCCCCCGCGAAATTGCAGTTGTCGGTGCCTCAGCTGACGTGAGGCTCCGACAACTGCAGTTTCGCGGACACGAAAGCGAAGTCAGCCCAGCGCGATCTCCAGTTTCGCGGTGAGCTCTTCCAAGTCGAAGTAGTTGTTGATCACCACGACGTCGGCGTTCGTCTTGCCGATCGCGCCGACGAGTTCCGACGAAGTGAGGATGACCTGCGCGTCGGAGGCGACATCCTGCACATGTGAGATGTCGGTGGCGGTGACGTCGGCCTCGATATCGAGGCGTTCGAGCACGCGCTCGGCGTTCACCTTGAGAATCGCCGATGTGCCGATGCCGGCCCCGCAGAGCGCGACGATCTTCATGCCTGGTCCTCGCCCTGCGCTTCGCCCTGCGCTTCGCCGGTCACGCCGAGCAGCTGCCGAATCTCCTCGTCGGTGGTCGCCGCGGCAATCGCCGGGATGACCGCCGGGTCGTTGAAGATATTGGCCAGTTCGGCGACGAACTGCACGTGCTCGTCGGGACTGGTCACGCTGAGGCCGACGATCACGCTGACCGGGTCGTTGTGCGGATGCCCGAACACAACGGGCTCGTCGAGGGTCACGACGCACAGACCCTCGCGCAGCACATCCGGGCCCGGCCGGGCGTGCGCCAACGCGAGACCCGGGGCGATGACGATGTACGCGCCGAACTCGTCGATGACCCCGATCATGCGGTCGGTGTAGGCAGGCGTCGTTGCGCCGGAGAGCGCCAGGGCGTCCCCCGCCGCGGTGATCGCGGCACGCCAGTCGGTGGCATGCACGCCGATCGCGATTGCGGGAAGCGGCAGGGACGGCATTGGCATAGGAGCTTTCGTTGTTGTGGTGACGCGAGGTGGCGAGTCGGTGGGTGTTCGTGTGGTTCGCGAGGAAGGACGCCGTGGAGTGGGTCAGGCGTTGGCGAAGCCGGCGATGACGGCATCCGTCAGCTCTTCGCGGTCATCGAGCGGCAGGAAGGCCGCCGCCGCCGCGTTGAGCTGGAACACCTCGAGGTCGTCGATGTCGTAGCTGAATGCGTCGCTGAGCAGAGCCAACTCCTTGGTCAGGGTGGTGTTGCTCATCAACCGGTTGTCGGTGTTGACCGTGACCCGGAATCCGAGCTGGTAGAGCAGGTCGAACGGGTGGTCGATCAGGTCGTCGCCCCAGGCGGCGATCGCTCCGGAATGCAGGTTGGACGAGGGGCTCAGCTCGAGCGTGATCTCGCGATCGCGCACCCACTGGGCGATCGGGCCGAGGGTGACGAAGGTGCTCTCATCGTCTTGGCGCTGGATCGTCACGTCTTCGGCGAGGCGCACGCCGTGACCGAGGCGCAGGGCGCGACCGTCGAAGAGGGCGCCCCGGATGCTGTCGAGTCCGTCGGCCTCGCCGGCGTGCACGGTGACCGGCAGGAACTCCTGGGCCAGATAGTCGAAAGCGGCCCGCTGGTTGCCGGCAGGGAAGCCAAGTTCGGCTCCGGCGATGTCGAAGCCGACCACGCCGTTGCCCCGGTGCCGCACGGCGAGTTCGGCGATGTCGAGGCCGCGGTCGGCGTGGCGCATCGCAATGACGAGCTGACCGATCTTGATGCGCGAACCGTTGCGGGCGACACTCTCGATGCCCGCTTCGATGCCTTCCTGCACCGCCTCGACGACCTGGTCGAGGCTGAGGCCGCGGCGGAGGTGCTGTTCGGGTGCCCAGCGGATTTCACCGTAGATGACTCCGTCGGCGGCGAGATCTTCAACGAAGTCGCGGGCGACGCGGGCGAGACCCTCGTGGGTCTGCATGACGGCCGTGGTCACGTCAAACGTCTTGAGGTACTCGACGAGCGAACCGGAGTTGGCCTGGTCGGCGAACCAGGTGCCGAGGGATGCGGCATCCGTCGTCGGCAGTTCGAAGCCGATCGAATCGGCGAGTTCGATGATGGTCGAGGGGCGCAAACCACCGTCGAGGTGGTCGTGCAGTGCGATCTTCGGCAGCGAATTGATGCTGATGGCGCCACCGGGCAGCAGGTATTCCTCTGGGGTCGTGTTCACTCGTCTAATCTACCGGCGCAGGGCCCTCGGAGTCTCTCTGTTGTCTCTCTGTTTCGTGAAGCGACGGGGGTTGACTACGTGCTGGAGGGGTCGCCGCGAGAGGTCGCAGTGTGCGCGAGCCGGCGCTAGGCGTCCGACACATCTCCCCGCATCAGCGCCGAGAGCGCGGCAGCGGTCTCGCCGAGCAGGCGACTCACCGTCTGTGCGTCATGCTCGCTGTAGCTCGTGGTGACGCACGGCACCGTGAGCGCCCCGATCGCGTGGCCGTCACGCCCGAGCACCGGATAGACCAGGTCGAGGATGCCGGCCTGCTGCGCGTCGGCTTCCTCGAGGAATCCCTGCTGCTGAGCCACGCGCATCCGCGTTTTCAGGGCATCGGCACCGGCGTCGTCGAGCCCGCGCGTGCACAGCTCGGCCAGCGCGTACTCGCGGATGTCGTCGGGCGCGAACGCGAGCAGCACCGCGCCGCTCGTCGTGGCCGCGATCTCAAACGCCGCCCCGACCCGCACCCGAAATCCGAAGTCGCCCGGGCTCTCGGCCTGTGCGACGACGCGCACGACCGCGCCGTCGAGGACCGAGAGGTTGCACGACTGCACCGCGTCACTGGCGAGTCGCTGCATCGGCCCGAGGGCGCGCTGCACGAATCCGCGCAGCGGCGGGTGCAGCTGCGCCAGCTCGAACATGCGCGTCGACAGCAGGTAGAGGCCCGACGGCCGGTCGCGCAGAATGAACCCGCGCCGCTCCAGCGCTTGCAGAACCCGGAAGATCTCGCCGACGCTGCGCCCCACCTCCTCGGCGATCTGCGCCTGAGTGAGGCCGTCGGAGCGCGCGGCCAACAGTTCCAGAATGTCGAGGGCCTTGTCGAGCGCAGGAACCGCGTAGGTCGCGGCCGGCGTGGTGGGCGCGCCCGCCGGCGTCGTCGCCGACATCAGCGCTTTGCGTCGAGCGCCGCGAGGAACCGCGTCGCAATCGTGCGCTCGATATCGACCGGCACCGGCTGCGCGCCGGGCTGCAGCGTCTCCGGCGCAGTCACCACGCGCTCCAGCGAGAGCACCTGCAGCAGGAAGCCGAGGTCCATCGACTCGAGTGAGTTGCCCTTCGGTGCTGGACCGGCCAGGTTGACCATGCGTCCCTCGGCCAGGAGCACGAGGTGACGACCGTTGGCCCGGTCGATGCGCTGGATGGCGTCCCCGACCTGGGTGACCGATTCCGCACCGGCGAGGAGCGCCGGCACGTCGATCTCGCCCGCGAAGTGGCCGCTGTTCGCCAGGACGACGCCGTCCCGGAAGAGATCGAAGATGTCGTCGGCGATGACGCCCGGCTGACCTGTCGCGGTGATCACGACATCCGCCCAGCCGGCGAGATCGCGCATCGATCCGACCCGGTAGCCGTCGAGCGCCGCCTCGAACGCCTTCATCACATCGACCTCGACGACAGCAACCTGCCCGCCGAGCGCCCGCAGGTACTGGGCGATCCCCCGTCCGCACCAGCCGTAGCCGGCGACGACGAAGTGCCGACCGGGCACCATCAGGTTGGTGATGCGCATGAAACTCTCGACGACCGATTGACCGACCGCGTGCCGGTTCTCGCCGATCGCCTTGAGCAGGCTGTCGTTGATCACGATCACCGGGAAGGGGATGGCGCCGGCCATTTCGCCGCGCAGGCGCAGGCCGCCCGACGTTGTCTCCTCGGTTCCACCGGTGACGGATGCGGTGCGGCCAGCCGTCACGAGACCTGCGGCGAGGTCGCCGCCGTTGTCGAGCAGGATGTCGGGTTCGGCGTCGAGCACGGCCTGAACGTTGCGGTGGTGCTCGCCGAGAGTGTCGGCGCGGGCTCCGAACACCGTCATCCCGCCGTCGCGCAGCACGGCGACGATGTCGTCTTGGGTGGAGCCGTGGTTTCCCGTCGCCACCACCTCGGCGCCGCCGGCCTGCAAGGCCTCGAGCAGTACCGCCGTCTTGGGCTCGAGGTGCAGGGACATGCCGATGCGGCGGCCCTCGAACGGTCGCGTCGCCTCGAAGTCGCGGCGCGCCTGCGCAAGGAGAGGCATCCTCGAGCGAATCCATTCGATACGTGCGCGGCCGGTTGCGAGGACATCAGCCTGCGCGGCATCCGTCGGTGTGTTGTCTCTCATGCAGAAATTGTTACACACATGAACGTGACTTTCATATATGTTGGGAGACATGGTGACGAAGATTATTCTCGACTGCGACCCCGGCCACGACGACGCAATTGCATTGCTGCTCGCGCATGGCAATCCCGACATCGAACTCGTCGCGGTGACGACAGTGGTCGGCAATCAAACCCTGGAGAAGGTCACCAGAAACGCGCTCTCCGTCGCACGCGTGGCCGGGATCACCGGCGTTCCCTTTGCCGCCGGCTGCCACCGCCCGCTGGTGCGCCAGATTGAGACCGCGCCGTCGATCCACGGCGAAAGCGGCCTCGACGGCCCGGTGCTGCCCGAACCGACCATCGAACTGGATGGCCGTCACGCCGTCGACCTGATCATCGAGACGATCATGGCGCACGAGCCAGGCGAGATCACTCTGGTGCCCACCGGCGGCTTGACGAACATCGCGATGGCTGCCCGCAAGGAGCCACGCATCGTCGAGCGCGTCAAAGAGGTCGTGTTGATGGGCGGCGGCTTTAACGTGGGCAACTGGTCGGCGACGGCCGAGTTCAACATCGTGATCGACCCGGAAGCGGCCCACATCGTTTTCAATGAGAAGTGGCCGTTGACGATGATCGGCCTCGACCTCACCCACCAGGCCTTGGCCACCCCCGACGTCGCCGAGCGCATCGCCGCGGTCGGCACCGGGCCGGCCAAGTTTGTCGGCGAGCTTCTGGAGTTCTTCGGTGAGACCTACAAGGATGCCCAGGGCTTCGACTCGCCGCCCGTGCACGACCCGTGTGCCGTGGCGTACGTGATCGACCCGAGTGTGATGACGGTGCGCAAGGCCCCGCTCGACGTGGAACTCACCGGAACCCTGACGCTCGGCATGACCGTCGCCGACTTCCGCTCCCCCGCGCCCGCCGACTGCACCACCCAGGTGGCGATCGATCTCGATCACGACAAGTTCTGGTCACTCATCGTCGATGCCTTGGAACGCATCGGCGACCCCGCGTAGAGAGGGGATCCTCGCGTCCGCCGAAGTTGACACCTGCGGTCGAGTTTCCCTGGTAGACCAGGGGAACTCGACCGGAACGCTCAAACTCGGCGGCGGAATTGGATCTCGAGAAACAGTGGATCTCGAGAAACAGTGGATCTCGAACTACAACAGACGGGCCCGGCCACAGAAGTAGCCGAGCCCGTCATTGATTGTGCAGTTAGGAAATACGCTCCGCGATCAGCGGACCACCGGTGAGGATGGGTTCGCCGGGGTCGCCGATCCGCCAGGCACCCGCCACAGCCTCAAGCGCCCGGGCGAAACGCTCGGGTTCATCGGCGCTGAGCGTGAACAATGGCATACCGGCCGTGACCGTGTCGCCTGGTTTCGCGTGCAGGTCGATTCCCGCAGCGTGCTGCACCGGATCCTGCTTGCGCGCACGACCCGCGCCGAGCCGCCAGGCACCGATCCCGAAGGGCAGCGCCTGCTGTTCGACGAGCACGCCATCGCGATCGGCGAATACCGTGTGGGTTTCCTTCGCGACGGGCAATGCCGCATCCGGATCTCCACCCTGCGCCCGGATCACGTCGCGCCACTTGTCCATCGCGCGGCCGTCTTTCAACGCCGCTGCCACGTCGACATCGACGATTCCGACCACGGCGAGCATCTCGGTGGCCAGTGCGACGGTGAGTTCGACGACGTCGGCGGGCCCGCCTCCAGCGAGCACCTCCACCGATTCGCGCACCTCGTTGGCGTTGCCGATCGCGAGTCCGAGCGGAACATTCATGTTGGTGAGAAGCGCCGTGGTCGCGACCCCGGCATCCGTGCCCAGCTCCACCATCGTGCGGGCGAGCTCCCGGGACTTCTCAATGTCTTTCAAGAAGGCGCCGGAGCCGAATTTCACGTCAAGCACCAGCGCGCTGGTTCCTTCGGCGATCTTCTTCGACATGATCGAGGATGCGATCAGCGGGATCGCCTCGACGGTTCCGGTGATGTCACGCAACGAATAGAGCTTGCCATCGGCCGGGGCCAACCCGCTGCCAGCCGCGCAGACCACGCCGCCGTGGTCACGCAACTGCGCGAACATTTCGTCGTTGCTCAGGTTCGCGCGCCAGCCGGGGATCGACTCGAGCTTGTCGAGCGTGCCACCGGTGTGACCGAGGCCGCGGCCGGAGAGCTGCGGGACCGCGGCGCCGAACACGGCCACCAGGGGCATCAGCGGAAGGGTGATCTTGTCGCCGACTCCGCCGGTTGAGTGCTTGTCGGTCGTCGGCTTGCCGAGCCCGGCGAAGCTCATCCGTTCGCCGCTGGCAATCATCGCCATCGTCAGATCGCGGATCTCGGTGCGGCTCATCCCGTTCAAGAAGATGGCCATGGTCATGGCAGCCATCTGCTCGTCGCCGACGTAGCCGCGGGTGAACGCGTCGACCAGCCAGTTGATCTGGGCCGTGCTCAATTCACCCCGATCACGCTTGGTGTGAATGAGATCGACGGCATCGAATGCCTCGATGCGGCGACCGGAGTCGGCTCCGCCGCTCATGAGGTCTCCCCGGCGTACTCGAGAAGTTGGCGGGGGCCGAACGCGTCGGGAAGCACCTCGTCGATGGTCTTCACTCCCGACACCGTCTGCAGCAGCATGCCCGGCGCCGAGTGCTCGTAGAGCAGCTGGCGGCAACGCCCGCACGGCATCAATGCGTTGCCGTGCCCGTCGACGCAGGCGAACGCGACGAGGCGCCCGCCACCGGTCAGGTGCAGCATCGAAACCAATGCGCACTCGGCGCAGAGGGTGAGTCCGTAGGACGCGTTCTCGACGTTGCATCCGGTGATCAGGCGACCGTCGTCGACGAACGCGGCGACGCCCACCGGGAAGTGGGAATACGGAACGTAGGCCTTAGCCATCGCCTCGAGCGCTGCACCGCGCAGCGCCTCCCAATTGACCTGTTCAGCCGCCGGGTTCGTTGACTCGGTCATTTGATGTACGGCTTTCCGTCGGCGGCCGGAGCCCTCGACTTGCCGACGAATCCTGCGACAGCGAGGATCGTCACGACGTACGGCAGCATGAGCATGAACTCGCTCGGCACCGGCGAACCGATGATGCTCAGCACGCTCTGCAAGTTTGTCGCGAATCCGAACAGGAGCGCCGCAAGCGTTGCCTTGATCGGATCCCACTGGCCGAAGATCACGGCGGCCAGGGCGATGAAGCCGGCGCCCGCCGTCATTTCTTTCGTGAAGGCTCCGACCGACCCGAGCGTGAAGTAGGCACCACCGAGGCCGGCAATGGCGCCGGCGAGTGAGACGTTCCAGAACCGGGTGACCCCGACCTTGATGCCGACGGTGTCTGCAGCCTGAGGGTGCTCGCCGACGGCCCGCACGCGCAGGCCCCACCGGGTTCGGTACAGCCCGAACCAGACTGCAGCGACGGTCACGTACATGATGTAGATGATGATGGTCTGCTGGAACAGCAGCGGGCCGATGATCGGGATCTCGCTGAGGATCGGGATCGGAAGCCGGTCGAAGCGCGGCGGGTTGTTCAGCATCTGCGGGTTCGCGGTCATCACCGTGGAGAACAGGAAGCTGGTGAGGCCGAGCACGAGCACGTTGAGCACCACGCCGACGATGATCTGGTCGACGAGATACTTGATCGCGAAGGCCGCCAGAACGAATGACACGAGCATGCCGGCGACCATCGCACCGAGCAGACCGAGGAACGGCGACCGGGTGATCGAGGCGATCATCGCCGAAACGAACGCACCGGCGAGCATCTGTCCTTCAATTGCGATGTTCACGACGCCGGATCGTTCGGAGATCACGCCGCCCATCGCACCGAAGATCAGTGGTGCGCTGAGCGCCACCGTTCCGAGCAGTAGCCCGTAAACGGGAATCGACGAACCGGCGCCTGCCCAGGTCAAGAAGGCGACGAGGAAGAGGAACCCGAACAGCGCGACGATCCAGAGCGAGACTTTGCGCCCACTGCGAGCGATGAAGAACGCCCATACGGTGAGTGCGGCCATCAGGATGGTCACGGCGATGCAGGTGGGCGTCGTGGGAAGACTGACGGGCGGGAGCTGAATCAGGTTGCTGTCTTCCGTGAAACGGAACGTACTGATTCCCGGGCGGGCAAGCACGACGAACAGCAGGAAGGAAAGCGCGGTGACGACGGCGAAGGTGACCGGAGTCTTCCAACTCTTGATCACTGCCTTTTCAAGCACGATCTTTGCGTCGGCCGGGGACGTGGCGTGGTGGATAACAGTCATCAGATTCCCTCAACCTTCAGCTTCGGCGCGATCGGTTTGTACACCCCGGGGGTGGGCAGGCGGAACACCGCGCGCACCAGCGGCGGTGCAGCAATGAACAGCACGATCATCGACTGAACGACAAGGACGATGTCGATCGGGATGCCATTCGCCGCCTGCATCGAGAAGCCGCCGGCCTTCAGCGCACCGAAGAGGAGGCCTGCCCAGAAGATGCCCCAGGGCCGCGATCGACCCAGAAGAGCGACCGTAATGGCGTCAAAGCCAATTCCGGCGTCAATTCCCGAGCTGAATCCGGTCGTGACGGTTCCGAGAATCTGCGAGACACCGGCCAGACCGACAAGGGCGCCGGAGATGACCATCGCCCAGACGAAAATGCTCTTGACGTTGATGCCCGCCACTCGGGCTGCGCTCGGGTTCTCGCCGACGGCCCGGAACTTGAAACCGAGGCTTGAGCGCGCGAGAATCCACCAGACCACGATGGTGGCGATGATCGCGAAGATGAAGCCGAGGTTCAAGGCATACTGATCGCCGAAGAGCTTGGGGAAGATTGCGGTGGCCTTCATCGCCGGAGACTTCGGGTTGTTCGATCCCGGAGCCTGCAGGGCACCAGGGGTGCGCAGGAGGTAGGAGATCAGATAGAACGCGACGTAGTTGAGCATGATGGTCGTGATGACCTCGTGCGCTCCGGTTCGTGCCTTCAGCAGACCGACGAGTCCGCCCCAGAGTGCGCCACCGATCATTCCACCGATCACGGCGACGATCATGTGCACGCCGTAGGGAAGGTCGAATGAGAATCCGATCCAGCCGGCAACACCGATGGCGATGAGCATCTGGCCGCGACCACCGATGTTGAACATACCGGCCCGGAAGCCAAGACCGATACCGAGACCGGCAATGATCAGCGGCGTGGCAAAGGCCAGCGTCTGGGTCAGCGGCCTGATCCCGTCGGCGAAGTCAGGGCGACGGAAGTTGTAGATCGAGCCTTGGAACAGCGATGAGTAGGCGCCGGAGACCGACTGCCAGACGGCGCTGAGTAGGTCGCCGGGACGGGAGAAGAAGTAGCCGGCGGTCGACTGAACCGCGGGATCCGTCACTGCGATCAGCAGCGCGCCGACGATCATTGCGAGAACGATCGACAGGAACGAAATCATGACGGAGCCGCCGAGGATCTCATTCATCGCGACTCGGCCGCGCGAGGGCGGTTCGACACCCGTCGGCGTCGAAGCTGTGGGCGGGCTTAGGGGCACATTCGGCGTGGAGGCCGGGGTGCCGACGGGATTCTGTGCGTCGCTCATGCTGCTGCTCCTGCTGCGGGCGGGGTTTCCCCGGCCATCATCAAACCAAGGGTGTCTCGGGACGTATCGCCCGGGACGATTCCGACGATCCCACCGCGATACATCACGGCGATCCGGTCGGCCAGTGCGGTCACCTCGTCGAGTTCCGTTGAAACCACGATGACGGGCACCCCCGCATCGCGTGCGGCGACGATCTGACCGTGCACGAACTCAATCGAGCCGACGTCGAGCCCGCGGGTGGGCTGGGCCGCGACAAACAGCTGCAACTCACGACTCAGCTCTCGTGCCAGGACGACCTTCTGCTGATTTCCGCCCGACAGTTTGCTCACCGCCGTGGTGATTCCCTGCGCGCGGATGTCGAACTCACCGAGTTTCTCCTGCGCGAACTCGTTCAAATAGCGCAACTGCAGGTTGCCGGCCTTCACGAACGGTGCGGCGTTTGAGCGATCGAGCATGAGGTTCTCTGCGATTGTGAAAGCACCGACCAGACCGTCCTCGTTGCGGTCCTCAGGAACGAAGCCGACACCGGATTCCAAGACTTTGTTCACGCTCAGTCTGGTCAGGCTCTTGCCGTTCAAGGAGATGTCGCCGGTAACCCGGTCTTGGAGGCCCATGATCGCCTCGGTGAGCTCGGTCTGGCCATTGCCCTGCACCCCGGCAATCGCGAGGATCTCACCGGCCTTCACGTCGAAGTTGACCTTGTTCACCACCAGCTGGCCGTGAGGGTCGATCACCGACAGGTCGGTGACGACCAGCGCCGGCGCGCCCGGATGTGCCGGGCTCTTGTCGATGACCAGGTCGACGGCGCGACCCACCATCAACGAGGCGAGTTCTTCGTTCGACGCGGTCGGCGATGCCTCACCGACAACCTTGCCCAGGCGGATTACGGTGATTCGGTCGGCAACCTCGCGCACCTCTCGGAGTTTGTGGGTGATGAAGACGATCGCTGTGCCCGCGGCCTTGAGCTGCTTCATGATGAGCATGAGCTCGTCGGTCTCTTGCGGGGTCAGCACGGCAGTCGGCTCATCGAAGACCAGCACCTTGGCGTTGTGCGACAAGGCCTTGATGATCTCGACGCGTTGCTGCACGCCAACCGGAAGGTCTTCGATGAGGGCGTCGGGATCGAGGTCGAAACCGAACTGGTCGGAGAGTTCGCGCACCCGCTTGCGGGTTGCCGCCATGTTGAGACGTCCGCCGAACGTGGTCTCCTCATTCCCGAGCATGACGTTCTCGGCGACGGTGAAGACCGGAATGAGCATGAAGTGCTGGTGCACCATGCCGATTCCCGCGGCCATGGCATCGCCTGGACCCTCGAAGTGTTGCACGGTGTCGTCGAGAAGAATCTCTCCTCCATCGGCCTGGTACAAGCCGTAGAGCACGTTCATCAGGGTGGATTTGCCTGCTCCGTTTTCACCGAGCAGACAGTGGATCTCACCCGGCTCGACGGTGAGGTCAATGTGGTCATTGGCAACGAGCGAACCGAATCGCTTCGTAATGCCGCGAAGTTCAAGCTTCATGGTCAGTAATCTACCTTCCGACAAGCGCAGCATCGCGTTGTCCAGGGGAACAGTTCAGCACAGTTCGGAGTGGTTCAGGGCAGTTCAGATCAAACGGTTAACGGTCACGGGGAGGCCAGCAAACTGAGCTGGCCTCCCCGATGCCTGATGCGAGTTGTTACTTCGGCGAAGAAGGCGACTCGACCTTGATCGTGCCGTCGATGATTCCTGCCTTGATGGCGTCCAGCTCGCCCTGAAGTGCCGGGTCGACCTTCGACTCGAAGTCGTGGAACGGAGCCAGGGCGACGCCCTCGTTCTTCAGCGTTCCAACGAACGGGGCGTTGTCGAACTTGCCCTCGGCCGCGGAGGTCGTCACTGCTTCGACGCCGGGCTTCATGCCCTTCATGATGGAAGTCAGGAACAGATCGGCGTTCTTCGTGTCGGTCTGGGTCTGGTCGGCGTCAACGCCGAGGAGCACGATGCCCTTTCCTGAGTCACGGATGGCTTCTGCCGCGCTCTGGTAGATCGGTCCACCGACCGGGAGAATAACGTCGGCGTTCTGGTCGATCAGGCCCTGAGCGTTCTGCTTGGCCGTGGTTCCGGCCTCGAATCCGCCGGTGAAGTTGCCATTCTGAGTGGCGACGTCCCAGCCGAGGACCTTGACGTCCTTGCCCTTCTGCTGGTTGTAGTAGGCAACACCGTCGGCGAAGCCGTCCATGAAGATGGTGACGGGCGGGATCGGCAGGCCGCCGAAGGTTCCGACGACACCGGTCTTGCTGTAGCTCGCTGCCGCGTAGCCACCCATGAAGGCGGCCTGAGCGGTGTCGAACACGATCGGCTTGACATTCGGCAGCGTGATCGAGTTGTCGTCGATGATCGCGAAGTTGACCTTGGGGTTCGCTGTCGCGGCTTCCTTCGTCGCTGCGGCCAGGTTGAACCCGACAGTCACGATCAAGTTGCAGCCCTGGTCCACCAGCTGGCTGATGTTCGGCGCGTAGTCGGAGTCAGAGTTGGACTGAACGTGGATCTCTTTGACACCGAGCGTCTTCGCTGCGGAGGTCAGGCCTTCCAGGCCGAGCTGGTTGAACGACTTGTCGTCGAATCCACCGGAGTCAGACACCATACAAGGAAGGAAGTCGCTGGCGACAGGAGCGCCGGACGACGAGCCGCCGGTGGTCGGCGCCTGGGCGCAACCGGCGAGGAGGGCAGCGACGCCCAAGGCGGCGAGACCGCCGAACACGGTCTTTCGGGTTGTGATTTTCAAGACGGACCTCCAAAAAGTGCGGCCCCGCACTGGGCCGGGGGCTGTGTTGCTACAGGCTACCGAACATTTCCCTGCTCAAACGAGCAAAGTGTCCCAGGCTGATAACGGTTACATCATTGATACATTCCCGCCACAAAGCCCCGGTCAGCGCGGAGAGCGCGCACCGTGGAAGAAAGTGCTTTTAGAGCACGTCGCTCGACCCGGAGAGCTTCAGCGCGTCGACGACGGCCTTCACCTTCTGGGCGTTCGCACTTGTCGTCACCAGCAACGCGTCAGGGGTGTCGACCACGACAATGTCTTCGACACCGATCAGGGCGATCACTCGCTTGGTATGACTGACGACGATGCCACTTGAGGAGTCGGACAGTACGCGTGCGCCCTCGCCGAGGATGGCCAGGTCGCGCTTGCGCCCGCCGGAGTGAATCTTGGCGATCGAGGCGAAGTCGCCGACGTCATCCCAGTCAAACTGGCCGGGAATCACGGCGAGTCGCCCGGCAGCAGCAGCGGGTTCGGCGACCGAGTAGTCGATGGCGATCTTCTTGAGGTTCGGCCAGATGCGGTCGACGACAGCGCCGCGCTCCGGGGTGTCCCAGGCGTCGGCGAGCGTGAGTAGACCGGCGAGGAGCTCTGGCTCGTTCGTGCCGATCTCTTCGAGGATCCGGTCGGCCCTGGCAATGAACATGCCGGCGTTCCACAGGTAGTCGCCGCTCGCGACGTACTGCTTGGCGGTCGCCAGGTCGGGTTTCTCAACGAAGGATGCGACGGAACGCGCCGTCGGGGCCCCCGCGATGTCGAGCGGCTCGGCCGACTTGATGTAGCCGAAACCGATCGACGGCTCAGAGGGCTGGATGCCGAGCGTCACGATGTAGCCGGCATCCGCTGCGGCAATCGCCTCACGAACTCCCTGACGGAACACTGCGGCGTTCTTGATGACGTGGTCAGCGGCAAACGCACCGATGATGACTCCGGGTTCGCGCTTCTGCAGGATTGCCGCCGCCAAGCCGATCGCTGCCGACGACTCGCGCGGCTCGCTCTCGAGTACGACATTGTGATCGGCCAGTTCCGGCAGCTGCGCCTCCACCGCCGCGCGGTGCGCCCGGCCGGTGACGACCATGATGCGCTGGTCGCCCGCAAGCGGCACCAGGCGGTCCCAGGTGTCGCGCAGAAGTGTCTGCCCCGAACCGGTCAGGTCGTGAAGAAACTTGGGGGCGTCGGCCCGAGACAGCGGCCACAGCCGGGATCCGATCCCGCCGGCGGGAATCACGCCATAGAAACGAGTCAGAGCATCAGTGGGGTGAGACATTCAGCCAGCCTAGCCGCCGCACAATGACCATCCGGGGAGCCCACCCCGGAGGGGTTGGCCGGGGTGCGACAGACGTCGCCCACCCGGCGCCATCGTTTCTTAGGTTCCCCTAACCGGAAAATGCATCGCGCCGGGAACTAGACTGGCTCCACGCGCTCAGAGAGCTGCAGGGCCCCCAATCGCGGGGTCACACCATTCAGCCAGGGAGGGTTGTTCATGCCACAGCAGACGGCAGGAACCCTGACATCTCAGCAAAAGACAACATCGCGTCGCCCAGCCGGCACCCTCTATCGGGGCCGTGAAGGAATGTGGTCGTGGGTTCTTCACCGCATCACCGGCGTCGCGATCTTCTTCTTCCTGCTGGTTCACATTCTCGACACCGCGCTGGTGCGCGTGAGTCCTGAGGCGTACAACGCGGTGATCAGCACGTACCAGACCCCGATCATGGGTCTCGGCGAAGTCGCCCTGGTCGGTGCGATCGTGTTCCACGCGTTCAACGGACTGCGCATCATCCTGATCGACTTCTGGAATGCCAAGTACTCGAAGATCATGTTCTACGTGGTCATCGCACTCTGGGCGGTCACGATGCTGGCATTCGTCCCCCGCCACCTGATCAACGTCTTCAGTCACTAGGAGGGGGAACAGAGATGTCAACCACCATTGAAACCCCCCGCAGCCCGTACTCCCGTGAGGCCCGCGCCAGCACCAAGCGCGGCGTCAACTGGGAGAAGTGGGGCTGGATCTACATGCGCGTCTCCGGCGTTCTGCTGGTCGTGCTGATCTTCGGTCACCTCTTCGTCAACCTCATGCTCGGCAAGGGCGTGCACGCCCTCGACTTCGCTTTCGTCGGCGGCAAGTGGTCGAGCCCGTTCTGGCAGGTCTGGGATGTGCTGATGCTCTGGCTCGCACTCATCCACGGTGGCAACGGAATGCGCACGATCGTCAACGACTACGCGGCGTCCCGTCTCACCCGCGGCATCTTCAAGGCAGCGATTCTCGCCGCCGTCGTTGTGCTGATCGTGATGGGCACCCTTGTTGTCTTCACCTTCGACCCCTGCCCGGCCGGCGCGCCCGCCGACCTTCTCCCCTCGTTCTGCTCGGCCAGCTAGGAGCTGCAAAAACCCATCATGACTACGGATGCCACTGTGACAGCGCCCTCGGAGTCCACCGTTATCGACGGCGTGCACTACCACAAGTTCGACATTGTGATCGTTGGAGCCGGAGGGGCAGGCATGCGTGCCGCCATCGAAGCCGGCCCCAACGCATCCACCGCTGTCATCTCCAAGCTCTACCCGACCCGTTCGCACACCGGTGCGGCGCAGGGCGGCATGGCGGCGGCTCTGGCCAACGTCGAAGAGGACAACTGGGAGTGGCACACGTTCGACACCGTCAAGGGTGGCGACTACCTGGTTGACCAGGATGCCGCTGAGATCCTGGCGAAGGAAGCCATCGACGCGGTCATCGACCTCGAGAACATGGGCCTGCCCTTCAACCGCACGCCTGAAGGCAAGATCGACCAGCGTCGCTTCGGCGGTCACACCCGTGACCACGGAAAGAGCCCGGTTCGCCGCGCCTGCTACGCCGCCGACCGCACCGGCCACATGATCCTGCAGACGTTGTACCAGAACTGCGTCAAGCGCGGTATCAACTTCTTCAACGAGTTCTACGTGCTCGACCTGATCATGACCAACGTCGACGGCGTCGACCAGCCGTCGGGTGTTGTCGCCTACGACCTGTCGAGTGGCGAGCTGCACGTCTTCCAGGCGAAGGCGATGATCTTCGCGACCGGCGGTTTCGGCAAGATCTTCAAGACCACCTCGAACGCGCACACCCTCACCGGTGACGGCGTCGGCATCATCTGGCGCAAGGGCCTGCCGCTGGAAGACATGGAGTTCTTCCAGTTCCACCCGACCGGACTGGCCGGACTCGGCATCCTCTTGACCGAGGGCGCTCGCGGTGAGGGCGCCATCCTGCGCAACGCGTCGGGTGAGCGATTCATGGAGCGCTACGCCCCGACCATCAAGGACCTCGCCCCGCGTGACATCGTTGCCCGGTGCATGGTCAAGGAGGTCGCGGAAGGCCGCGGCGCCGGTCCGCACAAGGACTACGTCTACCTCGACTGCACCCACCTGGGCGCCGAGGTTCTCGAAACCAAGCTCCCCGACATCACCGAGTTCGCCCGCACCTACCTGGGCGTCGACCCGGTCACCGAGATGGTCCCGGTCATGCCGACCGCTCACTACGCCATGGGCGGCATCCCCACCAACGTCAAGGCCGAAGTGCTGCGCGACAACACGACCGTCGTTCCGGGCCTCTACGCCGCCGGTGAATGCGCCTGCGTCTCGGTGCACGGCTCGAACCGTCTCGGCACCAACTCGCTGCTCGACATCAACGTGTTCGGCAAGCGCGCCGGCAACAACGCCGTCGAGTACGTCAAGACCGCCGAGTTCGTTCCGCTGCCCGAAGACCCCGCCGGCTTCGTGCGCGGTCTGCTCGAAGGCATCCGCACCTCGACCGGTACTGAGCGCATCGCAGTGATCCGCAAGGAACTGCAGGAGATGATGGACCAGAAGGCTCAGGTGTTCCGCACCGATGAGTCGCTCAGCGAAGTCACCCAGACCATTCACCTGCTGCGCGAGCGTTACAAGAACATCGGCGTGCAGGACAAGGGTCGCCGCTTCAACACCGACCTGCTCGAAGCCGTCGAACTCGGCTTCCTGCTCGACCTGGCCGAGGTTGTCGTCTTCTCCGCCCGCAACCGCAAGGAAAGCCGCGGCGGCCACATGCGCGACGACTATCCCGACCGCGACGACGCCAACTACATGAAGCACACGATGGCCTACCTGACCGGAGACCCGCACTCCGCGGATGCCGCCGATCACATTGCGCTGGACTGGAAGCCGGTCGTCATCACGCGCTACCAGCCGATGGAGAGGAAGTACTAACGATGAGCACTGCCACCATCGACACCCCGGTCGCCCCCGAGGTCATCGAGTCATTCACCGTCACCCTGATCGTGCGCCGCTTCAACCCCGAGGTTGACGACGAGCCGCACTGGCAGGACTTCGACGTCGAGATGTACCCGACCGACCGCATCCTCGACGCACTGCACAAGATCAAGTGGGAGCAGGACGGTTCGCTCAGCTTCCGCCGCTCCTGCGCGCACGGTGTCTGCGGTTCGGATGCGATGCGCATCAACGGCCGCAACCGCCTCGCCTGCAAGACCCTGATCAAGGACCTCGACATCACCAAGCCCGTCTACGTGGAGGCCATCAAGGGCCTGCCGCTGGAGAAGGACTTGATCGTCGACATGGAGCCCTTCTTCGAGTCGTTCAAGGAGGTGCAGCCGTTCCTCGTCTCCACCTCGAAGGCGAAGGATGGCAAGGAGCGTCTCCAGACCGTCGCCCAGCGTGAGCGGTTCGACGACACCACCAAGTGCATCCTGTGCGCGGCCTGCACGTCGAGCTGCCCGGTGTTCTGGACCGACGGCCAGTACTTCGGCCCGGCCGCCATCGTGAACGCCCACCGCTTCATCTTCGACTCGCGCGATGAGAATGCAGCAGTGCGCCTCGACATCCTGAACGACAAAGAGGGCGTGTGGCGTTGCCGCACCACTTTCAACTGTTCAGAGGCATGCCCGCGTGGCATCCAGGTGACGCAGGCCATCGCCGAGGTCAAGCAGGCGATTCTGCGCGGCAAGGCGTAACCGCTCCCGTAGCTCGCACGTCGTACATCCAACGCATCCGCTCACGATTTCGTGGGCGGATGCGTTTTTTGTGCTCAGCTTGCGGCCTTAGTCGACATCGTCGTGTCGGTGGCGATACATGATCACGACGAAGAGGGCGCCTAACACGACGATCCCTACCCCCAACGGAACCAACCACAGAACCGAGACTCCGCTCCCGGCCAAGTGCGGCTCCGGGGCGCTGCTCGCTGTGTGAACCTCGGCCGAACGCGCCGGAGGCGTGAGATGAGCAGTCGGCGTCATCGCCTCGGGTTGCAATGACGCCGACTGGCTATGGGGCGCGCAGTCGGCGAAGAAACCCGCCGGCAACACGAAGGGGGGCATCGAAGTGTCCGCGGGCGCGCAGAACTCGGAGGAGGCTGCGGGCGCACCGGAGAATGCCGCTGCCGAGGAGGCTGTGTGCTGACCCCAACCGAGCAGGGCAAGAAAAGCTATCGACGCGACAAAGCTGGGGATCGCCCGCGTCGGAGCGTGAACTCCTGAAACGCGGGATCGCCGCAGCGTCGATGAAATCATGTTCAAACCATCCACATTCGGGTTATGGATAGCCGGCTCGGTTCGGGTCAGCACGTGAATCCTTGCAGGGTCAGAACGCACGGTGCAAGAGGTGAGAGAGCCTCAGTTACTATTTGTGCCCCGGATTGGGGGCGTGTCGCTCTCTAGCGGGGCGTGCCGGGGCGTGGATCGACCGCCCAGGGCTCCGACGTCCAGGAGAGACTGTGCCCGCCCGGGCCTCTGTCAACGGGCGGTTGACGCTTCAGAACTGAGCGTCGCATCAGTCGAGTGCTCGCTGGCTAGGCTGATCCTGTGAAAGCGATCATTGACTGGGTGAACAAGATCATTGCCTGGGTGAACGGGCTGCGCCCGGTGCGCGTCTTCACGCATTTCGGGGTCAGCGGCGGCGGAATCCTGGCGGGCGGCATGTCCTACCAGTCGCTGTTCGCCGTTTTCGCGGCGATTTGGGTCGGCTTCTCGATCGCCGGCCTGTGGCTCGGCGACCATCCTGAACTCTTGAACGAGCTCTATGCACTGATCAACCAGTCGATCCCCAATCTGATCGGCCCGGATGGTGTCATTCAGCCCTCCACGCTCGACAGTGCCACCGTTCTCTCCTGGACCGGCGCCATCGCCCTCGTTGGATTGCTCTTCACCGTTCTCGGCTGGATGTCGACAACCGCTCGGGCGGTGCGCACCATCTTTCGGATGCCGCATTTGACGACGTTCTTTCTCTGGATCAAGCTGCGCGAGCTCGGCCTGGGTCTCTTCTTCGGGATTCTCCTGGTTCTCTCCGCAGTCATCTCCCTCGCAAGCACCGCGGCGCTCAGCTCCCTCTTCGGGTTGCTGGGCATCCCCCAGGATTCCTTTTGGTTCAATGCAGCAGCGCGCGGAGTCGGGCTGACCATCGTGCTCATCCTCGACACCCTCACCCTCGCCCTGCTCTTCCGGGTGCTCTCCGAGCTGTACATCCCGTTCGGCCGGCTGATCACCGGCTCGCTGCTCGGCGCCGGCGCGCTCGGCGTGATCAAGATTCTGGGCAGCGCCCTGCTCGGTGGGGCCGGGGCCAACCCGCTGCTCGCCGCCTTCGCGGTGATCGTCGGTCTGCTCATCTGGTTCAATCTGGTGAGCACCGTCATCTTGCTCGCCGCATCTTGGATCGCCGTCGGAATGAGCGACGCGGGATTGACCCCGCAGCAACACAGCGCGGCCGACCTGGCCCAAGAGAAGCAACAGCGCGAGGAGGAAGCGCTGCGGATCGCGGCAGAGGTGGAACTTCGACACGCGCGGGAAGCCCGGGATCGGGCACCCTGGTACCGCGTCTGGTCGAGCGATCGGCGCCTGCACGCCGCAGAGCAGCGGGTTTCCCGCACCAGTTCGCGGCAACGGCCCACGCAATAGACTTGGGCCATGCCGACAACTCTCCGCATTGCCTCGATCAACACGAATGGCGTGCGCGCCGCCTACCGCAAGGGAATGGGCGACTGGCTGGCCGGCCGCGACGTTGACATCCTGGCCATTCAGGAGGTTCGCGCGTCGACCGAAGACCTCGAGAAGCTGCTCGGACCCGAGTGGAGCATCCTGCACGACCCGGCGACGGCCAAGGGGCGCGCCGGCGTGGCACTCGCGAGCCGGTCCACGGCGACGATTCACCGGGTCGAACTCGGTGCCGACGATTTCGACAGCGCCGGGCGCTGGCTGGAGGCCGACTACGCCGTCGGCGAAAAGATCGTCACCGTGGTCAGCACCTACGTGCACTCCGGCGAGGTCGACACCCCCAAGCAGGTTGAGAAGTACAAGTTTCTTGACGCCATGGTCGAACGGATGCCGGCACTCGCTGCACACAATCCGCTCGCGGTCGTCCTCGGCGACCTGAACGTCGGCCACCGCAAGCTCGACATCAAGAACTGGCGCGGCAACGTCAAGCGCGCCGGCTTCTTGCCCGAGGAACGTGCCTACTTCGACCGCATCGTGGGCGCCGAAGACGACCCCGCGTACAACGACGGCGCCGGGCTCGGCTGGGTTGACGTCGGACGCAAGTGGGCCGGCGAGGTCGACGGCCCGTACACCTGGTGGTCCTGGCGCGGTCAGGCCTTCGACAACGACACGGGCTGGCGCATCGACTACCAGCTGGCCACTCCCGAGCTCGCAGCATCCGTCACGAACTATGCCGTCGATCGAGCCGCAGCCTACGACGAGCGATGGTCGGACCACACTCCTGTCGTCGTCGACTACGCCCTCTAACCCACATTTTTCGTCGCTCGCAGTGCGAGCGGCCGAGCACGAAAGAATCACAGATGACAAAGACCCGCTTGTACTCAGGCATGCAGCCCTCGGCCGAATCTCTGCAGATCGGCAACTACATCGGCGCGCTGCTCAACTGGAAGGCGCTGCAGCAGACGCATGACGCGTTCTTCTCGATCGTCGACCTGCACGCGATCACTGTCGCACAGGACCCGACACAGCTGCGCGAGAACACCCGCCGCACCGCCGCGCAGTACATCGCTGCCGGAATCGACCCGTCGGAGTCGACGCTCTACGTGCAGTCGCACGTTGCGGCACACGCGCAGCTGGCCTGGGTGCTGAACACCATCACCGGGTTCGGTGAAGCCGGCCGGATGACCCAGTTCAAGGACAAGTCGGCGCGCCACGGCCACGACGGCACCACGGTCGGCCTGTTCGCCTACCCGACGCTGATGGCCGCCGACATTCTGCTCTACGACGCCGAGATCGTGCCGGTCGGTGAGGATCAGCGTCAGCACATCGAGCTGACCCGCGACCTCGCGGCCCGGTTCAACGCCCGCTTCGGCGAGACGTTCGTGGTGCCGGGGGCCTCCATTCAGAAGGAGACCGCGAAGATCTACGATCTGCAGAACCCGACCGCGAAGATGTCGAAGTCGGCCGAGTCGCACGCAGGCATCATCTGGATGCTCGACGAGCCGTCGGTCACGGCGAAGAAGATCATGCGCGCGGTGACCGACGCCGACGGCGCGATCGTGTTCGACCGTGAGAACAAGCCGGGCGTCGCCAACCTGCTCACGATTTACTCGGTGATGGCTGACCGGTCGATCCAGTCGCTGGAAGACGAGTATGCGGGGCGCGGTTACGGCGACCTCAAGAAGGGCCTCGCCGAGGTCGTCACCGGCACGTTCGGTCCGATCCGCTCACGGGTGCTCGAACTGCTCGATGACCCTGCCGAACTCGACCGTCTGCTTGCCCAGAACGCGGACCGGGCGGCATCCGTCGCCGACGCCACGCTGGCCAAGGCCTACGACCGCGTCGGCTTATTGCAGCGGGTGTAGCGATGCAGCCCGTCTCGCTCAGCTCGCCGCTGCTCGTTCTCGATCAGCCGGTGCTCGCCGACGCCACTCTCATGTTCGAGTTCTGTCAGGACCCGGTTTTCGAGCGGTTCCTCACCGTTCCCTGGCCGTACAACGCCTCCGACGCCGAGACATTCATTTCACGGTATATACCGGGGGCGTGGAAGTCCGACGAGGAATATACCTGGGCGTTGCGCTCACCGGACTCGCCGAATCTGATGGGAATCATCTGCCTGCGCGTGCCCAGCGGGTCAATCGGCTTCTGGCTGGGAGCGCGCCATCGCGGCAACGGCTTCATTCCAGAGGCCCAGCGGCTCGTCGCCGATTGGGCGTTCGCCGAGGGAATCGTCAACGCGATTCATTGGGAATGCTTGGTCGGCAACATCCCGTCGTCACGGGTTGCCCGCAAGGCCGGGTTCACTTTCACCGGTGAGGGCCCGTCACTGGCCGCCTATCGTGACGGCTCGCATCCGATGTCGTGGCAGGGATGGTTGCATGCGGACGACGACCGTTCACCGAAGGACGGTTGGCCCGAGGAGGTTCTGGTTCCATGACCGATGCCGTGCCGCTCGTCGTGTTGTTTGACCTTGACGACACGCTCTTCGCTCACCGTACTGCGGTGGCCGAAGGAATTGTGCGACATATGCAGCTCACCGGCGGCGTCTTCAGCACCGCTGAGCCGGCCGCCGCGATCACACTCTGGAACTCGCTCGAGGAGGAGCACTACCACTCCTATCTGGCCGGGCGGCTCGACTTTCAGGGGCAGCGCCGGGCGCGAGCCCGTGACTTCGCCGCGGCTCACGGGGTCGAGCTGGGCGAATCGGATGCCGGAGCGTGGTTCGACGCCTACTTCGATCACTATCAGGACAGCTGGAGCCTGCATTCGGACGCCATACCCTGCCTCGAAGCACTGGAGCAGGCGGGGGTGCGCCTCGGTCTGATCACCAACGGCGATCTCGCTTTTCAGCAACGCAAATTGCAGGTGACCGGGCTGGAGTCGCGGTTCGAACAGGTCGTCGCCTCCGGGTCGGTCGGGGTGGCGAAGCCCGACCCGGCCATCTTCCGGCTCGCCTGCGACCTCTTCGGGGTGGCGCCGGCATCCGCTGTGTATGTCGGCGACCGCCTGCGGACGGATGCGATCGGTGCCGCAGCGGCGGGTCTCACCGGAGTCTGGCTCGACCGTCACGGGGCGTCAGAGGCGGCTCAGGGCGTGGAGGCCGCCGGAGGTGCCGCTCAGACCGCACGGGGCGTTTCCTCGGCGCAGGCCACCGACAGGGCGGCTGTCGAGGTCGCTGAGGCGGCAGACTCTGTTGGTGCTGGTGCTGGTGCTGGTGCTGGTGCTGGTGCTGGTGCTGGTGCTGGTGCTGGTGCTGGTGCTGGTGCTGGTGCTGGTGCTATCGCCGACGCTGATGCCGCAGAGGCCGCTCATCTCGGCGTCATTCGGATCACGGGTCTGGCGGAGCTGCCCGCGGTTCTCCACCTAGCGACCTCACACTGAGCAAGCGCCTTGCGCTGAAGCCACCGACCGTCGTCCTCGGAATCCCCGCGGCTTCCTTGAGCTGTTGTACCCGTGGCTAACTCCGGGGATCGTGTCGGCGCGTCCAGGAGATCCGCTCAATGATCTGGCTCGATATTCGCAGCCGCGGAGATTCCCGGAGTTACCAACATCGGCGGATGACGAGTTCGGAGCCCGCGCCTGGCGTGGTGCTGACGGCTAGAGGATGATCGTGCGGTAGTTGCGATCGCGGCCAGGAGTCCTGCAATCGCTGCGAGTACCCGCTCAGGGTTGAAGATGATGTCCCGGTAGAGCGCTCGATAACTCATGTATTGGGCCGCGGCAAGGTCGCAGTCGCGGGTACGGTCACGCACTTGCGCTGCCCAACCCTCGTGGAACTTGCGACTATCCGCCTCGACGACCAGGCATCCCTCGATCACCATGTCGACCCGGCCGACTCCGTCGATCGAGACTTGAATCTCGAAGTCGTAGCCGGCCGCGCGCACGATGAACCGCAACACAGATTCTTGACCCGACTCGCTCCGCGCATCGATGAGCGCGCGGAGGTAATGCAGCTCGCTGGGCACCGCCGCGAAAATTGTCGAAAGCGCGCTGCGCGAGATGAGCTTGAGATGGAGCGCATTGTCGAGGGGGGCCAGGGCGAAACGGGTGGTTGACACCGCACGATCTGCACGAGAGCGTCGATGAGTCCCACCCGGTATTCAGTGCCGTCCCGCGGATCGAGAAGCACATCCCAGTGAAGCTCAACGCCATCGCGATTGGCCGTTGTCAACCGCTCGAATCTGTTGTGCGGCGAGCGGAGTCGGGATGCCTTCGGTGCGAGATGCACGTGCGCGAATGTTGTATCAAGAGCGAAGACGCCAGCATCTGCCGCTGCGGAGATGCAGGCAAGTCGTCCGCCCAGCCGAACGGCTTCGAGACTGTGCCGGTCGATCTCGGGAAGTGCATAGTGTCCGCGACGCGCTCGGATCAGGAGGCCGTTGTCGACGGCACCCTTCAGCGATCTCCAGGTCGCACCATTTGCGAGGAGTGCATCGCTCCCGGCGATTCTGATTTGATTGTCATGGAAGTAGTCGGCCCAGGTCATGGCCGAGAGTCTGCCTGCGGCATGGCTCGGGACAGCTTCATCCGGTCGATCCGTGCAGAACTCGCCCGACCGACATCGGTGGGTAACTCCGGTAATCCCACATTCTGATCGAGCACTGCCGCACTGGTCCGGGAGCGCCCGGCTCATGCTCCCGGGATCACCGGAGTTAGCCACACAACACCGCCACAGGAGTAGAACGCAGAAGCCCGACCACCACGTGAGTGGCGGCCGGGCTTCTGAGGTCGAACAGGTCGAAACAAGTCGAACTAGTTGAACAGGTCGAACAGGTCGAACAGGTCGAACAGGTCGAACAGGTGAAACTAGTCGAACAAGCGCTAGTTAGCGCACGTCCTCGTCGACCCAGTCCAGCGTCTTCGTGACCGCCTTCTTCCAGTTGCGCAGCAGACGCTCGCGCTCGGCAGCATCCATGTTGGGCTCCCAGCGGGCGTCTTCCTGCCAGTTCGCGCGCAGGTCGTCGAGGCCATTCCAGAAGCCGACAGCGAGGCCGGCCGCATAGGCCGCACCGAGCGCCGTCGTCTCGGCGACAACCGGACGCACCACCGGCACGTTCAGGATGTCTGCCTGGAACTGCAGCAACAGGTTGTTGGCTGTTGCGCCGCCGTCAACCTTGAGCTCCGTCAGCGGCACACCCGAGTCGGCGTTCACGGCATCCAGAACCTCGCGGGTCTGGAAGGCGATCGCCTCGAGGGCGGCACGGGCGATGTGCCCCTTGTTCACGTAGCGGGTCAGACCGACCAGCGCGCCACGGGCATCCGCACGCCAGTACGGCGCGAACAGGCCAGAGAACGCCGGCACGAAGTAGGCGCCACCGTTGTCGTCGACCGAGGCGGCCAGCGTCTCGATCTCTTCCGACGACCCGATCATGCCGAGGTTGTCACGCAACCACTGCACGAGCGAACCGGTGACGGCGATCGATCCCTCGAGCGCGTAGTGCACCGGCGCATCGCCGAGCTTGTAGCCGACCGTGGTGAGCAACCCGTTCTTCGAGTGGATGATCTCCTCACCCGTGTTGAAGATCAGGAAGTTGCCGGTGCCGTAGGTGTTCTTCGCCTCGCCCTGGTCGAATGCCGCCTGACCGAAGGTCGCGGCCTGCTGGTCGCCCAGGATGCCGGCCACCGGCACCTCGCGCAGCAGGCTCGATCCGTGCACCGTGCCATAGACCTCTGACGAGCTCTTGATGGTGGGGAGCATCGACTTCGGAACGTCAAACGCGGCGAGGATCTCGTCGTCCCATTCCAGGGTCTCCAAGTCCATGAACATCGTGCGGGACGCGTTGGTCACGTCGGTGACGTGCACGCCGCCCTCGATGCCGCCGGTCAGGTTCCAGAGCACCCACGAGTCGGTCGTGCCGAACAGCAGGTCGCCGGCTTCCGCCCGCGCCCTGGCACCCTCGACGTTCTCCAGGATCCAGACAATCTTGGTTCCCGAGAAGTAGGTGGCCAGGGGCAGGCCGACCTTCTGCTTGAAGCGCTCGACGCCGCCGTCGGCGGCCAGGCGGTCAACGATCGGCTGCGTGCGGGTGTCCTGCCAGACGATGGCGTTGTAGACAGCCTCACCGGTGTTCTTGTCCCAGACAACCGCAGTCTCACGCTGGTTGGTGATGCCGACAGTTGCGATGTCGTGACGCGTCAGATTTGCCTTGGACAGTGCCTGACCGATGACCTCGCGAACGTTATCCCAGATCTCCTTCGGGTTGTGTTCAACCCAACCGGCCTGCGGAAAGATCTGTTCATGTTCGAGCTGGCCGGTCGAGATGATCGACCCGGCCTTGTCGAAAATGATCGCACGACTGCTTGTCGTGCCCTGATCGATCGCGATGACGTAATCGCCCATAGGTAACTCCTTCGTTATGAATGCGGTACGGAACTAAAAGACGAGACGACAGCCAGGCGTCGGGCGGATGCCCGCGCCAGCGCCTACATGCCGAGGATCGGCAGCAGCACCAGGGAAGACCAGCCAGCGATCAAACCACCGATGACGGGGCCGACAACCGGAACCCACGAGTAGGACCAGTCAGACGAACCCTTGCCCCTGATCGGCAGGATGAAGTGCGCGATACGCGGGCCAAGGTCACGAGCGGGGTTGATGGCGTAACCGGTCGGACCACCGATTGAGGTACCGATGACGAGCACGAGCAGCGCAACTGGCAGAGCACCGAGGGCAGCAAGTCCGCCCTCGCCCTGACGTCCGCCACCGAACGCGATCACCACGAACACCAGCACGAACGTGCCGATGATCTCAGTGACGAGGTTCCATCCGTAGGAACGGATGGCCGGGCCGGTGGAGAAGACGCCGAGCTTGTTTGCCGCTACCGGCTCTGCGTCGAAGTGCTGCTTGTATGCCAGCCAGACGACGACCGCACCAAGGATGGCACCGACGAATTCGGCTGCGATATAGGCCAGCGTCGAGCCCACGTTGATGGGGACTTGCGCTGCACCACCGAAATTGTCAGCACCTGACGCGATGACGCCAAGCACAACAGCGGGGTTCAGGTAGGCACCTGAGTTGTAGGCGGCGATCACACCGGTGAAGACTGCGAAGCCCCATCCGATGGTGACCATGAGGAACCCGCCGCCGAGTCCCTTCGTCTTGGCCAGAGCGACGTTGGCGACGACGCCACAGCCGAGCAGCACGAGGAGGGCGGTTCCCACGACCTCCGACAGAAATGCAACACCGAGATTGTCCACTTTGACCTTTTTTCCTTAGGAGTGAGAAGAGTCACACTTTCGTGATTCTTGTGAAACCGTATCGGCTCCGCCTCACCCTAATAGGGGGATTTCTGTGCACATTTGTGCAACGTTTGGCGACCAGTGGCGCACAGGACGCGTGCCGGCGCTGCCCAGGAGGCTCACCGGGCACGCACCGACGGTGCACCGACGGCGCACCGGACACGCACCGGAGACGTTCACGACGCCTCCGGCGCACGCGCTTAGGCGCTGGCGAGAGCTTCCTGGCGGTGCGGGGCCAGCACGACGCCGTGGACGTCGGCGAGCTCATCGACGGTCGCAGCGATCTCGGCGTTGAACCGCGCGTCATCCCAGCCGAGCACCGGTGCGACGAGCCCCGCGATCTCGGTGAGCAGTTCGAGGCTCAGACCGCCGACAAAGGCCATGCTCGTGCGGCGAAGCAGTACGTCGACCAGGTGCACCACCGACTCCGTGGCCGCCAAGTACTCGATCTCGCGGCGTGAGTAGTCGGCGTTGTGGCGCAGCGGCGCGTCGGGTTCTTCGACGATCCACCCGATCACATCGGAAGCGCGGGTGCCGTAGCGGGCCAGCAGGGTCGTGGCGCGAGGCACACCCACCTCGTCGCCGTGTGCGGTCACCCACACCTGGTGCGCGGCATCCGTGGTCGGGAA
Organism: Leifsonia sp. 10L418; assembly: GCF_056395445.1. Classification (NCBI taxonomy): domain Bacteria; kingdom Bacillati; phylum Actinomycetota; class Actinomycetes; order Micrococcales; family Microbacteriaceae; genus Leifsonia; species Leifsonia sp. 10L418. The sequence goes on along the minus strand of NZ_JBFTJN010000006.1, from coordinate 216,949 downwards.
ACCCTTGCCGCCACCGATGGCGAGGCCTTCGGTCGAGACGACGCGCGGGAGGTTCAGCAGAGTCAGGATGTCACCGCTCAGGTGCTCGGCGAGGGCGCGGAACGTGGTCCACTTGCCGCCGACCAGGCTGAGCAGCGTGCCGGCGCGAGCGCCGAGCGGACGGGACTCGATGCGGTAGTCGCGGGAGACGAACCCCGGGGCCTCGTCGTCGTGGCGCGGCAACGGGCGCACGCCGGAGAAGCGGTAGACGATGTCGGACCGGTCGACGGCCACCTGTGGGAAAACGTGCGCGACGAGTTCGAAGAAGTAGTCGACCTCGGCTTCGGTGCAGCGGATGGGCTGGGTCATGTCGTGCTCGAGATCGGTGGTTCCGACCAGCACGCGCCCCTTGAGCGGGTAGATCAGCACGATACGTCCGTCGCTGTGCTCGAAGAAGATCTCGCGGCCGCCGGTCGCGGCGAGCAGTGCCGGGTTGTCGAGCACGATGTGCGAGCCCTTGGTGCCGCCCATGAACGCGCTGGCCTCGCCGAGCGCCTGGTTGGTGAGGTCGGTCCAGGGGCCGCTCGTGTTCACCACCACGTCGGCGGCGAAGCTGAACTCCTCGCCGGTGACGGTGTCGCGCAGGCGCACGCCGTCGGCGTCCATACCGACTGCCTCGACGTAGTTGGCCGCGCGGGCGTGCGGGCCCGCGTCAAGACCGTCGCGCAGCACGTCGAGCGCCAGACGCTCGGGATCGTGCATCGATGCGTCGTAGTAGGTGGCCGTGTACTTGAGGGACGGGTTCAACTCGGGAAGCTGGCGCAGCGACTCCTTCGCACCCCGGAACTCGTGACGCGGCACACTCCCACCATCGCGCGAGAAGGAGTCGTAGAGACCGAGGCCGAGCTTGATCAGCAGCGCCCCGCGCTCCTGCGGCTTGCCCTGCTTGTGGGTGAGAAAGCGCAAGGGCGCAGACAGCACGCCAGAGAAGGTCGAGAAGATCGGCACCGTGGTCTTCAACGGCTTGACGTAGTGCGGGGCGATCTTGATCAGAGAGTTGCGTTCTTCCACCGACTCCTTGACCAGGCGGAACTCGCCGTTTTCGAGGTAGCGGATGCCGCCGTGAATCATGTGCGACGACGCGGCCGATGCGCCGGACACGTAGTCGCCGCGGTCGACGATCGTCACGTCGACGCCCTGGAGGGCCAGGTCGCGGAATGTCGCGATCCCGTTGATCCCGGCGCCGATGACGAGCACCTGGGCATTCGGGCGCTCCGTGAGAGCTGACGTTGTAATTGACCTTGGCGTGACGTTTGAAGACTTCACGGACTCACCTCTACTGTCGTGTCGGCTTGCAGCGGGGCGAGCCGTGTGTATAAATACAGCTTGAACAATCCGTCACAAACGGTCAAGCTGGGTGAACATACGTGCAAGGAGCCGAAATGGGCCAGACAGACGATGAGATGCAGTCGGATCGCACCCGCGATGCGCTCACTGCCGCACATCTTTACTACATGCAGGACCTGACGATGGATGCCATCGCCCGGGAGCTCCACACCTCGCGATCCTCGATTTCGCGCCTTCTCAGCCATGCTCGGGCCAGTGGTTTGGTGGACATCCAGATCCACTCCCCCCTCGATGCGCCGAGTCGGTTGGAGAAGACGATCCTCGATCGTTTTCAAGTCGCCGCCCACGTCGTCCCCGTGCCGGATCACGTCAGCGACGTCGACAGATTGGAGAGAGTCGCCCTCTCGGTTGCACGAATTCTCGGTCAGTATTTCGACTCGAACATGACGATGGGCGTCGCCTGGGGGTCGACGGTCAGCGCCATCAGCCGGCACCTGACCCCGAAACAGACCCACAACTCGCAGATCGTGCAGTTGAACGGAGCCGGAAATATGCGCACGACGGGCATCGGCTACGCGAGCGAGATTCTGCGCCGATTCGGCGATGCGTTCGGCGCTCATGTCCAGCAGTTTCCGGTTCCCGCCTTCTTCGATGACCCGGCGACCAAGAACGCCCTCTGGCGCGAGCGCACCGTGAGCCGTCTTCTCGAAATTCAGGCACATATGGATGTCGCATTGTTCGGACTCGGTTCGACGTTCTCCGAAGTGCCGAGCCACGTCTATGCGGGCGGCTACCTCGACCAGAAAGACTACGAATCTCTCAGCGCCTCTGGCGTGGTGGGTGACGTGGCGACGGTGTTCTTCCGTGCCGACGGGAGCTCCGACGGAATTCCGCTCAACGATCGCAGCAGCGGACTCGACTTCGACGTCTTGCGACGCACCCCGCGCCGCATCTGCGTCGTGTCGGGCATCTCCAAACTCGAAAGCCTGCGTGGCGCCTTGGCCGCCAATCTGATCACCGACCTCTTCGTCGACGAGGGAACCGCGCGCGCGCTCGTCTCCGGCTAGGGAACACCGCTTTCCGTGACGCGGGAATACTCCGCGCGCCGCCGCGTTGAGCTATAACTGAAGATAAGAAACGTGCTCCGGGGTCGGTGTGAATCCGAACCGGCGGTGAAAGTCCGCGAGCCGCGTCATCTGATCAGTGCAAGCTGGACAAGTGACACGGTTGAGCTGGTGAAATTCCAGTACCGACGGTTAAAGTCCGGATGGGAGGCGCACGAGTCGAGAGGTCCCTGCGACCTGTCGACGGGTTTCGTCAACGCTCGACGCCCAAAATCCCCCGGAGATTCGTTACCGAAACGAATGAGGGCGATATGGCGGAGCAGTCCGATCTCGAAGCTGCGATGCGGCGCGCGCTGGAGTTGGCGGCCCAAGGCCCGGCTCGAGGTGTGAACCCTCAGGTCGGCTGTGTCATCCTCGATGACGACGGGCAGCAGATTGCCGAAGGCTGGCACCGCGGCGCCGGCACAGCACACGCCGAGGTCGACGCGCTCTCGAGGCTCTCCCCCGGCGCCGCCCACGGCGCGACCGCTGTCGTCACTCTCGAACCCTGCAACCACACCGGTCGCACCGGCCCCTGCGCCCAAGCACTCATTGACGCCGGCATCGCCCGTGTCGTCTACGCCGTGTCCGATCCGGGTGACGCCTCGGCCGGCGGCGCCGAGCGGTTGCGCGCTGCCGGCGTCGACGTGCAGGCCGGTCTCCTCGCGGATGACGCGACCGCGTTGATCGCGGACTGGCTGGCGGCCGCACGGCTGGGTCGCCCGGTCATCACATTGAAATGGGCATCGAGTCTCGACGGACGGGCCGCGGCCGACGACGGCAGCAGCCAGTGGATCACCGGGCCGGAAGCCCGAGCCGACGTTCATCGCCGCCGTGCCGCGTCCGACGCAATCATCGTCGGAACGGGCACTGTCCTCGCCGACGACCCGTCGTTGACCGCTCGGGATGCCGCCGGCCAGTTGCTGAGCGAGCAGCCGGTTCCCGTCGTGATCGGCACACGCCCCGTTCCGAACAGCGCGGCGCTTCACCGCCACCCGCGTGCGCCGCTATTCTTCCCGACCATTGATCTGAATGCGGTCGTGCGCGACCTGCATGCGCGCGGCATCCGGCACGCCTTCGTCGAGGGCGGCCCGACGCTGGCCAGTGCGTTCGAAGCTGCCGGCCTCGTCGACCGCTACCTCATCTATCTCGCGCCGACCCTGCTCGGTGGCGGCCGCACCGCCCTCGGCGACATCGGCGTCGGCAGCATCTCCCAGCAGCACCGCCTCGCCATCGACAGTATTGAACGCCTCGGCGACGACCTTCTCGTCGTTGCCAGTCCAAAATCATCCAGGCCAGAATCAGCCAGACCAGAATCAGCCAGACCAGAGAATAGGAACTGACATGTTCACCGGAATCATCGAGGAACTCGGTCGCATTGAACGGGTGGAACGCAGCGCCGACGCGGTGCGGCTGACCATCCGCGGCCCCCTCGCCGTCACCGGCGCCGGGCACGGCGACTCGATCGCGGTCAGCGGCGTCTGCCTCACCGTCGTCGATCAAACGCCCGACAGCTTCACCGCCGATGTGATGGAACAAACCCTGCGCATGTCGACCCTTGACGCCGCGGTCGTCGGTTCGGCGGTGAACCTCGAACGGGCCGCCCTGGTCGGCGACCGCCTCGGCGGACACATCGTGCAGGGACACATCGACGGCACGAGCACGTTGCTCGCCGTCACTCCGGGTGAGGCCTGGCGAGTATTGCGATTCAGCCTCGACCCGGCTCTGGCCCGACTCGTCGTCGACAAGGGCTCGATCGCCGTCGACGGGGTGTCGCTGACGGTGAGCAACATCAGCGACGCCGCGGAGTCCGACCAGTGGTTCGAGGTGTCGTTGATTCCTGAAACCCTCACCGCGACCACTCTCGGCGAGCGCGTGGTCGGAGACCAGGTCAATATTGAAACCGATATCGTCGCCCGACATGTCGAGCGCATCCTGTCGCTCTCCTCTCCCGCGCTCGCCCCGACGCTCTCCTCAGCGCCGTCCCCGTCAGCCACGCCCTCCACGCAGAAAGAAGCAAGGAACGCATCATGAGTCTCTCCGACATTCCCACCGCCATTGCCGCGCTGCGGCTCGGAAAGCCGATCATCGTCGCCGACGACGAAGGTCGTGAGAACGAAGGTGACGTAATCATCTCGGCCGAGCTCGCCACGCAGGAGTGGCTGGCCTGGATGGTGCGGGTCACCTCCGGATTCATCTGCGCGCCGCTGACGAACGAGCTCGCCGACAAGCTCGCACTGCCGGAGATGGTCACCGCCAACGAGGATGCCCGCGGCACCAATTACACGATCAGCGTCGACGCCGCCGATCGCACCAGCACCGGGATCAGCGCCTCCGACCGCGCGCACACGCTGCGCGTCTTGGCCGACCCCACGTCGACGCCGGCCAGCCTGCACCGGCCCGGTCACATCCTTCCGCTCCGCGCCGTCGACGGCGGTGTGCGCGAACGCAACGGTCACACCGAGGCTGCGGTCGATCTGATGAAGCTCGCCGGGCTCAGCCCGGTCGGCGCGATCTGCGAGATCGTCGCCGACGACGGCGAGATGATGCGCCTGCCCGGTCTGCTCGAAATGGGTGAGCGGGAGAACCTCCCGGTGATCACGATCGCCGCCCTGATCGACTACCTGCAGGAGTTCCACTGCGACACTCCGCTCGAAGCGGCAACGCCGATCGAAGAATCACCCCGGGTCGATTTCGAGGTCGAGACGACAGTGCCGACGACTCACGGGTCGGTCAAGATTCGTGCCTACCGGGACCGGATGACCGGCGCCGACCATGTCGCCCTCGTCTCCGGGACTCCCGTCGACGGCGCTCTCGTACGGGTGCATTCCGAGTGTCTGACCGGTGAAGCGTTCGGGTCACTGAAATGCGAGTGCGGGCCGCAGCTCGATGCCGCGCTCGACACGATTGAGGCCGAGGGCGGGATCGTGATCTACCTGCGTGGGCATGAGGGTCGCGGCATCGGCCTGATCAACAAGCTGCGTGCCTACAAGCTGCAGGAGGAGGGCCTCGACACCCTCGACGCGAACGTCGCCCTCGGCCTGCCGATCGACGCCCGCGACTACACCGCGGCGACGGCCATCCTGCACCAGATGGGCATCTCCTCGATTCGGCTGCTCACCAACAACCCCGAGAAGGTGCGCCAGCTCGAAGCCCACGGCATTGAGATCGCCGAGCGGGTCCCCCTGATCGTCGGCGTCGACTCGCACAACGAGGGCTACCTCAACGTCAAACGTGACCGGATGGGTCACGACATCGCAGCAGAAGTTTTGAAGGGAAACGCATCATGAGCGGAGCAGGCTCCCCCACCATCGAGGTTGACGGCTCAGGCCTCACCATCGTCATCGTCGCCGGCCAGTGGCACGACGTGATCAGCGACGGGTTGATCGCCGGGGCGAGCCGGGTGCTCGAGGCCTCCGGTGCCAGCTACTCGCTCGTGCGCGTGCCGGGCAGTTTCGAACTGCCCGTCGTCTGCAAGGCCGCGCTCGAGAACGGCGCCGACGCGGTGGTCGCACTCGGCGTGATCATCCGCGGCGGAACACCGCACTTCGAGTACGTGTCGGCTGCGGCGACGGATGGCCTCACCCGAGTGGCGCTGGACACCGGCAAGCCCGTCGGCTTCGGGTTGCTCACCCTCGACGATGAGCAGCAGGGGCTCGACCGTGCCGGTCTGCCCGGGTCGAAGGAAGACAAGGGCGAGGAGGCGGCAACGGCTGCGTTGGAGACCGCGCGGGTGTTGGCGGGGTTGCGCGGGTAGTCGCCCTCGCGCGATCGTCGCTTAGAGCAGAACGAGCCGATCTCCGAACGCGGGTTGCGTGTGGAGATCGGCTCGCTTGGTCTCGAGACACGGGCTCGCTTCGCTCGCTCGCCCTCGACCACCGAGTCTGTTTGGTTACGGCTTCCAGACCATCAGCACGACGACGGCGACGAGAAGCAGCGTCGCAACGCCGCTGCCGGCGGCGATGGCCGGGTAGCTGGCGCGACCGGCCGAGGCATCCGCACTCGGGGTGGCCTCGATTGCTTCGGCGGCCTTGCGCATCGTCGGAACGACGAGGAACACGCTGAGGGCGAGCGCCACGACGTAGAGAATGATCGACCAGAGAATCCACGGGGTGGTGATCGAGAGGTTGAACTTCTCGTCGGCCATACCCATGACCCCGAACCCGAAGACAACCACCAGCAGCGACAGCCAGCTGAACAGGTTGGTGGACTTCGCCAGCATGGCGACCTGGCCGGCGTTGCCGGCACGAACGGCGCGCATGGCGCTCATGGGGAGAATGGCCATCGGGCCGACAATAAAGACAGCTCCGACAACGTGCAGGATGCTCATGACAGTTTCCATAGTGCCCACACTAGCGAGGAGTCAACGCCGCAGACAGGAGGCGCGCGCCGTCTCCCCCGATGTGGGGGCATAGGCTAGTTCATGGACGCCATAAGCTGCCAGCCCCATTTCTGCCGAGCCGACCGCTGACCTTTCCGCCTGAACGGCGTACACCGGTGTGGCCGATTTCCGCCTGATCGAAAGCGCCGCACTTTCATGTCATCATCCACAGCATCCGCCCCACTGGCCGCGCCGGCGACGCCGGCGAATCCACGTAGCCGTGTCATTCTCGCCAGCCTCATCGGCACGACGATCGAGTTCTACGACTTCTACGTCTATGCCACCGCGGCGGTTCTCGTCTTTCCGCACCTCTTCTTTCCGACCGGAAACCCGACAACGGCGCTGCTCGCGTCGTTCGCCGTCTTCGGCGCGGCCATGGTCGCGCGCCCGCTCGGCGCAGTCTTCTTCGGCCATCTCGGCGACCGGGTCGGCCGCAAGACCACGCTCGTTGCCGCGTTGCTCACCATGGGAATCGCAACCTTCCTGATCGGCCTGCTGCCGACCTACGCGCTGATCGGCTGGTTCGCACCGCTGCTTCTCGTACTGCTGCGTCTGGCGCAGGGCTTCGCGCTCGGCGGTGAGTGGAGTGGCGCCGCCCTTGTGGCGACCGAGAACGCCCCGGCCGGCAAGCGTGCCCGATTCGGTACCTACCCGCAATTGGGTGCGCCGATCGGCTTCATCATCGCCAATGGGCTGTTCCTGATCATCGCGGCGATTCTTCCGTCCGATGACCCCACCCGCCCCTCCGACGCCTTCCTCGACTGGGGCTGGCGCATCCCGTTCCTGTTCTCCGCCGTCATGGTCATCGTGGGCCTCTGGGTGCGTCTGCGCCTGGTCGAGAGCGACGCGTTCACGAAGACGGCGTCGGCCGGCAAGCTCGTCAAGATGCCGCTCGCGATCGTGTTCAAGCTGCACTGGCGCCAGCTCATCCTGGGCACCTTCTTCATGCTCGCCACCTACGTGCTCTTCTACCTGATGACCACGTTCTCGCTCAGCTATGGCCGCGCTCCCGAGAGCCCCACCGAGCCGGGAGTGCTGCCGGGCCTCGGCTACAGCTACACCACCTTCGTCCTGATGCTCATCGCCGGCGTGCTGTTCTTCGGTGCGTTCACCTGGCTGTCGGGTCCGTGGGCCGACAAGTTCGGCCGTCGCAAGACGCTGATCTGGGTCACCACCGGAATCATCGTGTTCGGTCTGATCTGGGTTCCGTTGCTCGGAGCCGGGTTCGCCGGCGTGATGCTGTGGCTGGTCATCGGCTTCAGCCTGATGGGCATGACGTTCGGGCCGATGGGCGCATTGCTGCCCGAACTGTTCCCGACCAATGTGCGCTACACGGGTTCCGGCATCTCGTACAACGTCAGCTCGATCCTCGGCGCGGCAGTCGCACCGTTCATAGCCGTCTGGCTCTGGACCCTCGGCGACGGCAGCCCGTTCTTGGTCGGCGTCTATCTCGCGATCATGGGCGCGATCACCCTCGTGGCGTTGCTGCTGAGCAAGGAAACGAAAGACATCGACATCGACCGCTAGTTCGGCGAGTTCGTGAAGGCCGCGCCGCGCATCCGTCATCGGATGCTGGCGCGGCCTTCTGTCTTATGCCCCTGGTGTGGCGTTCTTTGGCGTGCGCTCACCCGCCAGGCGCGGTTTCTTACGCGCGCCAGCGGGGATACCGCGCGCCCGGGCCGACCACGGGACGCCCGGAGGCGAACCTACGCCCGCGTCACAGCGGTTAAGCTCGTTTAGTGAGCACCTCCACCAGTTCGTCACGTACGTCAACTCCCACCGCTGAGGCATCCGTCGGGTCATCCGCCGGACCCTCCACCCGCGCCAAGCCCGCCGCACAGCGCCCCTCCGGGCGTTCACGGTTCGGACGCCGCGGAGCCGAACAAGTCGGCCCGCGCGCCAGCTTCAAGCAGCTGCTGCCCTACCTGCTCGAGCACAAGAAGGTGCTCAGCGTGGTCATCGTTTTGAGCGTGATCGGGGCGGCCGCGAGCCTCGCCCAGCCGATTCTGGTCAGCCAGGTCATCGAGGTGGTGCAGGCGGGACATACGCTCGGCTCGCTGGTCTGGGCGCTCATCGCCCTGGTGGTCATCTCCGGCGTGATCAGTGGTTATCAGCACTACCTGCTCCAGCGCACCGGCGAGGGGGTCGTGCTGTCCAGCCGCCGCCGACTTGTCGCACGGATGCTGCACCTGCCGATTTCGGAGTTCGACACGCGTCGCACCGGTGATCTGGTCTCCCGTGTCGGGTCAGACACGACGCTGCTGCGCGCCGTGCTCACCCAGGGACTCGTCGACTCGGTCGGCGGCGCGCTCACCTTTGTGGGCGCCCTCATCGCCATGCTCATCATCGACCCGGTGATGCTCGGACTCACCGCGCTCGTGATCGCCGTCTCCATCGTGGCCGTGACCCTGCTGTCGCAGCGCATCCGAACGGCCAGCCACGCGGCTCAGGCCAAGGTCGGCGACCTGGCCGCCAGCGTCGAGCGCGCGATCAGCGCCGTGCGCACCGTGCGCGCCGCCAACGCGACAGAGCGCGAGATCGCGATCGTCGAAAAGGATGCCGAAGGCGCCTGGCGAATGGGCATCAAGGTCGCGAAGATCTCGGCTCTCGTTGTTCCGATCGCCGGGATCGCCATGCAGGTGTCGCTCCTCGTCGTGCTCGGGGTCGGTGGCTTCCGCGTCGCCAGCGGAGCGATCACCGTCGCCGACCTGGTTGCGTTCATTCTCTTCTTGTTCATGATGATCATGCCGCTCGGCACCGCCTTTGGCGCCCTCACCTCCGTGAACTCGGCGCTCGGCGCACTCGGCCGCATTGAAGAGATCATCGCTCTGCCGTCGGAAGACCAGTTCGACCGCGACATCGCTCCGCTTGCGATCACCGTCGGAGCGGCCAACGAATTGGTGAACCCCGAATCTGCGGCGATCGAATTCGAGGATGTGCACTTCGGCTATGCCGCGGCCGTCGCCTCGGTCGATGCCGAGGCCGAGGTGACGAAGCGGTCCTCTCCGGAAGCGAAGGCTGCCGCAGCCACAGTGGCGGCTGAAGCAGCCGAGGCGTCCGCCTCCCGTGAGCCCGTGCTGCACGGAGTCTCGTTCAGTGCGCCGCGCGGGCTCCGCACCGCCCTCGTCGGCCCGTCGGGCGCGGGCAAAAGCACGATTCTCGCGCTGATCGAACGTTTCTATGACCCGACCGGCGGCGTCGTGAAGCTCGGCGGCCTGGACATCCGTTCGCTCGATCGCACCGCGCTGCGCTCGCAGATCGGCTACGTCGAGCAGGATGCGCCGGTGCTGGCCGGCACCATCCGCGATAACCTGACGCTGGCCACTCCGGATGCCACCGACGAGGAATGCATCGCCGTGCTGCACGCCGTCAACCTCACCGAGGTGCTCGAGCGCGACCCGGCCGGACTCGGCGCCGCCGTCGGCGAAGACGGTGTCATGCTCTCCGGCGGCGAGCGTCAGCGTCTCGCCATCGCGCGGGCGCTGCTGGCGGCCCCGCCCATCCTGCTGCTCGACGAATCGACGTCGAGCCTCGACGGCGTCAACGAGCAGAAGATGCGCGAGGCGATCGACGCCGTCGCGGCAGATCGTACGCTCATCGTGATCGCGCACCGCCTCTCCACAGTTGTCGACTCCGACCAGATCGTGGTGCTCGACCACGGCCAGGTCGTCGGAACCGGCACCCACTCCGAGCTCGTCGCGTCGACGCCGCTCTACCGCGATCTGGCGAAGCACCAGCTGCTGGTCTAATCGCGCGGGGCTCAGGTGACGCTGACGCTGATTCGGTGCCAGCCGGTCGCCCCATCGGGGGCGGGCGGCGCTTCCGCGCTGGTCTGGGTAGAGCCGGAGGCGTCGGTCGCCCGCACCTCGATCGTGTGGTCGCCGACGGATGCGTCCCAGTCGAGCACCCATTGCCGCCACGTGTCGGCGGAGACCGAATCGGCCAACCGTGCCGGCTGCCAGCTGCCACCGTCGACGCGCACCTCGACTCGGTCGATGCCGGTGTGCTGGGCCCACGCGACTCCCGCGACGGCCGTGCGGCCCGCAGACAGGGCGGCACCGCTTCGGGGCGTGTCGATCCGTGATTGGGTCTTGATCGGACCGCGGGCCGACCAGCCCTTGTCGGTCCAGTACCCGGTCTCGTCGGCGAATCGAGTCACCTTCAGCTCCACGACCCATTTGGTCGCCGACACGTATCCGTAGAGTCCCGGTACGACCATACGCACCGGGAATCCGTGCTCCAGCGGCAGCGGCTTGCCGTTCATCCCGACAGCCAGCAGGGCATCCGTGCCCGGATCGAGAAGCACGTCGAGGGGTGAGCCGGCTGTCCAGCCGTCCGCGCTCCGGGAGAGCACCATGTCGGCGCCGCCGGACGGCCCGGCGCGCTTCAGAATCTCGTGGATCGGATAGCCGAGCCAGGCCGCGTTGCCGATCAGATCGCCGCCCACCTCGTTCGAGACGCAGGCCAGGGTCACCATGTGCTCGGTCAGTGGCAGCGCGAGCAGGTCGGCGAAGCTCAGCGTTACTTCGCGATCGACCATCCCCACCACGCGCAGCTTCCAGTCGTTGGGGTTCACCGCAGGTACCTGCAATGCCGTGTCGATGCGGTAGAACTGGCCATTGGGCGTGACATACGTCGCCAGCCCCGGCACGTCGAGTTCGGCACCCGCTGGAACCGACGGAGCAGCGACCGCAGGTTTCGGCAGGCGCAGGGCCTCGCGCACCCCGCTCACCGCGGAATTCGCGGCGTTGCTCAACTGGGAGCCGACACCCACGATCAGGGCGGCAACGGCGCCCAGCCCGGCGAACGTGAGAAACGACCGCCGATCAACGCCTGCTGCCGCGGACGCCCGCTCTCCCTCCCCCTGGCTTCCTCGCCACCGTCGCAGTCGGGCGATCGACTGCCGCAGCACCCAGATGCCGACCGCTGCACCGAGGGCCGTTGGCAGCGCCCAGACGATGGATGCCGACGGCCGGGTCACGACCGCCAGCGCCGCAATCGCTGCCACGGCCACCAGCACAATCGTCCCCACCGGCGGCCTCTCGAACTCGGCCACCCCGGTGAACAAAGCGAGCACGAGCAGGAACACCCCGAGGCAGATGAACAACACGAGTTTGTCGGACGTGCCAAACAGACTGATGATCCACGTCTTGAAACCGGGCGGCGACAGGTCGACGATCCAGCCGCCGACTGCAAAGAGCGGGCTACTGGCCGGGGCGACGAACAGAGACGCGAATTCAGCGAGGGCAAGGGTGACGACCGCGCTGAGAAGCCCGCAGGCCGCGGCCAGCCAGCGCCACTTGTTCACATGCACTCGCGTTGAGGACACGGCACCAGACTACGCCCCCGGGTATCGGCGCGACCGGGCTGTCACCGAGCCACCGCGGTGAGGTGCCAGCTTGTGCTCGTTGCGCGCTCTTCGCACGAGCAAAAATTGACACCGCACGGTCATCACACCGCGCGGGTGAAGCGCAAGGTGAGCAACTGGAACGGGCGCAGCTCCAGGGTGAACGCCGCCGGATCAGCCGGGTCGACGGCGAGCGACGCCCGCGCCTCGGCGACCGGGCGCTCCAACAGGTCGGTCTCCGTGACATCCGTCGCCTCGAAATGACGGATGACCGTGGCCCGCGCCCGCGAACCGTGAGCCTCGTAGATCCGCACGATCAGGTCGCCGCTGCGGTCTTCGGCCAGTTTGACCGCCTCGACCACGACCGCCGGGTTGTCGACGGAAAGCAGCGGCTCGACCGCGGTGCCGGCCACCCCACTGACGGTGCGGAGCGGCAGGTTCAGCCGGTAGCCCTCCGCGATCGCGTCGGGGATTGCGGCGCCCACCCGCAGCGCGACCCGAAATTCGTGGCGCCCCTGGTCGGCGTCGGGGTCGGGATAGAGCGGTGCCCGCAGCAGCGACAGGCGCACGACGGTGCCGACCGAGCCGGCCTCATCCGTTGCCCGACCGATCGAGTGCCCGTAGGTTGAATCGTTCGCGATTGCCACGCCGTAGCCCGGCTCGCCGACGTGCACCCAGCGATGCGCGACGGTTTCGTAGCGGGCGGCGTCCCATGACGTGTTCGTGTGCGTCGGCCGGAACACATGCCCGAACTGAATTTCGGAGGCCGCCCGCTCGGCCTGCAGGTCGAGTGGGAACGCGAGCTTGAGCAGCTTCTGGCGTTCGTGCCAGTCGACCGAGAGAGCGAAGTCGAGTGTGGGCGAATCGGCGTCGAGAGTGATCTTCTCGGTGACCGTGGATGCTCCGAAGGAACGCGTGATCCGCACGCCGACCGAGCCGGGTGCTGCCGTTTCATCGATGATCTCGATGCTGTCGGCGCGCGTCAGGTCGGTCACAACGTGCGTGTAGCTCGCGTCGAGGTCCCAGGCATCCCACTGGTTCGGGATGTCCCGGTAGACCTGCAGCAGATTGCCGTGACCGCCGACCGGGATCAGCTCGCGGTCGGCGCCGAGGTCGCGCAGCGAGACGAGCAACCCGTTGGCGTCGATCGTTGCGACGACTCGCGCGTTGGCAAGCACGATCCCCGCCGCCGTGCGGGTGACGGAGGCGCTCCCCCGAGCGCCCCCCGTCCCCATTCCCCCCGAAATGCCACCGATCTGCCCCCCGAGCCCAGGTGCCCCTTGCACCGCATATGGCCCAGCATTCAGTAGCACCGAGTGATCGCCCGCTCCCACCAGCGTGCGCACCGCCGTCTCGATCGTCTCCCCCAACATCGTGGCGACGGCGGCATAGTTGCGCTCGGCTTCACGATGCACCCACGCGATCGAGGAACCGGGCAGGATGTCGTGGAACTGCTGAAGCAGCACCGTGTGCCAGGCCTCCTCGAACGCCTCATACGGGTACGGCGCCCCCGAGCGCACCGCCGCGGTGGTCGCCCACAGTTCGGCCTCCCGCAACAGATGTTCGCTCCGACGATTGCCTTGCTTCGTGCGCGCCTGCGACGTGTAGGTGCCGCGGTGGAACTCGAGATAGAGCTCCCCCGACCAGACCGGCGGCTTCGGATACTCCGCCTCGGCGGCTTCGAAGAACCGGTGCGGGTTCGACAGCTCCACGGTCGGCGATCCCTCAAGCGACGCGGTGCGCCGTGCGGCGGCGATCATCTCCGCGGTCGGCCCTCCTCCGCCGTCCCCCCAGCCGAAGGGAATCAGCGAGGTGTTCGCCATCCCCTTTTCAGAGAAGAGACGCTCGGCACGGGCGAGTTCGGCACCGGACAACTGCGCGTTGTAGTCGGCGACCGGAGGAAAATGGGTGAAGATCCGGGTGCCGTCGAGGCCCTCCCAGAGGAACGTGTGGTGCGGGAACACGTTGGTGTCATTCCAGGAGATCTTCTGCGTGAGAAACCAGCGCGCGCCGGCCGCACGGGCGATCTGCGGCAACGCCGCTGAGTAGCCGAACGAGTCGGGAAGCCAGACATCGAGCGGTTCAACGCCGAATTCTTCGAGAAAGAATCGTTTGCCCGCCACGAACTGGCGCACCAGCGCCTCGCCGCCCGGCAGATTGGTGTCCGATTCCACCCACATCCCACCGACCGGCACGAAGTTGCCCGCCGCGACGGCCTGACGCACCCTCTCAAACAGCTCGGGATAGAACTGTTTGAGCCACGCGTATTGCTGGGCCGACGACGCCGCGAAGACGAAGTCGGGGTTCTCCTCGATCAGACTGAGCACGTTCGAGAAGGTGCGCGCGACCTTGCGCACGGTCTCGCGCACCGGCCAGAGCCAGGCGCTGTCGATGTGCGCATGCCCGACCGCGTGCAACCGGTGGGCGCTGGCGTTCGCGGGGCGGGCCAGAACCTCGGCGAGTGCCTGCCGTCCCGCCGGGGCGGTCCCGGGGACATCATCGGGGTCGATGGCATCCAGGCTGCGCTCCAGCGCGCGCAGAATCTCGGCTCGCCGGGGAGTCGTCGTGGGCAGCTCGTGCAGCAGGCCGTTCAACGTCCAGATGTCCTGCTCGAGTTCCCAGACCGCGACGTCTCGGCGAACGACATCGGCTTGACGAAACGTGTAGGTCGGCCCGGTTCCGGCTGTCGCTTTGTCGCCGAGCGGCGTCGGGGAGAAGGTCCAGTTGCCGGCGAGGTCGGGGTTGGACGCCGCCTCGACATAGATGTCAATCGACTCGCCTGGCGCTCCGACGATCGGAACTCGACGGTTCTTCGACTCGATGGCCTTGATGATGGTTCCATCGGGCTGGTACGCGGTGCCCTCAACTTGGAAGCCGGGCGCCACACCGTTGAACCCGAGATCAATGACCAGTTCGACCCGCACAGCCTGATCCACATTCCAGTCGGCGGGAACCGTGCCCGTCAGATGAAACCAGGTCGTCCCCCACGGAGCCCCCCAGCTCGTTCCCACTGCGAACGGTTCGAACGGCTGCTGCACCGCCTCGCTGAACGGCACCGGCTCATCTGGAACCTCCCAGGCGCTGATCGTCAGCCCCACCGCCTCGCGATACATCGCTGATTGCAGCCGTTCGCGAACGAATCGATCGATTCGCGCGTGAACCAGCGCGCTGTCGTCGTGCATGGCGTCTCGCCTCCTACCCTTTGATTGCGCCGGACATGGTGAAGGATCCGCCCATACCGCGCGAGACCAACACATAAAGCAGTATGACCGGCACGGAATACAGCACTGAGAATGCCGCGAGCTGGCCATAGGCGACGGCCCCGTACTGGCCGAAGAAGCTGTAGATGCTCACGGCTGCCGGCTGCTTGCTCGGCGAGAGAAGCAGCACGAACGGAACGAAGAAGTTGCCCCAGGACTGGATGAACACGAAGATGAACACCACTCCGAGTCCCGGTCGCATCAACGGAACGACAATCTGTCGGAGCGCCTTCATCGCACTCGCCCCGTCGACCCAGGCCGCCTCTTCGAGGCTCACCGGCACCGAGTCCATGAAGTTCTTGGTCATCCAGATCGCCATCGGCAGCGCGGTCGCCGCCATGAAGAGCACCGTCGCCGGCATCGAATCCAGCAGGCTGAGCCGAACGAAGAGGCTGTAGACCGGCACCATGATCGCCGTGATCGGCAAGCAGGTGCCGAACAGGATGACGTACATGAAGCTCGTGTTGAATCGCATCGAATAGCGGGAGAGCGGGTAGGCGGCGAGCACGGATGCGATGACCGTCACGATCGCGGTGCCTCCCGACAGCAGCAGGCTGTTCCAGAGCGGCAGAAACGTCAGTTCGGGGGTGAGTACCGCGCGGAAGTTGGCCAGCGAGAATTCCTCGGGAATCTGCGTCTGGTAGCTGGCCTGTTCGTCGAGGGAGGCGAGAATCAGCCAGCCCAGCGGCAACAGAAAACAGAGCGCGATCACAACGAGCACTCCGTTGGCCAACAGCGCCGAGACCGCCTTGCGCGGCGAGGCAACGGATGTCCGCCCCGGGCGCTGTGCCAGAGCGACGGGCAGTCCCGTCGAGTCTGCGTTCGTGGGAAGAAGAGTGGTGGACATCCGTCAGTCCCTTCCCGGGCGGAGTGCGCGCACGTAGATGAGGGAGAAGACCGCCCCGATGATCAGCATCACGGTGGCGATCGCGGTGCCGTATCCAATGTCGCTGAACCGGAACGCCTGCACATACGCCATCAGCGGAAGGGTCATGCTCTGGTTGCTCGGTCCGCCGGCGGTCATCACCCAAATGAGGGTGAACACCGCCAAAGTCTGCAACGTGATGAGCATGAGGTTCGTCGCGATGCTCTTGTTGATCATCGGGATCGTGATCAGTACCAGCCGTTTGACACCGCCGGCGCCGTCGATCATCGCCGCCTCGGTGATCTCGGTCGGCACATCGTTCAAGGCGGCACGGTAGACCATCATCGAAAAAGCCGTGCCGCGCCACGTGTTGGCGAGCACGATCGCGAGCATCGGAAGACTGAACAACCAATTGGGACCGGTCATGCCGACGGATGCCAGCACCTGGTTGAGCGTCCCATCCTCGCTGAAATACGCGTAGGCGACGAATGCCGCCACGATCTCGGGAAGCACCCAGGCGGCAACGACGACGGTGCCGACAATCCCACTCAGCACGCGGTTTGCCTTGTTCATCGCCAGGGCGATCCCGAGACCCAGAACGTTCTGCCCGATTACCGCCGACGCGAGAACGAACACCACCGTAAGCCAGAGTGACAGCGGAAAAAGTGGATCCTGCAGCAGCTTGACGTAGTTGTCGAGTCCGATCCAGGCGGGATCCTTCGCGTTGGGCCCGGTCAGTGCCGCATTCGTGAACGAACCGTAGAACGACCACACCACCGGCCCGAGCAGAAAGACGGCCAAGAGCAGCACAGCAGGGAGGAGCGGGGCCAGCCGCACCAGATTCCGTCTGCGGTGGCCCGGGCGGGCGCCGGAACTCTGAAGTTCCGGCGCCCCTCCGTCAGTTTCACGGGTCCACGCGAGTGGCTCGACAGTCACCGGCGCTAGTTCTTACTGATCTTGTCGGCTCCGACAATGCCTTCAAGTGCGGTGTCGTACGCAGCAGCAGCCTCATCAACGCTTTGCGTGCCGGTGATCACGGCTTCAGTCGCCGCCTGAATCGCCGCGGAAATCTTCGGGTAATCGGAGGTGGCCGGGCGGAAGTGGGTGACAGCGACGAGCTTCGTGACATCCTCCACGAACGGGTTCGCGGCCAAATAGCTCGGCTCCGATGCCACATCGGTGCGTACGGCGATCTGCGAATTGTTGATCGCGTACCAGAGGGAGTTCTCCTGGTTCAGGGCGCGGGCGAGGAAATCGAAGGCCAGGTCGGCGTTCTCGGTCTTCGCTCCCACTGCGAGGGTCCAGCCGCCGGACAGGCTCACACCATTCGGGTCCTGCCCGTTCTGGGTCGGGAAGGCCGCGACGCCCATGTCCGTCTCGTAGGCCG
This sequence comes from Leifsonia sp. 10L418, assembly GCF_056395445.1. Taxonomy (NCBI): domain Bacteria; kingdom Bacillati; phylum Actinomycetota; class Actinomycetes; order Micrococcales; family Microbacteriaceae; genus Leifsonia; species Leifsonia sp. 10L418. The sequence goes on along the minus strand of NZ_JBFTJN010000006.1, from coordinate 199,280 downwards.
GCCACGGCCACGAGCCGCCATCCTGCCAGAACGACGGAGTGTATGAGCCCTCGACGGTTCCGCCGAGTTTGCCCTGCGGGAAGAGCTCTCCGAAGACCTTCTTCCACACGTTCGGGTCGAGTGCATCCGACGGATCAACGGCAAGCTTTTCCTTGTACAAGGTGTCAAGGAAGCCGAGTGAGTCTTTGAACCCTTGCGAACCCACGATCCATTTCTGCTCCTTCTCGTTGTAGAGGGCGGAGTCGGCGCCGGTTGCGGTCGTGCCGTAGAGCAACTCGTAGAAGCTCTGCATGACCGTGCCCTCGCCCGTCCCTGTGCCCGCATACATATTGAACGGAACAACGCTGGGGTCGGAAGCCTGAATCGTGCGGGCGGCGTCTAAGACGTCGTCCCACGTCTTCGGCTGCCACGGAACGTCGATTCCGGCCGCGGTGAACACCGGCTTGCTGTACCAGATGGCCCGTGTGTCCGTGCCCAGCGGGACGGCGTACACACTGCCGTCGTCGCCCTGGCCGGCTGCTTTGGCGCCGTCGTCGAACTTCGACCAGTCGTCCCACGACGACACCTGGTCGTCGAGGTTCAGGAGGTAGCCGGCCGCGATGTCGGAGCGCAGCCGAAAAGTGTCCTCGTAGAAAACGTCGGGGGCGGTCTCCGCGGACTGCTGCGACAACGCGAGCTTGGTTGAGTAGTCATCATCGTTCGCCTGGATCGGCTGCAGCTCGACGGTCACCCCCTCGTGCGCCGCTTCGAACTCCGGTTTGACCTTCGAGAAAAGGGTATCCAGTGCAGTGAAAGAATCTGTCTTCTGGTAAACGATCTTCAGCGTCTTCGGGCCATCGCCACTTTCTGCAGCGGGCGTGCACCCCGCAAGAGCGAACATTGCCGTCCCCGCCAACACAGCTACTGCAAATTTTACGTTGCGACGCATGATGCTCCCCTTTGCTTCAGGTGTTCCCCGCCCTGATGCGCGCCGACCACTGTGTCGACGAGTGACGTGAGCTAATAGTAAATCGAATGGACTAACTGAGCAAGCGACGACCGTAACAGTTACCGAGCCGTGACCCGAGCGGCCCGGGGCGGCACTACTCGGCGAGCAGAAGCCGGGCCGCCCGAGGCGCGAGCGAGTCATCGAGCACCAGGCACGCGGCACCGATCGCGCCGACATCCTCGCCGACGCCGGTGCCGACAACATCCACACGGTGAACACTTCGCGCGTCGGTGAGCTCGTCCAAGAGCGACGGGATGCGACGGAGGTAGCGCTCGCTGACCCTCCCCCAGAACGGCCCGCCGAAAACGACGCGGTCGACGTCAAGAAGGTTCGTGATCGCGGAAACCGCCTTGGCCACTCGGAATGCCGACCGGTCGAGAATCTCATTGGCGACGTCGTCGCCGTCCTCGGCCAGTCTGCACAGCGTGGTGAATTGCTCATCGACCGGGTGAGCTCCATTCCCCGGGCCTGTCTCGGCGAGCACCCCGAGTTGTTGGGCTTCGAGCACGAGGCTCGACGCCGCGCAGGTCACGGCCACGCATCCGCGCAGTCCGCACGAGCAGGGCGGGCCGTCGGGATCGGTGATGACGTGACCGATCTCCCCCGCGTTGTTCGAGCTGCCCCGCACGATGTCCCCACCCAGAACGAGTCCCGCCCCGACACCGGTTCCGAGATAGAAGAACACGAAACTTCCCGTGCCGTTCACGCCTCCCGCCCATGTCTCGGCGACGGCTGCAGCCGTGACGTCCTTGTCGATGATCACCGGCAACCCGGTGGACGCAGCGAGCGCATCCCGCAGGGGCACGCGGTGCCAGCCGAGCAGGTGCGGCGGATCGATCACTGCGCCGCGCACCGGGTCGATCGGGCCAGGGGCAGCGATGCCGATGCCGGCGATCTTGCCCCGATCAATGCCCGACGCGACGGTCAACTGCTCAATCTCGGCCGAGATGGTGGCAATCACCTCGGCCGGGTCACTCGCGATTGGAGTGTGCCTGCGTGAGTGCTGCACGACGGCGCCGGTCAGGTCGAGAATGACGAACGTCATCACAGCCGGGTCGAGATGCACACCGACGGCGAACGCACCATCCGGCTTCAGCCGCAGAATTGTGCGCGGTTTCCCCGGCCCGCTGCTTTCCTTGCCCGCTTCTTCGACGAACCCTTGATCGAGCAGCTTGCGGCAGATGTTCGACACGGTCTGGGCGGAGAGCCCCGTCGAATGTCCGAGTTCCACCCTGCTCAGACCGCTCGAGGCACGACGGATCGCCTCGAGAATGACGCTGCGGTTGAAGTCGCCCATGCGCGGCAGATTCGTGCCCCGACGCGACGGATGATCGAAGTTTTCAGTCACTGACCATCCTCATTGTCCCTCGGAGCGAATGATCTGCATTTTAGGCGGAACCGCTGCCGCCGCACAGCCGCCACTCTCAGGGGCCGGGTCACGCCGGCTCCCGCAGTCGAGTGATCGACGGCACCAGCGCGTGGGTTGGAACGCTCCGTTTTCGGGCGATGGCCAGCGTGGTGACGGGGAGGGAGCCGAGCGTCCAGATCACGAGACCGATCAGCGCGCCGCCAATGCCTCCGCCGCTTGCATTCCCGCTGCCGGCGAGGATCGCGTGAAAGCAATCCAGCGCCGGTTGCGTCGGCAACAAACTGCCGAGCGTGAACAGCGCCGCCGGAGCCGTGGCGATGATGCTGGTTGCGATCAGCACCAGCGCGACAATCATCGAAAGGAACCGACCGGCCCCACCGAACAGCGCCACGAGCGCTTGGTTGATTGCTGCGAAGGCCACACCCACGAGAACCGCGATGCCGGCCACAGCGAACCAGCCGCGGGTGTCGAGAGTGACGACGCTTGAGAGGATGGCGGTGACCACGAGGCCTTGCACGGCACCGACCGCCGCGACCGGAAGAAAGGATCGCAGCGCGAGCACAATCGACGACTTCGTCGAGCCGAAGGCGCGGGCTGGTGCGGCACGCAACACAATCAGGCTGGCCAAACCGCCGAGCCACAATGCCAACACGGCGTAGAACGGGACGCTGTTGGTTCCAACGCCCAGACCGGTGCTGCTGCCGACCACGACCGGGGCAGCGACAACCCCGGCGAGGTGGCTGCTCTCACTCTCGGAATAGCTCGGCACCTGCTGCGCCGCACTGTCGAGTCCGGAAGCCAGCGACGCCGCCCCGGCATCCGTTTGCGCAGCTCCCGCGGCGACGGACGCGGCGCCGGTGGACAGCGCGGCGGCCGACGTCGCCAGTGACGCCGCCCCCGCGGCCACACTCGTGCCGGCCGAGGCCAGCGTCGAGGCGGCGGATGCCGACTGGCTGATTCCCGAGGTGACAGCGGGCATGGCGGTGGCCAGTTGGGTTGCCCCGGCCGCGACCTGGTCGGCGGCTGCGGTCAGCGGGGCCAGCGCGGCCAGCGAGCTCAGCGAGGCGAGGTCTGCGTTCGCCGCCGCCAGCGCTGCCTGGGCTGAAGCGCAGGCATCCGGAAGAAGACCGGGCGTGCAGATGGCTTGAACGCGCGCCGTCAGAGTGTTGATCTGCGTCTGCACTGCGGCAATCTTTTGGGCGAGCGCGGCGTTCACCGCACGAAGCGCGTTCGCCACCCCTTGCGCCCCGCTTGCGAGCTGGCTGGTTTGCGCCGGCAACGAGGCGGTCTGCTGCTGCAGCACGCTCAGCCCTCCCGAAAGCTGGCCGAGCCCGGCCGACAGCTGGGACGTGCCCGACGACAGGCTGCTGGCGCCGGCCGCCAGCTGCGTGGTCCCGCTGGCGACTTGGGCCGAACCGCTGGCCACCGAGGCGGTTCCGGCTGCCAGCGAATCGGCGCCACTGGCCGCCTGCCCCAGTTCGGTGCCGAGCGTGGTGAAGCTGGTGTACACATTTTCGAGGTACGTGGTCGTGAGTTGATTGCCGGCTACCGCCGCGGCCGTCGTCGAGATGGTCTGGCTGATCGCGTTGTCGACCACCGTGCTTCCGCTGCTCATCGTCACCTCGATCGTCGCCTGTGTCGCGTCGGCCGCCGGACCGGTGTAGGAGGTTGCCGCCGCCGAAAAGTTCGGAGGAATCGTGATCACCGCGGCGTAGTCGCCGCTCGCGAGCCCGGATGCCGCATCGTCGGCGGAGGTGATCACCCAGGTGTAGTTGGTCGTCGCACCGTTGCCCGAACCACCGATCGGCGCGACCGGCAGTGCGGTGTTGCTGGGTGCGGGTGTCGGAGTGGCAGTGCTGGGAGTGGGCGTGGCGGTGCTGGGCTCCGGGGTAGTCGGAGCGACACTCGGTGCCGCGGTGCTCGACGCCGTCGTGCTGGTTCCGTCGACCAGGCCCGCAGCCAGCTCCCGCCCCAACGGAACGGTCTTTCCATTGATGGTGACGGGCACGTCGTTGTTCACGATTGCGGCGGTGACCTGGCTCAGTCGCTGCCCCGGATTCCACAGCGCCCAGATCAAGATGCCGGCGACCACCACCGGAACCAGGATGATTCCGACCAGTGCCGGCCAGCCGAACCGGCCGTGGGTGCGGGCGAATCCGAGTCGTTCAAGCAGAGTGCTCATGCTGTCACCTTTGATGTGAGGTCTGTCGTGCTCGTTCTGTCGATCGTCGGGTCTCTCGGTCAGCGGGGTGCCGGCACGACGTCGAGCGCGAGCGGCGGGAGGATGCGGGCGACGACCGCGCCGTCGCGGGTCGCGATCACGTCGGCGATGCTGACGACGGATGCCGTGCCAACGATGAGCGCGAGGGTGCGGCTCGCCCGGTTGGCCAGGGCGGCGGCCGCGAGCACGGTGTCACCGAGCGCGCGTCGCGCCGAGGCATCCGTCACGTGGTCGAGCCCGTCGATGACGAGAAGGAGCGGCTTCTCGCGGAGTGCCGCAACCACCTCGGCGACGGGATCATCGGCGCTCCCGGCGTCGACGAATCCGACCCTCGAACGCACCGATGCCGCGCGCACCGGCACAACGAAACCGGCGACTTTCAGCAGACCGGTGTCGGGTTTCGTGCGCCCCGACACCGTGAGCAGCAGAGCGTGGACGCCGGCCTCCTGATCGCCTTCGACGATGAGGGTTCCGTTCGGTGGCACAGAAAAGGAGACATCCGAGTAGAGCGAGACAGAGTCGACAGTGAGCGACAATCCGTCGGCCGTCGCGACGTCGGTCGAGTGCGGCCGCGGCCAGTCGCGCAGCTCCAGTTCGCGGTGCAAGCCTTCACCCTCGATGTCGAACTCGGGGAGCACCTTGTCGAGCCATATGGGCATCCACCAGGCCTTGTCACCGAGAAGGGTGAGCACGGCCGGTACCAGCGACATGCGCACCAGGAAGGCGTCGACGAAGACACCCACGGCGAGGCCGAGTGCGATCGGTTTGATGTTCGCGTCGCCCTCCGGCACGAAGGCACCGAACACGCCGATCATGATGATCGCGGCGGCGGTGACCACCTTGGCCGAGCCGACGAAGCCGGTCTTGACCGATTGCTTGGCCAGGCCGGTGTGCACGTAGTCCTCGCGCATGCGAGAGACCAGAAAAACCTCGTAGTCCATGGCCAGGCCGAAAAGCACTCCCATCAGGATGATCGGCATGAAGCTGATCACGGGCCCGATCTCCGCCACGTTCAGCGCGTCGGCGAACCAGCCGTCCTCGAAGACCAAGGAGACCACCCCGAACGCCGCTGCCACGCTGAGCAGGTAGCCGAGGGTGGCTTTGATCGGCACCGCGATCGAGCGGAACACCATGGTGAGCAGGATCAGCGACAGGCCGACGACGATGAGTCCGAACGGGATCAGCGCCGCTGCGAGCTTGTCCGAGACGTCGATGCCGACGGCGGTGACGCCCGTCACCGACAAGGAGACGCCGTACTCGGCCAGAAAGTGATCGTGCATCGATCTGATCTCGGTGACGAGCGCCTTGGTCTCCTCACTGTCGGGCCCGGTTGTCGGAATCACCTGCACGATCCCGGTATCCGCCGGTTGGTTGGGAGTCGACAGGGGCACCGCAGCCACCCCCGGTAGCGCCGCGAGCTCGTCGCCCAGCGAGTTCATCAGGCCGACCGGGTCGTCGCTCGACACGATGCTGCCGGTGACGACGAGCGGACCGTTGAATCCCGGCCCGAAATGCTCGGTGATGAGATCGTAGGTGACGCGGGCCGGGTCGTCTTCGGGGAGGGAACCGGCGTCGGGCAGGGCCAGGCGCAGGCCGATCGCCGGCGCCGCGATGAGCAAGAGCAGCGCGACGATGCCGACGACGGTGACGATCGGAAACCGGGTGACGACCCGCACCCAGCCGACGTAGAACCGGTTCTTCCCGGCTTCCGGCGTCAGCGCTGGCACTGGATCCGGGGCCAGCTCCGGCTCTGGGTCCAGCTCCGGCTCCGGCTCGGGCAGACCCAGCAGCGTCTCGATCGTCGGCGTCGGTTCCCGCCGCGGCGCGCCATCGGCCTCCGCGGGCGCATCCGTTTTCTCATGCGCACGTTTCTCCCGCTTCGGCTTAGGCCGCAGTCGCTCGCCGGCGAAACCGAGCAACGCCGGGATGAGGGTCAGCGAGATGAGAACCGCGATCATCACTCCGACGGCCGCGGCGATGCCCATGGTCGTCAGAAACGGGATGCCGGCAACGCTGAGTCCGACCAGCGCGATCATCACGGTGAGACCGGCGAAAATCACCGCCGAACCGGCCGTGGCCACGGCGCGCGCCGCCGACTCCCTGAGCTCCAGCCCGGATTTCAGTTGCTCCTGATGCCTGGAGATGATGAAGAGGGCATAGTCGATGCCGACCGCCAGCCCCAGCATCAGTGCCAGGACCGTTGTGGTGGAGGTGATCGGCCCGAAGGCCGTCGCCACATAGATCAGCGAGATCGAGATCCCCACCCCGAGAAACGCGGTCATCAACGGGATGCCGGCGGCCACGAATGAGCCGAATGTCACGATCAGCACGACCAACGCCACGGCGATGCCGATCAACTCGATCAGGCTCACTCCGGCCAAACTCTGGCTGAACAACTGACCGCCGAGCGACACCGTCGAACCGGGCGGGAGCGCTGTCTGCAATCCCGCCGCCGTGCTCTCCAGCGCGCTCACGGTATCGGGGGTGATGTTTGACACGATGTCGTTGAGCTGGATGCTGACCAGGGCGGCCGAGGAATCGGTGCTGATTGCGTCGGAGAGGTTCGGGTCATAGGGCGATGTGGCGTTCGAGACTTGGCCGATCGCTTTCAACTCGATGACGGCATCCTCGATCGGCGCCTTCACGGTCTCGTCGGTGACGACGCTGCCGCTTGGCGCCACGACGATCATCTGCGCGGTGGCCCCGCTCACCTGCGGAAACGTGTTCGCGAGCGTGTCGAGGGCCTCCTGCGACTCGGTGCCGGGCACCGTGATCGCATTGTTCAGACCCTGGTTGAACAGTGCGGCGCTTCCGCCGACGAGCAGGAGAACCAGAATCCAGAAGCCGAGCACCCAACGCCGGGCGGCAAAAGCCCACCGACCGAGTGAATACAGCAGTGAGGACACGAGGCCTCCCGGGAGGATGACTGCCGCTTGAGCGGTGGCGCCCCGCCACAGAGGGTGGGCTCGCGAGGGTGTGCCCCGGTTACTCCTTGAGCTGGTAGCGCAGGCTCGCCAGCTCCGCATGCAATGCGGGAGGAACGCGATCGCCGAACTGAGCGAAGTACTCCTCGGTCAGATCGCACTCAACCTGCCACGACGCGTTGTCGATTTCGAAAAGCTGACGCACGGCATCCGTCGACAGGTCAAGACCGTCGAGGTTGAGGTCATCTTCGGCCGGCAGCAGCCCGATCGGGGTGCTCACGGCGGCGGCGTCACCCTCGAGGCGGCGCACGATCCATTCGATCACCCGGGAGTTCTCGCCGAACCCAGGCCAGAGGAAGCTTCCGTCGTCACCCTTGCGGAACCAGTTCACCTGGAAGATCGCCGGAGCCTTCGTGCCGAGCGACTTGCCGACCTTCAGCCAGTGTGCCCAGTAGTCGGCCATGTTGTAGCCACAGAACGGGAGCATCGCGAACGGGTCGCGGCGCAACTCGCCCACGGTTCCCTCGGCGGCAGCCGTCTTCTCCGACGAGATCGTGGCGCCCATGAAGACACCGTGCTTCCAGCTGCGCGCCTCGGCGACGAGCGGAATGTTGGTCGCACGACGACCACCGAACAGGATGGCGTCGATCGGCACGCCACCGGCGGCTTCCCAGTCCTCGGCGATCGACGGGCACTGCGCGGCAGAAACGGTGAATCGCGAGTTCGGGTGGGCAGCCGGGGTGCTCGATTGCGGGGTCCACTCGTTGCCCTGCCAGTCGATGAGGTGATCCGGTGCGGTCTCGGTGAGGCCCTCCCACCAGACGTCGCCGTCGTCGCGCAGCGCGACGTTGGTGAAGATCGTGTTGCCCCAGAGAGTCTGCACGGCCGTCGGGTTGGTCAGCTCGCCGGTTCCCGGCGCGACGCCGAAGAATCCGGCTTCCGGGTTGATCGCCCACAGCCGACCGTCTTCGCCCTCACGCAGCCAGGCGATGTCGTCACCGATCGTCTCGACTTTCCAGCCGGGGATGGTCGGGCGCAGCATCGCCAGGTTCGTCTTGCCGCAGGCCGATGGGAACGCGGCGGCGAGGTGCTTGACGCCGCCCTCGGGCGAGGTGACCTTGACCAGCAGCATGTGCTCGGCCAACCAGCCTTCGTCACGAGCCATCACCGAGGCGATGCGCAGCGCGAACGACTTCTTCGACAGCAGTGCGTTTCCGCCGTAGCCGGAACCGAACGACCAGACCTCACGGGTGTCGGGGAACTGCACGATGTACTTGGTGTCACTGCACGGCCAGGCCACATCGTCGCGGCGCACGCCCGTGTCGGACACCAGCGGGAAGCCGACGGAGTGCAGCGTGCGCACCCACGAGGTGCCGTTTTCGATCATCTGCAGCACCTGGTCACCCATGCGGGTCATGATGCCGAGGTTCAACACCACGTACGGCGAGTCGGTGATCTCGACGCCGAGCTGCGAGATGGGGCCGCCGAGCGGACCCATCGAGAACGGGACGACGTACATCGTGCGCCCGCGCATGCTGCCGGCGAACAGCCCGGTCAGTTCGGTGCGCATCGCGGTGGGCTCAGACCAGTTGTTGGTCGGGCCCGCATCTTCCGGGTTCACCGAGCAGATGAAGGTGCGGTCTTCGACGCGCGCGACATCCGACGGGTCAGAACGGGCCAGGTAGCTGTTGGGGCGCCATTCCGGGTTCAGCCGGATCAGCTTTCCCTCGGTGACGAGTTGCTTCGAGAGGAGATCGGCCTCGCGCATCGACCCGTCGCACCAGACGATCTCGTCGGGGCGGGTCAGGCGGGCAATCTCGTCGACCCAAGCCTGCAATGCGGGGTCGGTCGTTCCCGACTTCTTGGGTTCGTCGTTCCCATTGGTCTGAACTGAGAGAGCTGCGATGGTCATCTCCTGGCCTTTCGTCGTCTTCACCGGTTTCGTGAAACTTTGTTCCGTTCCTCCACCATGCGCCCTAAAAAGCGGTTCAGGTCAGAAAAAGGGCGTTAAGAAACTCGATTCTTTCGCTATCCTTAAGAAATGGCGCTCGTAGCATCCGACCTCATCACCCTGGGACACCGCATCCGGCATTTTCGTGGCGAGCGCGGGCTGACGCTCGACCAGCTCGGTGAGCGGGTGGGGTTGGCCGGAAGCCAGCTCTCGCTGATCGAGAACGGGCGGCGAGAACCCAAGCTCTCGACCCTGCAAGAGGTCGCCGCCGCGCTTGACGTCGAACTCACCGATCTGTTGAGCAAAGAGGCCCCCAACCGGCGAGCCGCGCTGGAGATCGAGCTGGTGCGGGCTCAGAAGAATGCGCTTTACGGCGCACTAGGACTGCCGAAGGTCAAGGTCACCAAGGGCACGCCGACCGAGGCGATCGAGTCACTCGTCGGCTTGCATCACGAACTGGCCCGCCGCGCCAACGAGGCCATCGCCACTCCGGAGGAGGCCCGACGGGCGAACACCGAACTCCGGGCACGGATGCGGGAGCGCGCCAATTACATGCCCGACATCGAGACGTTGGTCGAGGAACGGGTCAAGGCAGCCGGGCACATTTCGGGCGCGTTGACTCACCGCGAGGTGAGCGTGATGGCCGAACAGCTCGGATTCAGCCTGATCTACGTGAACGACCTGCCGAATTCGACCCGGTCAGTGACCGACCTGGCCAACGGCCGCATCTACCTGCCCCCGGCATCCATTCCGGGCGGCCACGGCCTGCGCGCCATGGCGTTGCAGGCGATGGCCCACCGGCTGCTCGGCCATGAACGCCCGGGCAGCTATGCCGAGTTTCTCTGGCAGCGCCTGGAGATCAACTACTTCGCCGCGGCGTGCCTGATGCCCCGCGAAGCGACCCTGAAGTTTCTGCAGGAGGCGAAACACAACCGGGAACTCGCGGTCGAAGACCTCCGCGACGCCTTCGGGGTGACTCACGAAGCTGCAGCCTTGCGGCTCACGAACCTGGCGACTTCCCACCTCGACATGACGCTTCACTTTTTGCGCGTCAACGGCGACGGCGCCCTGCAGAAGGGCTACGAGAATGACGGTCTGCCCCTGCCGACCGATGTGACCGGGTCGATCGAGGGCCAGTACGTCTGCAAGCAGTGGAGCGCGCGCAACGCCTTCACACACACCAACCGCACCACCGAGTTCTACCAGTACACCGACACCCCGGCCGGCACCTTCTGGTGCGCGACGCAGACCGGATCCACCTCGGCCGGCGAGTTCTCGATCAGTGTCGGAGTTCCGTTCAACGAGGCGAAATGGTTCCGTGGGCGCGAGACCACGCAGCGGGCCGTGTCGCGCTGCCCAGATGAGTCGTGCTGCCGTCGTCCGAAGGGCGAGGTCGCCTCACGCTGGGTGGGCAAGGCCTGGCCGAGCGCCCGCTTGCACGCCCATGTGCTCTCCCCGCTGCCCTCCGGCACCTTCCCCGGGGTCGACGACACCGAGGTCTACGAGTTTCTCGAGGCGCACGCGGCGGAGTAGAGCGTCACGTTCGCTAGACCTTCGCTGTGCGTCCCGGGAGCAGGAACGCGAGTATCAGGCCGACCACCGAGAACGCGGCGAGGGTGCCGAGCGCGAGGGCGAACGATTGACCTCCGGGAAGCGCGACAGCAACCAGTACCGAACCGGCGAGGGCGGTGCCGAGCGAGGAACCCAGGTTGGAGACGCTGCGCGACAGGCCTGAGATCTCGCCCTGATCAGAATCGGGGAAGCTCGACTGAACGATATTCACCGAGGAGGTCAGCATGGTGCCGAGCCCGATGCCCATGATCAGGAGTCCTGGCACGAAGGAGAAAATCCCAGAGTCCTCCCGCACCAGTGCCAGGAGCAATCCCATTCCGAGCGTTGTCAAGAGAAAACCCGCGACGACCAGCCACCGCTGCGGATGACGCTTGGCGAATCGTTCGGCTGCCAGGGAGGCACCGAGGATGCCGACCGTGGTCGGGGTGAGCATGAGGCCGGTCTCGATGGCGTTGAATCCGCGGACTTCCTGCAGGTAGACCGAGATAACGAAGAACGACCCCTGCATGACCAGCCACTGCACGGTTTGGGTGCCGAGACCGAGGTTGGCGACGCGGTTGCCGAACATCCGCAGGTGCAGGAGCGGGTCCCGGCCCGCCCGTTCAACCGACCTGATGTGGAGGAAGAACCAGAGCAGGAAGAGCGCGCCGATCCCGACGAACAGCCAGACCGGTGAGATCCCGCCTTTCGGGATGACCACCGTGTTGCCGATGGTGAAGTCTTCACGTGCGCCGAGCCATCCGTAGGTGCGGGACTGCAGGATTCCGAGCACCACGAAGAAGAGCCCGACGGCGGACAGGACTGCTCCGAGCACGTCGAATGAGGGCCGTGCTCCCTCTCGCGGCGGGTCGATGATCTTGCGCGCAAGGACGATGATCACGCCCACGACTATCACCTGGAGCAGGAACGAGGCCCGCCAACTGATCGCGGTCGTGACCACACCGCCGATCAGTGGGCCGGCCGCCGCTCCGAGCCCGCCTGCGCCGCTGACCAAACCGAAGTACTTCGCCCGGGTCTTGAGATCGGAAAACCAGACGGTGACCAGGATGTAGATCGGCGGGATCATCAGTGCCGAGCCGACACCCTCGAGCACCGAATAGCCCAGGATCATCAGCCCGAGTCCCGGGGCGAGCGCCGCGAGCAGGGCGCCGATCCCGTAGACGATCAACCCGCCCATGAAACAGGCTTTGCGCCCCAGGATGTCGCTGAGCTTGCTCCCGGGGATCATCAACGACGCCATCGTCAGCGTGAAAAGCGTGATGGCCGTTTGCAGCCCGAATACCGTGGTGTTCAGATCCTCGGCAATCGCACTGATCGCGACGTTCATGTTCGTCGCCGCGAAACTCGCGATGAACTGGGCCAGCGCGAGCGGCCACACCATGGATGAACCGGGAGCCGTCAGAGCGCCCGATTTGCTGGCCGAGGTCGTCATACTCGTGAGCTTAAGTCTGCGCGCGTATCTGTCAATGACCGTGCCTGGGCGAAACCGCGCCCCGACGGTGCGTCACCGTCGGGGCGTCAGATCCCGTCGCGTTAGTCCGTCACCGTCACGCCGCGCCGGCTTCACCCGCAGCGGCCGCGAGCTGCAGCTCAAGGTCTCCGGCATCGACATCCAGTTGCTTCTCGGTGCGCTTCGTTGCCTTCAAACCGGCCTTCTCCAGCTCAGCCGAAATCTTGTCCTTGCCGATGACGATGAGTGCTGCCTGGCCCATGTCGAGCATCTCGCCCAGTTCCTTCACGTCGGAACGCGACAGCGCCCGGGAGAAATGACCGATGATCCCACCGGTGGCGCCGCCGAGTGCCGCCATGGCGATGATGCTGGGAGGGAAGAGCAGCCCAACGACCGCGCCGGCTCCGATGCCCGTCCACCCGGCGTGCGTACTCCCCATTCTCTTCACCTTGACGTCGCCTTCAGCATCCTTGGTGGCAATCCCCGCATCGTAGGTACCGATGACCTTCGTCTCGTGCAATTCGCGCACGAGTTCCAAGTCGTCCTCTGCGGTTGCGGGATCTTCATAGACGCCGACAAATAGAAATACTGGTTCTTTCTCTTTAGCCATGGTGAGCTCCTCGACAGTAGGTGAATGCGAGGACATAGCCCCGCTGAATCCGCTGGGGACAGTATTCACAGTCACCACCCCTGTCAACTGCTCGTCGTCGTGCAATCGCCCCCGGGTTGTGCTTCTGAGCCCCGTTGACACCCGCACCCGATCGAGCAACGCTGGCTCAGACCGCCGAATTGCCGCGACGGCGCCCACCGGGAGGTTCACACGCTCATGAGATTTCCACCCATCGCCGACTATGCGTTTCTCTCCGACTGCGAGGTGAGCACCCTCATCGCCCCCGACGGATCGGTCGAATGGCTCTGCCTTCCCCGCCCCGACGCCCCGAGCGTCTTCGGCGCTCTGCTCGACCGGTCGGCCGGCAGTTTTCGGTTCGGACCGACGAACACTTTGGTTCCGCAGCAACGCCGATATCTGCCGGGGACGAACATTATGGAGACCACCTGGCATACGCCGACGGGGTGGATGAAGGTCGAGGATCTGCTTGTTCTCGGGCCGGTGGAGGAGAAGCGGCGCGAGGGCTACCGACGCTCCCCCGGCGATGCGATCGCACAACACACTCTGCTCCGCATCGCGACCTGCCTGGACGGCCGGGTCGAGCTCGGGGTGAGCTGCCTCCCCCTCTTCGACTACGGACGCGAGCCCGGCGTGTGGAAGTTCGACGGTGAAGGGTACAACCGGGCGACCGTCACCAACAATGATGTGACCCTGACGATCAGCGGAAGTGTCGGGCTCGGCGTCCTGGGATCCCGGTGCATGGGACGCACGACCCTCGAGGCCGGTGACTCAGCGTTTGTGGCGCTCAGCTGGGGCGACAGCGTCCCTGCTGATCTCGAAGATGCCATGGGCCAGCTTCATTGGACCGAGCGGTACTGGCGAGACTGGATGAGCATGGCCCGCCTGCCCGACCACCGCTACCGCCCCTATCTCGAGCGGAGCGCCCTCGCTCTCAAAGGACTGAGCTATGCGCCCACGGGCGCGATTATGGCGGCGTCCACCACGTCGTTGCCTGAAACCCCGGGCGGCGAGCGCAACTGGGACTACCGATACACCTGGATCAGGGACACCGGGTTCATGTTGCGCGCTCTGCACGGGCTCGGCTTTGACTGGGAGGCATTCGACTACTTTGCATTCATTCTCGACGCGGTGAGGTCCGGACAGTCCGATGCACCCTGGGCGCTCCAGATCATGTATGGAATCGGGGGCGAGCATGATCTGACCGAGCACACCCTGGACCACCTCTCCGGATACCTGGATTCGCGCCCGGTGCGCACCGGAAACGGGGCGTTCGACCAACATCAACACGATGTCTGGGGAATGTTGCTCGACTCCGTCGAAGAGCATATCCGCGGGGGCGGCCAAATCGCGCCGGCGGTGTGGGAGGGGCTCGTCGGGCTGGTCGACACCGCGATCGAGCGAAGTTCAGAGCCCGATCAGGGCATCTGGGAAATGCGGGGAGAACCAAAGCACTTCGTCGCCTCGAAGGTGATGTGCTGGGTTGCCGCCGACCGGGGGGCCTTGATCGCCGAGGGCCGTGGAGACATCGAGCACGCACGGCAGTGGCGTGATGCCGCCGACAAAATCAAGGCCGAGGTGCTGGAGCGAGGTGTGGACGATCGCGGGAGTTTCGTTCAGCACTACGACACGACCGATCTCGATGCCTCACTCCTGCTCTTGCCGTTGATGGGATTTCTGCCTCCCGATGACGAACGCGTTCGCACGACCGTGCTCGCCATCGCCGACGAACTCACGCAAGACGGGCTCGTCCTGCGCTACCGGGTCGCGACCAGCGACGACGGCCTCAGCGGCGACGAGGGAACCTTCACGATCTGTTCGTTCTGGCTCGTTTCCGCCCTCGAGATGGTGGGAGAATTCGACGCGGCGAGTGCCCTGTTCCAGAAACTCTTGTCATTCGCCGGGCCGATGCTGCTCTACGCCGAGGAGATCGACGTCACCACCGGGCAGCATCTGGGCAACTTTCCGCAGGCGTTCACCCACTTGGCCCTCATCGATGCAGCGGGCCGGCTGATCGAGGCGGAACGGGTGCGGGCCAATTCCCCGGGGCCAGTCCCCCAACCGACTCAAACCTGACCCGTGGCACCAGCGAACGGCTGGCCGGACGGTCCGACGGCCCCTATCATTGAGTGATGTGACGATTGCTCATGGCGATTGGGCGCCCGCGCTCCGCACACATCCCCCGCTTTTTCCCCATTCGCGCATATGTGAAACGTCACGTACACTTTTTAGTGCGCATGATTCGTAGCGTCGGGCATGGCTCGAGCACATACAGATGTCAGGGGTTTCTGGATGCTCGAGCCGGCCTGACGACGCTCTCGGAGTTCGAGACGCCTCTCGAAGTTCGCGCTTGCGTAAACGGTTAGCGCGGCTGCATCCGGATCGCCCCATCAAGACGAATCGTCTCACCGTTCAGCATCGAGTTCTCGACGATGTGGCAGACGAGCGCCGCGTACTCAGAGGGGTCCCCGAGACGCGACGGATGCGGAACCTGCGCCGCCAGGGAGTCACGCACCTCCTGCGGCAGCCCTTTCAGCATCGGGGTGTCAAAGGTTCCCGGTGCGATCGTCATCACACGGATCAGCGTCTGCGCGAACTCCCGCGCCAGTGGCAGGGTCATAGCGGCGACGCCGCCCTTCGACGCAGAGTAGGCGGCCTGCCCGATCTGCCCGTCGAATGCCGCGACGGACGCCGTGTTGACGATGACCCCGCGCTCCGGGGTTTCCCCGGTCGGTTCTGTGGCTTGCATTGCCGCGGCGGCGAGTCTGATGACGTTGAAGGTTCCCATGAGATTGACCCGGATGACCCGCTCGAATTCCTCAAGCGGAATCGGGCCCTCCCGGCCGACGGTGCGTGCACCGGTCGCGATGCCGGCGCAGTTGACGACGATTCGCAACGGACCGACCGCGGTTGCAGCATCCACTGCCGCCTGTACCTCGGCGGCCTTGGTGACATCGCCGGCGACAAAGCGTGCTCGCCCGCCGAGCGCCTCGACGATCTGCTCGCCCGGCGCCCCGGGTAGGTCGAACAAAACGACCGATGCCCCGGCGTCGTGCAGGGCAGTGGCCGTGGCCAGGCCGAGACCCGAGGCCCCGCCGGTGACGAGTGCAGCGCATCCGTGGATCAACATGGTCAGAGCCTTTCGATGATTGTCGCGTTGGCCATACCGCCGCCCTCGCACATGGTTTGCAAGCCGTAGCGGCCGCCGGTGGCTTCGAGTTCGCCCAGCAGGGTGCCGAGCAGGCGGGTGCCCGAGGAGCCGAGTGCGTGCCCGAGGGCGATCGCCCCGCCGCGGGGATTGAGTTTGGCCAGGTCGGCGCCGAGTTCGCGCTGCCACACCAACGGCACGCAGGCGAACGCCTCATTGACCTCGTAGGCGTCGAGGTCGTCGATGCTGAGGCCCGCGCGGTCGAGGATGCGCCGGGTCGCCGGGATCACGCCCGTCAACATGAGCAGCGGGTCGCTTCCGGTGACCGCGAAGCTGTGGAAGCGGGCGCGCGGGGTGAGGCCGAGCTGTTCGGCGCGCGCGGCGCTCATGATCAGGGTGGCGGAGGCTCCGTCGGTGAGCGGCGACGAGTTGCCGGGCGTGATCTGCCAGTCGAGGTCGGGGAAGCGCTGGGCGAGTTTCTCGCTGTAGAACGCGGGCTTGAGTCCGGCGAGGGATTCGACGGTGGTGCCGGCCCGGATCGTCTCGTCGGCGCTCACGATCGTGCCGTCGGGGGTAGTGATGCTGAGGAGTTCGCGGTCGAAGTCGCCGCGGGCCGCTGCCGCTGAGGCGAGCTGGTGGGAGCGGGCGGCGAAGGCGTCGAGCTCGTCGCGGTCGAGGCCCCACTTCTGGTTGATGAGCTCGGCGGAGACGCCCTGGTTGACCAGACCCTTCGGATAGCGCTCGTGCATGAGCGAACCGAACGGGTCTTGGCGGTACTCGCCGACTCCCGCCGAGGAGCCGAGCGGCACGCGGCTCATCGATTCGACTCCACAGGCGATGACCACGTCGTAGGCTCCGGCGATCACTCCCTGCGCGGCGAAGGTGGCCGCCTGCTGGCTGGAGCCGCACTGCCGGTCGATGGTGGTTCCCGGCACCGAATCGGGGAAGCCGGCGCCGAGCAATGCGGTGCGCGTCACGTTGTAGCTCTGCTCGCCGACCTGGCTGACGCATCCGCCGATCACGTCATCGACGAGGGCCGGGTCGAGGTCATTGCGGGCGACCAGTTCGCCGAGAACGCCGGCGAGGAGGTCGGCCGGGTGCACGCTGGAGAGCGCACCGCCCGGTTTTCCCCGGCCTGACGGCGTGCGTACAACATCGACAATGACGGCATCGTTGCTCATGGGGTCCAGCGTAGAGGGCGAGGCTGCTTTCTCGCCCTGTGAAGTTGTGTCGTGCCGCTGAGCCTTCTGGCCGACGGCTTCGTTCGGTATCGAGCGCCGGCGACGCCGAGGCGATTCGGGCTCAGCTCCGGCCGAGGTGATTGCCCCGACGGCTGCCCCCAACTGGGGACAATTTCGGCCCGCCGTGGGGTCGAGCGAGCCGATAGCCTGTGCCTACTTCCATCGATATCAAGGGGAAATCCTTCACATGCTCACCGCTCGACGTCACCTCTCTGCCCGCAATCGACGCTCCTCCACCGGACGAACGGCTGCAACGCTCGTTGTCGCCGCGGCACTGATCGGGTTCAGTTTCACGACTGCGCCGACAACGAGAGCCTCTGCGGCCGGCGCCATCGTCGACGGCACCGCTCTCGCCACCGCTTTCGCGGCTGGCGGAACCGTCATCCTCGACGCCGACATCACCATCCCTTCGTCGGGACCGGCACTCTCGGTGCCCGCTGGGCACCCGGTGACGCTCGACCTGAACGGACACGAGCTGACGGTCACCGGTGCCGTTGATATGGCCGGAATCGGTGTTGCTGTGGGTGCGGAATTGATCATCGCCGATGGCGGAACCAATGGATCGCTGAGCGTTACCGGCGGAACGTCAGGCGCCGGAATTGGCGGCGGCTTCAACGAAACTGGTGGCGCCGTCACGGTGAGCGGTGGGACCGTCGACGCTCAGGGTGGAAGCGACGGTGCCGGAATCGGCGGCGGCGCCCTCTTCGGCCACGGCGGCGTCGTCACAGTGAGCGGAGGAACCGTCACCGCACGCGGAGGATCTGACGGAACGGCAACGGGCGGCGCCGGCATCGGCGGCGGTTTCCTGGGAAGGGGCGGGACAACCACGATCACGGGCGGGACCGTCACCGCACAGGGCGGCGTCAGCTCCGCCGGAATCGGAGGAGGCCAGAACGCCGATGGTGGAACCACCAGCATCAGCGCGGGCACTATCGAAGCCACGGGAGGGACCCAGGGCGCTGGAATCGGCGGCGGCAATAGCGGCGACGGCGAAACGACAACGATCACAGGCGGGACGATCACCGCGCAGGGTGGGACGTACAGCGCCGGAATCGGTGGCGGCTACGGAGGCGACGGCGGGACGATCACCGTCAACGGGGGTGTCGTGACCGCCACAGGAGGCATGGAGGGCACGGCTCTCGGTGGCGGCTTTGTGGGCGACGGCGCCGCGGTGACCATCGGAAGCGGGGCGAATGTCAGCGTTTCCGCATCCTCTGCACCCGACTCGTTCCTGATCGGCGGCGGCTCAGACCTCTCCGCATTCGGATCGCTCGCGAATGCGGGAACCCTGACGATCACTTCCGGCAGCGCTCTCGTCATTCCGACCGGCGTAACCGTGCTGAACTCCGGCACCATTATGAACGCCGGCGCGCTTGACGGTTCCGGCGCGATCACCAACACCGGCGCGATCGTGAACACCGGTTCCGTCGCCTCGACGCTCAATATCGCCCCAAACAACTTCGAAATCACATTCGACATCATGGCGAACCCCGGCAGCGCGCCGACGACGATCGCTCCCCTCCGGGTCTATGCCGGAACTCTTTCGGCCGCACAGCTCGCCCTTCCGGGTTTGCCCGCCGTCCCGCACCACACGGCCACGTGGATGACCGCGGCGACGACGCCCGTCGCTTTCACTCCGACGAGCGCGCTCACCGGTGACCTGCGCCTCTTCGCGCAGTGGACCCTCGACACCCACGCCGTCACCTTCGACGCACAGAACGGCTCCGCCGCGTCGTCCACCACCGCCGCGTACGGCTCCACGATCACCCCGCCCACGGCACCGACCCGCACCGGGTTCACCTTTGACGGCTGGTTCACCGCCGCCGACGGCGGAGTCGAGTGGGACTTTGACTCAGCGGTGACCGGCGACCTGAACCTCTATGGGCAGTGGACCGCGGTCGCGGTGGTGACGCCGCCCACGCCCACGCCGACGCCGACCCCGACCCCGACTCCGACTGTTGCACCCAAGCCGGTTAGTGCCGCGTTGGCCTCGACAGGATTCGACGGCGGAGTCGCCGGATTCGGCGCGATTCTCCTTCTCGTCGCCGGCTGCGCCGCACTCGGACTGCGCCGGCGCCGCGCGCGCGACATCTAGTCTCGACGAGCAGCTGGTTGAGCTGTCGAGACGGGTCGCTCCGGCTCGACAGGCTCGACCGCCGAATGCGGTACGAGAATACGAGTCAGGACGAGAGCGCCCACATCGCCACGGCGCTGGCCGCCGCCACGTTGAGCGAGTCGATTCCGTGCATCATCGGAATCTGCACCACGGTGTCCGAGGCGGCGAGGGCGTCGTCGGTCAGGCCCGGGCCCTCAGCACCAAGCACCAACGCGAGTTTCTCGTAGCCGGTGGCCTGAAAATCGCGCAGGCTCACCGCATCCGGGGTCAGCGCAAGCGCGGCGACGTGAAACCCGTGCCGGGTCAACACCTCACGGGTTGACGCCCAGTCGCCCGTGCGGGTCCACGGCACTTGCAGCACCGTGCCCATTGAGACGCGGATGGCCCGACGGTAGAACGGGTCGGAGCAGCGCGGTGTGACGAGGATCGCGTCGGCGCCGATCGCGCCGGCCGAACGGAAGATGGCGCCGACATTGGTCGGGTCGGCCACGTTCTCGAGGATCACAATGCGGCGGGCGCCGTCGAGCAATTCGTCAAGGTCGGGCAGCGCCGGCCGGTGCATCGAGGCGATCAGGCCGCGGTGCAGGATGTACCCGGTCAGCTCGGCGAGGAGCTCCCCCGGTCCCGAGAAAATGGGCACGTCGTCGCCGACGAGCGCGAACGCCTCGTCAACGGTGCCGCCCAGGGCGAGAACGGAACGCGGCCGGTGCCCGGCGCGCAACGCCCGCTCGAGCACGAGCGCCGACTCGGCGAGGTAAAGACCGTGCTCGGTGCTGCTCGCCTTCTTGAGAGCGACATCCGTCAGGTGGGAGTAGTCCGACAATCGCGGATCGCTGAGGTCGGAAATCTCGATGACGGGCATCCGTCGATCTTATCGAGCCCCTCAAGGCCTGCCCGGTTCGTCGCGAGTGCGAGCCCCACGCCCACGCGTGCGCTCGAATCGTCGCCTGCCGGTGGGTCGAGGCGACGATGTGAGCGCACGCGCGAGAAGAGCGCGTGACTGGTGAGACTGGTGAGACTGCTTCGCTAGACCGTGAACGGGTCCGGCGTGAGGGTGTACTTCGTCGAGAGGTACTCATGGATTCCCTCGAGGCCACCCTCCCGGCCCAGACCCGACTGCTTGACTCCGCCGAACGGGGCCGCCGCGTTGGAGATGACGCCCATGTTCAGGCCCATCATTCCGGTCTGCAGACGTTCGATCATGCGCTGGCCGCGTGCAAGATCCTTGGTGTAGACGTAGCTGACGAGGCCGTATTCAGTGTCATTCGCGAGGCGCAGGGCGTCCTCCTCGTCGGTGAACGAGGCGATCGCAAGCACCGGTCCGAAGATCTCTTCACGCAGGATGCTGCTGCCCGCGATCACGCCGCTGATCACGGTCGGCTGGTAAAAGGTACCCTCGCCGGCAATCGCCGAACCGCCGGTGAGCAGCGTGGCCCCGCGGCCCACGGCATCCTGAACCAACTCGTCAGCCTTGGCGACCGCCTTGTCGTTGATCAGCGGGCCGATGACGACGCCCACTTCGGTGCCGCGACCGATCGCGAAACCGTTGACCCGCTCGGTGACCCGGCGGGCGAACTCATCGGCGATCGACTCGTGCACGATGAACCGGTTGGCCGCCGTGCACGCCTGGCCGATGTTGCGGAACTTCGCCGCGATGGCCCCGTCGACGGCCTTGTCGAGGTCGGCGTCTTCGAAGACCACGAACGGCGCGTTGCCGCCGAGTTCCATCGAGGTGCGCAGCACGCCCTGGGCCGACTGGCGGATGAGCGCCTGGCCAACCGGGGTCGAGCCCGTGAAGCTGAGTTTGCGGAGGCGACGGTCGGCGATGATCGGGTCGGAGACCGCACCGGAGGTCGACGTGGTGATCACGTTGACGACGCCGGCGGGCAGGCCCGCTTCTTCGAGCAGCGCGACGAACAGGAGCGTGGTCAGCGGGGTGAGCGAGGCCGGCTTGATGACGACGGTGCAGCCGGCGGCGAGCGCGGGGGCGATCTTGCGGGTCGCCATCGCGAGCGGGAAGTTCCACGGGGTGATCAAGAAGCAGGGGCCCACCGGAACCTGGGTGACGATCATGCGGCCGGTGCCCTCGGGGTTCGAGCCGTAGCGACCGGTAATACGCACCGCTTCCTCGCTGAACCAGCGCAGGAACTCGCCGCCGTAGGCGACCTCGCCGAGCGCCTCGGCGAGCGGCTTGCCCATCTCGAGCGTCATCAGCAGGGCGAAGTCCTGTTTGCGTTCCTGCATCAGGTCGAACGCGCGACGCAGAATCTCGCCGCGCACCCGGGGCGGGGTCGCCGCCCAGCTGTCCTGTGCGGCAACGGCGGCGTCGAGAGCGGCAGCGCCGTCCTCGACGCCGGCGTCGGCGATGGTCTTGATGGTCTTGCCGGTGGCCGGGTCGGTCACTGCGATCGAGCGCCCGGAGCGGCCTTCGACCCACTGGCCCCCGATGAACAACTTGTCGGGAACGCGGGCCAACAGTTCGGTTTCGCGTGACTCACTCACGGGGACTCCTTCATCGTCATTAATGATTCGGTTCGAGCATAACGACCGCGTCTGAGTTGCAAACGTTGAGCGGCGGGATCTCGCGCAGGCGCGCAATCCGCGTGCGCGCGCGGGCAACGGATGCGTCGACTCGTTCGGTATTCGAATTCTATGTTCTACTATTGAAACAGCCAGGTACCGGCTTCACACCATCACCGCACGGAGTTCAGCAATGCCGCCACATGGGTTGATGAGAGACGCGACGGATTCGACGAGCGAGCTCGACTGTGGCTGACTTCACCCTGCGGCAGCTGACTTACTTCGTCGGGATCGCGGAGGCCGGCAGCATTTCAGATGCCGCGCTACGCCTCCATGTGTCGGCGTCGGCGCTCGCCGCCGCGCTCACCGACCTTGAATCAAGCGTGGGCGCCGCCTTGTTCATCCGCCGCAAAGCCCACGGGGTCACCCTCACTCCGAACGGCCTGGCCGTGCTCGACCAGGCGCGTCTCGTGCTCCGCGCAGCCGACGAGATCCGGCATGTGTCCGACCTCCCCGACCACGCACTGCGCGGCCCTGTCACGCTCGGCTGCTACCTCTCTCTGGCACCGACGATTGTGCCGCGAATCCTCGATGAAATCGGCAGACAGCATCCGGATATCACCCTGAATCTCGTCGAGGCGACGCAGGACGCTCTGTTGCGCGGTCTCGATGATGGCCAAATCGACCTCGCAGCGGTATACGACATGCAATTGGCCGGGCGCCTGAACCGGGTGCTCCTCCATCAGGTGAGAATGCACATTCTGCTGCCAGCCGACCACCCACTCGCCGCCGAACCGAGCGTGAGACTGGAGCAGCTGGCCGATGAGCCATTCGTACTGCTTGACGCCCAACCCAGCCAAGAACACACGCTGGGCGTGTTTCAGGCCGCCGGATTCCATCCCCTGATCGGGCATCGCACGTCGAGCTACGAGATGGTGCGTTCCCTCGTGGCACGGGGACTCGGTTGGAGCGTGCTCGTGCAACGCCCGGCCAACGACCTCAGCTACGAAGGTTTGCCCCTCGTGATGAAGGAGATCAGCCCGGCTCCTGCACCGGTTGGCGTCTACGTGGTCTGGCCGGAGAGCAGCGTACTCACCGTGCGGGCGAAGGCGATCATTGACTGTGTTCTCGGCCTCGACTGGCCGAATCCAGCGGCGACAGCCGCCTAGGCGATCAACAACCACGCACGCCCCCTCCCGTCGAAACGGAGAGGGGGCGTGCTGCTGTCGGGCGCGACTGTTGTCGGGCGCCCTAGTAACCCGCGCTGCCTGCGGTCACGGCATCGGCCGAATGCTTCATTCCGTAGATCTGCCCGACAGACTGCTCTGCCTCGTGGTCCGGCCCCAGCGGGATGCCCGTGCGATCACGCAACACGAGCGTCGCGGCGAACGCGATGACCGTCAGCACTGCGATGTAGACCGCAACGGAGAACGCAGTTCCGGACTGCTGCACGAGCCAGGTCGCGATCAACGGCGCAAACGCGCCGCCGAGGATCGCCCCGAGCGCATACGTGATCGAGACCCCGGAGAAACGGATCGAAGCCGGGAACAATTCAGCAAAGAACGCGGCCTGCTGACCGTAAGTGAAACCATTCCCGATTGTGAAGAGCGAAAGTCCGAGGAACAGGAGCCAGACGTTCCCGGTGTTCACGAGGGGGAAGAGCAAGAACACCGTCGTCAGCTGCACGCACCAGCCGATGATGTAGGTGTTGCGTCGCCCGATGCGGTCTGACACGCCACCGGCGATCCAGGTCATGGCGAGCCAGACAACGGCCGAACCGGTGACGGCGAGCAGCACCGGGGTGCGTTCCATCCCCACCAGCCCGTCGGGGTTTGTCGCGTAGTTCTGGATGTACCCGCCCGTTGTCATGTAGCCGGCGGCGTTGTTACCCGCGAAGGTGAGAGCGGCCAGAATCACCAACAACCAGTGCTTGCGAAACAGCGTCGCAACCGGCATCTTGCTTTGCTGCTTGCGCTTGGCAATCTCGGTGAAGACCGGGCTCTCATCAACGCTGCGGCGCACGATGAAGCCGACGATGATCAGCACAAAGCTGAGCAGGAACGGAACGCGCCAGCCCCACTCGAGGAAGGCCTCACCGGGTGAGATCACGCCGGTCATCAGGGCCAGCATGCCGGATGCGAGAAGCAAGCCGATCGGGACCCCGATCTGCGGGAACGCACCAAAACGACCCCGCCGCCCGTCGGGCGCATGCTCGACGGCCATCAGCACGGCGCCACCCCACTCGCCACCGGTTGAGATTCCCTGCAGAATGCGCAGCAGCATCAGCAGCACCGGGGCGGCGATGCCGATCTGGGCGTAGGTCGGCAACAGGCCGATCAGCACCGTCGAGGAACCCATCATGATCAGAGTGACGGCGAGCACGACTCGGCGGCCGAGCCGGTCACCGAAGTGGCCGGCGAGGAAAGCGCCGAGGGGCCGGAAGAGAAAACTCACCCCGACGGAGGCGAAGGAGAGCAGGATCGCGGCTTGCGGTCCGGCCGGCTGAAAAAAGAGCTGCGCGAAGACGAGCCCGGCGGCACTCGCATAGAGAAAGAAGTCGTACCACTCGATGGTCGTGCCGATGACGGTGGCGAATGCCACTCTGCGCAGTTCGGGGCTCATCCTTACCTCGGGCGCTCGAGTACAACTGTTGACATCCATGACTCCTTCGTCGGCATCGACTCAAACATGAGTCGGCAATGCTGATCAGAGTACGCGGCGCACCCAGACGGCCGTCAACGGCATTTTGCCCAGGTGTATCCCCGGGTTCGGTGCGGAAGCGGCGGGTCGATGACGGAGCCAACGGCTGAGAGACGCGTCACTCCAGGGTTCGCTGCTAGGATCCCTGTCACAGATCGTATACACCGCAGTAGCGATCCTGAGAGCTTTCGAGGTGTTCCCGTGCAGCGTTCCCTAGCCGCCCCCACTCCCCGTGCCACCGACAATCGGGTGTCGAACCCGAAACCCCTCACCTTCAGCGAGTTCCGCACCGCGGTTTCCGAATCCTTCGTGCCGCTGAAGGTCACCGCCTCGGCTTCGGAGACCGCCTCGTTTCGTGGGGTGCTGCGCTCGGTCAGCGTCGGCGATGTGCACATCTCGGAGGTCAGCGCCGCCCGGCACTCGGTGGAGAGAACGCCGGAGCTCATCGCCCGAGGCGGTGTCGGCGACTCGTTCAAGATCAGCCTGCAATTGAAAGGGACCGGGCTGCTGATTCAGGACAACCGCGAAGCGGTCCTGCGCCCGGGGGATCTCGCCGTGTACGACACACACCGGCCGTATTCACTGGTGTTCGACGAGGCGTATCGCTCGATGGTGATCATGTTTCCGAAACACCTGGTCAACCTTCCCGCCGACGCCGTCGGACAGCTCACCGCGGTGCGGATGTCCGGCTCGGATGGGATCGGCGCCATCATCGTTCCATTCCTGGCCCAGCTCGTCGAGAACTTCGATCAGCTGAACGGGAGCACCGGCGCCCAGCTCTCACAGAGCGCACTGGACCTCGTCTCCACGATGTTCTCGCGAGAACTCGCGATCGATCGTGGGCCAACCACCCCGCACCAGGCCCTCATGCAGCGCATTCGCACCTACATCGACGACAACCTGGCCTCTGTCGATCTCGACCCCGCCCAGATCGCCGCCGCGCAC
Source organism: Leifsonia sp. 10L418 (assembly GCF_056395445.1). Classification (NCBI taxonomy): domain Bacteria; kingdom Bacillati; phylum Actinomycetota; class Actinomycetes; order Micrococcales; family Microbacteriaceae; genus Leifsonia; species Leifsonia sp. 10L418. The sequence goes on along the minus strand of NZ_JBFTJN010000006.1, from coordinate 173,507 downwards.
TTCATCTCAACCCGCCACCTGCACGGACTCTTTCACGAGAACGGATGCACCGTCTCATCACTCATCCGCAGCCGGCGCTTGCAGCAGTGCCACCGCGACCTGCTGAATCCCGCACTCGCCGACCGCCCGGTCGCCGCCATCGCTGCCCGCTGGGGATTCGTGGATGCCGCGCACTTCAGCCGCGTGTTCAAAGCGGCACACGGCCTCCCGCCGAGTGAGGTGCGCAGCCGCGCATTCAGCCCAGCCTCCTAGTCGGCCTCCCCCTCCAGCCGCTACATTCCCGCGTGCTCGAACGCCAGGGTCGGCAGATCCACCACATGCGCGCCGCCGTCGGCGACGATGACCGATCCGGTCATGTACGAGGCCTCGTCGGAAGCGAGAAAACGCACGATCGAGGCCATCTCGGACGGCTGAGCCTCACGCCCCAACGGCACATCCCTGGTCACGAGGGCGTAGCCGTCCTCACGACCGGTCAGCCCGGCCGCCTGACCGAGGGCATCCATTTCTTCGTCGGCCATCGGCGTGCGCACCCATCCCGGGCAGAGCGCGTTGACCCGCACTCCGCGCTTGCCGTAGTCGCGCGCCATCGACCGGGTCAGTCCGATGAGCGCGTGCTTGCCGACCGTGTACCCGGCGACATCCGGCCCGGCGAACAAGCCGGCCAGGGAGGAGACCACGACGATCGCCCCGCGCGACTCGATCAGCGCGGGAAGTGCCGCCCGAGCGATCACGAAGGCGCTCGTCAGGTTCGCCTGGAGGCTTGCCGCCCACGCCGCATCGTCGGTGTCGGTGACCGACGCGAGTCCGTGGCCGCCGGCATTCGCGACAAGGATGTCGATAGAGCCGAAGGTGTCGACGATCTGGCGGGCGGCGGCGGCTGCTTGTACCCCGTCGCTGGCATCGGCGACGATCGCCAGGGCGCCCGTGCGGGCGGCCACCTCGTCGAGCGGGGCACGGCGCCGGCCGACGATCACGACCCGAGCGCCCTCCGACGCGAATCGCTCGGCAATTGCGGCGCCGATCCCGGTTCCACCACCCGTGATCACAACGACCTTGCCCTCGACGGTCGCTCCGGTGTAGCCCATGTCTTCTCTTTCCCGTCGGTCAATCAATCGCGTTCTCCCCCATACTGCCGCCTGAGACCGACTCACCGACAAGCTCTGCACGCAAAGTCAACTGCCTCTCACTTGCCGACAAAAGCCAGCTGCGGCTGCGCCCGAGAATTCTAGATACCCGCATCGGCCAGCCCTGGCATCCGCCTGAATGAGCAGAAGGACAACAGAATGAGTGAAGTGTCGCGATCGGAAGGCAATACCCGCCTCGCCAGGAACGTGCTCGGAGTGCCCGGCATCGTCTTTTTGGTGCTGGCCGCTGTCGCTCCCCTGACCGGGATGATTGTCATCGCCGCCATCGGCATCGCCGTCGGCAACGGCGGCGGCATGGTCGGCGCATTCCTGCTCGTCATGGCCGTGCTGCTGCTCTTCGCCGTCGGCTACGCGCAGATGTCGAAGATCTTGGTCAACGCTGGCGGCTTCTACGCCTTTGTGGTGAAGGGCCTGGGACGCCCGATGGGCCTCGTCGCGGGCTTCGTCGCCATGCTCGGCTACAACTGCTTCGTCGCCGGCGCCATCGGCACCAGCGGTTTCTTCACGGCGATGGTGGCGAAGGATGTCTTCGGCATTGACATGCACTGGATGATCTGGAGCCTGATCTCGGTCGTTCTCGTCTTCGTGCTCAGCCGCAAGGGCATCGGCTTCAGCGCCAAGATCCTCGGCGTGTGCCTGATCCTGGAGATCTCGATCCTGCTGGTGATGGACTTCACCGTCTTGTTCCGCCACGGCCTCAGCTTCGAGGTCTTCAACCCGTCGATCATCCTGTCGGGTTCGCTCGGCCTGGCCATGCTGTTTGCCGCCAACGCGTTCATCGGCTTCGAGGCCACGGCACTCTTCAGCGAGGAGGCGAAAGACCCGAACCGCACGATCCCGCGCGCAACCTACATCGCCATCACCTTCATCGGCCTGTTCGCCGCATTCACCACCTGGTCGATCGTGAGCGCGATCGGCGTCGCACAGGCACAGGATGTCGCGCTTGAGCACCTCTCCACCGGCGACCTGGTCTTCACCATCTCTCAGGACTACCTCGGAGACACCCTCACCAAGGTGATGATGGTGCTTCTGCTGATCAGCCTGTTTGCGGCACTTCTCGCACTTCACAACTCCGCCACGCGGTACCTGTATGCGCTGGGCCGTGTCGGGGTACTGCCGCGGGCGCTCGGCCAGACCCGGGCCTCGACCGGTTCGCCGCAGAACGCCGCGATCGTGCAGCTCGCCTTCGGAACGCTCGTCGCCGCCGTGTACTGGGCTGCAGGGCTTGACCCCATTGCGGAACTCACCGCGAGCATGACCGGCTTCGGAACCCTGGGCATCCTCGTGCTGCAGCTGCTCGCCGCCCTGTCGATCGTCGTCTACTTCCGCCGCACCCGGGACTCGCGGATCTGGAAGACCTTCATCGCTCCCGGACTCGGCGGACTCGGCCTGCTCGTGATCGTCGGCCTCGCCATCCTGAACTTTCCGGACATGGCCGGCTCGGACAACCCGATCATCGGGATGCTGCCCTGGCTTCTGCCCCTCGTGCTGATCGCCGGACTGGCGACCGCCGCCTGGCTGAAGAAGTACCGGCCGGCCGTCTACGCGAACCTGGAGACCGACCTGGAACAGTCTGAAGCGGCCGCCGTCGCCAACAGCGACGCCTCGACTTCAGCGGTGCGCTAGAACCGCTGCTCGAGCGAAAACACGCGAGGAGAGGAGACCGCCCGCACGGGGTGGTCTCCTCTCCTCGCGTTTTCGGCGTGCCCTGCGGCCCGCAGCGATGGTGCGCCACCGGGCAACCATCGCGCGCCCTGGGACAAGCGACCGTTGCGCCCCAGTGCATACGGTGGAAGAGGTGTTTGACTCACCGTTCTGACTCACAGTGGAGGACCAATGCAGACCTACGACAGCCTTCTGGCGACGATCACTCCGTCGTCGGGACCCACCCGCGACATTCTCGATCCGGCCACCGGCGCGGTCGTTGGTTCGGCCCCCGTGCACTCCGTCGAGGACCTCAACCGTGTTGTCGCCGCGGCCGTCGCCGCTCAGCCGGCCTGGGCCGCACTCGGGCACGCCGCTCGCAGTGAGACGATGCAGCGGGTCGCGGATGCGATCGACGCCGCCGCCGAGCCGCTGGCCGAGTTGCTCTCCCGTGAGCAGGGCAAGCCGCTGAACGGCCCGAACGCCCGCTTCGAGGTCGGTGGAGCGTCAGCCTGGCTGCGCACTGCGGCCGCGACGGTGCTGGAGACCGAAGTCGTTCTGGACGACGGCCCCGCCCAGGCGTCGCTGCACTATCGCCCGATCGGTGTCGTCGGCGCGATCGGCCCGTGGAACTGGCCGATGATGATCGCCATCTGGCAGATCGCCCCGGCACTGCGCATGGGCAACGCCGTTGTCGTCAAGCCGTCGGAATACACGCCGCTGAGCGTGCTTGCTCTCGTCGCTGTGATGAACCAGGTGCTGCCGGAAGGCCTCGTCACCGTCGTGTCGGGCGACCGCGAAATCGGCGCCGGCCTGTCGAGCCACCCAGCCATCGGCAAGGTCATGTTCACCGGTTCGACCGCCACCGGCAAGGCAATCATCCGCAGCTCCGCTGACACCGTGAAGCGCCTCACTCTTGAGCTCGGCGGCAATGACGCCGGCATCGTGCTGCCCGACGCCGACCCGGCGGCCATCGCCGAGGGACTCTTCTGGGGCGCCTTCATCAACACCGGCCAGACCTGTGCCGCATTGAAGCGCCTCTACGTGCACGACGACATCTATGACGAGGTCTGCGAGGCTCTCACCGCTCTCGCCGCCGCCATTCCGATGGGCGTCGGCCTGGATGAGAACAATGTGCTCGGCCCGCTGCAGAACAAGGCCCAGTACGACATCGTGAACCGCCTGGTCGAGAGCGCGAAGGAGTCTGGCGCTCGCGTTCTCATCGGAGGCAACCCCGTGGCCGAGCAGCCCGGATACTTCTACCCGACCACGCTGATCGCCGACATCGACCACGACAACGCCCTGGTCGTCGAGGAGCAGTTCGGCCCGGCGCTGCCGATCATCCGCTACAGCGACATCGACGAAGCCATCGCGCTGGCGAACAGCCTCGATGTCGGTCTCGGCGGTTCGGTCTGGTCGTCAGACCTCGACAAGGCACGCGAGATCGCGGCCCGCCTGGAGACCGGAACCGTGTGGATCAACTCGCACGGCACCATCCACCCCATGGTTCCGTTCGGCGGGGCGAAGCAGTCCGGCTACGGCCTTGAGTTCGGTGTCGAGGGCCTCAAGGCGCTCGGTGTGCCGCAGGTGATCAGCGGCTAGAACTGTCACCGGCTCCATGTGACGATCGCCGCCCCGCCGGCTTGCGGGGCGGCGATCACCCTGTCGTGGCTCGCCGCCGCGCCGCGCTCACCCAGCCACTCACGTTGACGCGCATTCCCTGAACTCGTGCACAATCGCACGCTGCGTCGTGAACCGAACTGTGCGTATAGTTCACTGTGAATTCCGGTCACACAGTAGTGCCCGCATCACAGCACGCAACGAAGGGTCTGTGGAGATGAGCGACGACCTCACCCGGCTCTCAGCTCGCGCGCTCACCGGGATGATCGCGACCGGCGCGCTGTCGGCCCGCGAAGCGTTGCACTCGCACTGGGACCGCATCGACCGAGTCAACCCGGCCATCAACGCGATCATCTACGAAGACCGGGACCGGGCCTTCGCCGAGGCTACCGCCGCCGATGAGCGGCAGGCGTCGGGGGCCGTGCTCCCGCCACTGCACGGATTGCCCATGACTCACAAAGACACCAACGACGTCGCTGGAATGCCGACCACCTGGGGCTCACCACTGCTCGCCGGCTCGGTACCCGCGGCCAATGACGTCGTGATCGAACGGCTGCGCGCAGCGGGGGTGGTCAGCACGGGCAAGAGCAACGTGCCGGAGTTCGCCGCCGGCGCGCACACCTTCAACGACCTCTTCGGCACGACGCACAACCCTTACGACCTCTCGCGGAGCGCCGGGGGGTCCAGCGGCGGAGTCGCCGCAGCACTCGCCGCAGGAATCCAGCCGCTCGGCGACGGATCCGACATGGGCGGGTCGGTGCGCATTCCCGCTGCGTTCTGCAATGTTGTCGGGCTGCGGCCGTCGCGCGGGCGCATCCCGATCGTCACTCCGAACTCGTGGGCCTGGCTCGCACGCGCCGGCCTGATGGCCCGCGAAGTGGCGGATGTTGCCCTGGCGATGTCGGTCGTGTCGGGCCCGGATGCCCGGAGCCCTCTGTCTCTCGCTGAGGATCAGGCGTCATTTGCCGCCCCGCTGGAGCGCGACCTTCGGGGATTACGCATCGGCTGGACCGTCGATTTCGGACTCGACCTGCCCGTCGAACCTGAGGTGGTCTCGGTCTTCCTGGCCGCCCTCGGCGAATTCGAACAGCTCGGTCTGCACATCGAAGAGGCGGCGCCCGACCTCTCCGACGCCGACTTCGTGTTCAACCAGACCAGAGCCTTCGACTTCGAACTCGGTTGGGGTGATCTGGTGCGGGGCGACCCTGCGCGAGTGAAACCCGAGATGCTCTGGAACGTGGGCCTCGGCACCCGACAGACCGGGGCAGACATCCGTGAGCTGGCACTGGCCCGCACCCGGCTCGAGGGCCGGATCCGCGAATACTTCAGTCGATTCGACCTGTTGCTCACCCCGGGGTCGCAGTGCCTGCCCTTCCCGGGCGAGTGGCGCTATCCCGGGAGCATCGACGGCCAGAAGTTCGACACCTACCTCGATTGGATGCGCTCGGCCAGCGTCATCTCCGCCGCCGACGTCCCGGCCTTGGCCATGCCAGCCGGGTTCACCCCATCGGGCCTTCCGGTGGGCCTGCAACTGGTGGCTCCGCACGGCGCCGACCTCCTGCTGCTCCAGGTCGGTCATGCCTTCGAACAACGCACTCGCTTCTTCGAGCGTGCACCCGAGCTAGCCTGACCCTCTGCTGAACGAGGCGGCTCGATTGGCCGCTTCCCTCAGCCCAGGAGCCCGGCCAGGCTTCCCTCCATCTCCCGCAGGAGTAGCTCGGCGTGCTCGCCCTGAAAAGCGAGCGGTGGGCGAATCTTCAACACCGAATCGTTCGGACCGATCTTGCTCATCAGCACGCCGCGCTCGCGCATGTCTTCGACCACCGCCCGGGTGAGCGCCGCATCCGGCTGACACTGGCCGGCATCGCTGAAGAGCTCGAAGCCGAAGAAGAGGCCGGCACCGCGCACCGGACCGATCCGGTCATAGTGGCTCGTGATCTCGGTCAGTCGCTGGTTGATGAGGGCGCCCAGCTGGGCGGACCGGTTCATCAGGTCTTCGTCACGCATCACGTCGAGCACGGCAAGCCCCACCGCCGCCGAGACCGGAGTGCCGGCAAAGGTGTTGAAGTACATGTTGCGACGCCCGAACTCATCGAGAAGCGCCTCGGTCGTCACGACGCCGCCGAGCGGATGACCGTTGCCCATCGGCTTGCCGAGGGTGACCAGGTCGGGCACGATCCCGAGACGCTGGTAGCCCCAGAAGTGTGAACCGGTGCGCCCGAAACCCGACTGCACTTCGTCGGCGATGACGAGTCCGCCCGCCGCCCGCACCCGCTCGGCGACGCCGGCGAGGTAGCCGTCGGGTGTGTGGCAAAGCCCTTCGGTCGAGAACAGGGAGTCGACGAGCACCGCGGCAACGCCGTATCCGGCGGCGACAAGTGCGCCGATCGCCGCGTCAACCTCGGCCAGGCTCGTGGCGAGAAGTTCTTCGTCACTGAGCGCACTGCTGAGGGTGTCGGGAATATGAATCGTGCGCACGTGCCCGCCCAGCCCTTCGTGCGCCGTCAGCCCCGTGGTCAAACCAGCGAGATAGGCCGTGTTGCCGTGGTAGCTGAAGTCGGAGACCAGCACGCCGGTGTTGCCGGTGTGCTGGGTGGCGACACGGAATGCGAGTTCATTCGACTCGGACCCGCTGTTGGTGAAGAACACGCGGTCGAGGCTCGGCTCGAAGTTCTCCAGCAACGCCTCGGCGTAGTCGACGACCCGGTCGTTGAGATAGCGGGTGTGGATGTTGAGCGTCGACGCCTGCGCGCGCAGGGCCTCGATCACCCGGGGGTGGCAGTGCCCGACGTGCGGCACGTTGTTATAGGCGTCCAGGTAGCGCTTGCCCGCGACGTCGGTCATCCACACCCCCTCGGCGGAAACCAATTCGATGGGCTCGTTATAGAAGAGGGGCGAGTGCGGGCCCAGGGTCGCGATCCGGCGTTGCAGGAGATCGTGTGTCATCGGGTTGGTCCTTTGCTGCCGTCGCCGGCGGTGAGAGCGAAAAGTGAAGGTGAGGGCGCCGGCCGAGTCAGGGCCGACCCCAAGGCAGTGGTTCGCCGGCCAGATAGACGGATGCGCAGTGCACGACCCAGGGGGCGACATCCGTTTCGATGTGGTCGGCTGCCTCATCACCTGGCCGGTCCGAGGCCCAGCCGAGGTAGGTGAATGCGCGGGCGAGCAACATCGCGTCCCAGGCCGCGAGCTCCGCGGCGGTCAACTCGCGCACCGCGTTGTAGCCGTCGAGAAGTGCGCTGCGGTACTCCTCGAAGCGCGGGTGATGCGTGTAAAAGAAGAGAATCGTGGCCAGGTCGAAGAGGTACCAGCCCTCACCGAAGTCGTCGAAGTCGATGATGACCAGACCGTCGGCGTCGCGCAGGATGTTCTCGGGCGTCAGGTCGGCGTGAATCACGCCGTAGTGGTGCGCATCGACGCTGAGCGTCGCCAGTTCGGCACGCACCAGGGCGACCGCCGCCCGGAGGATCGCGCGCTCGGCGTCGTTCAACGTGCGGAGCTGTGTCGGGTCACCCCAGAGGGGCTGGTTCCCGGTGAGACCGTCCAGATCCCACGGCGCCCGTTCGAACCCGGCCGGGCGACCGAGCGCCTCGGAATCGTTGTGCACGGTGCCGATCAGCCGACCGATCTGGGCGAAGGTCGCGGCATCGGTCTGGTCGAGGCCGTCGAACGCCGCCGCCACATCGCCGACGGGCGCGGCATCCTCAAGCCAGCGTTGCACCGACACCCGCCGTGAGTGGCCGTTGCAGTCGACCCGGCTCCAGAGGGCACCGGATGTCGCCGGAACGATCTCGACGACCGGCAGCCCCCGCTCCTTCAGCGCGCAGATGTATTCGAGCTCGTTCTCGATCTCCCGGTCGCTGCGATAGTCCGGTCGGTGCAATCGGAGGGCCACCGCGGCGCCGTCGGCGGGAGCGACCCGGAAGACATGATTTTCGCGGTACTTGACGAAGGTGATCTCTGCCTCGTCATCGATTCCGAAGTGGGACAGAGCGGCTCGCGCGGTCTCCCGTGCTGCGATCTGGTCAAACACCATGCGGTGATCCTTTCGTCGTGAGCCGCCCTGAACCGGCGTCACCTGTGACGCTCGACCGGAGCCGGAAAAACCATACTCACGTTCTTGTTTACAGAATGGAAGTCTGGAAATAGGATTGCATTAACCGACCGAGAAGAAAAGGGGAACTCGTGACGACTGCTGCGCGGACACCACTGCGCGAGCGCCGGCAGCAACGCGTGCGCGAGGATCTCATCGCAGCGACCGTGAACCTGGTCTCGACCGGTGACCTCGCCGCCGCCACCATTGATCGGATCACCGCCGAGAGCGGGATGTCGAGGGCAACGCTCTACGCCCACTACCCGGCAGGCCGGGACGACCTGCTGCGCGACACCTACAACGCGGTCGGCAGCGCACTTCTCGCACAAGCCCGTCAGGGCGCCTCGTCGGCGGAGACCTGGAACGCGAAGATTCTCGCGTACGCGGCGGCGATGCTCGAGTTCTCGACCGACCCCCGGCTCGGCTCCTTCTACAACATTTCCGGACCCCATCTGGTCGGCTTCCGTGCCGAACGCGGCATCGGCTCCCAGGGGTTCTTCGACGCATTCTGTGAGCAGCTCCGCAGTGCCGTCTCGACCGGTGCGATCGATGCGAGCATCGACGTCGAGTCGACCGCGACACTCCTCACCGGGAGCCTGCGCGACGCAGGGATCGAAACGTCCCGCAATCCGGCCCGCGCGAGCGCTTTTCTTGACAGCTTCGACCGACTTCTCGTCGGCCTCACCGCTTCGCACTAACAACACCGGCTACAACATGGGCTACAACACCGACGCGGCCATCGCGGCGAGCATCACACCGAGACTCGCCGCTTCAAGAGCGCTTGACCGCCGACGACGCGTGCGACGCGCGTAGCGGACAATGAGCCACGCGGCATGCACGAGGAGGCCGATGACGCCGACCAGCAGCCATCCGGTCGCCCCGCCGTGCAATCCGGCATGGGCGTGCCCACCCGGCGAGCGCCTCGCACCGACGAAACCGACGGGACCGGCGAGAACCAGGATCAGCCCCCCAGCCGCCACGAACGTCAGCGCGCGGTGCAGATCCAGCGACGCGCAGACCGAGCCAGGGTCCGGAACCGACCAGCGCCGCCGCGCCGCCCCATACATTCCGGCCGCAATCAGCAGTGCCGACCAGACGAGAGGCGGCAACCAGTCGCCGGGCACCGACATGTCGAGCATGGCCGCAACCATGATCACCTGCCCCAGCCAGCCGGACACGGAGGGCCGGTGGGGCCCGAGCAGCCCGCAGGCCGTGCAGGCGAGTGCCGAGATCAGCATGCACACGTGTAGCGCAACTTCCATGCAGAACTTCCTTGTTTTGTGGAGTTGACCTAAGTTACCCTACAACCGTAGGGAAAAAACAGAGAAGAGAGTGAAACATGACAACGACGTCACCGAACGCAGCACTACATGCCGGCACCCCGGCGTCACTGCCCGCACCGGCCGACCCATTGGCCAGCCTGCAGGCCGAAGAAATCGTGACGGCGCGCAGTCTCCTCTCGGCGGCCGGCCATGTCAGCGACACCACGCGCTTTGTCTATCTGGGCGTCGACGAACCAGACAAAGCAGCTGTTCTGAGCGGCGGCGAACTGCCGCGCATTCTGCGTTCCGTGCTCCTCGACCAGGCGACGGGCATCGCGCTCGATGCGCGAGTCTCACTTGGCGATGGGCAGATCACCGTCTTCGATATCGACGGCGAGACCGGTCAGGTGGCCATCCTCGACGAGGAGTTCGGGTCCATCGACGGCATCCTGGCCAACGAACCCGACTGGCATGCAGCCCTCGCCAAACGTGGCATCACGCATGATCAGGTTGCGCTCGCTCCCCTCTCCGCCGGCAACTACGGCTTCGCCGAGGAGAAAGGCCGCCGGATCATCCGTGTGCTCGCCTTCATGCAGCAATATGAGGGCGACCACTGCTGGGCGCACCCCGTCGACGGCCTCTGCGCCTACGTCGACATGATCGACCAGAAGATGTTCAACCTGATCGACCACAAGGTCTACCCGATCCCCGCCGAGGGCGGCAACTTCAACGACCGCGCGGTCGTCGGGCCGGACCTCGACACCCTGAAGCCGATCTCGATCACCCAGCCCGAGGGGCCGAGTTTCACCGTTGAGGGTGAGGAAGTCACCTGGGCGAACTGGCGGTTCAGCGTCGGCTTCGACGCCCGCGAGGGTCTTGTGCTGCGTCGCATCCGTTTCAACGATGCGGATGCCGGCGAGGAGCGCGACGTGATCTACCGCGCCTCGATCTCGGAGATGGTGGTGCCCTACGGCGACCCGTCACCGACCCGCTTCTGGCAGAACTACTTCGACACCGGCGAGTACATCTACGGTCGTTACGCGAACTCGCTCAAGCTCGGCTGTGACTGTCTGGGCGAGATTCACTATTTCGACGCGACCCTCGCCGACGAACTCGGCAACCCGCATGTCATCCCCAACGCGATCTGCATGCACGAGGAAGACTTCGGCACCCTGTGGAAACACACTGACATTTACACCGGTGCCGCGGAGGTCCGTCGTCAGCGCCGCCTGGTGATCAGCTTCTTCACGACCGTCGGCAACTACGACTACGGCTTCTACTGGTACCTCTACCTCGACGGCACCATCGAGTGCGAGGCCAAACTGACGGGCGTGCTGTTCACCTCGGCGTATGACCCCGAAGCCGGCGACTTCGCCAGCGAGGTGGCGCCCGGCCTCGGTGCTCCGTACCACCAGCACCTGTTCAGTGCCCGCCTCGACATGATGGTCGACGGTCTGTCGAATGCCGTCAACGAGGTGGATGCCGTGCGCCTGCCCATCAGCGACACGAACCCGTACGGCAATGCGTTCACCAAAAAGACGACACGACTGCGGGTCGAGTCGGAGGGCGCGCGCGACGCAGAGCCCGCGGTCGGCCGCGCCTGGCATGTCGTGAACACGGAGAAGACGAATCGCCTCGGATACCCGGTCGGCTATGAGCTGCTTGCCCAGGGAACACCGACGCTGCTCGCCGCCGACGACTCTGTCATTGCTCAGCGTGCCGGCTTCACCCGCAAGCACCTCTGGGTGACCCGGTACTCCCCCGCGGAGCGCTATGCGGCCGGCGACCTGCCCAACCAGAACCCGGGCGGCGACGGCCTGCCCCGCTACAGCGCGGCGAACCGCAGCATTGACGGTGAAGACATCGTGCTCTGGCACACCTTCGGCCCGACGCACTTCCCGCGCGTCGAGGACTGGCCGGTGATGCCCGTCGATTACGCGAAGTTCACGCTCAAGCCCTACGGGTTCTTCGGTCGCAACCCTGCTCTGAACGTGCCGGCGTCTGCCTCGGCCGGCCATGGCGCGAGCGCGTGCGCCTGCGATCACAGCGGCGGCGACAGCGCGGGCTGTGTCTGTGCGGGCTGCGAGCGCTAAGCGCTCATTCGCTCTCAGACGATGACCGGGCGGCACGGGCCGCCCGGTCATGTCGTTGTGTGGTCATGTCGGTGCGTGGGCGTTCAGTTCAGTTCAGTTCAGACGTGTGAGAAAGTCGTCGAGCATCGCTGTCAAGCGTGCGGCGGCGCCAAGGTCTGACGACAAGACGGTGAGCACCTGCACTCCGTTCAGCATGGCCATCAGCTGGTCGGCGACCAGACCGGTGTCGAGATCAGATCGAGCCTGGCCCTCCCGCTTCGCCTCCTCGAGATACTCCAGCATCTCGGCGCGCCAGCGGGCCATGGTGTTCTGGTGCAACTGGTTCAGCGCCGGGTCAGTGGCGGCGTGTTCCCAGAACGCGACAACGATCCGCGCCTCAAGCAGGCGCTCCCCATCGAGCGGGAAGATCTCGATCAACATCACGCGCAAGGCCGCGAGCCCGGTTTGATTCGAGCGGGCCCGGGCGAAACGATCGTTGGTCGCAGCGAACACGTGCTCGAAGGCTGCCGTCAGAATCGCATCCTTGTCGGTGAAATACGGCACCAGCGTTCCGTTGGCGACGCCGGCCTCACGGGCGATCTCGCGCATGGTGGTGGCGCGGATGCCCTGGGTGGCGATCAGTCGCCAGGTCGCCTGGACGATCGTCCGGCGGCGCTCGGCATGATCAACGATCTTCGGCATCGCTCCTCTTTCGCACTCGGAACGCCAGACTATCGGCGCGCGGCGGTTCGGAGCGGTGCCCGGCCTTCACATCGTGTCGAGGATGCCCGTGAGCTGTTCGAACGTCGTCAGCGGGTTCACGATGGCGAAACGAGTGTTCGTGCGACCGGCGTGCGAGCTGGGCGTCACGAACGCGCGCTGCTCGCCGAGCAGCCGGGCCGACCATGCCTCGTGGTCGGCCGGCAGCCATCCGTCTCGTTCGAACACCACCACCGACAATTGCGGCCGGCGCACGAGACGGAGGTGCGGCCGGCGCTCGATCTCCTCGGCGATCTGCTGGGCGAGTTGGAGCGACGCACCAATTGCATCGCGGTAGGCGCCGGCGCCATAGGTGGCCAGTGAGAACCAGAGTGGAAGACCCCGGGCGCGACGGGTGAGGTGCGCCGCGTAGTCCGACGGGCTCCAATCGGACATCTGCGTGAGTGTGTCGAGATACTCGGCATGCTGTGTGTGCGCCTTGCGTCCGGCCTCCGGGTCGCGGTAGATCAGGGCGCAGGCGTCGAATGGAGCGAACAGCCACTTGTGCGGGTCGACGATCACCGAGTCGGCATGCTCGACTCCCGCGAACAGCGGCCGCGCCAGCGGGGATAGCATCGCCGCCAAACCGTAGGCGCCGTCAACGTGCAGCCAGAAATCGAACTCCCCCTTCAACGCGGCGATTGAAGCCACGTCATCGACGATGCCGAAGTTCGTCGAACCGGCGGTCGCGACGACCGCGAACACCGATCCCTCATACTCCTCCAACGCCGCCCGCACGGCCTCGCCGCCGAGGGAACCGGAGTCGCGCGGAGCAACGGGCACGACATCCACATCCATGACCTGGGCAGCGGATGCGATCGACGAGTGCGCCTCAGCACTGCAGACGACAGCCCAGCGGGTCGGCATCGCGGCCCCGATTTCCCGGCGTGCGCGCCGGGCGTGGTCGCGAGCGGCGACGAGGGCCGAGAGGTTTCCGAGGGTGCCACCCTGCACGAAGACTCCGCCGGCAGTCGCGGGGAGGCCGAATTCGTTCGCCAGCCACGACAGCGCCTGATTCTCTGCATAGACCGCGCCAGAGCCCTCCAACCAGGACCCGCCATAGACGGCACTGGCCGACACGACGAGGTCGAATGCGGTCGCTGCCTTCGTTGGAGCCGTTGGAATGAACGAGAGGTATTGCGGATGATCGGTGGTGATGCAGGCCGGCGCCAGCACATCCTCGAAAAGCGCGAGCGCCCGCTCGGCGCCGATGCCGCCCTCGGTGAGCGCTCCGGCGGCCAGCCGGTCGAGCGCGGCTTCGGACTCCGGCTTGTCGAGCGGGGTGTCACTGGACAGCATTCGGCGGCGCGAGTAGTCGAGCACCAAATCGATCAGCTGCGTGGTTTCCGTTGAGACGGAATGCATCCGGCCCGGGTTGCCAGCGGCCGCCGCGTTGCCCGGCGAGTTGTTGTTTTCTCGAGTCATCGGTCTGCACCCTTCATCAGCCCCATCCCCCTCCAGGCCGACTGTACTTCATTGGTACGTCGAGCGAGAGTGAGATCAATCAACCGGAGCAGATCAAAAAACCACCGCGCTGCAGGTACTCACCGAGCGCGGTGGTTTTCGATTCGCGGGATGCACAGCCGAGGTTTACACCTCCGTCAGGTCCTTACCCTTGGTTTCTTTCAGAGTGAACGCGATCACCGCAGTACTGACCAGCAGCAACAGAACCGCGTAGACCGAGAAGAGCACGCTGACGCCGATCGAGCTCAACCAGGCCTGCAGGTACGGGGCGGTACCGCCGAAGATCGCCACACAGAGCGCATACGGAATTGCAGTGCCGACGGTGCGGATGCGAGTCGGGAACAGCTCGGCGTACACCGCGGGAACAATTGACGCGCACGCGGCCAGGAAGAGCAGCATGACGCTCATCGAGGCGGCAAGCTGCCACGGCTGCTCGCGCAGGAGTGCCATCATCGGAAAGAACATCACGGCCGCGCCGAACGTGCCGATCATGAGCACGGGGCGACGCCCGATGCGGTCGGAAAGCATTCCCCAGAGCGGGAGGGCGATCAAGAAAACGACGTTACCGACGACGCTGGCCCAGAGTGCCTGGCCACGATCCATCCCGAATGCCGTCGACGCGTAGCCGGGGGCCGTGACACCCCAGACGTAGAACGAGACGGTGAAGCCGACGGTGAGGCCGATCACCTGAAGCGCCTGCTTCTTGTTTTTCAGCACCTGCGGCCAGATCGATTCCCTGCGCACGGCCAGCTCAATCTTGTTGAAAGCTTCAGTCGCATGCAGACGTGCGCGCATCACGAGCGCATACACGCCGAGGATGGCACCGAGGAAGAACGGCACCCGCCAGCCCCAGGCGAGCATGGCCTCTTCGCTGAGTGCCATATTGAGCACGGCGCCGAGCAATGTCGCGAACAGGATGCCGAGCATGCCGGAGAAGTAGATGAGGCTCGACCACAGACCGCGTTTTTCTTTCGGTGCAGACTCGGTCAGGTAGGTCTGCGCCGACGGCATCTCACCTCCGTGGGCGAGACCCTGAATGAGGCGTGCCCCGAGCAGCATGGCCGAGGCGAGAACTCCGACACTGTTGAACGTGGGAGTCACCGCGATGAGCAGGCCGCCGAACGAGGCGATACCGACAGCCAAGGTGAGCGCAAATTTGCGGCCACGCCGGTCGGCGATCCAGCCGAACAGCAGCCCGCCGAATGGGCGAGCGACGAAGCCCACGGCGAAGATCGCCAGGGCGGAGAGCATGGCGCTGACCTTGTCGTCGGAGTTGAAGAGCTGGGTCGCGAAGAACGGCGCGAACGTGGCGTAGGTCTGCCAGTCGTACCACTCGAGGGCGTTTCCAATTCCGGTGCCGACCAATGTCTTTCTGGTTTGCTTCTGACGTTGAACTGGTGACGGCGCAACGGCTGTGGTGCTAGTCATCTGGTTACTTTCTCTGAGTGGACGGAATGATCGTGCATGAGCACGAGGTCGATCGCTGAAGTGCGCGTCAAGCCGGTGGGAGGTTGGCCGGTGGGAGGTTGGCCGATGCGAGGTCGGCCGGTGCGCGGGTGAGAAGCTGCGCCAGCCGCCGATCGGCGATTTCGGCGAACAGCGTTGCGCCGTCGGCGAGCACGCTGTCGTCGAACGTGGCGAAAGGTGAGTGGTTGAACGCCGCAGTCCGGGGGTCGCCGCCGACGGGGATGGCTCCCAGGCCGATGAACGCGCCGGGCACCGCCTCGAGAATGCGGGAGAAGTCCTCGGATGCCGCCATCGGCTTCGCGAGACGGGAGTACCGTTCGGCGCCGAAAACGTCGGTCACGACGCCCGCGACGATCTCGGCTTCTGACGCGTCGTTGACCGTCGGCGGATACTCAGTGATGTACTCGACGGCGACGTCGAGCCCGTGGGCCGACGCGATTCCCTTGAGCAGTCGCGGAACCGCACTCTGCAGCGTGACCTGCGACGCGACGGAGAACGAGCGGATTGTCGCCTCGAAGTAGGCGGTGTCGGGAATGATGTTGCGTTTGGTGCCCGCCTGCAAGAGCCCCACCGTCACGACGACCGGGTCGAAGGCGTCGAACTGCCGCGCCACCATCACTTGGAGCGCCGTCACCATCTCGGCGACGGCGACGACCGGGTCCTTGGCCAGGTGAGGCGCGGATCCGTGGCCACCCTCACCATGCACCGTGACCTTCAGCCCGTCGGACGCCGCCATCATGATGCCGGGCTTCGTCGAGAACCGGGCATGAGGTTCGAGGGCGGAGAAGACGTGCATGCCGTAGGCGGCGTCGACGCGGCGACCGGAGACATCCAGAATGCCTTCGTCGATCATGATCGAGGCACCGTCGAATCCCTCCTCGCCGGGCTGGAACATGAACACCACATCGCCGTCGAGTCGGTCGCGGTGGGCGGAGAGCACTCGTGCGGCCCCGACCAGCATCGCGGTGTGCAGGTCGTGCCCGCAGGCGTGCATCACGCCATCGATGCGGGAGGAATAGGCCACGCCCGTTTGTTCCTGCACCGGAAGCGCATCCATGTCGGCGCGGAGCAACACCGTCGGTCGACTGCTCGGCTGGCGAGAGGCGGATGCCTGACTCGTGCCGCGCAGGACCGCTGCGATCGAACTGCATCCCGTGCCCAGTGTGATCTCCAGCGGAAGCCCCTCGAGCGCCGCGAGCACGCGCGCCTGGGTACGCGGCAGGTCGAGGCCGACCTCCGGGTAGCGGTGCAGTTCGTGACGCAGCATCACCAGGTCAGCTTCGATCGCGTGGGCGTCGAGAGTTGTTGACACCAGTTCCTCCTTGATTCTGGTCACTTGCAGGGTTCGCCAATTGTGTGGTGAAGTTGCGCACATGCCGAAAAATCTCTCGAAATCTGCATTCCAGATGCAAAATCGCAAGAAATGATGCAGACATCCGCAGATTTTGACGTGACCGAAGAAGATCTCGCTCTGATCCACGGCCTACAGATTGCGCCGCGTGCAAGCTGGAGCGACGCGGCTCGAGTGCTCGACAGCCACCCCACCACCCTGGCAGCCCGCTTCGGGCGACTTCGCGACGCAGGCTGTGCTTGGGTGACGACGCATCTCATCGGAACCCCTTCGCAACGCTGCCTCTCGTTCATCGATATCGAGTGCGAGCTGAGCCGGCGGGATGCGGTCATCGCCGCGGTCTGCGCGATTCCCGAGGTCGTTTCGGTCGATGTCTCAGCCCGCAACCGTGATCTCCTGCTGACCGTGCTCACCCCGTCGATGGCCGGGCTCAGCGACCAGATCTTTCCGCTGCTCTCCCGGATCGATGGCCTGACCCGCTATCAAACCTCGGTGTGCACCGCTCTGCACGTGAGCGGCGACGCCTGGCGGTTGAACGCACTCGACAAAACACAGATCTCGGGATTTCGTGCGCTCGCCCCGCTCACCACGGCGACGCCACCCGTCGAGCTTTCGCCACCCTCCTGGCCGATCACCGAGATCCTGGCTCGTGACGGACGCGCGACCGCCGCCGATATCGCGAGAGAAACTGGAATGCATCCGGCGACGGCCAGACGACAACTCGGGCGCATGCTGGCAAGCCGCGCCGTGTCGTTTCGCACCGAAATCGCTCAGCCGATTTCCGGGCTCCCCCTGACCTGCCAGTGGTTTGCCAAGGTTCCGGCCGGCCAGCACGAGCTGGCCGCCGAGGCGATCCGTTCGCTGCCGAACGTGCGTCTCTGCGCCTCCACGACCGGGCCCACGAACTTCATCATCGTGATGTGGCTCACCGGGATCGCCGATGTCATGCCAACCGAGAGGCTCATCGTCGAGAAGATTCCCGGCATCGAGCTCACCGAGAGCGCGATCGCCCTCAACATCGTCAAACGGGTGGGCTGGATGCTGCGCCCCGACGGAACTTCCACGGGCACCGTCGTCACACCGCGACCACCAACATCCGGGCTTGCATCGTATACGATCTAACAAACGGGCGAACGGTCAACAACGCATCGAAGAAAAACGCGACATGACGCTGACGCCCGAGTTCCCATCAACAAGGAAGTGGTGCTGAACGTGTTGGAACCCTCACGGATCGCCGAGATCGCCGACGAACTCTTCGAAGCCGACCGGTCTCGCACCACGGTGCCCCGGCTCACCGCCCGCAATCCCGAGATGACCGTCGAAGACGCCTACGCGGTCCAGAGCCTGTGGAAAGAACGCGGCATCGCGGCCGGTCGCCGGCTGGTCGGCCGCAAGATCGGCCTGACCTCAAAGGTGATGCAGGTCGCCACCGGGATCACCGAGCCCGACTACGGCGTCATCTTCGACGACATGATCTACGAAAACGGCGCGAGCATCCCGTTCGACTCCTTCTCGAATGTGCGCATCGAGGTCGAACTCGCCTTCGTGCTCGGCAAGCCGCTCGAGGGCCCGAACTGCACCCTGTTCGATGTTCTCGATGCGACCGACTACGTCATTCCGGCGCTCGAGATTCTCAGCTCCCGCCTCGAAATGCCCGGACGCACCATCGTCGACACGATCTCTGACAACGCCGCGATGGGCGGCATGGTGATGGGCGGCAACCCTGTCAAAGTCGGCGACGTCGACCTGCGCTGGGTCGGGGCGCTGCTCTACCGCAACCAGACCATCGAGGAATCGGGTGTCGCCGCCGCCGTGCTGAACCATCCGGCCGCCGGCGTCTACTGGCTCGCCAACAAGCTCGCCCAGCACGGTACGCGATTGGAGGCGGGCGAGATCATCCTGGCCGGCTCCTTCACGCGCCCGATGTGGGTCGAACGGGGCGACACCATTCACGCCGACTACGGACAGCTGGGAGCAATCACATGTCGTTTCGAGTAGACCCCACCTTCCGGGACACCCTGGCCGCATCCGACCGCCCCCAGATCGGGATGTGGGTCTGCTCCGGCAGCGCCCTCGTCGCCGAAATCTGTGCCGGCAGCGGCCTCGACTGGCTGCTCATCGACACCGAGCACAGCCCGAACGGTCTCGAGTCGACGCTCAGCCAGCTGCAGGCTGTCGCCGCCTACCCGATCGTTCCGTTGGTGCGGGTGCCGATCGGCGACCGGGTGATCGTCAAGCAGCTGCTCGACCTCGGGGCACAGAATCTGCTCATCCCCATGGTCGACGACGCCGAGCACGCCCGCGAGATGGTGGCCGCCGTGCGCTACCCGCCGCTCGGGGTGCGCGGGGTCGGCAGCGCCCTGGCCCGGGCGGCGCGCTGGAACCGAATCGACGGCTACCTCGCGAATGCCGACGACACCATTTCGTTGTTCGTACAGATTGAAACCGCCTTGGCCGTGCAGAACGTGGCGTCGATCGCGGCGGTCGACGGCGTCGACGGCTTGTTCATCGGACCGTCAGATCTCGCCGCATCCATGGGCCTGCTCGGTCAGCAGGATCACCCGGATGTCGTCGCCGCGGTCGAACACTGCATCCGCACAATCGTGGCGCTCGGCAAGCCGGTCGGGGTGAACGCATTCGCGCCGAAAACTGCCGAACGCTACTTGGCGGCGGGGGCGAACTTCGTGCTCGTCGGGGCGGATGTCGCGATTCTGGCGCGCTCCTCGGAGGCCCTCGCGCAGAGGTACATTCACGATCGTGCTGTCTCCGCGCCCGCGTCCGCGACCCCACCCGATCCGGCGCCGCGCGCGAGCTACTAGATCGCACAGTGCGCCTCGGAATGGGGGAGGCGCTGGATTGCTCGCTCCGAGAGGATGGGAGGCACGATGGCTGAGTCGCCTCTCGCCGTTGTCCCGACAAAGGAGAGCCTTCAATGCCGCATGCCCACCGTCATTTCCACGTGACCAAGGCAGGGCGTTTCCTGGCGCTCACCACCGCTGCCACCCTGTCACTCGGATTCCTGAGCACGGGTGCCGCCCTGGCCGCACCCGCACCAGGGCCGACAGTGTTGAACAGCACGACCACCACCGCCGTCGCGTCGACTCTGAACGTCAGAGCGCAGACCGGAGAATGGGCTCTTGCGCTGGGATCGATCGATCCCTCGCGCAATCGGCTCTATCTCGCCGTCGCGTCTGAGGTTCCGAAGGTCGCTCAGGTGGACCTGGCCACGGGAGCGGCCACCCTGATCCCCCTCGGCGCCGCCGGCGCCTACGCCGCAATCGACACTGCGGTTTCTCCGGTGGACGGCACCGTCTATGTGGCTCACAACAGCTACGACCCGGGCATCTCAGTGATTGACCCGTTGCAGATCGGCGCGGGAGCGCCGCTCCCCCCGGTGATCACCACCGGACTCGAGGACAACCCCCAGCAGCTCGATGTCGGAAATGACGGTCGCGTGTACGCCCTGCATCTCGGCCAGCGCACCGTGTCGGTGATTGGGGCCTCTGACGGCCCGGATCGCCTGAACGTCGTGCAGACGCTGACCGGCCTCGAAAGCAGAGAGGGAAACATGGCCATCGACAACGACCGTGACCGTCTCTATGTCGTGAGCCCGGTGTCCAAGACCCTCACCGTCATCGACACACACGCTGTGCCCGCGGTCGTGCTCGGCGTCATTACCCTTGCCGCCTCGCCGGTCGGGGTCGGGGTCAATTCCGCAACCGGTCAGGTTCTCATCACCAGCATCGTTGACAATTCCGTGTCGTGGCTCACCGTCGCCGACGACCAGAAATCAGCCATTGTCACGCGCACTGAACCACTCGCCCCGCTGCCAGTCGGAGCGAGTTCGGCGTCGCAGCCGGCATCGATCAGCGTGCGCGCTGACGGAACCACGTTCGTCGTCACGACGGTGTACCCCTCACGCATCCGCTCACAGGTCACGGTCATCCCGCCCGTCGTTTCGGCGGCCACCCCCATCCCGCTCGCCACCGTCGGCTTTGGAGCGAACGGCGGAGTCTTCGACCCGCGCGCGGGCGGCACACTCTATGTACCCAACGGGAGCCAGGGCACACTCTCCGAGATCAGCGATGTGACGTTGTCGACCTACGCCACCAGCACCAGCATCGGTTCGCCCGGAACGCTCCGGGCAACGGTCAGCCGGTCGGATGCGCGTGCGTTCACCGGCACCGTCAGCTTCACCGATTCGTCGGCTCAACCGCTCGGCACCGCACCGGTCGACGCGTCGGGCACCGCTGAACTGGCCGTGAGCAACCCGCCGCTCGGGTCGCTCGGCTTCACCGCGGCCGTCGCCACTCCCCAGGAGATCCCGCTCAGCGCGGCCGGCACACTCACCGTCTCGAAGGCCGCCTCGACGACCACCCTGACGACTTCGACCGTCGTCGAAGGGACATCCGCGTCCGCCACCATCGAAGTGACCGGCCTCACCGGGGTTGCCGCGACCGGCGGCTACACCGTGACAACAGCTGCGGGCGTCGTACTCGCCTCCGGCACCCTGACCGATGGTCGGGCAACGGCGAGCTTCACTGCTCCTCCGGCTGGCACGACGTCCGTCATCGCGCATTTCGCCGGTGACAGCACACTGCTCGCCTCCGACTCGGCTACAGTCGATCTTGTGGTGACCGCCCGAACCCCGGCCGTGACGGCACCCGCGACACAGGGCACCGTCGGCGGAAAGGCGAGCGTCTCAGTCTCCGGCTTCGCCCCGGGAGAGAGCGTCAGCGTCACGCTGCATTCCGACCCCATCTTCCTCGGCACGGTCAAGACCGACAGCGTCGGCTCCGGCACGCTCACGTTCGTGGTTCCGGTTGTGGCTCCAGGGCTGCACCACATCGTCGCGGTGGGCGAGACCTCAGGGCGCGTGACCACGTTGTCCTTCACCGTCGCTGCGACCGGGACGACTACCCCGGGCACAACGACCCCCGCAACCGGAACTGGCGGCACTGCGTTGGCGAGCACCGGCACAAACCCGGCCGCATCCCTCTGGCTCGTCGCCCTACTCGTGCTGCTCGGTGCCGGCGCCAGTGCCGTCGCCGGCACCCGGCGGGCGCGCCGGGTTCGCTAACCCCACGCTCGCGAGAGGTCGCAGACCCCCCTTGAACTCGATCGAGGGGGGCGGACTGCGACCTCTCGCGTGATTAACCCCTAGAATCGTCAGGTCTGACGGCTTTGGCCGTTGCGCCCGGAAAAGGGGCGCTGAGCGATCGGGAATCGCATCGCGAGACATATACGGAAGAACACCCGCTATATGACTCGTTAAGGATTCACCCATGACCACTGTGTCAACGCGCGTCGCCGACGCCATTTCCGCCCACGTCACCGACGTCTTCGGCGTGATGGGCAACGGAAACGCCCACTTCATCAACGCCCTCTTCACCGGCGCAGGGGTGACCGACGACACGACCCGTGTGCGCTACACCGCCGTGCGCCACGAGACCGCCGCCGTCGCCGCCGCCGACGCCTACTTTCGCGCCTCCGGCCGTGTCGCCGTCGCCACCGTCACCTACGGCGCCGGCTTCACCAACATGGCCACCTCCCTCGCCGAGTCGGTGCGCGCCGGAATCCCCCTCGTCGTCGTCGTCGGCGAGGCCCCGACCGCGGGACTTCGCCCCTGGGACATCGACCAGGTCGCCCTGGCCGCTTCCCTCGGCGCCGAGACCTTCACCGTCGGCGCCGACGATGCCGGCCGAACCACGCTCATTGCGCTCGAGCATGCCCTGAACAACCGCACCGCCGTCGTGCTCGCGATCCCCTACGACTTGGTCGCGGCGCCGGCCGGCGATGAGACGCTCCCCACCGAGCTCCGCCTCACGGCACCGCTCGCCCCCACCGCCACCGAGACGGATGCCGCCGCGGCCGTGCTCGCGCGGGCCCAGCGCCCCTTCATCTTGGCCGGCCGGGGTGCCTGGGTGTCCGGCGCGGCCGACGCGCTCGGCGCACTCGCCGACACCCTCGGCGCGGTGACCGGGTCGAGCGCGCTGGGCCGCGGAATCTTCCCGAAGCAACAATTCGACCTCGGGGTCACCGGCGGCTTCGGTCAAGACGAGGCGATGGCACTCGTGCGCACCGCCGACGTCGTGCTCGTTGTCGGCGCGAGCATGAACCAGTTCACGATGAGCTTCGGCTCCCTCTTCGCGCCCGGAACCACGGTCATCCGGATCGACGAGGATGCCGAGGCGACGCATCCGCAGGTCACCACCCTGATCGTCGGCGACGCCCGCCTCGCCGTCGAGGCGATCGTGGCCGACCTCGCCCGCATCGGCGCCCCCGCATCGGGCTGGCGCGAAGCGATCGACGGCTTCGCCGACGGCTCGCTGCACCGCCGCGATGCCGGCGATGAGAACTTGCCCGACGGCCTGCTCGACCCGCGCCGGGTCGCCACTCGTCTCGCCGAGCTCCTGCCCGACGACCGCGTCGTCGTCTCCGACGGCGGGCATTTCATCGGTTGGGCGAACACCTACTGGCCGGTCGCGGCCCCGAACCGGATGATGATGGTCGGCACCGCCTTCCAGACCATCGGCCTGGGCTTTCCGAGCGCCGTCGGCGCGACGACCGCCCTGCCAGACCCGACGCTCGTGATCACCACTGGCGATGGCGGCGGCCTGATGGCGCTGGCCGACCTCGACTCCGTCATCCGCTCGACGAGGCGCGGCGTGATCGTGGTCTGGAACGATGCCGCCTACGGCGCCGAGATCCACATGTACGGACGCATGGGGCTCGATACCCGCCCGATGATGATCGAGCAGGCCGACTTCGCCGCCCTCTCCCGCGCGCTCGGCGGTCACGGTGACGTGATCAACACCCTCGACGATCTGGATGCGTTCGAGCAGTGGTTGGCCACGGATGCCGACGGCGTCTATCTGCTCGATTGCCGCATCTCGGGCACGATCATGGCGCCGTATCAGCACGAGATCTACGCGTTCGCGACGGGCAAACACTAGAGCCCACCATTCCCCTCCGCCGAGCTTGACGGTTCCGGTCGAGAATCCCCGGCACATCGGGGTGTCTCGACCGCAAGTGTCAAACTCGGCGGGTTCTCGGCGGGGTTGAGCGGGTGAGCGCTAGACGACCCGCGCGGGCGGACTCACCGTCAGCGCCGGGTCGCGCACGACAACGGTGCCTAGCGCCGCATCGATCGCCGCCATCTGCTCCGCCGGGATACGCACGCCGCCGGCTGCGACATTCTCGATAATCTGCTCCGGCCGGGAGGCCCCCACCAACGCGGCAGACACATTGTCGTTCTGCAACACCCAGGCAATCGCGAGCTGCGACATCTTCAGCCCGAGGTCGTCGGCGATCGGTCGCAGCTTCTGCACCGCGGTCAGCACAGGTTCTTCCATCAGTCGCGAGATAAAGTTCTTACCGCCCTTGTCGTCCGTGGCGCGGCTTCCCTCCGGTGCCGGGTGACCGGGCAGGTATTTTCCGGAGAGCACGCCCTGGGCCATCGGCGACCAGACGATTTGGGCGATCCCGAGCTCCTTCGACACCGGCACGACCTCGGCCTCGATGACCCGCCACAATGCCGAGTATTGCGGCTGGTTCGACACGATTGAGAATCCGGACTGCTTGGCCAGAGCCTGACCGGCGCGCAGCTGCTCGGCGTTCCACTCCGAGACACCGATGTAGAGCGCCTTGCCGGAGCGCACGACATCCGCGAACGCTTGAATCGTCTCCTCCAGCGGGGTCTCGTAGTCGAAGCGGTGCGCCTGATAGAGATCGACGTAGTCCATCTGCAGCCGTCGCAGGGAGCCGTTGATGCCCTCCATGATGTGCTTGCGTGAGAGGCCGGTGTCGTTCGGCCCCTTCGGCCCAACAGGCCAGTACACCTTGGTGAAGATCTCGAGAGATTCCCGGCGCTGCCCGGCGAGCGCCGCCCCGAGCACGTCCTCCGCCGCGCCATTGGCATACGTGTCGGCGGTGTCGAAGGTGGTGATTCCGACGTCGAGCGCTGCCCGGACGCAGGTGCTGGCGACATCGCTTTCCACCTGGGAGCCATGGGTGATCCAGTTGCCGTAGGTGATTTCAGAGATTTTGAGGCCCGAAGCGCCCAAGAAGCGATAGTCCATGGGCTCAGCCTACGAATTCGATCGCTGACGGCCTAGTTATTTCGCTGGTTCTCGATCACCATCCTTGGCAACCACCTCCAGATCGTATATCATTTGTGATACCACGATCGACGAGGACGTAATGAGCAACGAGACCTTCACTACACCGGGCAAGATCATCGCCGTGCACCTGAACTATCGCTCGCGTGCCGAACAGCGCGGCCGCATTCCCGCCCAGCCGTCGTACTTTCTGAAGCCGAGTTCCTCGATTTCCGCCACCGGCGACGTTCTCGAGCGGCCGGCCGGCACCGAACTTCTCGCCTACGAGGGTGAGATCGCCCTCATCATCGGCGAGCGCACCCGCCGCGTCTCCCCCGCCGAAGGATGGTCACGCGTCTCCGGTGTGACGGCAGCCAACGACTTCGGCCTCTACGACCTGCGTGCCGCCGACAAGGGGTCGAACGTGCGCTCCAAAGGCGGCGACGGCTTCACCCCGATCGGCCCCGGCGTCATTCCCGCCATCGACATCGACCCGGCCGCCCTCCGCGTGCGCACCTGGGTCAACGGCGCGCTCGTGCAAGAAGACACCACCGACACCCTCCTCTTTCCGTTCGGCCAGCTCGTCGCCGACCTCTCCCAGCTGATGACGCTCGAGCCCGGCGATATGATCCTCACCGGCACCCCGGCCGGATCCTCGGTCGCCCGCCCCGGCGACGTCGTCGAAGTCGAAGTGGATGCGCCGACCGCGCCGGGTGCGCCGACCAGCGGCCGTCTGGTCACCACAATCACCGCGGGCACCGAACCGTTCGGCGATTTCGGCACCAAGCCGAGCGTCGACGACCTGCAGCGCACCGAAGCCTGGGGCAGCGCGGAAGCCGCCGGTCTCCTTCCCGCCGTGTCGAGCATCGCCGAACCGCAGAAATCCGCAGCGTCCTTCGAGCTCACACCCGAACTGCGGGAGCGCATCCTGAGCGTCGGCGTCGCAACACTCAGCGTGCAGATGCGCCGCCGCGGCTACAACGACATTTCGATTGAGGGCGTCGCCGCCAACAAGCCCGGCGCGAAGATGGTCGGACGCGCCCGCACGCTGCGCTTCGTGCCGTTCCGCCCCGACCTCTTCGAATCGCACGGCGGCGGCTTCAACGCTCAGAAACGCGCCTTCGATTCGGTGAATGCCGGCGAGGTGCTGGTGGTCGAGGCCCGCGGCGTGCGTGAAACGGGCACAGTCGGTGACGTGCTCGCGCTGCGCGCCCAAGTGCGCGGCGCCGCCGGAATCGTCACAGATGGCGGCGTGCGCGACTTCGATATCGTCGCGTCCCTCGATATCCCCACCTTCTCTCAGGGCCCGCACCCCTCGGTGCTCGGCCGCCGTCACGTGCCGTGGGACACCGACGTCACGATCGCCTGCGGCGGCGCGGCAGTGCAGCCCGGTGATGTGATCGTCGGCGACGGAGACGGTGTCATCGTGATTCCTCCTGCGCTTGTCGAAGAAGTCGTCGACGCGGCGATCGTGCAGGAGCGTGAAGAGACTTTTGTGGCCGAGATGGTCGCGGCCGGTGAGCCGGTCGACGGTTTGTTCCCGATGAACGCGGCCTGGAAGAAGCGTTACCTCGAATGGCCGGGTGTCTGATGCCTTCCCTCAGCAAGGCCCAGTTGGCTCACCAGTGGATCAGCGAGCGCATCAACGACGGCCGTTTCGTGCCCGGCTTTCGCCTGGTGCTCGGTCAGATTGCCAAGGAACTCGACGTCAGCGTCGTGCCGGTGCGCGAAGCGATTCGTTTGCTTGAAGCCGAAGGACTCGTGACCTTTGAGCGCAATGTCGGCGCGCAGGTGGCGATGATCCAGGAGACCGAATACCTGCACACCATGCAGACCCTGAGCATCGTCGAGGGCGCGGCGACGGCGCTGTCGGCGCCAACCCTCACCGCCGATCACTTCGCCCGGGCGCGCGCCATCAACGCACAGATGATCGCCTGTCTCGACGACTTCGACCCGCACCGGTTCACCCAGCTGAATCTCGAATTTCACTCCGTGTTGTTCGAGGAATGCCCGAACCCGCACATTCTCGACCTGGTGCACCGCGGCTGGAACCGGATGAACGTGCTGCGCGACTCCACCTTCAGCTTTGTGCCGGGCCGGTCCCGCGCATCGGTGCAGGAACACGAAAACCTGCTGCGACTGATCGAAGGCGGGGCGCCCGCACTGGAGATCGAACTCGCGGCACGAGCTCACCGCACGGCGACGCTCGACGCGATGTTGGCGTACCAGGCCGAGCACAAACATCCGTCTGCTGCTCAGCCGGCCGAGGCTCCCGTGCCGACCAGCAACGCTGCAGCGACCGCCTACTGATTCACCCCTGCCCCCAATCTGCCTGATCCAATGGAGGAAAGACACAGATGAACCACTACATTCCCGACGGGCTGCCGTCGTCGATTCAGCATTTCATCGGCGGCGCGTTCGTCGAAAGCGTCTCGGGCAAGACCTTCGACGTGCTCGACCCGGTGTCGAACCAGACCTATGCGACGGCCGCGGCCGGCCAGCAGGAGGACATCGACCTCGCCGTCGCCGCCGCGAAGGACGCCTTCGACAACGGCCCGTGGCCGCGCATGAAGCCGCGTCAGCGTTCGCGCATCCTCAACAAGATCGCGGATGCGATTGAAGCGCAGGATGCCCGCCTCGCCGAACTCGAATGTTTCGACACCGGCCTGCCGATCACGCAGGCTCTCGGCCAGGCGCAGCGCGCGGCCGAGAACTTCCGCTTCTTTGCCGACCTGATCGTGGCTCAGGCGGACGACACCTACAAGGTTCCGGGCCTCCAGGTGAACTACGTCAACCGCAAGCCGGTCGGCGTCGCCGGGCTGATCACGCCGTGGAACACCCCGTTCATGCTCGAGAGCTGGAAGCTGGCCCCTGCCCTCGCCTCCGGTTGCACCGTCGTACTCAAGCCGGCCGAGTTCACCCCGCTGTCCGCCAGCCTCTGGGCCGAGATCTTCCGCTCCGCCGGCCTGCCCGACGGCGTCTTCAACCTCGTGAACGGCATCGGCGAAGAGGCCGGCGACGCGCTGGTCAAGCACCCCGATGTGCCACTGATCTCCTTCACCGGTGAGACGACCACCGGCCAAACCATCTACCGCAACTGCGCGGCGAACCTCAAGGGCATGTCGATGGAACTCGGCGGCAAGTCCCCCGCCATCGTCTTCGCCGACGCCGACCTCGAGGCCGCCATCGACTCGACCCTGTTCGGCGTTTTCTCGCTCAACGGCGAGCGCTGCACCGCCGGCAGCCGCATCCTCGTCGAACGCAGCATCTACGACGACTTCTGCGCCCGCTACGCCGCACGCGCTCAGAACATCGTGGTCGGCGACCCGCACGACCCGCAGACCGAGGTCGGCGCGCTCGTGCACCCGGAGCACTACGCCAAGGTGATGAGCTACGTCGAGATCGGCAAGGGCGAAGGCCGCCTGCTCGCCGGTGGCGGTCGTCCCGAGGGCCTGCCGGAGGGCAACTATGTTGCACCGACCGTGTTCGCGGATGTCGCCCCGAGTGCCCGCATCTTTCAGGAGGAGATCTTCGGACCGGTCGTGTCGATCACCCCGTTCGACACGGACGAGGAAGCGCTGGCTCTCGCCAATGGCGTGAAGTACGGCCTCGCCGCCTACATCTGGACGAGCAACCTGCAGCGCGCCCACACCTTCGCCCAGTCGATTGAGGCCGGAATGGTCTGGCTGAACTCGCACAATGTGCGCGACCTCCGCACCCCGTTCGGCGGCGTCAAGGCCTCGGGCCTCGGCCACGAGGGCGGCTACCGCTCGATCGACTTCTACACCGACCAGCAGGCCGTGCACATCACGCTCGGCGCCGTGCACACCGCCCGCTTCGGCGCCCACTAGCCCTTCGGTGGTCGAGCCTGTCGAGACCCGGTCACGAGATCTCGACAAGCTCGATCAACGCAACCCCGGTGGTCGAGCCTGTCGACACCCGGTCACGAGATCTCGACAGCTCGATCAACGGCAAATACTCAACGAGGAGACATCATGAGCACCACAGCACCCATCCCCACCCCCTCCATCGCGCCCCCGGACATCCTGCGCTGCGCCTACATGGAGATCGTCGTCACCGACCTCGCCGCCTCGCGTGAGTTCTACGTCGACATCCTCGGCCTCGTCGTCACCGAAGAAGACGAGAACTCCATCTACCTGCGCTCCTTCGAGGAGTTCATCCACCACAACCTGGTGCTGCGCCAGGGCCCGGTCGCCGCCGTCGCCGCGTTCAGCTACCGGGTGCGCACGCCCGAAGACGTCGACATCGCCGAGGCCTACTTTCGCGAGCTCGGCTGTCGAGTCGAGCGTCGCTCCGAGGGTTTCGTCAACGGAATCGGCGACTCGGTGCGCGTCGAAGACCCGCTGGGCTTTCCCTACGAGTTCTTCTACCAGGTCGACCATGTCGAGCGGATGTCCTGGCACTACGAGCTGATGGGCGCCGGCGCTCTGGTACGTCTCGACCACTTCAACCAGGTCACCCCCGATGTGCCGCGTGCGCGTGCCTACATGGAAGATCTCGGGTTTCGGGTGACCGAGGACATCAAGGATGAAGACGGCGTCACCTACGCCGCCTGGATGCGCCGCAAGGACACCGTGCACGACACCGCCCTCACCGGTGGCGACGGTCCGCGGATGCACCACATTGCGTTCTCGACGCACGAGAAGCACAACATCCTCTACATCTGCGACAAGCTCGGCGCCCTGCGCAAATCCGATGTGATTGAACGCGGCCCCGGACGCCACGGCGTCTCGAACGCGTTCTACCTCTACATCACCGACCCCGACGGCCACCGGGTTGAGATCTACACGCAGGACTACTACACCGGCGACCCCGACAACCCCGTCGTCACCTGGGATGTGCACGACAACCAGCGCCGCGACTGGTGGGGCAACGCTGTCGTGCCGAGCTGGTACACCGAGGCCTCGCTTGTGCTCGATCTCGACGGCAACCCACAGCCGATCGTGGCGCGCACCGACGCGAGCGAGATGGCCGTCACGGTCGGCGCCGACGGCTTCTCGTACACCCGCGAGGGTGACGTGGAGAAGGGTTTCAAACTCGGCAACACGCTTTAACGATGTATCGGGGTGCCCCGCGCATTTCAGCGGGGCACCCCGAAGCTTGGTTGACTCACGGCCGGTCGACTCCTCTCATCAGTCGAGGAGCGTACGTTCGCCGATCTTGCTCGTGCTTCCCGCCGGCATCAATTCATCGCGCGTGCGCCGGCACAATGCGTCGAGCCGGTCGGGGTCGACGAGCTCGCGCCCCGTCCCCTTGGCCGGAAACCCGGCGACCGGGCTGCCGTAGCCGATGACGACAGCGGCGTGGGCGGTTCGTCCTCGCTCATCGACGACCAACATGTCCACGGTGTCCTTGTGGCGCTGTGTGGTCAATGCATTCGCGTAAAGCAGCAGCGCCTCACCCAGATCGCTTCCCGTCAGGATCGATCCGCTGGTGTGGAAGATGTGCATCATTCCCGGTCTCCTTCGCTGTTGAAGAGAAGGGGGCGTGCGCCCGATCGGGCGCCGCCAGAGCCGCCGCTAGCTCAGTGACAAAGTGGCGTGGACGCGCTGCGGCAATGACCGCGATTCCACGTCAGTAGCTGAGGTCTTCAACCATCGCTCGATCGGCATCGTCGAACTCCCACGCCCGATACTTCGAGTCGTCGTTGTGGTGTGCCGGTCGTTCGTCGCGCGCCACCGTCTCGACGTCGTCCGGAACATCCGGATCGGCATCGGTGACAGCCGGATTGCTGTCAAGAAGAAAAAGTTTCATCGCCAGACTCCCGATTCCTCGCGATTTGAATAGTTACAATCGGGCCGGGGTCTGGGGCTTCTCTTAAATATAGAACGGCATCAAATCTGACGCTACCGGTTGATACAGTCGGCCTGTTTTAGCCGGCTCATGCAACCCGTACTCATGCAACCGGTGGTCTCATGCAACCGGTGGTCTCATGCAACCGGCACAGGTAACGCCGGTTAGAGCTCCAACGTGCGTGCGACGATACCGGCGGCGACATCGCCGAGTGCCAACTGGTGAGCGCGCGCATAGCTGCGGATCAGGTCGAATGAGTCTTCCATCGTCGCGTTCCGTGTGTGGGCCACCACACCCTTGGCTTGCTCGATCAAGACCCGGCTGTTGAGGGCGCGTTGAAGCTGTTCCCTCGCGATGTCGTTCTCCCGAATCGCGCGTTCTTGCAGGATGCTGATCGTCGCAACATCGGCGAGTGCCTGTGCGATATCTACGTCGCCCCGATCGAGCACCCGGGGCTGCTCCCAGAATAGGTTGAGCGAGCCGATCGTCGTGTCACGCAGTCGCAGAGGAACGGCTTGAAGCGAGACGAATCCTTGCTCCAACGCAGCGGAGCGGAACTGCGGCCAGCGCGGGCCCACCTGGTCGATGTCGGGCACCGCGATCGGCTTGCCAGTCGTGACGCATTCGAAGCAGGGTCCGCCGCCGACACGCAGCTGCATCAACTCGACAAGAAGGCTGCGTTCGTTGGTCGACGCCACGACCTCCAGCTCGCCGTCGGCATCTGCCAGGAGGATGCCAGCGGCCGAGGCGTCAAGAATTTCCGCGGAACTCTCGACCAGCGTGTGCAACATGTCGACCATGTCGTATCCGGCCACAAGGGTATCCGCCAAGGCGACAAATGTCTCGACGAGCTGAATCTCTCTGGTCTTCAACGCCATACCCTTTATTCTAAAACTCGGCATTCGGAGACGAAAGGTCAAGTCGACGTTCGACAATTGCATTCGCCGTTTCACGTACTGATCTGCCGTGCGCAAAGGCATGTGCCCGGATGATGACGTGGGCGTCGGCAGCGCTCACGTTCAATTGCGCGAGAACCATGCCCGTTGCTTGATGCTCAACCCGACGGGAGTACTCCTTCTCGCCCGGCACAAACTGTGCTTCCAATTCGTGCGAAGCCATCGCCCGTTTGAGCAGCTGCACCGCCGCGAGATCGGCCAGGGCTATTGCGTCATTGACCTGCGCCGAGGTGAGCTCGCCGGGAGATTCGGCGTACAGCTCGACCGCCCCGATTTCGAGCGATCCGACGGCAAGCGGAAACGCGTACAGCGCACCGACCGCATCCGCAGAAAGAGCCGCAAGGAGCATCGGCCAGGTCGATCGGCCGGGTTTGGTCAGGTCCGAGGCAAACACGGGTGTTCGCCCGGTAAAGGCGTCCCAGCTCGGGCCTTCGCCGAGGTCGATCTGTAATTCGTCGACCCGCGCGGCTTGCGGGTTTGTCGCACACACCGTCTCGATGCCGAACGGTGCCCCGAGCATCGAAATTGCGGCGCCCTCGATGGGCAAGACCGACAGGAAGGGGCGGCACAGACTGGTACGACGTTCGAAGGCGTTCGAGAGCTCACCAGTGGCCACAGCCATCGCATTGCGCTCAGACATGACGCGTCCCCCCGTCAAACTGAAGATACCAAACAGCCACGTTACCCCCGCGGTCGATATGAAGGATCTGAATCCGACAGCGCACCGTAGGTGCGGCTCGCCGACATGATTTCAGAGTACAGCGTGGGCAGGGGTGCACGAGATTTCCGACGAGGCCGGCCGAGAGGATACTTGAGGGATGTACCGTGAGCTGCCGTCCCACGTTCCCGGAGCGACGCTCTGGTGCACGGATTCGACGGAGTTCGCCGGCTCAACTCGAATCGTTCCCGACGGCTCCATCGACATCATCTGGCTCGGCGATCGACTGATCGTCGCCGGTGCAGACACTCACGCCCAGCTCGCCCAGGCCGTGCCGAGACGCCCCACGGCGGGCATCCGCTTCGCACCGGGATTCGCCCCGGCTCTCCTTCACACGGCCGCGCACGAACTCACCGATCAGCGCATCCCTCTCGACGCAATCTGGGCCTCTCGACTGGTCGACCCGATGACCGAGTGTTTGCAATCCAGCCGGACAACGGATGCCGACACGCTCGCCTACACCCTCGACCAACTGATCGTCACCCGCCTCGACGCTCTCGACCTCGGCCGCGCCCATCGCAGCCGGGGGCTGTTTCAGTTGGCCGACGCCGGCTTGCCTGCCGGTCTCATCGCCGATCGGCTCGGTGTCTCCTCGCGCCAGCTTCACCGAC
The DNA here is from genome assembly GCF_056395445.1 of Leifsonia sp. 10L418. Classification (NCBI taxonomy): domain Bacteria; kingdom Bacillati; phylum Actinomycetota; class Actinomycetes; order Micrococcales; family Microbacteriaceae; genus Leifsonia; species Leifsonia sp. 10L418. The sequence continues at coordinate 140,435 of NZ_JBFTJN010000006.1, read as the reverse complement.
GCGCCGTCGATGATTTCGGCTACGGGGTGCGTACACTCCAGCGCATCCTCCGTTTTCAGCGCGCCCTCGGAATGCTCGAGCGGGGTCTCCCCCTCGCCGACGTGGCTGCCCTCGGCGGCTTTGCCGACCAGTCGCATCTGACACGGGAGGTGCGAGCCTTGGCCGGGGTCACCCCCGGTCAGCTGGCCAGCGAGTCGGGCAGTGCTGCAAACAGGTCGGCTGAGTTGCCGTCGGGGTCGAGAAGCGTCGCGTAGCGCTGCCCCCAGAAGGCATCCCACGGTTCAACATGCGCGGTAAACCCGGCGCCCACCATGTCGGCGAAGGCAGCATCGACCCCGGCCGGCGACTCGCAGTCGAACGCCAACGCCACGCGGTGGCTCCCGCTCGGTGCGCTCCACGCGGAATCGAAGGTTCTGATCGTGTCGATGGTGTCCCAGCCCAGGCGGAAGCCGCCGGGCAGAGTCGCTTCAACGTGCGGCTCGGCATCCGAGTCCGGGGGAATTGGCACCCCGAGGCGCCGATAGAAATCGAGGGAACGCGCCATGTCGGCCACGACAAGGCCGATGAAACTGAAGTGAATGCTCATATCGACAGACTACAAAGCGAGCTTCACCCCGTCTTGAATGATTCGGACATCGGGCGAGTCCGAGGCGCAGTCGGCCAATCAGGAGTGCCCGGCCCACTCGTCGTCGCCGTCCTCGGCATCGTCGGCCGGCGAGTCAGTAGCCGGCGATTCAGTAGTTGGCACCGCCGCATCCGGCATTTCCGCGGCCGGCTCCTGAGTAGCCGGCTCCTCGGCAGCCGGCTCCTCGACGATCGCTTCAGATCGCGCGAGCACCGCGCCGGCGTGCGCGAGCTCGGCCAAGGCCGCTTCGCTCGCCGTCGCCGCGACTCCCGCGATCAGGTCGGTGAACACCCGCACGTGCTGGCCGTGATCAAGCGCGTCGAGCGCCGAGGCCCGCACACAGTGGTCGGTCGCGAGGCCGACGATGTCGACATCCGTCACACCGCGCGCGGTCAACAGCGCGCCGACGCTCTCGCCTGCCTCTGTCGTGCCTTCGAAGATGGAGTACGCCGCCTTGCCCTGCCCCTTGCGAATGTGAAAGGTGACCGCGTCGGTCACCAGGGCCGGGTGGTACTCGGCGCCGGGGGTGCCGGCTACACAGTGCACCGGCCAGGTGGTCACGAAATCGGGCGCGGCATCCCGGGCGAAATGACCACCGTTGTCGTTGTCGATGTCATGCCAGTCACGGGAGGCGAAGACGCTGTCGTAGTAGAGCGGATGCTGCGCCAAGAGTTCGCTCACCCCGGCGGCGACCTGGGTGCCTCCGTCGACGCCGAGGGCACCGCCCTCGGTGAAATCATTCTGAACGTCAATGATGAACAGTGCTCTGGCCACGGTTCGCTCCTCTTCACTCGTTCCCGACTCAAGCTTCTCTGATTCAAACACTCAATTGTTCGACAGGTTGTCTCCGCAGTTGAAGAATCCGGCGGTGATCGTGTCGATGGCTTGTTTGGCGCTGTCATCGACGTCGCCGAGGGCGTAGACAGCGAAGGTGAGCGGGGTGCCGTCTGCCGCGTGAATCACACCCGACAGGGTGTAACCGGTGTCGATCCAACCGGTCTTGGCGAAGACGGCGCCGTCGGCCACCGAGTTGTCGCCGGAGAACCTGTCGCTGTAGCTGAGCGACCCACTCTCACCGGCGATCGGGAGGCCGTCGAAGATCACGCCGAGGTTGCCCTCGCGGGCGTTGATCTTGATGAACAGCTGGGTGAGGTACGACGGCGGTACCGCGTTGTTGTCGCTGAGTCCCGAACCGTCGGCAATGACGATGCCGGTGGTGTCGATGCCATACGGTTTCAGCCCGGCGACCGTTGAGGTGCCCATCGCCGCGAAGGTGTTTCCGGCGCCCGACTCAACGGCGACGAGGCGTCCGAGCATCTCGGCGATCGCGTTGTCCGAGACGATCAGTGATTGCTGGATGAGGGTGGAGACCGGTGCGGACTGCACGGTCCCGAGCACCGCGGCTCCGGCCGGGGCCGTTCCCCTGGTGATGTTGACGGAGCCGGGAAGCAGCTCGGCGAAGGCCTCACCAGCGCGGCCGACGGGGTCTTCGCTGCGCTCCGACGTGCTCCGGTAGGGATTGTCGCGGTCACCGTCGACCTGCAGGGCGGTGATTTCAGGCATGTAGCCGTCGGTGAGTTCCTTGCGGTTCCAGCTGGGTTCCCAGCCCGGGTCGCCGAAGAACGACGAGTCGAGAACGAGGGATGTGATCGGGGTGCCGGCGGTGGCCGGGTTCGCCTTCCAGGCTGCGATTGCCTGGTCGGCCAGGCTGTCGAGGTGGGCGGCGCCCGGGTAGGTCGATTCGTCTCCGGTGCTGGTGCGGGACAGCGTGAGGTCGCCGCCACCGACGAGAACGATGGAGCCGGGCTCGCTGCCGGCCACGACCGTGGTGGTGGCCCGGTAGTCGGGGCCGAGCACGGTGAGCGCCGCGGCCGAGGTGAGGACCTTGAGCACGCTCGCGGTGCGCGACGGGGTGCTGCCGCCGCGGTCGAAGAGGATTTCGCCCGTGTTCGCGTTGACGACCTGCCCTTGGAAGCTGCCGAGTCGGGGGTCGGTGGCGAGGCTGGCGACGCTGCAGGTGCGCAGTCGGCTGGCCACAGCTTCACCGGCGGGAACCGCCCGCGGCGGAACGGTTGGCGTGGCAGTCGGGGTGGACGTCGGAGGGGTCACGGCGGCCGTCGACGCCGACGGCGATCCGGTTGACGCTCCGGCCATGACCGCGCCCGTGCCCAGAAGCGCGAACACGGTGACCCCGGCGACGACGCTGGAGGCCACACGGTGGCGGCTGAGAAAACCGAGGAATCCCAAACGCTGCGGCTGGGTTGTCGACGCGGATGCGGCATCCGTCGTGTCGGCAGGGCTCGCGTCGGCGGGTGTCGCGTCGGCAGGCGTCGCGGAGTCGGGGCGGCCGGTCAGCTCGGGGTCAGGTTCTTGCACCCCCATATTTTAGCCATCGCGGGGTGGGAGACCCCTCCGAGCGGCTGTCGCGAAAACCGCAACGGTCACCGTGTGCCGCACAATCTGTGCGGCGCACGGTGACCAATGCGCAGTCTTTGCGGTCTAGCTGACCGCGACGAGCTCGGCGCGGGCCGGGCGCAAGCCCGGCGCCGCGCGGCCCTCCCCCGTGCGGCTATTCGCCCGGGTAGCGCAGACCGATCTGCTCCCGCACGGCGTCGAGGGTCTGCATGATCGCAACCGACTCCTCGGCCGGCATGATGGCGCTCGTGAGCGCTCCGGCGCGAATCAACTGCTCGGCTTCGGCAGCCTGATAGTGCATCCCCCGACCGTTGACCTCGGCGCTGAACGACTCGAGCACGACACCGTTGTTGTCGATCACCCGGAACGTCGTCGGCGAGTACCAGACCCGGTCGATGTCGATTCTGGCCGTGGTGCCGAGGATCGTCGCCGCGTTCGGCCCGCGAGTGTCGCTGGCCGAGAGGGTCGAGGCGATCCGGCCACCGGGGTAGCGGAAGATCGTCGCCACCTGAGCATCCGCGCCGGTCTCTTTGAAGGTGGCGGAGGCGAGGATGCTCTCCGGCTGGCCGAACAGAGCGTGAGCGAACGACAGGGGGTAGATGCCGAGGTCGAGCAGTGCTCCACCGCCGAGCGCCATCGAATTGATGCGGTTCTCGGGGTCTTCGGAAAGCCTCTGGGTGTGGTCGGCGATCAGGGTGCGCACCTCGCCGAGCGTTCCCGCCTCGAGAATCTCGCGGATGCGCACCATATGCGGCAGAAACCGGGTCCACATTGCCTCGAGCACGAGAAGTCCCTTGCTCGCGGCCAGATCGACGATCTGGCGCGCCTCAACGGCGTTCAGAGCGATCGGCTTCTCGATCAGCACGTGCTTGCCGGCGTTCAGGGCCAGTGTCGCATTCGCGGCGTGGAACGGATGCGGCGTGGAGATGTAGACGATGTCGACATTCGGGTCGGCGACCAGGGCTTCATAGCTCGCGTGGGCCGTCGGAATGCCGAACTCTGCGGCGAAGGCATCGGCGCCGGCTTGCGAGCGGGAGCCGACTGCGGCTATCTGAAACCCGTTGAGCACGAGGTCGTGGGCAAATTCGTGGGCGATGCCACCGGTGGCCAGGATTCCCCAGCGAAGCGCGTCAGTCATGCCGCGAGCCTAGCGCGCCGCGGGATGCTCGTTAAACGAAAACTGGTCACCAGCCGGCGAGGGCTGATGACCAGTTGTCGGGCCGCCTATCAGAATCGAACTGATGACCTATTCATTACGAGTGAATCGCTCTACCGACTGAGCTAAGGCGGCTTGATCCACACGCTCCTCCGAAGAAGAACGCGGTGACACAAGAAGATAGCTTACCCGATGCAGCGAGGAGTCACGTACACGTCAGCACATCGCGTCGGTGCACCACGTCACCACCTCGCGTCGGTGCATCGCGTCAGCTCACCGTCAGCGCATCAACACTTCGGATCGGCGGCGGGCACCGTCCCGTTGATCAGATAGTCGTCGACCGTGTCATTCACACAGGCATTGGACTTGTTGTAGGCGGTGTGGCCTTCACCTTCATAGGTGACGAGGTGTCCGCTTTCGAGCTGCTTGGCGAGGCTCACTGCCCAGGAATATGGCGTCGCCGGGTCGTTCGTGGTGCCGACGACGAGAATCGGGGCAGCGCCGGGCGCATGGATCTCGCCGCGCTCCACGGTGGTCTTGTAGGGCCAGTTTGCACAGCTGATGTCACCGAAGCTCATGAACGGGCCGATCACCGGGGCTGCTGCTGCGAGCTCGGCGGCCTGGGCGCGCATCGCGGCAGGATCGTCGTTGTAGCTGTAATCGAGACAGTTGATCGCGGTGAACGCTTCGGTGGAGTTGTCGGAGTAGGTGCCGTCTTCCAACCGTCCGTTGTAGGCATCCGCGAGCTTGAACGCCGTGTCGGCGTCGCCGTGCATCACGCTGGTGAACATGTCGCTGAGCACCGGCCAGGCGCCGGCCTGGTAGAGCGGGAAGATGATGGCGGTGAACAGGGTGCTCGAGCCGAGCTGGCGACCGTCGGAGGCCGTGATCGGGCTCGCATCGACCGATTCGAGCAGGGCATGGATGGTGCCCATCGCGTCGTCGACGGTGCCGTCGAACGGGCAGTCCTCTCCGGCGAGGCAATCCTTCAGATAGGCACGCAGCGCACTCTCGAAACCCTGCGCCTGTGTGCGCGTGACATCGAAGTTACTGGCCGACGGGTCGAGTGCGCCATCGAGCACCATACGCCCGACCTTGTCGGGGTAGAGGCCGGCGTAAACCGCGCCCAGGTAGGTGCCGTACGAGTAGCCGAGGTAGTGAAGCTGCGTGTCACCGAGCACGGCCCGCAGCAGGTCCAGGTCGTGTGCGGCACTGACCGTGTCGACCTCCCCGAGCAGGGCACCCGTGTTTGCCTGGCAGGCCGCGCCGAAATCAGCGGCGATCTTCTCCTGCTCAGCAATCCAGGCATCCGTGCCGCGCGGTGCGTCGACAAGACCGAAGAGGTACTCATCCATCTCAGCCGGGCCGTAGCACTTCACCGCTGTCGACCGGCCGACGCCGCGTGGGTCGAAGCCGACGATGTCGAAGTTTTTCTGCAGACGCTTGTCGACGGCGTAGTCGAGGGAGTCCTTGACGAAGTCATAGCCCGAGCCGCCTGGGCCGCCCGGGTTCACCAGCAGCGAGCCAATCCGGGAGCTGTCGGTCGACGGCTGGCGGACCAGGGCGAGGTCGACGCTTCCGACGCTCGGGTCGGACCAATCGAGCGGCGCCTTCGCCGTCGAACATTGCAGGCCCGAGCCGCAATTCGACCAGGTGAGCGTCTGGCTGTAGAACGGCGCGAGGGCTGGGTCGACCTTCTCCGAGACCGGAACAGAGGTGCTCGGCGCCGGATCAGGCAGAAACAGCGACACGCAGCCGCTCAGCCCGATGGTGAGAGCCAGGGTGGCGGCCACCGCCGCAAACGCACGAGTTCGTTTCATTGCAAGGTTCCTTTTCGTGGCGCCCTCTGAGTTGCGCCGAGCAGCGGATTCACCGACGAATCGCGGTCACCAACATCGCTTCGAGAGCAAGAGCCGGTGCCACGTTGGATTCAATTCTCTGACGCGCGATGGCAATCGCATCGAGCGTTGCCACCGTTTGTGCGGCGGTGCACGAGGTGCTCGCCTGTCGAAGCTCCGGCAGGAGCTCCCGGTTGATCACGGTGCTTTCACGGTCAAGCTGCACCATCATCACGTCGCGGTAGAGCGAAGCCAGGTCGACGAGGATGCGGTCGATCCCGTCGCGCAAGCCTCGCGTGGCGCGCCGTTTCTGGTCATCTTCGAGAGCTTTCAGCTGCCCGCGGAGCCCCGGAGGAACGGTGCCTCCCGGCTCGACACCGAGTGAGCGCAGCACGCCGGCGCGCTCGGCGGCATCCTGTTCTTCGGTGAAAGCCTTGGCATCGTCGCCTGCGATCGCCAGCAACCGGGCGGCCGTCATCACGGCCTGTGACACTCCCCGGATGCCGAGGGCGGCCCGCAGCGTCTCGTCGCGGCGGTCGCGGGCATCCGCGTTGGTGGCCAGGCGTTGTGCCATGCCGATGTGGCTCTGCGCCAGGCGCGCGGCGCGCTCGGCCGTTTCGAGGTCGACCCCATTGCGCTTGACGAGCAGAGCCGCGACATCTTCGACACTCGGCACCCGCAACCGCACCGAACGCACGCGCGATCGGATGGTCGGAAGCAAGTCGGCTTCGCTCGGCGCGCAGAGGATCCAGACGGTGCGCTCCGGCGGCTCCTCGAGAGCCTTCAACAGAACGTTTGAGGTGCGCTCGACCATGCGGTCGGCGTCTTCGACGACGATCACCCGGTAGCGGGACATCGACGGAGAGTATTGGGACCGCGCGACGACCTCTTTGACGGTGCCCATCTTGATGATGACGCCCTCGGTGCTGAGCACGGTGAGATCGGGGTGCGTGCGGGCGTTCACCTGACGATGGGTCGCCTCGTCACCCTCGGGAGTGCCGGGGCTGAGGAGCGCCGTCGCGAATGCGAATGCCAAGTTGGAGCGCCCCGATCCGGGCGGCCCGGTGATCAGCCAGGCGTGCGTCATCGACGCCGATTCGGCGGACGAGCCGGCTGATGCGCCTGCGGCTGCGCCGGTATCAATGCCGGGACGCGCGGCGGCGGCCCGAAAAATGGCAATCGCATCGGCCTGCCCTGTCAGGTCGTCCCATGCTGCCATGGTTCAAGGGTACCGTCCGGCGCTGACAGAGTTCTCCGGTCGCGCAGACAGTTTCGGCGCGGTATATCCCGGTGGGCGCGGGGTAGAGCGCGCGCCAGTGGGGATACACCGCGCCGAAATGGTTGGCGCAGGCGACTTGCCGGCTACGCCTCGAGCAGTTCAGCCACGCGAGCGCGCACGATCGCGGCGATCGTGTCGACCGGTTGCGCGGCATCCGTCACGAGAAAACGGCTCGGCTCCGCCTCGGCGAGCCCCAGAAAAGCGGAGCGCACCCGAGCGTGGAACTCGTTCTTCTCTGCTTCCAAGCGGTCGAACCGCTTGTTCGCCGCGTCGAGACGCTCGCGGGCGACCGTCTCATCCAGATCGAGCAGAATCGTGAGATCCGGCAGCAGCCCCTCGGCGGCCCAGAGCGAGAGGTCGCGCACCTCGGTCGCACCGAGAACCCGGCCCGCACCCTGGTAGGCGACGGATGAGTCGAGGTAGCGATCCTGGATCACGATCTCGCCCCGTGACAGGGCCGGCCGCACCTTCGTCGCGATGTGGTGCGCTCGATCAGCCGCGTAGAGCAGCGCCTCGGCGCGTGGAGCAATCTCTCCGGGGTGGTGCAACACGATCTCGCGGATCTCGATGCCGACCTCGGTTCCGCCGGGCTCCCGGGAGCGGAGCACGGTGTGCCCCTGTTCCGCCAGCCAGTCGGTAAGCAGGCGGGCCTGGGTCGATTTGCCTGACCCGTCGCCACCTTCAAATGTGATGAACAGACCGGTCACGACGTCGCGGTCTCCGCGGCAGCGGCAGCCGCTGCCTTGTTGGCCGCCCGCGTGGCCGCAGCCTTCTGCGCCGACGCCGACCGGGCGGCGCTGGTCGCAGCCGACACGGTGGGGTTGCCGGTCTTCTTGACCGCTGCCTTCTTCGCCGGTGCCTTCTTCGCTGCCGGCTTCTTGGCCGCGGCCTTCTTCGCCGGTGCCTTCTTCGCGGGGGCCTTCTTGACCGCTGGTCCCTTGGCCCGCTTGTCGGCGAGCAGCTGCACTGCGCGGTCGAAGTCGACGTCTTCAACGGTCTCGGACTTCGGAATCGTCGCGTTGGTGACGCCGTCGGTCACATAGGCGCCAAAGCGGCCGTCCTTGATCTTGATCGCCTTGCCGCTCTCGGGGTCGGGCGCTTCGAATTCTTTCAGCGCACTCGACGCCCGACGGGCGCCGTACTTCGGCTGCGCGTAGAGCTCGATCGCACCAGCCAGGTCGATGTCGAAGATCTGGTCTTCGCTGGTGAGCGACCGGGTGTCGACGCCCTTCTTGAGGTAGGGACCGAACTTGCCGTTTTGCGCCAGAATCTCAGCGCCGGTCTCGGGGTCGACACCGACGACTCGGGGAAGATCGAGCAGACGCAGAGCCGTATCGAGATCGATCGTCGCGAGATCCATCGACTTGAAGATGGATGCGGTGCGCGGCTTGGCCGCGGCGGCAGCCTTCTTGGCCGGCGCCTTCTTCTTCGGCTTGCCCTCGGTGACCTCGCCGGTCTTCGGGTTGACGACGCTTCCGTCGGCCAACGCGGTGGCGGCTGCGGCTGCAGCGGCGGTCTCGGCCGGATCAACGACCGGTTCCGGGTCGACCTCGGTGACGTAGGGGCCGAACCGGCCGTCTTTCGCCACGACGTTCTTTCCGGTGGCCGGGTTCACGCCGATCACGCGGTCGGTGACGACCGGGGCGTCGATGAGCTCGCGGGCCTTGGCGGCTGTGAGCTCGTCGGGTGCCAGGTCCGGCGGAATGTTGACGCGGCGGGGAGTCGCCTCCGGGTCGGCACCAGGATCGATGACTTCGAGGTAGGGGCCGTACTTGCCGATGCGCAGCGTGATGTCGTCGGCGATGGTGACCGAGTTGATGATCCGCGGGTCGATCTCACCGAGGTTGTCGACGACCTGGCGGAGGCCGCGGTGCTTGTCGGAGCCGAAGTAGAAGCTGGTCAGCCAGTCGACCCGGTCCGCCTCGCCATCGGCGATGCGGTCGAGGTCGTTCTCCATTTCGGCGGTGAAGTCGTATTCGACCAGGTCGCCGAAGAAGTCCTCGAGCAGGCGCACGACTGAGAAGGCGATCCAGTTCGGAATCAGCGACTGTCCGCGCGGGGTGACGTAGCCGCGGTCGGTGATCGTGGAGATGATCGAGGCGTAGGTCGACGGGCGACCGATGCCGAGTTCTTCGAGCTTCTTGACCAGGCTGGCTTCGGTGTAGCGCGCGGGCGGCGTGGTCTCGTGGCCCTTCGCCTCGACCTCGTCGAGGGTGAGGGTCTGGCCTTCGGCGAGCGGCGGCAGTTTCGACTCGGTCGGGTCGGTGGGCGCGTTGCGCTCCTCGTCTCGGCCCTCCTCGTAGGCGAGCAGGAAGCCACGGAACGTGATGACCGTACCGCTGGCCGAGAACTCGGCGCGGGCACCGGAGGCCGACGGGTGGTCAGCGGTTCCGGTCGGGCCGGCTTCGATCGTGACGGATGCCGTCGATCCGGTGGCGTCGGACATCTGCGAGGCGACAGTGCGCTTCCAGATCAGTTCGTACAGCTTGAAGTCGTTGCCCCGCAGGCTGCTGGCGAGCGACGCCGGGGTGCGGAAGGTGTCGCCCGACGGACGGATCGCTTCGTGCGCTTCCTGGGCGTTCTTGCTCTTGCCCTTGTAGACGCGCGGCGCATCCGGAATCGTCTCGGCGCCGTACAGCGCCGTCGCCTGGGCGCGCGCTGCCGAAATCGCCTGCTTCGAGAGCGACGGTGAATCGGTACGCATATAAGTGATGTAGCCGTTTTCGTACAGCGACTGGGCCACGCTCATCGTCTGGCGGGCGGTGAAACGCAGCTTGCGCGCTGCCTCCTGCTGCAGGGTCGAGGTCGTGAAGGGCGCGGCGGGGCTGCGGCGGTAGGGCTTCGAGGCGACCTTGCTGACGGTCACGGCGACGCCGGGCTGCTTGAGGGCTGCGGTCAGCGCGACGGCGGCGGCTTCATCGAGGGTGACGGCCTTGACGGAGGGCTTGAGTTTTCCGGAATCGTCGAAGTCGCTGCCCGAGGCGATGCGCTCGCCATTCAGTCGAACGAGTTTGGCCGAGAAGGAGTTCTCTGCGGCCGCGGATGCCGGGGTGAGCTGGGCAATGAGATCCCAATAGCCGGCGGCGACGAACGCCAGGCGTTCACGCTCCCGTTCGACGACCAGACGGGTCGCTGCCGACTGCACGCGGCCGGCCGAGAGGCCGGGGCCCACCTTGCGCCAGAGCACCGGGGAGATCTCGTAGCCGTAGATGCGGTCAAGGATGCGCCGGGTCTCCTGCGCGTCGACGAGTGCAGTGTCGAGGTCGCGGGTGTTGTCTTTGGCTGCCAGGATCGCGTCTTTGGTGATTTCGTGGAACACCATGCGCTTGACCGGAACCTTGGGCTGCAGCACCTGCAGCAGGTGCCAGGCAATGGCCTCTCCCTCGCGGTCCTCATCAGTGGCGAGCAGGAGTTCGTCGGCGTTCTTCAGCGCACGCTTGAGTTCGCTGACCGTCTTCTTCTTGGCGTCGGAGACCACGTAGTACGGCTCGAACCCGTTGTCGACATCGACAGAGAATTTGCCGAGCGGCCCCTTCTTGAGCTCAGGCGGCAAGTTCTTGGGCTCGATCAGGTCGCGGATGTGTCCGACAGAGGACAACACCTCATAGCCGTCACCCAGATAGCCCGCAATCGACTTCATCTTGGTCGGCGACTCAACAATGACCAGCTTCTTAGTGCCTGGCACCAGACTCCTCTTATAGGTAGGGGCCCGCGTGTGGGCCAAGGCACACCATACACACAGGAAACGGGTACTCGCCGAATTGAGGGCTTGTCACTTCTCTGCCGGTGAGGACAATGGAGGCATGGGCACAGCATCGGCGGCCACCTATACGGCCAAGTTAACTGACGGTCCCCTCGAGGGAAAGACGATCACCACCGAGTTTCTCGACTCCGGCGATCCGCGTCCTCGCCTGGAGATTCCCGCCACTGCGGGTAAGAGCTACGTCTATACGCGTGGCTCGGGGCTGGAGTTCGATTCAAGCGACCATCCCGAGCGACCGAGCGCCGTCGACTACCGCTACCTTGAGGCTGTCTTCGAATAGTTCCTGCACTAGCCGTCCGGGCGTGGTTCTGCGCCGGGTGGCCCTGCCCGCGCCCGCGCACCGATCGTCATACCGACGACTTCGCGTGCGACAGTGACTGCGGCGATCAGGCCGTCCATGCTGCACGCGGTGAGGGATGCCCCATTCGCCTCTGCGGTGCGGCTCGCCGCTTCGCAGGGCACGCCGGGAAGGGCTCCCGACGCCGTGTCGGCTGCGGCGAGCGCGGCGGCATCTGCGGCGCCCTGTGCCTGGGCGTTTCCGGTCAGCGCAACGAGTACGGGAATGAAGGCCGCAGTGGCGGCCATCGTTGCGCCGAGGAGTCCGATGGCCAGCACCGAACCCGCTCCGTGTTCTGGCCCCCGCGTCGGCGCCCCGACGCGAAGCCACACTGTCGCCGCGCGACGCCAGACTGTCACCGTGCGGCTCCAAGCTGACATTGAGCGAAGCATCAGAGTCCCCCGGCCGGAGCGCACGAGACCGCGGTCACCGTGAGCCCGACCAGCGCGAACGGTCCGATTCCGCTCGGGGCACTCAGCGTGGCGCAGACGAACTCGCCGCGCGACTCGGCGCTGAGAGCGACACCGGGCACCGCACCATTCGCGAGCGCGGTGGCGTGGTCGCTGCTTTCACCACGGCCGAGCGCGCGGGCGGCCCCGGCCGCGGCATCCGTCATGCGCACCTGCTGACCGACCACCTGAATCGCCCCGAGACAGCAGCCCAGCACGAGAACGACGGCAGGAATCACCAGGGCGAACTCGGCGGTGACGCTGCCGGCGTCGCGGCCGATTCGGTTACCCCACGGTGAGCGCATTGCGCACCAGGTCGGTCAGGATCGCCCGCACTTCGTCGCCGCGCAGGATGATGATAAGCAATCCAGCGAACCCGACGGCCGCCATCGTCGCTACCGCGTACTCGGCAGTTGCGGCACCGTCGTCGGCGCTCAGCCGGCTTGTGGCCCGGCGCAATATGCGCTTGATCTGGCGCTCATTTCTGGCCGCGTTCCGTTCCTGGTCACGGAGCGAAGCCCGTGCTGGCTGCTGGCTCGGCGCGGCCGCCTCGTTTTCTTGATTGCTTGATTGACGATGCATGTGTTCTTCTCCTGGGTGCGTCACTCGACGCTTCTGGCGGTGACACGAGTGATTCCAGGCTGATCCGTCAGACGGCTGCGGATCGATGATCGAGCAGATCGGTGCACAGGATGGTGGTGGCACCGAAGTGGAGGGCGCTTCGGCCACGCGGCAGTGGCCGACGAAAACCAGCCCAAGCCCTGTGAAGGTCTAGTGAATGAACGCCTTCAGCAAGATCATTGCCACACCGAACGAGGCAGTGCCGAGGCAACCGAGCACCCGATAGTGCCACGGGCTCCCCCGCAACGCGAACGCGCTGTAGCCGAGGACTCCCAAGATGATCACGCCGAGCCAGAGCGCCGCCCAGAGTGCAAATTGATCGGGGACGACGCGCAGTGCGCCAAGCAACAGCACGGCGCTCGGCGGCACCGCCGAGAGAAGGAAACCGATGGAGCGGCGGATCGAGCGCCGAAACGCAGTCGGGAGGGTCGTTTGATCACCCTCGACAACCCCATGGCCGGCGACGGTGCCGGCGTAGACGTGCGCGGCCCAAAACACCACGACGGTCCCCACCACGGTCAGAAACGTCTCCATGAGAGTCGCGTCATGCGACCCAGCCGCGACGATCATTCCGCTGACCAAAATCGTTCCGTAGACCGACTCTTCGGTGATGATGCTTTCGCGAAAAGTTCGCGAAGCGGTCAGGGCATTGTGCGCATGCGGCTCGTTCATACGCCCATCCTTTCTTGGCGCACAGACGATTACAACGAGATGCGCTCAGAAAGTGTGGATGGTAGAAGAAAGCACCGCCAGCAAAAGCGGAACGACGGCGACGAGCATGAACGCGGGCAGTACGCACAGGCCTAGTGGCATCATCAAGGTCACAGCTAAACCTTCCGCCCGGCGCTCCCCGACACTCCGCACCTCCCGACGGCGCTCATCGGCTTCGCTCCGCAGTAGCTCGGCCGCCGGAACTCCGGCCCGGCTCGAGAGTTCAAGCACGTCGTCGAGTACCGCGTCGTCGACGCGGCCCGGTAGGTCGAACTCAGTCGCTGCGTTCTGCACGAGCAGCCGGGCGCGGTCTAGCGATCCGCCGCCGGCCATGGCGATGGCCATCAGGTCAAGCTCCAGGCCCGGCGCGGGGTCTCTCGCCCGCGCCAATCGCATCAGCCGGCCGTTCCAGAGATGTCCGAGCAGCATCAGCGCGGCTCCGACGACCAGGCAGAGCAGACCCGGCACGGTCAGAAACAGAGTGCGCACGGAGTCAAACCCCATCAGCGTGCCGAACAGGATGCCGACCACCGGCAGGGCCATCATCATGCGGGCCGTTGCCGCCGGCCCCGTCAGGGCCAGTTCCACGGTGCGATGCAGTTGCGCCACGTCACGAAACGTCGTCGCCAGCTGCCGAAGGCACGAAGCCAGCGGCGCTCCCGACCGAGTGGCCACCTCCCACGCTCCGGCGAGCGCCAACCACGCCTGGGCGATCTGGCCGCCGACCAATCGGGCATCGAGCGCTATTGCCAGAGAGATGCTCTCTCCCTTACTGCCGGCTTCGGCTGCCGCCGCGATGATTCGGGCTGTGCCTTCGACGTTCGTGGGGGCATCCCCGGCAGACCGAGGTTTCGGGAGCTCCCCCGCAGGGCGACCGTCAGGTGCGCCCAGATATCCCCAGGCGGAGTGCGGTGGCACTCCGGCGGAGAGCAACACCGCCAAGCGCTGGGCGACAGCAGCAACCGTTTCGATCGGCGACACCGCCTGATCTGGCCGGTGCCGGCGCCAGATCATGCGGCGATCACAGCCAGCCGGTCATGGTCGTCGAGACTGAAACGCCCCACCTCCGCCAGGCGGCGCACTCCCCGATGCCGTTCCAGGTGCAACACCAGTCCGATCGCGCTGACCGTTTGCCTGGCCACCGATTCGACGCTCATCCCGGCGAGCGCACCAAGTGCCTCGATGCGGGCCGGCACATCCCGAAGTGAATTGGCGTGCAAGGTGCCCGCCCCACCGTCGTGGCCGGTGTTCAGCGCGGCCAGGAGCTCACGGATTTCGGTGCCCCGGCATTCGCCGAGCACGAGCCGATCGGGGCGCATCCGTAACGCCTCACGCAACAGCGAATCGGCGGCGATGCGTCCGGCGCCCTCGAGGTTGGCTTGCCGAGCTTCCAGGCCGACCACGTGAGGATGCTCGATCTGAAGTTCTGCGACATCTTCGATCGCGATGATGCGTTCGTCCGGGGGCGATTCGGCAAGAAGCGCGGCCAGCAGTGTTGTCTTTCCGCTGCCCGCGGCTCCGGTGATGAGAAGGTTCACCCGATCGTGCACCGCCTGACGCAGCCGGTCGACCATGGCCTCAGCCGCGCTTCCCGCACCGCACAGGCCCGCCGCTGCGAGCGTTTCGAGCGAGAACCGTGTGGCGTTCGGCAGGCGAATGGAAATGAGTGTGCCGGTGCTCGAGACCGGCGGCAGCACGGCGTGCACTCGGATGCCGTCGGCCAGTCGCACGTCGACGCATGGGCTTGCCTCGTCGATGTGTCGCCCGCCGAGTGCGATCAACCGCACAGCCAGCTCCCGAAGTGAGCGCTCGGGGCACATCCAATCCGGCTCGTGTACAAGACCGTGGCCGGAGTCGACCCAGAGCCCCGCTTCGCCATTGATGAGCAGATCGGTCACTCCCCCAGCCGCAAACGTGGCCAGCGGCCCGAGTACCGTGACGTCGCGGGTCGCCTGCGGGGCGAACCGAACGACGGGTGATGGCGCTGGACGCGGGGCGAGGATGTCGACGCCGGCGTGCCGGGGCGCGGGAGCTGTGTTCGCTGAGGACGGGAACGCGACGAATGGAGTGAGCATGGCCCGACGGTACGCCGCAGTCGCGACGCCCAGCCGCTCGGCGTCGTTCGCGTGCATAACCCGCGCACTCCGAGACTGTGGAGGGATGCACCCGGCGACCGATCGGGCCAGGCGAATTTCTTCTGCCTTCCGAACGGGGGTAGCGAACCACCGGTTAAAAAAAGGGGGGCGGCACCTATTGGGGGGAACAGGTGCCGCCTCGGCAATGCGCAGATTGGGGGGAACCATACGCATCGCTGGTCAAAACATTACGTTCGGACGAGTCCAAGCATACGCGGGATGTTGGAAATCGCAACATCGTGGTCCCCCTAAATGAGGACACTCCGAGATTTCTTTCAGGAACACCCGCCAACTTCGCGAGGCGTCACGCTGATTTTCGGTCATTCCAAGCAGAGTAGGGTTCTTTTGTGGCTGGCCACACGCTAAGGATTTCATGCATCGCGAAGGAGCGAACCAAAAACAATGAGCGTCCAAATTGACCACCTGCTCACTGAATCGCGTCGATTCGCCCCCACCGCAGAATTTGCCGCCGCCGCAACTGCGACGCCGCAGCTCTACACGGATGCCGCGGCGGATCGCCTCGGCTTCTGGGCCGATCAGGCTCGCGACCTGCTGCATTGGCACACTCCGTTCACCAAGACGCTGGACTGGTCGAATCCTCCGTTTGCGAAATGGTTCGAAGACGGCCAACTCAACGTTGCCTACAACTGCCTCGACCGCCACGTTCTGGCCGGCAACGGCGACCGGGTCGCACTGTATTGGGAGGGTGAACCGGGCGATTCCCGCGCCATCACCTACGCCGAGCTGACCGCCGAGGTCAAGCGGGCAGCCAATGTGCTCACGAAGCTCGGCGTGAAGGCGGGCGACCGAGTCGCCATCTACCTGCCGATGATTCCCGAAGCCGTGATTGCGATGCTCGCCGTTGCCCGCATCGGTGCTGTGCACTCGGTGATTTTCGGCGGTTTCAGCGCGGAGAGCCTGCGGTCGCGCATCGACGACGCCAACGCGGCACTCGTGATCACTGCCGACGGCGGCTTCCGCAAGGGCCGAGCGTCGGCACTGAAGCCGGCCGTTGACGCCGCGCTGGCCAGCAACGACTCGTCGGTCACCAACGTGCTCGTCGTCAAGCGCACGGGCCAGGACGTCGAATGGAACGACCGCGACCTGTGGTGGCACGACGAACTCGCCTCCGTCGAGGCCGAGCACGAGGCACAGCCGTTCCCCGCCGAGAACCCACTCTTCATCTTGTACACCTCCGGCACCACCGGAAAGCCGAAGGGCATCCTGCACAGCAGCGGCGGCTACTTGACCCAGAGCGCGTTCACGCACCGAAACGTCTTCGACCTCAAGCCGGAGACCGATGTCTACTGGTGCACCGCCGATGTCGGCTGGATCACCGGGCACAGCTACGTGGTCTACGGCCCGCTCGCCAATGGCGCGACCCAGGTGCTGTTCGAAGGCACCCCCGACTCCCCGCACCCCGGCCGCTGGTGGGAAGTAATCGAGAAGTACAAGGTCTCGATTCTCTACACGGCGCCGACCGCCATCCGTACCTTCATGAAGCTCGGCCGGCAGATCCCGCAGAAATTCGACCTGACGAGCCTTCGCCTGCTGGGCTCGGTCGGCGAACCGATCAACCCGGAAGCCTGGATGTGGTACCGCGAGGTCATCGGCGGAAACGTGGCCCCGGTCGTCGACACCTGGTGGCAGACCGAGACCGGCGCAATTATGGTCTCCGCACTCCCGGGCATTACCGAGGCGAAGCCCGGAAGCGCCCAGGTGGCCATCCCCGGCATCACCATCGAGATTCTCGACGATGACGGAAATCCCGTCGCCCATGGCGATGGCGGACTGCTCGTGGTGAGCGAACCGTGGCCGTCAATGCTCCGCGGCATCTGGGGCGACCCCGAGCGGTTCAAGGAAACCTACTGGGACAAGTTCGGCGACAAGTACTTCGCCGGCGACGGCGCCCGCTTTGACGAAGACGGCGATATCTGGCTGCTCGGCCGAGTCGACGATGTGATGAACGTGTCGGGCCACCGCCTGTCGACCGCTGAAATCGAGTCGTCGCTCGTCGCGCATCCGCTCACCGCAGAAGCTGCGGTGGTCGGCGCCGCCGACGAGACAACCGGTCAGGCCGTCGTCGCGTTCGTGATCATCAAAGCCAGCCAAGAGAACATCGCGTCGCACGAAGACGTGTCGGCTGTGCTTCGCGCGCACGTCGCGCAGCAGATCGGGGCGATTGCCCGACCGCGTCAGATCTTCATCGTGAACGAGCTGCCGAAGACCCGCTCCGGCAAGATCATGCGGCGGTTGCTTCGCGATGTGGCGGAAGGGCGCGAGATCGGCGACACCACGACGCTCGCCGACACCTCGGTGATGCAGATCATCACCGACAAGCTCAAATAGCTGTTTCGGTGCGCCGCGATCTCGGCCGCGGCGCACCGTCACACGTATCGCCACCCGATCGATCCCGGCTCCGAGGACGCGCGCCGCTGACGCTTGTGGCCGGCTACAGGGCCGCGCGCGCAGGCCTGAGGATGCGGCCCGTACCGTAGAGCGCGCTGCTCAGCATGAGAATGGCGGCGGATGCCGGCAGCACGCCGAACCCCGCGACGAGCACCACGGTGACGCCTCCTGCCCCGAGCACCGTATCAAGCGCGACGGATCGCGGCGTCGATTCGGCCAACGGGATGCAATTCTGCGCGGTCCGGCGGCCGCGTTCGAAGCGAGCGAACACGGCGACGACCGGTACGACGCTAAGCCCGGCGACGGCCAACCAGAGCGGGCGGCTGCTCCACCATGACGGGCTGAGTGGTTCGGGCAGCGCAAGGCCGGAGGCGGAATTCAGCACCAGCAGCAGGGCGGCAAGCGCGATGAGCACTGGCATGTGCCAGATGTAGACGGTCATACCGCACCGACCGAGCGCCTCGATGAGTCGACGAACGAGCGGGTGACCGGCCAGGGAACCGATTCGACGCCGCAGCAGGGAGAAGAGCATCAGCTGTGCAACGCCGAGCAGCACGAGGCAGAGAGTCGGAGGGTTGAGATTCACCAGCATGTCTGCTGGGTACGGCCCGATCGTCAGCGCGAGCAGCGCCACGAGTGCGGAAATCAGTATGCCGAACTGTGTGCGCCGGCCGAGCGCGTCAACGTCTCCGTCAGCCAACCAGAACCCCAACTGCTGCACCAGGAGCCAGACGAACAGCAGATTGAGCAAGCCGACGGCCTGGATGCCGCTGGCCATGCGGGCCACATCGACAGCGATGACTGCGCCGAGCAGCAGCAGCGGGGTCGCATACCGCGCATATTCATGCGCTCGCACCATCAGCGGCACCAGCGCCGAGCAGAGAATGTAGACGCCGAGAAACCAGAGAGGCTGGCCGATGCGAAAACCGGCCGTCGCCGCGATCTCCGCGGGAACCCCGAGCAGCGTCATCGCGAACAGTGAGGTGCCGACCACCGCGACGAGCACCAGCGCCGGGCGCACCAGTCGATCGATCCGGCCCCGCAGATACGCGGAAGCGGAGACGTTGCGCGCCCTCAGGCTGCGCCACTGGGTGATGCTCGAGAAGCCACCGATGATGAAGAACAGCGGCATGACTTGAACGAGCCAACTCACCGGGGCAAACCAGGGTTGATTCTCGAGGGCGTTCTGCATGACCGGCCCGTCTGCGCCTGCGCTGACTCCGACCATCATTGCGTGAAGCACGACGACGGCCGGGAGGAGTGCCGAGCGCATCGCATCGATACTGTGATCGCGGTTGACCGGGGCAGGGCCCGTGGATGCCGCAGCGCTTGCGATCGGCCTGTGCGGCGCTGTGCTGCCTGTTCGTACTGAGCCGCCACGCTCTGGCGCGATTGTCACGATGTTCTCCCTGCCGGGGCGGCGTATCCGCCCGTGACGGCAGGCTAAGGAGACGGTTGGCTCCCGGGCATCACCCTGGGGAACCGTTCCTGGGCCCTACCCGAGTAGGGGTGGAACGGCGACAGCTACGACTCGGCTCAGGTTCTGGTGCGGAGTTCGGGCGTGTTGCCCGAGCCACCACCCGGCTGCACCAGTGCCACGTCGTAGGCGAACACCACGGCCTGCACCCTGTCGCGCAGCATGAGTTTGCCGAGCACCTTGCTCACATGCGTCTTGACCGTCTGCTCGGCGATGAAGAGTGCCGAGGCGATCTCGGTGTTGGACAGCCCGCGACCGACCAGGGTGAGCACCTCGACTTCCCGCTCCGTGAGGCCGGACAGTAGCGCCGTGTCGGTGCGCGGCGGCGGGCCCGACCGGGCGAAGTCTTCGATCAAGCGCCGGGTGACGCTCGGTGCGAGCAGGGCATCACCGCTGGCCACGATGCGCACAGCCGCGACGAGGTCTTCGGCCAACGCATCTTTCAGCAGAAACCCACTGGCCCCCGCACGCAACGCCTCATAGACATAGTCGTCGATGTCGAAAGTTGTCAGCATGAGAACGTGCGGGACATAGCTGCTGCTCCGCGGCGGCGTTTGCAAGGCGCGCGTCGCCTCGAGTCCGTTCATCACCGGCATCCGAACGTCCATCACGACGACATCCGGTCGCAACTGGTGAGCGAGTTCGACAGCTTCCTGCCCGTTCGCGGCCTGGCCGAGCACCTCGATGCCCGGCTGCGCGGCGAGCACGGCGGCGAAGCCCGCACGCACCATGGCTTGGTCATCGACAATGAGTACGGTGATCGTCACGGTTGAGTGGGGCCTTTCGCCTCAGTGGGGATGGCTGGCGCGTAGCGGCGCTCAGCGGCAGCGATCGGCAGCGTCGCAAGCACTCGGAATCCGCCGCCGGCGGTGGGGCCAGCGTGAAGCCTGCCACTCAGTATGCTGCAGCGTTCGCGCATGCCGATCAGCCCGTGCCCGCCGCCGGTCTGGGGAGTGCCGCCGGACGGGTGGCCGTTGATCGGCCCTGCCGGCGCGTCGTTCTCAATGCAGAGAACGATTGCCCCGTCGACGAACTCGGCTCGCACACTGGCTCGCGCGCCGGGCGCGTGCCGAACGACATTGCTGAGCGACTCCTGGGCGATTCGATAGGCCGCCGTGCTGGCCAGGCCATCGCCCGGCAGCTCAGGATCGATGTCGACAATCACGGTGATGCCGGCGCGGTCGATTGATGGCACGAGTTCGGCAATCTGGAAGATTCCGGGCTGCGGCATCCCGTCGCTGCTCGCATCCTCGCTGCGCAGCACCCCGAGCAGCAGCCGCATTTCTTGCAGCGCTGCACGAGCGGATGCCGCGATCTCGCCGAATTCACCGCGCGCCTCTTCATCGAGTTGCGCGAGCCGATAGGGGGCGCTTGACGCTTGCACTTGGATCACCGACATGCTGTGCGCGACGACGTCGTGAAGTTCGCGGGCGATGCGGTTGCGTTCTTCAACGATCACTCGGCGCTCGAGTTCGCTGGCTGTCTGCAGACGCTCCACGGCAAGCTCTCCCCGAATGCCTTCGCGTTGCGTGATCAAGATCGCAACGAGGAGAGCAAGCGCCGAGGTCGCGGTTGTTGTGACAAGGTTCGCCACCACGCCGTCGAGAGTGAGATCGATCCACGGATAGAAAAGCACTTGGAGCGAGGCCACCGCGCTCAGCAGCCAAGCGGCGATGGCGACCGAGGCACGCTCGCGCAGGCCGAGTACGACGAGCAACGCACACACACTGAGCAGACTGGGCACAGCGCGGGGCCACGGGGCCCCAAGCGGCACGGTGCTGAATGCGACGAAGACGGTGAACCCTGCAATTGACGCGGCGATTGCCCACCGGGGGGCGACAACGGCCAACGGGATGCTGCCGCATTGCAGTAGCCCCACGGCGAACGCCGCAAGGACCGGTAGCCCGTAGAGAGTCGCCGAGAGCGGGACGTAGACGGCGTAGAGCGCGACGGCAACCGTCGAGGTACACATCCACAGCCAGAAGTGCTGTTGCGTCTCGGTCAGCGGCAGCCGCGGAAAATGCAGCTGCGGCAGCGGCGGCTTAGGCGGTTGGGGCGGTCGCATTCTTCAACTCTGACAGGCGAAAGCGGCTCATGCATCACCCCGCGGTGGGGTGCACCCCCTACCGGCGTAGCATTCACGCCGCGCTTAGCCCGGGCCGGAACGCGAGAAAGCGGGACAGGGCTACCTGTCCCGCTTCCTCTCAGCCTCCGGTGGAGACCGCTCTGCTCGTCGTTAGGCGAACGAAACGATGAGCTCCACCTCGACCGGCGAGTCGAGCGGCAGCACCGCAACACCGACGGCCGAGCGCGAGTGGACGCCGATCTCGCCGAAGATCTCACCGAGCACCTCTGAGGCGCCGTTGATGACGCCGGGCTGACCGGTGAACGCGGGGTCGGATGCGACGAAGCCGGTGACTTTGACGACCTGCGTGATGCGATCGAGCGATCCGATCACTGATTTGATCGCGGCCAGGGCGTTCAGCGCCGAGATGCGCGCATACTCACGGGCATCCGCTGCCGGGATGAGTCCGTGGCCGTCGCCGACCTTGCCGGTGGCCGGCAATGCGCCGGACACCATCGGCAGCTGGCCGGAGGTGAAGACCAGCGAACCGGAGACGATGGCCGGGATGTAGCTGGCAACGGGGGGAACAACGGTGGGAAGGTCGATTCCCAACTCAGTGAGGCGTGCTTCGATCTGCGACATGCTCATGCTCCTTCAGTGGTGTCGTCGGCGCTGACGATCTGACGCTTGAGATAGGCGACGAGCCCGCCTTCCGGCCCATTCACCACCTGCACGAGTTCCCATCCCTCCGAACCCCAGTTGTTCAAGATCGCGGCGGTGTTGTGAATCATCAACGGCGTTGTGAGGTATTCCCAAGCAGGCATGTCTCTCCTATTCAAGCTGATGTTCAGCTTCGTCCCTATAGGGTCAATCTTATGTCTGTCAAAAAACGAACGACCAAAGGTGTGCTCGGCGGTGTCCTTGGTTTCGTCGGGATGAGCGCCGTTGCCGGCGTGCTCGTCACGGTCGCCGTCACCCCCGCCTTGGCCTTGTCCGGTATGGCTGCAACAAATACCATCGGCGTCTTCGAGAACCTTCCCGAGTTTCTCGCGATCGACCAGCTCTCCCAGAAGAGCAACATCTACGCCACGCAAAGCGATGGCACCCCCGTGCTTCTCGCCTCGTTCTACGACCAGAACCGTGTCGAAGTACCCTCAGACCAGATCAGCCAATTCGTCAAGGATGCCGCGGTCGCTGGTGAAGACCCGCGCTACTTCGAGCACGGCGGAATCGACGTCGAAGGCACCGTCAAGGGTGCAGTGCAGACTGTCGCCGGCGGGTCCACTCGAGGTGGCTCCTCGATCACGCAGCAGTACGTCAAGAACGTTCTCGTGCAAAAGTGCGAGGTCATAAACGTCGAGAAGGAACGCGAAGCCTGCTACACCGATGCGACAGAGACGAGCATCGACCGCAAGCTGAAGGAAATGCGCCTGGCGATCGGCGTTGAGAAGAAGTACTCGAAGGACCAGATCCTGCAGAGCTACCTCAACATCACCGGTTTTGGTGGCACCGTCTACGGCATCGAAGCCGCTGCCAACTACTACTACTCGACCAGCGCCGCGAACCTGACCCTGCCCCAGGCAGCCAGCCTCGTCGCGATCGTGAACAACCCGTACAAGTTCCAGCTCGACCGGCCGGACAGTGAGACCAACGGCGCCGCGAACGGCTACGCCGCGAACAAGGTGCGTCGCGACTACATCCTCGGCGAAATGGTCAAGCACAAGAAGATCGCCCAGGATGAGTACACCGCTGCGATCGCCACCCCGATCGAGCCGGTCATCACCGAGCCGAGCACCGGCTGCCAGACGGCTGGTGACAACGCGTACTTCTGTGACTACGTCACCAAGATCCTGCAGAACGACCCGACCTTCGGCGACAACGAAGACGAGCGTCTGCTGAACTTCAAGCGTGGCGGCTACGACGTCTACACGACACTCGACCTGGACCTTCAGAACGCCGCTGTTCAGACTCTGCGCGAGAACGTGCCGATGAGCTACCCGGGTTGGGATGCGGGAGCGGTGGTTACGAGCGTGCAGGTCGGAACCGGCCGGGTGCTGGCGATGTCGCAGAACAAGCTGTACAGCCAGGATCCTGCGGTTTTGGACTCGAGCACTGATTACACAAGCATCAACTACAACACCGACCTTGCCTATGGCGGGTCGAGCGGATTCCAGCCCGGCTCGACCTACAAGGTGTTCACCCTCGCCGAGTGGTTGAAGGAAGGCCACTCGCTGAACGAGCGCGTCGACTCGACCCGTAAGTCGAACTGGGGAACCTTCCAGGACAGCTGCCTCGGGCCGCAGACCTTCCCCGGCTTCAACCCGAGGAACGATGCGGGCGAGAGCGGCAGCAACTACAGCGCGCTCCAGTCGACCGAGCAGTCTCTCAACACCGGCTTCATCGGAATGGCCAAGAAGCTCGACCTCTGCGGCATCCGTAAGACGGCCGAGGCCTTCGGTGTGCACCGCGCCGACGGCGATCAGCTCGCGCAAGGTGCGGGCTCAGTCCTCGGCACCAACGAGGTGGCGCCGCTCACCATGGCTGCCGCTTTCGCGGGCATCGCCAACAACGGCAACACCTGCTCCCCCGTCGCCATTGACAAGATCGTCGGCCCGGACGGCACCGAGCGCGCCGTTCCGACATCCACCTGCGCGCAATCGGTTGATCCTTCCGTCGCGGCAGGAATGACCTATGCGATGCAGCGAGTGATGAACAACACCGCCGCCCAGTCCAAGGCCGCCACCTCTCCGCGGGTGCCGATGATCGGTAAGACCGGAACCACCGACGACAACTACGACACGTGGATGAGCGGCGCGAGCACCAAGGTCGCCACCGTCGCCGGCGTCGTGTCGCTGCGCGGCGGGCCCGACGGTGTCGCCAACCAGCGTCAGATCTACTTCGACAGCGGCCAGGCCGCCACCGCCCGTCACCGGATGTGGCCGGCCGTCATGTCGGTCGCCAACGCCAAGTACGGCGGAGATGACTTCCCCGAAGCGTCTTCCTCGGTCATCAACGCCGTTCAGGTTCCGGTGCCCGATCTGCGCGGCAAGTCGATGTCTGACGCCAAGTCGACGCTCGAATCTGCCGGCTTCAGCTTCGCCGACGGTGGCGTTGTCAGCGACAACGCACCGGTCGGTAGCGTGGCTCGCACCGATCCGGCAGCCGGCGCGACCGCCGGCCGCGGCTCGACCATTACCGTCTTCTCCAGTGACGGCAAGGCAGTGACCGTGCCGGATGTCGTGGGCAAGACTCAGAAAGACGCTCAGAGCGCGCTCGGCGGCTTCCAGGTCGAGGTCAAGGTGCAGCAGACCGACGATCTCACTCAGAATGACAAGGTGCTCTCGATCGAACCGGGCGCTGGAACTGTCGTCGCCCCGAATTCCAACGTCATCATCGTCGTGGGCAAGGCCAAAGACAATGGCGGCAACGGCGGAAATGGTGGCAACGGCGGTAACAACGGCAACGGCAACAACGGATGAGTCGACGTAGCGCTGGATCGAAAGCGTTGATGACCGGTGCCGGCCTAGTGGCCGGCGCCGGCCTCGCCGCCTTCGCCTGGGGATCCCTCGTGGAGCGCAAGCGTTACACCTTGCGTCAGGTGCGGGTTCCGGTGCTCCCTGCAGGCTCCGACTCGCTCCGGGTGCTTCACCTCTCTGACCTGCATATGGCGCCCTGGCAGCGCGACAAGCAGGAATGGGTACGCAGCCTCGCCACGCTGAGGCCCGACCTGGTGGTGAACACCGGCGACAACCTCGGTCATGTCGACGGGGTGTCCGGAATTGAGTACGCCCTCGAACCGTTCGCCGGCATCCCTGGCGTTTTTGTCAACGGCTCCAACGACTACTTCGGCCCCCAGTTGAAGAACCCGTTCAAGTACTTCGGCGGCCCGTCGATGGCGCGTAGCCACCCCATCCGACTCGACATTGACAGCCTGCACCGGGTCTTTGCGGGACTCGGCTGGAAAGATCTCGACAATGCGGCAGACGTGCTGTCGCTCCGCGGAACCCGGATCGAGTTCTTCGGGGTCGACGATCCCCACATCGGCCGTGACCGTTTGGATCTGATCGCCGGCGCCATCGACGAGATGCGGGCCAACGACCCGCTCGCCGAGGAAACTTGGCCGGATCCCGCCACACCACGGGCCGCAGAGGGCATTCTGACGGTCGGCGTCACCCACGCCCCCTATCAACGCGTTCTCAATTCCTTCGTGAATCACGGCGCGCAGCTGATTCTCGCCGGCCACACGCACGGCGGTCAGGTATGCGTGCCCAAGTTCGGCGCGCTCGTCACGAACTGCGATGTTCCCCGGCGTCAGGTACGTGGGCTGAGCCTCTGGAACCAGGGTCTCCGCACCGCGTTCCTCAACGTTTCGGCCGGGCTCGGCACCTCGATCTATGCGCCAGTACGTTTCGCTTGCCCGCCCGAGGCAACGTTGCTCACGCTGACGGCTGTCGACGCCTGAGCTTCACCGAGCGGCGTGAAATTTTGTTCACTTTGACCGCTGGAGACGCCGAAGCGTCATCGAGCACCCCTCGGAGCGTCTATACTAGTAGAGGCCCGCAGGGGCCATCGGGGTATGGCGCAGCTTGGTAGCGCGCGTCGTTCGGGACGACGAGGTCGCAGGTTCAAATCCTGTTACCCCGACATAAAAGAGAAGGACATCCACACATCGTGTGGGTGTCCTTCTCTCGTTAACTCATCGGCTGAGATGCCAGCTCACAGGAACAGTGAGAACAGCAGCGTGAACCCGAGGCCCATCACTGAAATGATGGTCTCCATGACGGACCAGGTTTTGATTGTCTGGCCGACGGTCATCCCGAAGTATTCTTTCACCAGCCAGAATCCGGCATCGTTCACGTGCGAGAAGAACAGCGATCCGGCGCCGATGGCGAGGACGACGAGCGAGAGCTGACCCGGGGCCAGACCAGTGGCCAGTGGAGCGACAATTCCGGCCGCGGTCACGGTAGCCACGGTTGCCGAACCGGTGGCCAGTCGAATGAGTACAGCCACCATCCAACCGAGCAACAGCGCAGAGAGGCTGGCCGCCAGGGCGATCTTGGCGATGGCTGTTCCGGTGCCGCCGTCGATCAGCACCTGCTTGAACCCGCCGCCCGCGCCGACGATGAACACGACGCCCACGATCGGGAGCAAACTCTGTCCGATCTTCGTGGCAAGAACGGATGCGGAGAAGCCCACGCTGGTTCCGAACGTCACCATGGCCAGCAGTACCGCCAGCAGCAAGGCCACGACCGGGTCGCCGAGAAAGTCGAGCACCGTGCGTGCCGTGGTGTCCTTCGGGAGCCAGATATCTGCGGCCGCCTTCGCCAACATCAGTACGAGCGGCAACAGGATGGTGGTCATCGTCCAAGCAAAGCTAGGGGTCCTGGTTGCTATCGGATCCTGGGATGCACCGGCCTGCTGGATTCCCTTTTCTTTGTTGGATTCTGCCGTTGTCTCGCTCACGGCCAGTCCCGCGCCAGCGGCGCCGATGGGTACCCACCTGGCGGCGAGGCGCCCGAACAACGGACCGGCGACAATCACCGTCGGAATCGCAATGACCAAACCAATCGCCAGGGTGAATCCGACATTTGCGCCCAGGATCCCGATCGCGGCCAGAGGGCCGGGGTGCGGTGGAACGAAGCCGTGGAGGACTGACAAGCCGGCCAATGCGGGGATGCCGAGCCGCATCGCCGGGGTATTTGTGCGCCGAACGGCAAGCATGACGATGGGGATCAGCAGCACGAGCCCGATCTCAAAGAACATCGGAATGCCGATAATTCCGGCGATCAAGGCCATCTTCCATGGCAGTGTGGCTGGGCGACCCCTCAAAATGGTGCTCACCACGATGTCGGCGCCGCCCGAATCGGCGAGGAGCTTGCCGAGCATGGCGCCGAGCGCTATCAGGATGCCGACGTAGCCCAAGACGCCACCGACGCCGAGCTCGTATGACGCTGTCACCTTGTCCAGCGGGATGCCAGAGCCGATTCCCACGCACAGGGCGCCAATTGTCAGGGCCAAGAATGCGTGGAACTTCGCCCAAACAATGAGCACGACCACGACGGCGATGCCGAGCGCCGCCACGATCAAGACCTGGGTGTCGTGACTATTCCAGGGTTCGTCAACGGGGTTGGTCGCACCATGCACGCCCATCCAGGTCAGCGCAGAAGATGCGTGGTCCAGAAGGTTCATCGCGTTCCCCATCCTGTTCAGCCGTACCTGTTCAGCCGTACCTGTTCAGTCGTGCGATTTCAGGGCTCGCAATTCGGACGTCGGCACGTCGGTGAGATGCAGTTCGGTGATGATCGACTTCGCGATCGCCTTCGGCTTTCGTCCGATCTCGATAGCGATCGCCGGTTCATCCGACCCCGGCACCTCCAGTGTGGCGAACTGGCTGTCGAGGAGCGCCGTCGGCATGAAGTGGCCTTGCCTGGCAGCCATCCGACTCTCGATCAACTCGCGACTGCCGGCCAAATAGACGAAGAGCACCCCGGAATTCCTGCGATTCAGAATCTCGCGATACGCGCGTCTCAGCGCTGAGCACGTGATTACGCCGTTTTCGCCGGCATCAAGACGCTCCTCGATCCAGTCGGCGACCAGCGCTAGCCAGGGCATCCGATCGGCGTCATTCAGCGGATGTCCCGCCGCCATCTTCTCGACATTGGCAGCGGGATGCAGGGCGTCACCTTCTTCGAACTCCCAGTGCAAACGACCGGCAAGCATCGCTGCCACCGTCGATTTCCCGCATCCGGACACGCCCATCAGCACGAGGACGAGTGGGCGGTGTGCTGCGATCCTCTGCCAGTCGCTCATGCCTCCATACTTCTCTCGATGGGATCCGATGCGCAAGCAACGATCCGGCCCAATCAGGCACCGGATTGCCCCGATTCGGCGAGAAGCAATGCGTCTACATAGAGAGAGCTCTCTAGGCGGATGCGCCCGCTGCGGCACGCAGTTCGGGGAGCAGCTTCTCCAGGAACGCGGCGGTGTCTTCCCAGCCCTCGACCGCGACGCACTCGACGCCGAGCACCTTGACCGGATAGTCGTTGCCGTTCTCATCGAGACGGTCACCGACGAACAGCATGTCGTCGAGCGGAACACCCGTCAGGGCGGCCAACTTCTTCATGCCATAGGCCTTGTCGATGCCCTTCCGGGTGATGTCCACCGAGGTCGACCCGCCCGAGCGCACCTCCAGATCGGGAACCAGCGTCTGCACCGCTTCGCGCAGCGTGTTCTTCTTCTCACCTGTCGGATCCCACGCCATCTTTGCGGCCACCGGGGCAGCCTGCCCAAGTGCGGAGAAGGTGATCTGCGAATCGCGGTCTTCCAGGATCGGACCCCAGGTGTCGCTCTCCCAGTAGCCGAGTTCGCGTGCTGCGCTTTCGACGGAGGCGAGGGCGCGGGCCTTCTCATTGTCGGTCAAACGCTCGTTGTAGAGCTGCGACCAGTCCCCGTCCACGTGACGGTAGTACTGCGTGCCGCAGGTGGGCATGAGGTGCAGGCGAGCGAGTGCCGCATCGCTGACGTCCGTCAGGTTGTCAATCAGCTGCATCCGGAACTGAGCGATCTGCCCGCCCGAGATGACGCATACCTCGACCTCGTCAAGCAGTTCGACCAGCAAGCGAGCCATGCGCGGGTCGAGCGGTGATTTTGACGCCGCAAGCGTGTCGTCGAGATCGAATGCCACCAGGCGTGGAGATGTCGTCACGTGAAAGTTCCTTCTCTGGGAGAGGAACTGGTCGCCGTTTCGGCAATCCGGCCAGTTCACGAACCCCCTCAAACGACCCTAGGCGACGCTGTGGCGCTCGTCCAATCAACGCCGGGCAGGCCACAATGCGACGCCCCTGCCGGGCTGTGGAGACGCGGACGGGCTCTAAGGGCGACCGAGCCCGTAGTAGGTCCAGCCCGCCGCGCGCCAGGCGACGGGGTCGTAGGAGTTGCGCGCGTCGACGACGTTGCGGGTGCGCACGTGGGAAGCCACCCAGACCGGGTCAAGGGTGCGAAACTCCGGCCACTCAGTCACGAGCACGACAACGTCAGCCCCATGAAGCGTCTTCTCCAACGATTCGTCGTAGCTGAGTTGCGGATGCCGCGCCCGCGCATTCTCGATGGCCTGCGGGTCCGTGGCGACAACATCGGCACCAAGCCCGTGCAATTGCACCGCAACGTCGAGGGCCGGCGAATCACGCACATCGTCGGAGTGCGGCTTGAAACTGAGTCCGAGCACTGCGACCTTGGAGGTATGCAACGTCGATCCGAGGGCCTCAACGGTGAGCTCGACCACCCGCTGGCGGCGACGCAGGTTGATCTTGTCGACCTCCTTGAGGAACGCGACTGATTCCCCCCGCCCGAGCTCCTCGGCACGTGCCGTGAATGCGCGAATGTCTTTGGGCAGACACCCACCGCCGAAGCCGACCCCTGCACCCAGAAATTTGCGACCGATTCGTTCGTCGAACCCGATGGCATCCGCGAGCTGCGTCACATCCGCACCCGTCACTTCGGCGATCTCAGCCATGGCGTTGATGAAGCTGATCTTCGTTGCGAGGAAAGCGTTCGCGGACACCTTGACCAGCTCAGCGGTCGCATAGTCGGTCACCACAAGCGGGGTCTCGGCGGCCAGGGCCACCGCATAGACCTCGTTCAAGAGCGCGGCCGCCCGCTCGCCGGCCTCGCCGGCCGGAACACCGTAAACGAGACGGTCGGGCGAGACCGTGTCGGCGACGGCAAACCCCTCGCGCAGAAACTCAGGGTTCCAGGCGAGGTGCGCCCCCGAACCCGAGGCGCCGATCACCTCGGCGAGCCGAGCCGCGGTTCCCACCGGAACGGTGCTCTTGCCGACCACGAGGTTGCCGAGAGCCAGGTGAGGCAGAAGGGCATCGATGGCAGCATCGACAAATCGCATGTCGGCGGCGTGACTGCCGGGCTTCTGCGGGGTTCCGACGGCGATGAAATGCACATCAGATCCTGCTGCATCAGAGATGTCAGTGCTGAACCGCAGCCGCCCCGAGGCCATGGCAGAGGTCAGAACCTCGGGAAGACCGGGCTCGTAGAAGGGCGGAGTGCCTGCCGTGAGCAGCGCTATCTTTGCCCCATCAACGTCGATTCCGACGACGTCGTGCCCGAGTTCAGCCATCGCAGAAGCGTGAACTGCTCCCAGATAGCCGCAACCGATGACGGATATTCTCATGCGTTGTTCCCCATCTCACCATCGTATCGGCGATCTGAACCGCCTCCATTCCGACCGCTGCGTCAGAGCTCCCGCACCGATCCGGCAGCGTCGACCGTGAGCATGCGCTGTTCCGTCGACTCCACAACGATGGTGGCGAATTCCGGGCGACCCGACGGAAGGATCCGGGCGGTAAGCCGGCCGCCCTGCATCCGTTCGAGTTCGTTGGCAATCGCCACCGACGTTGCGACCACGCCGATGTTGCGCGCATCGGACCCGTCGTCGCCGTCGTCGATCAAGGTCACGTCGACCCCGCGGGCGCGTGCCCGGTGCGCAGCGGTGATGACCGGTTCGATGCTCAGCGACCTGCCGCGAATTGAATCGCGCAACGACGCTTCAACGAGCAGGCACTCTGCCCGAAGCGCGGTTCGGACAGGTTTCAGATCATCGCTCGGAGCTTGAGCGTGCGCACCCGGTTCACTCTCGCCGGGTCGCGCCTCACCCACGCGCAGCCCGGCGAGTCGATCGAGCAGGCTGCGTGCCCGGGAATTGACCCTGGCGAGTTCCGACGCGCGCTCCCGCAGGCTGGCGGCCGTCGTCGCCTCCTCGATCGCCCGCTGTGTGCGCTCACTGTTGATGGTCTCCAGCGTCGCCGCAGAACGACGCAGCCCCAGCACGAAGAGCGAGCCGGCCACGAGAGTGCCAGCGTGACGGATGACCATGTCGACTCCGTCGCCGGGCGTCAGCCCGTTGGCGACAGCCCACCCGATCATCGCCCCCAGGAGTACTGCGTAGCCGATCCACGCCCAGCCGATACGTCTCTGAGCGACGAGCACCAGCAGAATGAGGGTGATCGCCCCGAGGTGCCACTGCGCGAACGGCAGAGCGCTGTCTGGAGTGACCTGGAAGAGTTGCAGAGTCGCGGTCACCGCACAGAGCGCCAACGCCTGCACTGTCGTTCGCCGTGGCAGCGGATAGGGGGCCGGCGAGGTGACGAGCACGGCGGCAGCACTCACAGCGAGTACCGCGGCGATTTCAAGGACAAGTGGACCACGCGGGTCACGGTCACCGAATGCGAGGAGGGCATGAGCCGCCACGAAGAGAAGCAGCGCTCCGCGCACCGCACGGCGGGTAACCAATCGAATACCGGCGAAGGAATACCCCGCAATCGGCGCCCGGGAATCCTGTGAAAGGTCGGGCGGTGACCACGACAGGGTGATCTTGGTTCCGTGCCCCGGTGCCGACCAGACGGTGGCCGATCCCCCAGCGACCCGCTGCATCCGCCCCACCATGCTCTGCGCAATTCCGAGACGCTGCGCCGGAACCTCTGCCGCGTTGAAACCTACTCCGTCATCGGCCACGATCACGCTCACGCCAGCCGCACTGCGCTCAAGTGCGATGCTGCGCGACACCGCGCCGCCCCGGCCGCGGCCCGCATGCAGAGCGGAGTTGCGCACGGCCTCGGCGACAGCGTCGACGAGCGCCTCCGCTGCTTCACGGGGAATCGATGGCGCCGGTTCCCCCTCGTGCACCA
Source organism: Leifsonia sp. 10L418 (assembly GCF_056395445.1). Taxonomy (NCBI): domain Bacteria; kingdom Bacillati; phylum Actinomycetota; class Actinomycetes; order Micrococcales; family Microbacteriaceae; genus Leifsonia; species Leifsonia sp. 10L418. The sequence continues at coordinate 108,458 of NZ_JBFTJN010000006.1, read as the reverse complement.
CGAAGTCGATGCCCGGCTGCAGCTTGACGGCGGTCTCCCGGAGACGAGTTTCGAGCTCACCGGCGGTGATCGGGGTCGACGATTCCCTCACGGCCAACGAATTGAGCAGGTTCGTCGTTCTCCGCGCATGTAGAGCGACGGCATCGGCTGACGTGCGACCGAGGCCGGCCATCAGTAGCGTGGAGAGCACGCTGTCGTGCACGAGAGCGTTGATCAGCAGCCGCTCGCGCCGGCGCGCCAGACGGCCGGCACGTTCGGCACTTTCCCTGCGCGCCGCGCGCATCGTCTCGTCGCGGCGAACGGCGCTCTCCTTGGTAGCCAGTACCAGTCCGACGAAAACACCGACGAGCAGGAAGGAATAGAGACCATCTTGCAGCCCGATCAAGATCGGGTGGTGATAGCTGGTCGTGTCAGCCCGGAGCAGTGCGCCGAGCGAGCACACCAGGATCGCGTAGGCCCAAGCCACACGGCTGTTGACCGCAGCGGCAAGGGCGACAGCCGGAACTCCGGTGAATGTGGTTGCCCAGGGAATTCCTGCATCCGCCGGAAGCCGTCCCTCCCCGATGACCAGCCAGAGGAGGATCGTGGCGAGCTGCACTAGCCCGGCGGTGACGGCAATGATGCGCAGCACCCGGTGCGGCGCCCAGCGGGCCAAGATTCCGAGCGAAGCCAGGAGCCCGACCAGAAGCGTCCAGAGCGCCGGGGACAGCCAGGGCATCGGTGGGTAGCTCTGCAGCCGCATTGCGCCGTAGACCAACGCCCCAAACATGACGCCCGAGATCCCGATTGCCAGATAGAGCGTTCGGGCGACGCTGTCGCTCGCTTCGGTTGAGGTGACGGATGCGATTGACGGGGTTGCCGCGGATGCTGCGACATCCGTCGGCGCGGTCGTCACCGTCAGCGCGGACTCCCCCGAGTTCACGCTCAGTATCCGGGTACCGGCAGAATGCCGTCTTCCAACGCCCGCTTATACAGGTCGATTTTAGTGTTGGCCGGCCGGCCGACGCGCTCATACTTCGAGCGCACGCGGCGGATGTAGTCAATCACCGTCGACTCGGCGATCCCGGCGCGGGACGCGACCAGGGGCGCCTTCGCGCCTGCCGCATAGAGCGACAAGACCTGACGCTCGCGCGGACTCAAGCCGGCGTCGGCGAGGTCGGGGTCGCCGTCGAGCGCTGCCGCCCATTCTGTTGACGCGACGGGTTCCCCGGCTGCCGCACGCGTGACGGCGTCAAGGAGAACCGCCGTCGACTCAGACTTTCGCACGACACCGAGCACGCCGCTTCGGGCGGCGAAGCGCATCAGCTGCGCATCATCCCCGCCGGTGAACGCGAGCACATCGATTCCGCGTTCGCGCAGCCGGTCGACATTGCTGGCGACCATCGAGCCGTCGGCCAGGCGCAGATCGAGAATCGCCAGGTCGAGGCGTTCCCCGGGGGCCAGAGAATCGAGCAGCGCCGACACACTGTCGACCGTCGCGACGACTTCGATCTCGGGAAGCGTCGAGAACAGGTCGGCAAATCCACGGGCGACAATCTCGTGGTCATCGATCAACGCAACACGGTAGCAGGACATACGAGTCTCCATCTCCATCGCTGCCCCCTTTTCGGGGGCCGGTGAAAGTTGCGGCTTGAACGAAATTCTGGGGATGCCTACGGTGTGATGGGGGAACTACCGGGGGGACGAGTGGGGGCGCTCCAGGGCACGTTGACATTGTCACGTTCTCCAGCAGGGCGCCCCTTCTCCCCACCGCGGCGGCGGTTGTTGAGCACCCCGCCGCTTTCGTCGAGGTAGCACGATCCGCAGAGGGATTCGTAGGTCACCTCAACACCGTCGATGGCCACTTGATCGCCGTCGAAGACGAAGACACCGTCGATCTTGCGCCCGTTGAAAACGGCCTTCTTGCCGCAGCGACAGATGGTCTTCAGTTCTTCGAGGCTGTGCGCGATCTCGAGCAGGCGACGACTGCCCGGAAAGGCGACGGTCTGAAAGTCGGTGCGGATTCCGTAGGCGAGCACCGGAACCCCCTCGAGAATCGCGATCCGCAGCAGGTCATCGACCTGGGTCTCACTGAGAAATTGCGCTTCGTCGAGCAGCAGTGCGCTGACGTCGCGGCCGGTGTTCTCCCGGGTGAGCGCGCGCCGTTCCTGAAACAGAGCGTAGACATCCGTTTCGGGCGCGATCAAGAAGTCGACGGCGCGGGTCACGCCGAGCCGGGACAGGATTCCGATGTCACCGCGGGTGTCGATGGCCGGCTTCGCGAGCAGCACCTGGTGCCCGCGTTCCTCGTAGTTGTAGGCGGCCTGCAGCATCGAGGTGCTCTTGCCACTGTTCATGGCCCCATAACGAAAGTACAACTTGGCCATGACTGGGCGGATCCGTTCTCGGTGTGTGATCGCTGGTAAGTATTGAGCGTACCAACCCACCCTGCCCGATCGGAGTCAAAACAAGGTGGGGGCAAGTTCCGGCGGAAGCTCCTCTGCGATGAGCGAACGCGGTGGCCGTTCACCGTCTGCGTGACGCAATCGCCCGAGCACGCTCTCGCGCACAGTCGAATCCCCCGGCCCGTGCTGCACCCGCTCCAGCCCGTGCGCCCGGATGAGCGGCTTGATGCGCGCCGCCAACCAACTCCGGTACTCCTTCGGCGCGTAGGCGCCTCGGTAGAGCTCGCGGTAGCGCGGAAGCAACTCGGGGTAGTCGCGAGCCAGCCAACCCAGGTACCACTCCTTCACTCCCGGCCGCAGATGCAAGGCGGTGTAGAGCACACTCGTCGCGCCGGCGGCTCGTGCTCGCCGGAGAGCCTCATCGAGATGCGCAGTGGTGTCGGTCAAGAAGGGAAGGATCGGCATGAGGAAGACAGCACAGTCGAGACCGTGCTCACGCACCGCAGTCACCGTCGCCAGACGTGCCGCCGTCGACGGGGTGCCCGGCTCAACGGCCTGCTGCAACTCATCGTCATAGATCGCTATCGAGAGGGCGATGTCGACCGGGACATGTTCGGCCGCTTCGGCGAGAAGCGCGAGATCGCGGCGCAGCAGGGTGCCTTTGGTGAGGATCGAGAGCGGGGTTCCGCTCGAGGCGAGCTCGGCAATGATGCCCGGCATCAGCCGGTACCGGCCCTCCGCCCGCTGGTATGGGTCGGTGTTGGAACCGAGGGCAACGGTCTCCCGCGCCCACATCGGCTTGGCCAACTCCTTGTGCAGCACCTCGGCCACGTTGACCTTGACGATGATCTCGCTGTCGAAATCCTTGCCGGCGTCGAGGTCGAGATAGGTGTGCGTCGGGCGGGCGAAGCAATACGTGCAGGCGTGGCTGCATCCGCGATACGGGTTGATCGTCCAGTCGAATGGCATCGCGCTCTGGCCGGGAACACGATTGAGCGCCGACTTCGCCAGCACTTCATGGAAAGTGATCCCCGCGAATTCGGGAGTCGTGACGCTCCGAACGAGATTGTTCAGGCGGGCAAGCCCCGGCAGGGTTCCCGTCTGTTCCGTCTGTAATTCTTGTCCGCTCCACCGCATAGACCAATTCGAACACATGTTCGATACTTAAGCAATGGGCGCGCCGAACGCCTCGTCGTCACGACGAGTGATTCAGGATGCTGCAGCAACCTTAGGCGGGAAGGTGCAGGGCCTTCGCGGTCGCGGCCAGCGACGTGGCGGCGGCCTCGGGGTTGTCGGAGAGCTTGGTGCCGAGGCTCGGGATCATCGTGCGGAGCTTCGATTCCCAGGCGACGTACTCCCGGGGGAAGCAACGCGCAAGCAGGTCGACCATGATCGGGGCTGCGGTCGAGGCTCCGGGCGATGCGCCGAGCAGGCCGGCGATGCTGCCGTCGGCCGAGGTGATGACCTCGGTGCCGAACTGCAAGACGCCACCCTTCTTCTCGTCTTTCTTCATGACCTGCACGCGCTGGCCGGCAGTGATGAGCTCCCAGTCTTCCGACTTCGCGGTCGGCATGAACTCCTGCAGCGCCTTCATCTTCTTGGTGCGCGAGGCAAGCAATTCACCAACCAGGTACTTGACCAGGTCGAAGTTGCTCATGCCCACGGCGAGCATCGGCACGATGTTGTGCGCGCGAATCGAGAACGGCAGATCGAACCAGGTGCTGCTCTTCAAGAACTTGGGTGTAAAACCGGCGTACGGGCCGAACAGGAGCGACGTCTCGCCGTCGACGACGCGGGTGTCGAGGTGCGGAACCGACATCGGCGGAGCACCGACCGCTGCCTTGCCGTAGACCTTTGCCTGGTGCTGGGCGACGATCTTCGGGTTGCTTGTCTTCAAGAACTGGCCGCTGATCGGGAACCCACCGAAGCCCTTGGCCTCGGGAATCCCGCTGTGCTGCAGCAGGGCGAGGGCGCCGCCGCCGGCACCGACGAAGACGAATCGGGCGTTGACCTCACTGCGGGTCTGACCGACCAAGCGCAGCAATTTAACGTTCCAGGTGCCATCCTCACGCTTGGTCAGGTTGGTGACCTGGGTGTTCCGGTGCACGCCGGCACCCTGCTTGACCAGGTCGTCGAGGTAAAACTTGGTGAGGGCGCCGAAATCGACGTCGGTGCCCATGTCGCTGCGGGTCGCGGCGATCTTCTGACGCGGGTTGCGCTTCTTGGTGAGCAGCGGGGTCCACTCGCCGATCACGGCGGGGTCGTCGCTGTACTCCATACCAGCGAACAGGGGCTGGTCTTTCAGCACCTCGAAACGCTTCTTGAGGTAAGCGACGTTGGCCTTGCCGTGCACGAATGTCATGTGCGGGGTCGGGTTGATGAATTTCTCGGGCTCGGGCAGCACACCGGTTGTGACGAGGTGGGCCCAGAGCTGACGGCTGATCTGGAACTGCTCGTTGATGCTCACGGCCTTGTCGGCGGTGACGGATCCGTCGGCCGCCGCGGGCATGTAGTTGAGCTCGCAGAGTGCAGCGTGACCGGTACCGGCGTTGTTCCAGGGATTCGAGCTCTCTTCGGCGACGTCGCCGAGACGCTCATAGACCTGGATGCTCCAGTCGGGTTGTAGCTGCTTGATCAAAGTGCCGAGAGTTGCACTCATGATCCCGCCACCAATGAGTACGACGTCGATGGGAGCCTCAGAATTCACACCTTCGAGTCTAACCTGGCGAAACCGGGGCTCCGTCCTCCCGACGGGGGTCAGGGCTGTCAGTCCGCTGTGCAGCTGGGCGGCGCGAGTCAGCTGCGCGGTTTGATTCGCTCGTATGTGGCAAGAAAGCGCTCGACCGGAATTGCCGCGATGGCTCGCGCGATGATGTCCAGGTCAACGTCTTCGAGTTTCTTGAATCGCAGGCAGCTCTTTCCCATGTTCAGCGTGCGCCCGGTCGCCGCCCACTCCGCGCGGAACGCCGCATCCAGTTCTGGATTGCTATAGAGCCCGGTCAGGTAGAGCGAGTTGTACTGTTTCTGAGCGGCGAGTCCGGCATAGGCAAGCGGCTGCTTGTTATAGGTGTCGGGGTAGGTCGACAGCGGGATCACCCAGCCCGGCATTCCCCAGCCCATCACCAACTCGTAGCCGTCCGGCATCGATTCACGCACCACGGTGAAGACCGGGAGTATCACCTCGCGGCGTTTCTCGTCGAGCGCGGCGAAGTATTCTTCAACCTCCGGGGGCACAGGTGGCAGGCTCATTCCGCCAGGCTAACGGATGGCGCCGCCCGGCGACACAGCCCGACACTCAACGCCAGGATCTCCAGGCGCGCCGCCCGCGCGTTGGTACGATGAGGCCGATGGACACCATGGCGGAACGACGTGTTGCAGTAATTATCGAAGATGACACCGACATCCGTCATCTGCTCGAGACCGTGCTCGAACAGGCCGGGTTCGAGGTCGTTGCGACGTCAAACGGACTCGACGGCATCGCCGCCGTGCGTGAGCACAGCCCCCTCGTCACCACGCTCGACGTGAGCATGCCGGGAATCGACGGCTTCGAGGTCGCCAAACGAATCCGGGCGTTCAGCTCGACCTATCTGGTGATGCTCACCGCTCGCAACGAAGAGATCGATCTGCTGCAAGGGCTCGATTCAGGCGCCGACGACTACGTGACAAAGCCGTTTCGGCCTCGCGAGTTGCGGGCCCGGATCGAGGCGATGCTGCGGCGCCCGCGTACGCACGGAACGGTCGCACCGGAAGGCACCACACCCACCGCATCGGTCTCCCCCGTCGCCGTGGCCACGACCGTGAGCGAAGCCGGCACCCCGGTCGACCTCGGCGGTGCGACCGAGCCGGGCAGGGCATCCGTGACCACCCCGTCCGACCACCTGGATGCCGAATGGTTGCGACACAACGGGCTTCAGCTCAACTTCTCAAGCCGCATCGTCACGCTTGACGATATCGAGGTCGATCTGACCCGCAGCGAGTTCGAGCTTCTCGCGGCTCTGCTCGATTCGGGCCGACGCGTGCGCAACAAACAGGAGCTCGCGCTGCTGCTGCGTGGCGACGCCTACCTGACCAGCGACTTCGTGAGCGAAACCGACAAGCGTGCCGTCGAGGTGCACTTGACGAATCTGCGCCGGAAGCTCGGCGACAATGCGCAGTCTCCCCGCTTCATCGAAACGGTGCGCGGGGTCGGCTATCGTCTGAGCGCCGCGCGGGTTGAAAACCACCTCGCGGGTTGAATTCATCGCGCGCCGCGGTTTTCAACGCGCGCGGTGACGACAATGCGTGCGCGTCAGGCGGGGTTGACGTCGAGCACCGCGACGAGCGCCCGGCAGCTGCCCTGGCCGTCGGCCATGAGCGAGCCGATCGACCCCGCACACGCAGCAATGCCCGAGTGATGAAGCGCATCAAGCATTGTCGTCGTCGACGCCTCGAGTGCGACCGCGCCGATCATGTGAGCCGACGAACGGATGCTGAGCAAGACGACATGCGCCGCGTCGACCGACTGGGCGGCGAGCGCATCCGTCAACCTCTGGGCTCGGGTATCCCAGAGGCTGACGAAATCAGTGATGAAACCGGTCAGGCTGAAGATGTCGCCGCCGAGATCGTCGAGAAGTGCGCGCAGCACGCTGCCGTCGAGATAGTCCGACGCCGGCCAGGTCGAATTTCGTTCAGCTGTCATCTGCATGTGTTCGGGTTGCCGGCGCCGTTCGAGCCCTTGCGAAACATGACGGTGGTGCCTTCGGTGGAGGTCCAGCCGGGCGCGGAGGACAGCTGCGTCAGCACGCTGACGCGATAGTCACTGTTGTTTTGAAACTGGCCGCTGTTGACCGAGATCCGTGTCGTCTGAGCCCCGGAGGCGACGGGGAAGTCAACGACCCCGCCGGCCAGCACTCCGACGAACCTGACTAAGTAGCCATCACCGGCGATGGTTCCCGGCGCTGTCGTCCAGGCCAGTGTGAGCTGGGGTCCGTCGACCGCGCAACCGGAAATCGTGGCGGAGCCGAGCGTGCCGGCCGTGATCGACGGGCTGGCCACGGCTATCTCGGAGTCGGTGAACGACGCGAGAGTGGGGGTGATGGGAACAACGGCGGCCCCGAGCACGATGGCGAGGGCCGTCAGAGTTGCACCGATGAGGAGGCGCATCAGACAGCCACCTTCGAATGGCGGTGGCTTCGGTGCCTCGGAGAGCCCAACGAGCCGGTGGTCGAAACGGTGGTCGAGGTGGTGGTCGAAACGAGGGCTGGGGCGACCGGGCCGACGGCACCGGCAGAACTCCCGACCTCCTCATTCGCATCGTCCTCAACCCGACGCGGCCAGAATGCCCAGACCACGAGAGCCGTTGCGCCGAGCGTGATCGAACCGAGCACGAGCGGGTTGCTGAGCCACACGACGACGCTGGCGAGGCCCGGAGCCGACCAGAGCACGATGCGCACCGTCGAGACGGTGTACGGCGCCGGATCTTCCAACTCGTTCGCGTCGCCCTTGAGGGTGATCGAGCGCGTGCCATCGGCAGCGACCGGTGTCTCGGTGGTGACGCGGTGGGTGACCGGCAGCTTGCCCTCGCGATCGACGGTAACCACGTCGCCGACCTTGATCTCAGAAGCGGAGATCTCCCGCACGAGCGACAGAGAGCCGGTCGGGATGGCGGGACTCATCGAACCGGTTTTGAACATGATCAGCGAGATGTTGAAGAAGAATGCGAGGGCGACCAGCGTGAGCGCCACCAGACCGCCGAGGGCAGCGAGGTTCAAACCGATTTCGGCCAGGCTGTGGCGAATGCGCCGGGTATGGGTGGCGGTCATCGTGTCTCCCCTTCTGTCGGTGTGGCGGTGGTGCGTCTCAGGTGGCAATGGTGCGGATGCTGCGTCGTGCGTGATGCCGGCCGATTAGCTCGACACGGCGCTGAAGCTCCAGCTCGGCGCCGATGTCTTGCCCTGCGCCGCATTGTCGACGCTGTTCGGCATCGTCACGGCGAGGCAGTAGTTGATCTGGTCGGCGCCATTGGCACTGACCGGAAGGGTGACGCCAGCGGCCTGGCTCGCGGTCAGCGCCGAACCCGGCGCAACGACGGTGGTTCCGGCGGCAAACGAGGCTGCGGTGCAGGCGCCGGTTGCGCCACTGGCGATGGTCTTCACGCCGTACGTGAGGTAGGCGCCCAGTCCGGTTCCGCTGGTGGTGTTCGTCGACGCCGCGGCCACTGCCACTGTTCCGGCCACGCTCGGGTTCGCGGTCTTCACTGAAAACAGGGCGTAGGTCGTCGTTCCGGGGGCCATCCCCGACAGCGGAACCGGAAAATTGAGTGCTGCGGCACTAGTTGCCGCGTGATGGCCGAACGCTCCGCCGTCGATGCTGCCAACGACGTCGAAGCGCCCGGCCGTGAGCGACGCTGTCGCCGTCTCGCTGTCGTTCCACGAGGCCAGAGTGACGCTGGCGCCCACTCCGAGAACCAGCGCGCCCGCCAGGATCGCGCGGAGCCGGGTGAATCGGCTACTTTCGCGAACTCGGGGGTGTGAATGACGAGACATGACAGCAGTGCTTTCTGGTTGGAGTGCCGGTTGGTTAGAGCGCCGGGGTGGCGAGTGCTGCGTTGGAGACGCCGGCGAACTCCCACGTGACGGTGCTTGTGCTGCTCTGCGCCAGGGTGCTGTCTGCGGTCACGGCGACGCACAGGTAGGCCGTGGTGGCTGCGTCGTTGAGCGAGAAAGCGTTGGCGAGAGTGCTTGCACTGACGGCGGTGTTCGCCGCTCCAACGGTGGTGCCGGTCGTAGCGGCATCGCAGCCCCAGGCCGCGGTCTTCAGGATCTTGTAGGTCAGGTGGCTGCTGGCGTCAACGCCCGGGGCGATGGGAGCGGCAGAGGTGGACTTGATCGTCACATCGGACACGTTCGTGGTGCCGGTCGCCAGCTTCACGGCGAACGGAGCGTACACCGTGGTGTTCGGCGAGAGGGTGCCAGGGCCGACCTTGAAAGTCAGGGCCGCGGGGCTCGACGACGTGGCGTCGGTCCATGTGGTTCCATTGGCGCTGCTCTGGACGTTGAACTTTCCACCGGTGAACGCACCGAAGGCAAACTCCGAGTCGTTCCACGATGCGAGCGTGACTGCTGCTCCGACGCCGAGCACGAGGCTTCCGGCGAGGATGGCGCGAGCCTTGACTCCGAATGTGCGAGTTGATTTCTTCACTGGGACCCCTTTGTGCTGATGTCTGCGAGTTGTCGAGACTGTCGGCATCCGTCGCCCCGTCTCATAAACAGGATCACGTGTGAAGTGCAGGGTTCCGCGAGCGAAGACACACGGGTGCCCCAGGCTTTCTGCAGTTTTAGCGCAGGATTGTCGCGAAGTCGGTCGTGACGGGGTCAGTGCACGGTGGTCGCAACCACAATGTCGTTGCCGCCCGCAGTTTTCACTGCCTCGAGGGTGTCGGTGACGGCGGTCGTGAGCGTGCCGAGATCGTGGCCGTAGTCGCCCGTGAGCGCAACGCTGAAACTGGCGGTAAACCGAATCTGACCGTCGTGTTCGAGCGGAGTGTCGACGAGTGAGCTCTGCAGCCGGGCGGCGAGTGCCCGTGCTTCGGTGTGGTTGGCCACCTCGGCCAGGATCAGGAAACGTCCGGCCGCCGGGTGCCCGACGACCGACATCACCGGTGCGGTGCTCCGCAACGTCGAGGCGAATCGAGCGATCGCCTGGTCGCCGGCTGCGCGACCGAACGCGATGTTGAATTCGGGGAGGTTGTCGATATCCGCAGCAATCAGGGCGAGCGGCACGGCCCCTCCTGGGGCATACTCGGCACGATCGAGATGATCGGCGGCGGCTTGGGCGAATGCTGCGGCCGACAGCACTCCTGCCGCAGAGTGGATGCCGGTGGTGAAGTCACCGACCGCTCCCGCGGCACGCTCTGCCCGCAACGTCGACAGGGCGATCGACAGGGTCACCAGCAGCAGCGTGTTGACGAAAGTGACGGTGGAGGTTCCGAACACCGTGGTGAAGAACGTGCCGTCGTGGCCGTCGACCACCAGCGCGACCGACCGGGCGGCATAGAAGCAACCGACCAGCCAAAAGACCACCGATGCGATCCGGGCGTTGACATTGCGTTTCAGACGACGGCTGAACATCTCCACCGCCGCGCAGAGGGCGAGCGCTGCGACGCCGAGATTGAACTCGACGGCACCGGCCCAGCCACCGGCATCCGGACCCCGCACGATCACCGCGCCGGCGACGAACGCCGCGACAATGCCCACAACGACGAAGCGGGAGGTTTTTCCGTTGTACAAGCGTGCGCCAGACCACATGGCGCCCAGGGCGAGCGGAAGTGCGCCGTTGCCGACGATCAGGGCGAACCAGGTCGAGGGGCTCATCGCATAGATGGTGAGGCTGATCCCGCCGAGAATGGCGGCGATGAATCCGACGCTCCACATTCGTCCGGTGGCGTCATTACGACCAAAGGCGGTATTCAGCACGAAGGACATACCGCACAAAACCGCAATGACCCCGCTGACCGCGAGGAGGGTCAGCGAGTCAAGTGGCATCGAAACTCCGGAAAAGTGTTGAGGAATCCATCGGCATCATCATGCGTGTTCCACCGTCGCTTGCGCCTGCTCGTGAGCGGCATTCGACGCCAGAGGCACCGTCGCCACCGCCGTCGTGCCGACCGCCGGCTCCGAGCGAAGTTGCAGCTCGCCGCCGTGTTGACGCATGATGTCACGGCTGAGGCTCAGACCGAGGCCGGTTCCGTGCACGGCGGAGCCGCGCACCGAATCGGCACGATAAAAACGTTCGAAGAGGCGCGTCTGCTCGGCCGCGCTCATGCCCAGACCCGTGTCGGTGACGCGCAGCTCAGCCACCGACTCGTCGGCGCTCACCACGACCTTGACCGTGCCCGATCGCACGTTGTACTTCACCGCGTTCGAGAGCAGATTGTCGACAACCTGGCGCAGGCGGAACGCATCTGCCTGAATCCAGACCGGCTCCCCGTCAGACTGCGAGATGACGATGGCGCGTTCCTCTGCCAGCGGACGGATCGCTTCGACGGCGTCGGCGACGATTTGCGACAGCTCAGACCGCTCAAGCGCGAGCAGCAGCAGGTTCTGTGAATCACTGGCCGCGGTGAGCAGATCTGCGACGAGAGAGAGCAGCCGCTCGGCGTTCTTCTCCGCGACGGTGAGCATATGCCGGGTCGACGGCTCAAGACGCTCGTCGTCCAGAGCGAGCTCCAGATAGCCGAGCACCGAGGTCAGCGGAGTGCGCAGCTCGTGGGAGACGGATGCGACCAGGTCGTCGCGCGCCTGGATGGCACGCATCTCAGCGGTCACGTCACGGAGCACGAGCACGCTGCCGTCGAAGTCGCCGGCCAGATCGCGCAGTGGGCGCGTCGAGACGAGGAAGGCCGCCCGGTCGCCACCCGGATGCCCCATCCAGACGGTGACACGGTCGATCGTCTCGCCCCGGAGCGCACGGCGATACGGCCGGTCGTCATCGTCGTACGCCGTCACGCGATCCTCGCGATAGACGACACTCGGCACGGCGAGGTCGCTGCGCCCTTCGAACCGTTCGAGAATCTCACGCTGTGCGCGGTTGACGAGGTGCGCATGCCCGGTGCGGTCGAAACTGACCACACCGAAATCGACGGCGTTCAAGATCTCGTCCAGGGTTTGTTCCTGGCGACGAGAGCCGCGCAACGCGACCTCGAACAGGCCGGCCTGCTGGGTGAGCAGAACGCGCTGGGCCGCGGCACGCCGAGTCGTGCCGTAGATGGTCACCGCCACAAAGGAGAGCACGATCGGCACGATCGCCAGGCGCGGGACCTCCGCCTCGCTCATTGGCACGGCCCGAACCAACGCGGACCCCCAGACCAGAACCGAGGAGAGGACCACCCCGCCGATGGCCCCACGAATCCCGAAATGGCTCGAGAGCCAGATGATCGGGAAAATCAACAGGAAGGTGGCCCCGAGCAACGGTTCGGCCTCGCGCATGATGACGATCGCGATGATGTCGAGCGCCGGGAGCACGGTGATCGCCGCGGTGGGAAGCCGGCCCCAGGGCACGGCCGCGGCCAGCGCAGTGGTCACAAAAACGAGAACCGTCGCGGTGAAGAACAGCGGGCCGCTCAGCATCTCCGGCATCACGACGGCGGAGATGGCAACGAGCAGGAGCGTCGACGCCGCGAGGAGCAGCTGAGAGACGAGCGCGGAGCGACCGAGCAGCGAAACCTCGGGATTCGACGCAGCGGATTTCGACGCAGCGGGCCGTGAGGTCACTGGTTTCGACGCGATGGAGTTCGGCACAGTGCGGCGCTCCGTTTCCCCCATTCGTTGAGCCTAGCAACGGTTCGCTCATCCCCCGTCTGCACCGGCCGATTAGACGCTCTGAACTGCTCCGAGCGCACGAGGGGCGATGGCCGCCGCACCGAACAGTTCGAGTCGCGAGATGGTGTGGCCCGAACTTTCCGGCACCCCGTAGTGGTACCCCTGCGCGCTGCGCACACCAATCGCGTTGAGGTGATCGGCCATCGCTTGGTTCTCGACGCCCTCGACGATCATCGAGTACTCGAGATTGTCGCCGAAGCTCTGCAGGGCCATCAGAACTTCACGTTGGCGGATGTCGTCGAGGTCGTCGACCAGGCTGCGATCGATCTTCAGAATATCCATCGGCATCCGCACGAGTGCGTCGACGGACGAGTCTTGGGAACCGTAGTCGTCGAGGGCGATCAGGATGCCGAGGTCGCGCAGTCGCTCGGCTTCGGCACGCACCTCCAGTGAGACCCGGGCGACCGAGCGCTCGTTGAGTTCGAGGCAGAGGGAGATTCCGGGGTACTGGGCGGCGAGGTTGACCAGAAAGTCGCCCATCCGTTCGGGCAGCAACTGCGATGCCTCGATGTTGATGGCCATGCAGACGATTTTCGGTTCGACGCTTCGAAAATCGGCGGCTGCGGTCATCGCCTTGGTCGCGACTTGGCGAGTGAGGGCGTCCATGCGTCCGAGCGCTTTCGCCGCCTCGATGAGGGTCGACGGCGACACCGTTCCGACCTCAGGATCCGCGAAGCGCACGAGTGCCTCGAATGCCCAGATCTGGTTGTTGATCAGGCTGACGATCGGTTGGAATGCGAGGTCGAGGCGATCCTCGTCGATGGCACGCACGACGACGTCGTTGAGGTGCGCCGAACGGTGACTCGAAACATAGATGCTGCTCTTTTTGCCCGGCCCTACTGCGCGGCGAGCCTTCTTGGTGATGAGCATGCCCTGGTCGGCGTCGTGCACGAGGTCGTCGATGTCGCTCTCGCGGTGGGCGGAGTAGGCCAACCCAATGCTGAGCACCGGGGTGAAGGTGTGCACGCCGATGCTGACCGGTTTGCTGGTGGCCGCCGAGATGCGCTCCGCGATGGTTTTTGCCTCTTGAATCGACGAGAGGTGAGTCAGGATGACCACGAATTCGTCGCCGCCGACGCGCGCGACGAAGTCTTGCGGCCGCACTGCGTCGCCGAGGCGCTGCCCGATGGCGCGCAGCATCTCGTCACCGGCCGAGTGGCCGTGCCGGTCGTTGATTGTTTTGAAGTCGTCGAGGTCGATAAAGAGCACGGCCAGCGCTTCGGAGTACTCGCGGTGGTCATTGATGTTCATCAGCGCATTGTGGAATGCGCCGTAGTTCGGCAACCCGGTCAGCGGGTCGGAGTTCGCCCGCACCGTCAGACCGCCGATGTCGAACCGGGAGGTCATCACCGCACTGGCGGTGTGGGCGAGCGCGACGAGGGCGCTGCGGTCGTCGGTGGTGAATGCGCTGTCGCGGCCGTCACGCTGTGCCACGACATACTCGGTGTGGCCGCGGTGCAGCGCGACAAGTGCGCCGATCTCTCCGTTCCGCGGCGCTTCGGCGCGCACCACCACTGACTCGGCACCGATGGTGTCGTTCACCGCTGCGCAGAGCAGCTGGGCCACCCCCGCCGCGGCATCCGCGTCGCTCACTGCCCGCGAGCCGCGGACCTCCGCCGTGACCTTGGTGAAATCTTCGCTGGTCGACAGTGCCCGTGTTCCCGCAATCAAACCGACCAAGCGACGATGCATCGACAGATTGAGTGAGCTGACGCTGACGGCGGTGGCGATGACCACAAGCAGCAGGAGCACAATCAGCGTGTTCAGCTCGCCGGTTCCCGCGCTCATCAGCGGGAGGCCGAACTCGCTCCAGCGACCGGCGAGCAGGGCGACGGCGACGGCGACCACGATCGTCACCGTGATGCGAAGCGGGGAGAGGTTGAGTCGGCGCGAGGCGGGGCCCGGGTGCGAAAAATGACGCACGCGCAGCGTTTCGGCCACCATCGCAAAGATCACATAGAGGCCACAGGCGATGGCCAGTGAACCGTTGGCGGCAAAGCCGGTTGCGGAGAGCAGTGCGGCGAGCACGAGCACGACAACGCCGCCGGCGCCGGCCAGCGCCGCACTGTACAGGGCGACAAGCCGGCGCGCCCGGTGCATGTTCACCACGAGGAAGGCTCCGAGAACGACGACCCCGACTGCCGCAAGGGGCGGAAGCTCTGGCACGAGTGCGGGAAGGGCGAGCACCGGAAGGCTGATCATCATGCTGCGATGCGGCACCTGCCCGAGCCGGATGCGGCAGGCTTCCAGCGCGGCCGCGCAGAACACACCGGCGACCGCGATCGGCCAACGGGCGACCTCGCCCATGACCAACACCATCGTGGCGTTCACGACCAGCACCCCGACAATGATGCTCATCAGAATAACGATCACGCGTCTGACGCCCGACAGCCCCCGAAATTCCTTCACGCAGTCAGAGTAGTGGAGGCCTGGGCGATTCAGTGGTGACAGGCCCACAGCGCGAGAGCGATTTGGGTGCGGGCCGGTGAGCGGACACGTGTGCGCGGTTCAGTCGCGCAATGCCTCGGCGAGAAACTCCAGAGTCCGCTGCCAGGCCCGCGTTGCCGCATCCGCGTTATACGCGAACGGGTTCGTTTCATTGAAGAAGGCATGCCCGCAGTCGGGAAAGACTTCGGCCCGAAAGTCGATCCCCGCCTCCTGCATCTGCCGGCGGAATTCAGGAAGCTGGTTCATCAGTCGAGCGTCGTTCTCTCCGTAGAAGGCTTGAATTGGGCAGCGGATGCCCGCCAACTCGGCCACCGTGAACTGGGCGTGCCCGTAGAACGGGACTGCGGCGCGAAGCCGGGGCTCGTGGACGGCGAGGGTGAAGCACTGGGTTCCGCCGAAACAGAAACCGACGATGGCAACGCGTCCATTGACGCCGGGCTCGGCGAGAAGCGTGTCGACGCAGGAGCGCAATTGGGCGAGTGAGCGGGCGGAGAGCTCCGGTGAACTGAGCGGGGTCAGCAGCTCGCGGAGCCGAGGCTGCACCCGGGTTCGTTCCTCCTGATCGGGGTTGAACGCCGCGTTCTGCAGTTCCGCGATCTCGCCGCGCGGCAGCCCCAGCACGGCGAACAGATCAGGCGCGAGCACCAGGTAGCCCTCCGCGGCGAGACGATCGGCGACGCCGGTGACCTGCTCGACGAGACCCCATACCTCGTGGACCACGATCACCGCACCGGCGAGCGAAACACCGCCTGAAGGCTCACTCCGATACACCGAAACGGTGCCCTGGCCGGTGCCGGTGCCGGTCCGGTCTGCGGTGCCGATCTGCATCATTCCATTCATCTCAGCGCTCTCCTTCGTGGAATTTCGGCGGGGGTTCCGCCGCGTCCCGAACATCTGTCGCGACGAGAGCCTCCAGCACCGGAAGCGCGGCGGTAAGACGACCGCGTTGCTCCGGGTCGAGGGAATCGAGCAGTCGGCTCATCAACTCCGCGCGCCCCGAGCGGGCACGGAGCACCAGCTGCGTTCCCGCCTCGGTCGCTTCGATGACAACGGAACGCCGGTCGAGCGGGTCGGCCTCCCGGCGCACGAGGCCGGCGGATTCGAGCGCTGCCACCGTGCGCGTGATGGTGGCGGCGGCCACCCGTTCTTGCGCGGCCAGGTCGCCGAGTCGTTGGGGGCCGAACTTCACCAGGGTCGACAGCGCCGACAGCGCCCCATGGCCCAGGCCGACGCCGCCGGTGCTCATTCTCCGGTTCAGCCGTCCGATCGAGAGGGCGAGCCGGCCCGCCTCGTCGTTCTGATCGGCGTTCTGAACGTCGTTCTGAACGTCGTTCTGAACGTCGCGTACCGGCGCCGCGTCATCCGCCATGGGCGACCGCCTCTCCGGTCACGGGCTCAGCGGTGTACTCCGCGTCGTCGGTGTCCTCTTCATAGAGATATTTCTTGCCCCGGCTGAGCGAGAAGGCGGCGCCGATCAGCGACATCACGGCAGCAGCGATAAAGACGATCTCGAGCCCGTCGCTGAACGGGCCGGAGATCAGCTGCGGAAAGAACTCTTTACCGGTCAACGCGTTTGCGTTCGGAGCGGAGAGGTGGGCGAGCTCCCCCGTCGGCGCGAGCAGATTTTGAATGGGGTTGTAGCCGAGGAACGCCGCAAACAGACTGCCGACCGGCGGGGTGTGCGCGACTTCGGCGGCGACGGCCGGCGATACCCCGTGCGTGGTCAAACCCGTGGCCAATGCGGCAGGCAGGCTGTTGGCGAGTCCTGCGATCATCAGCGAGAAGAAGATCCCGATCGACAGTGACGAACCGGCATTCTGGAAGGCGCCGGCCATTCCCGACGCCGCACCGCGATCGGCGGCCGGCACGCTGTTCATGATCGCCGTGCGGTTCGGAGCGCTGAAGAGGCCAGAGCCGACGCCGTTCAGGAAGGTGATCACGGCGAACTCCCAATAGCTGAAATTCACCGGGATGACCAGCAGAGCAAGGAACGTCAGTGCGACGAGCACGAGACCCGACGAGGCCAAGGTGCGGGCCCCCATCCGGTCGGAAATCGCTCCCGAGATGGGTCCGGCGATCAAGAATCCGAGCATCAGCGGAATCAGATAGATTCCGGCCCAGAACGGCGTCACGTCGTAGCCGTAGCCGTGCAGCGGCAGCCAGATTCCCTGCAACCAGATGATCAACATGAACTGCAGGCCGCCCCGGCCGATCGCCGCGAGCAACCCGGCCGCGTTCGCTGTCGCGAAGGCGCGGATGCGGAACAATCGCATGTTGAACATCGGTTCGCTCACGCGCAACTCAATGAATACGAAGGCGGTGAGCAGCAGGATGCCGGCCACAATGGCGCCGAGCACCCACGGGTTGGTCCAGCCGGTCGGGTGACCACCGTACGGCTGGATGCCGTAGGTCACGCCGCCGAGCAGAACGGTCAGGCCGAGGGCGAAGCTCAGGTTTCCCGGCCAGTCGATGCGACTCGCGCGGCGCCGGCCCACCTCGCGCAATGAGGTGTACGACCAGATGGTGCCGATGATTCCGATCGGAACGCTGACGAAGAAGACGGCCCGCCAGCTGATCACGGCCAGGAGACCGCCGGCGACGAGTCCGATGAAGCTTCCGGCGATGGCGGCAACCTGGTTGATGCCGAGCGCCATCCCGCGTTTGTTCGCGGGAAAGGCATCCGTCAAAATCGCCGTCGAGTTGGCGAACAGCATCGCGCCGCCGATGCCCTGAACCACGCGCCAGAGAATCAGCCAGAGGGCGCCGGCCTCGCCGGTGAATGGGTCGAGGGCCAGGGCGATCGATGCGATCGTGAACACCACGAAGCCCAGACTGTAGATGCGCACCCGACCATACATGTCGCCGAGACGGCCGAAACTGACCACGAACACGGCGGTGGCGAGCATGTAGCCCATCAGCATCCAGAGCAGGTAGTTGACGTTGCCCGGTTCGAGCGGGTTGAGCTGAATGCCGGTGAAGATGGCCGGCAGCGAGATGATCACGATCGACGCGTTGATGGTGGCCATCAGCATCCCGAGGGTGGTGTTGCTGAGCGCGACCCAGCGGTAGTGCGGATGGTTGTTGTCGAACAGGCCAGGGCGCGGCGGCGCGGGTGGCGATGGCGCGGGCGACGGTGACGTTTGTTGCGGTGCCGAGGTGATTTCTGACACGGATGCTCCAGCGAGCTGATGCACGGCCAAACTGTTGCTTGACGTCAAGCAACGATACGCCGGGCGCTCGTCACCGGCTTCAACTCTCAGCGAATGCGCAAGGTGGGCTCGCTCGCCGCATCCGTCGCTCTGCCGGTGCTCAGACCCGGCGGTGGCTAACTCAGGAAATCCTGTGGGGCGGGCCAGAACTGCCGCACGAAGTCGGGACTCCGTCGTCTGAGTTTCGGGGATTTCCTGAATTAGCCACCGAATGTGCGCTCAGAACCACGCAAACGACCCCCGGCCCGGGAAGAAAGCCGGGGCGAGGGTCGTTCGGTGACGCGGATGGTGCCGGTGCTCCTGCTTAGGCGATGCCACCACCGTCGACGACGAGTGCGGAACCCGTGACGTAGGAGGAGTCGTCGCTGGCGAGCCAGACGACGGCAGCTGCGATTTCACTCGGCTGGCCCATGCGTCCGAGCGGACGGTCGGCCGACTCGGCGAGGAACGCGTTGGCGTCCTGCGAGAGCTGACGTGCCTCTTCGAGCAGCATGCCGGTGTTCACGTCGCCCGGGTTGACCGAGTTGACGCGGATGCCCTGCGGGCCGTGGTCGATCGCCAGCGCGCGGGTCATGTTGACGACGGCGCCCTTCGAGGCGCAGTAGGAGATGGCCTGGCCGCCACCCTTGAGGCCCCAGCCGGAACCGGTGTTGACGATCGAGCCGCCCCCGTTCGCGGCCATGATCGGCACGACGTGCTTGCTCATCAGGAAGATCGACTTGACGTTGACGCCGAAGACGCGGTCCCACTCCTCGGCCGTGGTCTCGACGGCCGTGGTGCGACGGATAATGCCGGCGTTGTTGAAGACGACGTTGACGCCGCCGAACTCCTCAACCGTGGTGGCGATGATGCGCTGGATGTCGTCTTCGTTGGAGACGTCTGCTGCAATGGCAACGGCGGTGCCGCCTGCCGCGCGGATCTCCTCGACGACTGCTTCAGCGGCATCCGCACGCAGATCGACGACGGCGACCTTGGCACCTTCAGCAGCGAAGGCCAGCGCCGTGGCGCGGCCGATTCCGCCGGCGCCGCCGGTGACGATTGCGTTCTTGTTTTCTAGACGCATGACTGCGCTCCTTCATCTTCGGTGAGTGAAACTCGTGGTGCTGAAACTTATGGGGTTGAAACTGATGCTTTTGCTGATGCTGTCGCTTCGGGCGCAGTGACAGGGTAGACGCCGGTGCTGCCAACACCCGTGATCACGCGAATGTAGCCCGCCACCGTGCGATCGACTACGGGATCGCCCGTGTCGACGAGGAGAGGCTGCCCGAGCAGCAGGGCGAGCTTCTGTTCGGTGGCGACGACGAGCAGTGGGTCGTTTCCGAGCGCCGCGACAACTGCGGCAGAGATCTGCTGGTTGCCGCGCCCGAGCAGAAACCCTTGTCCACCGATGACGGTGACGACGGCTTGTGCGTGGGCGACGCCATCCGTGACGCCAGCCATGGCCGCGCGTGCGCCCATATCGTCGCCTCCGGCGGTGGGCACGCGACGATTTGAGCGCACGCGCGAGGAATCTTCGGAGGAATCAGCCGCCGAATGAGCGTGGTCCGACGACGGACCGGCCGCGAGCGAGACGATCAGGTCGAGCAGCTGCTGCTCGGAAGCATCGGCGAGCACGAGCTCGCCCTTCTTCGCCGCGTCGACCCGCACCACATCGACGCCGAGGGGCGTCTTCGGGGTGCCGAGCTGGCGGGCGACCTCGCGGGTGGTTCCGCCGGGGCCGAGCAGATAGAGGGTGGTGTCATTCATGGCCGCGATCACACCGCGTGCCGCCGCCTGCACGGCCGCTGCCTCGGTGACCGGGGTCGCGGATTTGCGCGATTGGGTGCGCCCGACAATGAACGGAACCTGCACGAGGGCGAACAGTTTCGGGTCGACCCGTCCGTGCCGAATCTGCTCCTCGTCGACGTCGAGCACCTCCCGCTCGGCGAGCGGAACCTTCTCGTCGCCGAGCCAGTGGGTGACCAGCGCGCCGGCCGCCGTCGGGCTGACGGCGAAGCAGCCGGAGTACATCTTCACCCCGGCGGGCACACCGAGCATCGGCTGCCACGGGCGCAGAGCGGATGCGACGTCGCGCGCGGTTCCGTCGCCGCCGACGAAGAGGATCAGGTCGGCGCCCGCCTCCTCGATCGCCAGCGCCGCAGCGGTGGTGTCGGCCCCGGTCGAGGGTACGTCGGCCTGGTAGACGACGCGAGCCGACAGCCCGGCTTGACGCACAGCATCCGCGCCCATCGCGCCGTCGGCCGTGATGATCTCGGCCCGCGGGTGCGCGGCCGCGATCACGGTGAGCGCGGCGACGGCACGCTCACCCGAGCGCGCGTGCGCCCCCCGGGCGAGCGCCGTGGCCTGAACCTCTGGCCCGTCGCTCCCCTTGAGGCCGGCCGGCCCACCCACCCCGGCGACGGGGTTGATGAGCAGGCCGATGGTGCGAATCATGCGTGGGGCTCCGGCTTCTGGTTGTTCGGTGGTCGAGCTTGTCGAGACCTGGCGACCCGATCTCGAGACCCTGTCGCGCGATCTCGACAGGCTCGATCACCGAGATTCCGCCTGTCGAGACCGTACTCAGCGTTTTAGCTGAAGTACTTGCGCTGGTACATGCGCCAGGTGATCGCCCAACGCTCTGGATCGTCGAGGTCATCGTGGTGCGTGTGGTGAACCGTCTGATTGTGCGGCGCGGTGCGCACGACCTCCGGCGTCTCACGGGCCTCACGGGCAACCTCGGCCAGCACGCCGGCATACTCGTCGAGTTCGGCCATCGTGTACGACTCGGTCGGCTCGAGGGTGAACGGCTGCGGCACCACGTAGGGGTGGTGGCTGGTCCAGTAGTGCATGCCGAAGTCGCTGGCGCGCACACCGATCTCTTCCGAGCTGATGCCGGTCTCTTCGAATAGTTCCTCCCACGAGTAGCGCACCTGTTCGATGCGGCGACGGCCCGTTGCGTACGGGGCCGATGCGCCGGGGATCTCGAGGATGCGCTTCATCAGGTAGTTGTTGTTCAGCACGGCGATCTCGGCGACGGCGCGGAGGCCTTCTGCGCCGAGGGCCATGATCCACGAGTACGCGCGCACCAGGTTCGGGATGACGCCGTAGAACGGGGCAACCTTGCCGATGGACTGCGGGCGGTCGGCGTTCAGGGTGTAGCGGTCGCCCACCTTCTCGACGATCGGGCCCGGCAGGAACGGTGCGAGGGCCTCGGAGACGGCGTTGGCGCCGGCGCCGGGTCCGCCACAGGCGTGCGGGGTCGAGAACGTCTTGTGCAGGTTGAAGTGGCAGACGTCGAAGCCGGCGTCACGGGCACGGGTGATGCCGAGGATGCCGTTGGCGTTCGCCTGGTCGTACGAGGCGAGGGCGCCGACGGAGTGGGCCAGGTCGACCCATTCCTTGACACGCGGGTTGAAGATACCGGTGTCTTCCGGGTTGGTGATCATGATCGCGGCGGTCTGCGGGCCGATCACGGCACGGAGGGCGTCGGCGTCGGGGTAGCCCTCTGCATCGGGGTAGAGGGTGATGACCTTGTAGCCGGCAGCCTTGGCCGTTGCGGCGTTCGACGGGTGGCTGAAGATCGTGGTGATGACCTCGTTGCGCTGCTCGCCCTCACCGTTCGACTCGTGGAATGCGCGAATCGTGGCGATGTTGGTCCAGATCGCGGTCGAGCCGCCACTGGTGTGCAGCGAGACGCTGTGCATGCCGGAGATCTCGGCGATCATCCGCTCGAGGTCGTAGATCAGGCCGAGCACGCCCTGCGCGTCTGCTTCATCCTGCAGCGGGTGCATGTCGACGAGCTTGGTGGTGCGGATCAGTGCGTCGTTGACCTTGGGCGAGTACTTCATGGTGCAGGTGCCCTGTCCCACGTCGACGTTGAGGTCGGCGCTCAGGTTCTCCTGGCTCAGGCGCAGGTAGTGACGCAGCACGCGCATCTGGCCCATTTCGGGCAGGGCAGCCTGCTTCGCCCGACGCATGCCGGAGGGCAGGTCGGCCACGACGTCGCCGACGGCCGCGGTGACGGCGGCCTCGGGGCGCGAGACGAGAACGCCGCGCTCACCGGGCGTCGTCAACTCGAAGATGATCTTTTCGTCCCAGCTCGCCTGGTGGAAGCGACGCAGGGCTGGCTTCGGTGCAATGGGGAGGCTCATGCGCTCTTCTCCTCGGTGTTTGCTGACGTGTTTACTGACGTGTTGGCAGCGGCGGTGTTCAGAACGGCGGCGACGGAGACGACCAGGCGGTCGATGTCGGCCTGGGTGGTGACCTCGGTCACGCAGACGAGCAGCTCGTATTCGCCGACGACGACACCGGGCTCGATGCCCTCGGCGCGCAGCGTGCTGACGACCGAGTGAGCGGTGACGGATGCGCCGCTGAAGTCCACGACGAACTCGCGCAGGTGCAGCGCGTCATCGGTCAACCGAACGCCGGCCAGGCCCGAGAGCTGCTGCTGGGCGTAGCGGGTGCGAGCCAGCAGGGTTTCGCCGAGGTCGGCCATTCCCTGCGGTCCCATCAGAGCGAGGTACACGCCGGCGGCGATACCCCAGAGTGCGGCGGCCGTGCCGACCCACTCTTTGCCGTCTTCGCGCAGTGCGAAGGAGGTGCGGTCGTAGGCGACGTCACCGAAGCCGTACTCGCCGGCGACATCCGTCGAGGCCAGGCCGAACAGACGCGACGGCATCTCCATGATGAACTTGGGGTCGTCGTGCACGGCGATGAAGCCACCGTGTGCGCCACCGAACCACTGGTGGATGCCGAACGACTGGATGTCGCCGCAGACGATGTCCGCGCCCTGGTCGGCGGGCGGGGTGAGCACGCCGTAACCGACCGGGTCGGTTCCGACGACGAGGATGGCGCCGATTGCGTGGGCGGCGTCGGCGAGCTGACGGATGGCGGTCTCCACCGCTCCGGTGTAGCTGGGGGTCTCGACCCAGATGGCCGCGATCTCTTCGCCACGCGACTGGGCGAGCGCGACGACTGCCGCGACATCCGCGGTGCCGTTCACGGTGGGAACGAAGGCGAGGTCAAGGTTGGTGCTCACGAAGTCGCTGACGCGCGAGAGCTTGTCGGGCAGCACGTCGCTGGCGACGATAACGCCGCGGCGACCGCTCATGCGACCGGCCATCGACAACGACGTGGCCGTGGCCTGGTAGCCGTCGTAGGTCGGGACGTTGACGACGTCCATGTTCAGCAGCTCGGCCATGAGCGACTGGTAGGTGAACAGCGCCTGGAAACGGCCGTGGTCTTCGTAGGGCTCACCGGCGTAGGCGGTGAGGAATTCGCTGCGGTTGATGACCTCGTCGACGACGGCGGGAACGAAGTGGTTGTAGGTTCCGGCGCCGAGGAAGCTCAGCTTCTCTTTGGTCGAGCGGTTCTTGTTCAGAACACCTTCGACGTGACGCACGAGGTCCTGTTCGGCCACGAGCGCGGCCGGCAGATCGAGCGGACGGGTCATGCGAAGGTCGGTGGGGACATCCACATAGAACTCTTCGATCGACTCTGCGCCGACGGCGGCAAGCATCGCTGCTTTGACGTCGGGTGCCGAGTTCGGCAAGTAGGGGTGCACGAATGGTTGTGTCATCTGACTAGACCTCTGTCTTCTCGGTCGGGTGGGATTCTTCGGTGGATTCGGTGGTCGAGCCTGTCGAGACCGGTGACCGGGTCTCGAGGTCGGCGTGCGGGATCTCGACAAGCTCGATCAACGGGTGCGCGACATTCACCGGGTGCGCGAGCACCGCGACGCCGGCCGGCGCCAGCGTCAGCTCGCCGGTCACATCGGCACCGGTGATCAGGTCATGTGCGCCGGCCGGCACGGTGACGGATGCGTCGGAGTGGCCGTGGTTCAGCACGAACGTGTAGTCGGTGTCACCATCGGTGCGGGTGACGACCTCCAGGTCGCGAGTGGCGACGCGGTTTTCGAGGCCGGCGGCGGTCAGGGCGCGAGCGAGAACCTGCTCGAGTCCGGCCGGTGCCAGCGTGGCGGAGAGGTACCAGGCCGAGCCGGCTCCGACCATGTTGCGCACGATCGCGGCGCGCCCCGCCAGCACTCCGGCGGAGTACGACGCGACGATCTCGGCATCCGGTGCCGCGTCGATCCACTCGCTCCAGATCTGGGTTTCGAGCTGTTCGCCGCCCAGGCTGACCTGACCGGTCTCAGCGTCGGAGAGAGGCCACCACTCGTCGACCTCGACACCGAGCAGCGCGCGGAGCGGGCCGGGAGCGCCACCCTCGTGCACCTTTTCGGTCGGGTCGACGACGCCGCTGAACGGACCGACGACCAGCTGGCCGCCGCGCTCGACGAACGCGGTCATGGCTGCAGCCTGCTCGTCAGTGGCGATGTAGAGGTTGGGCACGACGACGACGTCATAGCCGTCGAAGGAACCGGTGGCGCGCACGACGTCGACGGTGTGACCGAGGGCGAACAGGGCGCCGTGCCAGGCACGGGCCTGCTCGAGCCAGTTCAGACGCTGCGAGGGCAGCGAGTCGGGGGCCGCGCTCCCCCACCAGGAATCCCAGTCGGCGACGAGGGCGACGGACGCGCGCACGCGGGTTCCGCGCACGGCCTCGATCTGCTTGAGCTCGTGTCCGAGTGCTGCCGTCTCCTGGAAGGTGCGGCTGTTCTCGCCGCGGTGGCCGAGCATGG
Source organism: Leifsonia sp. 10L418 (assembly GCF_056395445.1). NCBI lineage: Bacteria > Bacillati > Actinomycetota > Actinomycetes > Micrococcales > Microbacteriaceae > Leifsonia > Leifsonia sp. 10L418. The sequence continues at coordinate 83,440 of NZ_JBFTJN010000006.1, read as the reverse complement.
CGGAGTGGTACTTCTCCGGGCCGAACTTGGCCTGGCGCCACTGGAAGAACATCGCACCGTCTGAACCGTGCGCGATGGCCTGGAAGCTGTCGAGGCGCATGCGTCCCGGAGCCTTGGGCACGTTCACGTCACGCCAGCTGACCGCGCTCGGGGCCTGCTCGAGCAGCAGCCACGGCTGGCCGTCTTTCAGCGAACGCATCAGGCCGTAGTTGAGAGCCGCGGGCACGTGTGCCTGGGGGTCTGCGGGGTCGGGATAGGCGTCATCCGTCACCAGGTCTTCGACGGCGGCGAAGTCCCAGTAGTCGAGTTCCTTGAAGAGGCTCATGAAGTTTGTCGTGACTGCAACGTCGGGGGTGACCCGGCGCAGCACGTCGATCTCGCTCTGGAACAGCTCGAGCAGGGCGTCGCTCGAGAACCGCTCGAAGTCGAGGTTCTGCGAGGGGTTGATCGGTCCCATCGAGGTGCGCGGCGGTTCGATGTGTTCGAATGAGTTGTAGTTCTGGCCCCAGCAGGTGGTGCCCCAGGCCTCGTTCAGGCCGTCGATGCTGCCGTAGCGAGCCTCGAGCCAGCGGCGGAAGTGACGGGCCGACTCGTCGCACCAGCAGCGCGGTACGTGGTCGCCGTACTCGTTGGAGATGTGCCAGAGGGCGAGGGCCGGGTGGTTGCCATAGCGTGTGGCCATGGCTTCGGTGAGGCGCAGCGCGTGCTCACGGAAGATCGGTGAACTCGGGCAGTAGGCCTGACGCGAACCGAACTCGAGACGCTGGCCGTGGATGTTGGAGGGCAACACCTCGGGGAACTCGCGAATGAGCCAGGCCGGCGGCGTGGCAGTCGCCGTGGCGAGGTCGACCTTGATACCGTGCTCCCAGAGCAGGTCGATCACGCGGTCAAGCCAGCCGAAATCGTAGACGCCCTGCGTCCGTTCGATCTGCGGCCAGGAGAACACCGGGAGAGAGACCAGGTTGACGCCGGCCTTCTGCATCAGCCGGGCATCCTCGATCCAGGTCTCTTCAGACCACTGGTCAGGGTTGTAGTCGCCGCCATAGGCGAGTGCATCAAGCCTGATCGGCCGTGCAGGAGTCGAGGTCATGCCCGCTCCCCTTTCAGGATTTCTCGTGCAGTGTGAGAGCGAACCATTTACACCGCGTTGTGAAGATTGTATTCTGTATACAGCAACCGTATGACGAATATTGTATGGAGTCAACCCATAAACTGGGCGTCTCATTGGTGAGCCTGGGAGGGCGCATGGCAATCGAACGTAAGACACTTCGCGCACAGGTGCGCGATGAATTGCTCGCACGCATGCGATCAGGCGATGCCCAACCCGGCGAAGGCATCAACGAGGTCCAGCTTGCCGCCGAACTCGGCGTGAGCCGCACCCCGCTGCGTGAAGCCCTGATCGGCCTCGAGAGCGAAGGCCAGATCACGAGCGAGAACGGCAAGGGCTTCCGCTTCGTCGAGTTGAGCGCCAGCGAGTTCGAAGAACTCGCGCCGGTGATTGCCACCCTCGAGGGCCTCGCAATCGAGCTCTCCCCGCTCGACAAGATTCAGGAGATCGGGCGCCGGCTCGCGACCCTCGCCGCTGAGTTCAACGACGATATCGCCGAGCACGCCGAGGTCGCCCATCGCGACGACGAGTGGCACAACATCATGCTCAGCGCCTGCCCCAATTCACGACTGCTCGAGATTATCGGCGGCGTGCGCGGGCTCTTCCACCGCTACGAATCACTTCTCGTCGAGGACCGCGCGATGATCGCCCGCGTCGCGGCCGAGCACGCCACGATCGCGAACCTGCTCGTCGAGGGCGACATTCCCGGAGCGCAGGCGGCCCTCAAGGCGAACTGGCTGAACGGCGTGCAGCGCATTCTCGCCAACGCGGAGTTGACGTCGGCGCTGGCTCCGCGCCGCTGATCGACCCGCACCGGTGATCGAGCCATACCGGTGATCGAGCCATACCGGTGATCGAGCTTGTCGAGATCACGCGAGCCGATCTCAACACCCGCGCGAGAAATTGACCGGCTGCCGAGCCCTGCCGTGACGGGCGAGACGGCCACCACGTCTCGACAAGCTCGACCACCGAACGGAGCGCGTCCCGCAGGCTAGGTCGCCAGGTCTCGACAAGCTCGACCACCGAACGGAGCGAGTCCCGCAGGCTAGGTCGCCAGGTCTCGACAGGCTCGACCACCGGGCTACGCGTCGGGCGGTGGCTCGAAATGGCTGAGACCCGGAAGGTCACTCAGCCGTCCTTCGATCAAGGCAATCCGTTTCTGACGGCCCCAACCCTGAACCTGCTTCTCGCGCGCGAACGCATCTTCGATCCGTCGCAGTCCTCGAAGTAGACCAGTCGCACCGGCATCCGTCGCCGCGTGTAGGCGGCACCTTCGCCGTGGTTGTGCTGCCAGAGTCGGCGCTCGAGATCCCAGGTGCTTCCGACATAGAACGACCCGTCGGCGCAGTGCAGGATGTACATGAACGGCATGCGTCTGAGGCTCGCAGTTAGCCAGCGCGTGCCCAGGGCGTCTGACCGAACCCGTGGACAACATCCGGTGATCGAGCCTGTCGAGATCACGCGAGCCGATCTCGARACYCGGTCACGAGGTCTCGACAAGCTCGACCAACGAAATGGTTCGAACCCGAAGAGGGCGCACCCGGTCTCGACCAACGGCATCCGCCTCGGATGAACGACCGGTGATCGAGCCTGTCGAGATCACGCGAGCCGATCTCGAAACTCGGTCACGAGGTCTCGACAAGCTCGACCAACGAAATCGCACCCGGTCTCGACAAGCTCGACCAGCGATGACGGGCAGCGCTAGCCCTTGACCGCCCCACCGAGGAGGCCAGAGATGAACTGGCGCTGGAAGATCAAGAACAAGATCAGCAGCGGCAAGGTCGCCAGCAGCGAACCGAGCATCAGACCGGAGTAGTCGACCCGCGACAAGCCGATCATCGTGTTCAACGCGACCGGAATCGTGTAGTTCTCTTCGGTGTTCAGCATCAGCAGCGGCCAGATGAACGCGTTCCACTGCGTCATGAACGTGTAGATGATCAGCGCGGCGATCTGCGGCCGGGCGACCGGCAGCACGATCCGGTAGAAGGTGCGGAACTCGTTCGCGCCGTCGATCCGGGATGACTCGATCAGCGAGTCCGGGAAGTCGAGGAACGACTGCCGCATCAGGAAGATTCCGAAGGCGCTGGCGACAAACGGCAGGATGACGGCCTGGTAGGTGTCGATCCAGCCGAGGCTGGCCATCATCTGGAACAGCGGCACAAGCAGCACCTGCATCGGAATCATCATCGTGACGAGGATGAGCCCGAGCGCGATCCCACGCCCGCGGAATTTGAATTTCGCGAGCCCGTAGCCGGCCATGATGCTGATGACCGAGCTGAACGCCGTGTAGACGATCGCGACGAGCAGGCTGTTCACCATGACGCGGCCGAAGTTCACCGATTCCTGCAACCGGGCCAGGTTGGTGAGCAGTTCGCCGCCCGGCAGCACCGGCAGCGGGGTGCCGAACAGGTCGGAGGTCTGATGCGTCGAGGCGATGATCATCCAGAGGAACGGGATGAGGCTGATGATCGAGCCGATCAGCAGAACGATGTAGATGGGGGCGTGACGGATGGCCGAGCCCAGTTTGGTGGCGGCCGTCGGCGTAGCGCGGGTCACGATTTCTCCCTCGTGAGACGGAACTGGATGAGCGCGATCACCGCGGTGATCGCAACGATCATCCAGCCGATGGCGGAGGCATAGCCGAAGTCGAACTGACGGAAGCCGACCTTATAGAGGTAGAGCACCGGCGTGAGGGTGGCGTCGCTCGGCCCTCCCCCGGTGAGAATGAAGTTCTCGTCGAACAGCTGCAGGGCGCCGATCGTTGAGGTGATGCCGGTGAAGAGAAGAACCGGGCGCAGTTGCGGAACGACAATCTTCGAGAAGATTGCCCAGCGGCCGGCGCCATCCATTCGCGCCGCCTCATAGAGCTCGCCGGGGATGGCCTGGAGTCCGGCCAGGATGATGACCATGTTGTAGCCGGTCCAGCGCCAGGTGATTGAGGCGATCAGGGCGACGCGCGCCCAGACCTCGTTGTTCAGCCAGTCGACCGGAGCGATGCCGATCAGGCCGATCATCTGGTTGACGGCGCCGCCGTCGGTCGCGAGCATGACGCGAAACACGACCGAGTAGGCCACCAGGGTGGTGACGGCCGGCAGGAAGTGCAGAACGCGGAAGCCGCCCTTGAACTTCAGCCAGGTCTGATTGAGCAGGTAGGCCAGGCCGACGGCCAGGCACATCATCAGCGGAACCTGGATGACGAGCAGGATGCCCGCGTTGAACAGGCTCTTGCCGATCAACGGGTCGGAGAACAGGCGGGCGTACTGGTCGAGACCGACGAACACGGTCTGGCCGCCGACGGTCTTCGTCATGCTCTGGTAGAGCGACGAGCCGAGCGGGTAGGCGAAGAACAGTGCGAACAGAACGAGGGCGGGGGCGGCGAAGTACAACCCCGGACGCTGAAGCTTGCGCCCCAGCGTCCGGGGTGTGGTCAGCCCGCCCTGGGCGGCGCGGGTGCGCGCCCGAGAGGACGAGACGGTCATGCTATTCGGCGATCGTGCGACCAGTCGCGTTGGCGATCTGGTTGGCGACGTCGTCGAGGGTCTTCTTCGGGTCTGCCCCGTTGATGACGGATGCGACGACCGCGTTGGCGACCATATCCTGCGCCTTGGCGTTGTCGCTGGTGTAGTTGATCGACGGGATGTTCGCCGTCTCTTCACCGAACAGCGAGTAGACCTTCTGGCCGGAGAAGTACGGGTCTTCCTGCTGGAAGAAGTCGTCTTGCAGGGCCGGCAGGTACGACGGGAACAGTCCCTCGTTCTTCATCATCGAGACCTGGTTGGCCGTGTCGGCCAGGGTCCAGGCGACGAAGGATGCGGCGAGGTTCGGGTTCTTCGCCTGGGCCGGAACCGCGAGGCCGGAGCCGCCGCTGTTCGAGGTGCGCACACCGTCGGCGGTGAAGCCGGGCAGCGGGGCGACGGCGAACTTGCCCGACAGCTCGGGCATTTCACCGGTGAGTGTTCCGGTCCACCAGACGGCTTCGGGGTGCACGGCGGAGTCGCCGTCCTTGGTCGCGGTGACGCGGCCATCCCAGCCCTTGACGTTCTTGATCAGGCCCTTGTCGTTCATCTCTTTGAGAACGGTGAGTGCCTTGACCGCTTCGGGCGAGTTGACGGTGATGTCACCCTTCGCGTCGAACAGGCCCTGGCCCTGCTGCTGCAGCATCATGGTGAACGTCGCGCCGGTCGACACGTCGATCGACATGAGGGTGTGGCCGGTCTCGGCCTTGATCTTCTCGCCGGCGGTGATCAGGTCGTCCCAGGTGGTGAGGGATGCCGGGTCGACGTTCGCCTCGGCGAGGTAGTCGGAGCGGTAGAACAGGCCGACGGTTCCGGAGTCCCACGGAGCGACGAGGATCTTTCCGGCTTCATCGGAGGCGGCAGACCACTTCGACGGGTCGAAGTCGGCTTTCTGGTCGCCGATGATCGGGCCGAGGTCGGTCAGGCCGGTCGGGAACTCGGTGATGTAGCCGGGTGCGCGGTCGGTTTCGATCGTCACGACATCGGGCAGACCGCTCCCGGCCTTGAACCCGACCGAGAGCTTGTCGTACGCGTTGTCGTAGCCGACGTCGACGACCTTGATGGTGGTTCCGGGGTGGGCTGCTTCGTATTCGGAGCTGAGGCGCTTGAGCGCCGTCGCCGCGACATCCCATGACCACACGGTGATCTCACCGGAGACCTTGGCACTCGGGTCGAGGGCCGGAGCGGCCGCGCCCCCGGTGCCGCCCGTCGCGCAACCGGCGAGAAGAGCCACCGCTGCGAGAGCCGTAACTGGAACGAGATATTTGCTGATCTTCATGATGACTTCCTTGTCGAGAGCGCAGAATATTGTATACAGTACACGGATGCCGGAGGCCCGTCAACGCGTTGCGCGGGGGTCGTGCGGGGGCCTCTCGTTGGTCGACGAGCACGCGACGCAGGAGCGCGCATCTCGAGACCACGCGAGAGAATCTCCGGACTTGGGTCGCGTCTGAGCATCGGCTCACGAGATTTCGAGACATGTGCTCGCTACGCTCGCGCGCTCCTCAATCAACGAGGATGTCGGAGGACGCGAAAAGGCCCGGCCCCGAGAGGGCCGAGCCTTCGAACGTGATCGCGCTAGGCGGAGAGCCGCACCGCGAGATCGATGTAGAGCGCCGCCGACCAGCCGAAGGAGGTCGTCGCCGTGCGCGCCTTCTGCCCGGTGACCGGGTTGAAGTACTCGTTCGGCCCGCCGCCGTGAATCACGAGCGCGACGGTCTGCTCGGCCAACTGGCGTGCCTCGTCGGGGTAACCGGAGGCGTCGAGCCCGTCAACGATCAAGGCGTTGATGTTGATCCAGACGGGGCCACGCCACATCCGCTCAGTCGAGAAGTCGGGGTCGCCGACAGCCACGGTCGGGATGCCCCAGGGGGTGCCGAACTGGGCCGGGTCGGTGAGCGCCGCGACGAGAGTCGCTGCGGTCTCGGCCGGCAGCTCCCCGGTCAGAAGGGGAAGGAGGCTGACCGCGGTGTACGAGGCCACAATCTCATCGCCGGCGTGGGAGAGGAAGCGGCCGGACTCGGCGTCCCACATCTCGAGCAGCAAACCCAGGGTCGCGTCGGCACGCGCGGTGCACGCAGCGGCCCGCAGGGCGTCGCCAGAAGCGGTGAAGCGGGCGGCCAGAAGCCGGTCCTGCAGCACGAGGTAGGCGCCGAGGTCGGGCGAAGCCAACGGGAACGGTCCGTCGAAGATCGGGCTGTCGTCGAGACCCGACGAGTAGGGGTGGCCGTATTCGGGCATCCCGTCGCCGTCGAGGTCGGAACCGGCGTACCACCAGTCCTGCGAGCGAGCGATGGTCTGCCAGTTGGTGTCGGCCCAGGAGGCGAGCTCCGCGGCGCCGACATCCGTCGACTTCGCCAGGATCTTGCCGAGCGCCCAGGCGGCCAGCGGCGGCTTGGTCAGCGGAACCGGGATGCTCGGGTCGGCAACGTTCGACCCGTGCGCACGCAGGGTCTCGCGGTCAGCCGGCGGCAGGTCGTCGCTCGACGCGAGCACGCCTTCGTCGTGCACGACGTCGGGGAGCTGACCGGCCTCGGTCGGAAACCGGAAGGCCAGGTCGAGCTGCTCGCGTGCGAGCTCGGCGTCGCCATGGCGGAGGCCGACGGCAATGAAGTAGGCATCCCACTGCCAGAGACCGACGTAGCCGATCTTCGAGGGCACGACGGCGCGCGCACTCCCTTGGCCGGGCAGTTCGACGATGTTCGCGCCGAGAACCCACCAGCAGAATGCGGTCATCGCCTGCAGGTCGGGCCGCACGCGCGGGCAGCGGTCGAGCCAGTCGCGCCAGATCGTCTCGGTCGCCCTGAGGTGCGCGGCGTGACCGTCGGCGTCATCCGCACCGAAGAGTGACGTGGTGACCACGCGCTCCTCGCCGACGGTGAGCGAAACGGATGCGGCGGCGTCGCCACCGAGGGCGATCGCCGCTGTGTTTCCGCCCGGCAGCTCGAGCCGGAGCTCGGCGGATGCCCCGGCTGCGACACCGACACTCATCGCGTGCGGGCCCGCGAAGGTCAGCGTGACGAGCCCTCCGCCGAATTCGATCCGCTGCGGAAGCACCGCGGTGACGGCGAGGAGCTCGCCGTCACCGCCGGCCACGGAGAGGCGGTCGAAGACCACGCAGTCCGAGAGGCGGCGCTCGTACTCGGCGCGGCAGACGCGCACCGAAGTGAGCGGTGCGGCATCCGTCGCCTGGTCGCCGTGAGCGAGCACGAGAATGCGCGAGCGTGGCAGCGTGAAGGGGGCGGCGACGAGGTCGAGGAAGGTGCCGACCGTCGCGAGCAAGTCACTGGTTGAGGCCGTCGAAACGGTCGCGGTGTCGCTCAACGTCCGCCCAGCCCTGAGGCAGCCATGCTGGCGATGATCTTGCGCTGGCCGATCACGAATGCAATGAGCATGGGGATCGTCGCAACGGCGGAGGCCGCCATGATCAGGCCGTAGTTGACCGCACCGAACTGGCCACTGAATGACGACAGCAGCAACGGAACAGTGAACAAGTCGGGGCTGTTCAGCAGCACCAACGGGAAGAGGAACGAGTTGAACACGTCGAGCGCGACGATGATGCTCAGCGCACCGATGCCCGGGCCGAGGTTCGGCAGCACGACGCTCCAGAAGGTGCGCCAGCGCCCCGCGCCGTCCATCAGCGCGGCTTCTTCGAGTTCACGCGGCAGCGACATCACGAACTGGCGCATCAGGAACACCGCGAACGGGTTGACCATCATGGCCGGAATGATCAGCGAGAGGTGCGAGTCGACCCATCCGAAGTTGCTCATGATCAGGTAGAACGGGATCAGCGTCACCTGCTTGGGGATCATCTGCGTCGCCAGGAAGATGATGAAGATGACTTTGCTGCCACGGAACTTGATGCGCGCGAAGGCGTAACCGGCCATGGATGCCGTCAGCAGGGTTCCGACCACGGCGAGCACCGTGATGTAGATGCTGTTCAGGTAGGCCTGAGCGAATGGGGCAGCGTTCCAGGCATCGGAATAGTTGCTGAACGTCCACGGGTCCGGCCAGAAGCTCAGTGGGTCCTGCAGCAGCTGCGGCAGCGTCTTGAACGAGGTCAGCAGCATCCAGATGAACGGGAACACCATGGCGATCCCGACGATCGTCAGAATCAGGTGAAGCAGGCCCTTGCGGGTCAGTGAGGCGCGCTCCCCCGGCTTGGCCGACGTGCGCGGCTTGCGCGGCGTGGCCTGTTCGGGGCGACCGGCTTCGGTGGCAAGGATCTGTGCGGCCTCATCGACGACATCTGTTTCGACCGGGGTCACTCTGCACCATCCTCGTAGTGAACGAACTTCTTCTGCGCACCGAACTGAATGGCCGTGATCACCAGGGTGATGACCAACAGGATGATGGCGGCCGCGCTCGACGGCCCGAACTCAAACCGGCCGAAGCCGAGATCGTAGATGTGGTAGACGATCGTGCGAGTGGCGTTGTCCGGCCCACCCTGGGAGGTCAGCACGAAGACGACGTCGAACGTCTGCAACGAGCTGATGAAAGCGATCACCGACGAGAAGAAAATGATCGGCGAGAGCAGCGGCATCCGGATGCGCCAGAACAGCGTGAAGGCGCCGGCGCCGTCAATGCGAGCTGCTTCAATGACCGACGCCGAAATGTTCGACAGACCGGCCAGGAAGATGATGACGTTCAAACCCATCGACGCCCAGATCGACACGATGCAGACGGAGATCAAGGCCAGGGTGGGGTCACCGAGCCAGTCGGGCGGTGAAATGCCGAAGGTCTTCGAGATGACGTCGCTCAGCACACCATCGGCGCGGAGCATCTGCTGCCAGATCATCGCAACGGCGACGGTGCTGGTGACCACCGGGGCGAAGAACAACACCAGATAGAGGGTGCGGGTCTTCAGCTTCTCCAACGCGACGGCGATGATGAGCGAGAACGCGAGGCCGATCGGCACGGTGATCAGGGCGATCAACAGGGTGTTGATGATGCTGCGGATGAGCAGCGGGTCGCCCAGCTGTGACACGAAGTTATCGAACCCGACCCAGGTGAGGTCAGTCAGGCCATCCCAGGAGGCGAAAGCGAGAATGAAGCTTCCGGCGAACGGCAACAGCACGAAGAGTGCCATTCCGATTACCTGAGGTGCAACGAACACGTAGCCCCAACGCCGGTCCCGGCGCCGCCAGGCGGACTCCTTGTGGAGTCCGCCTGCCACCGGAGAGGCGTTGTGCGTTTGCTCGGTGTGCGAGCTCGACACGACGGTCATTATTTACAGCCTTACTTGCTGGTCTTGCTGGTGATCAATTTCTCGACATCGTCGAGGGTGCTCTGCGCGTCGCCCTTGCCCTGGTAGAACGCGAGCATCTTGTCGCTCACGTCGGTCGAGAGGCCGGGAACGCTGGCCTCCGTTGCGGGACCGGCGAAGCCGATGTCGCGCATGTCAAGGAAGGTCTGGGCGTGCGCCGGGTAGCCGTCCTTGAGCACGACATCGTCGGCGCCCTTGATCGACGGCACAGCGTTGCCGCCGCCGCCGAGACGGAAGGTCTGGCCTTCTGCGCTCAGGAACTCGGTCCAGAACGTGAACGCGGCATCCTTCGCCTTGGTGTCCGCGTTGATCGCGAGGTACGAGGCGGCGACGCCGGTCGGCGCGGGGGTGCCGTCGGGGGTCGGCCACGCGACGATGTCGTAGTCGTCCTGCACGCCGGCCGACTCAACGGTTCCGATCGTGTAGCGGCCCTGTGAGAAGAAGCCGGCCTTGTGGGTCACGAAGACGCTGTCAGCGCCGGCGCCGGAGGGAAGGGTGTCGGCAACGACGAAGGTGCCGTCGTTGAAGTTCTTGCCGAGTTCCTCAACCGCAGCGACCGAGGTCTTGTCGGTGTTGGCGACGAATTTTCCGGCCTCATCAAAGGCGGTGCCGCCCTGCGAGGAGATCCAGCTGTAGTGGGTGGCCCAGTAGTTCCAGAACATCGAGCCGGTCAGGCCGGCGGCCTTGAGCTTGTCGTTCATCTCGAGGTACTTCGCGGTGGTCCACTCGCCGGCGGCGGCGAGGGTGGCCGGGTCTTCGGTCACGCCGGCGTTTGCGAGGGCGACCTTGTCGTACCAGAGCACGTCGGGGTTCGAGTCGTTCGGCGCCRCGAAGATATCAGTGTCGGTCTTGGCTGCACCGAAGAGGCCAGGGAAGAAGTCGTCCGGCTTGGTCTGGCTCGCCGGGGACTCCATCAGATCGGTCAGAGGCATCAGACGCTTGGAGGCGACGAACTGGCCGATCTTGTCATCGCCGACGTAGAACACATCGGGAGCGGTGTTCGAGGTGAGCTGAGCGAGAAGCTTCGAGTGATAGTCGGCGTACGACGCGACAGGCTGCAGCTTCACGGTGATGTCGGGGTGGCGCTTCATGAATTCGGTATTGAACTCGTTGAATCGCGTGAGTTCCTCTGGCGTACCCCAGGTTGACCACACAATAGAGTTCGGGTCTGACTTGGCCGACGTTCCGCTACACGCGGCCATCGACAAAGCGATCGCCGCGGCAGCGCCAATCGCGATAAGTCGTCTCGACTTTGAGAACATACAGATACCTCTTCCGGGTGACAGTTGTCTCTGTATTCTGTATACAGATGCACCCGTTGTCAAGATGACACGGCCCGCGCAGCTCATCTCCCGAGGTTTTCTCAGTGTTTTTTACACGCTGAGGGTATCCGCGATTCCCGTGCGATACGCCGAGGCAGTTCCGCCGGCGAGCTCTCCCCCATCGACGATCAGCTGCTGACCGGTGATGAACGCGGCGTCCGGCGAGGCGAGAAAGTAGAACGCTGAGGCAATCTCGCTCGGCTCAGCATGGCGCCCAGACGGAATCTTCGCGTTGACCTCCTCAATCATCTCATCGCTATATTCCAGTCGCTGCATGGGTGTCATGACATAGCCGGGGCTGACACAGGCGGTGCGCACCCGCGGCGCCAGTTCGAGCGCGACGCTCTTGCAGAGTGCGAGCACCGCCGCCTTCGACGCGTTGTAGTCGGCGTACCAGGGGTAGCCCGCCGTTCCGTTCGTCGATGCGGTGGCCAGCAAGACGCCCGAGCCGGCATCGAGCATGTGGCGCCCAGCCGCCTGCCAGAGATTGATCACGCCGATCACGTTGATGCTGAACAGCTTCTCAATCTCCGCGCGCTTCATCTGCAGAAAGGGGCGACGGATGCTGATTCCCGCGTTGGCGATGACGACATCGACTCGGCCTTCCGCCGCGACAACCGCGTCGACGAGCGACGCGACCTGCACGTCATCCGTCACATCACACTGGCGCCAGATCGAGCCGGCCGCCGGGTCGGTCGGCTCCAGCAGATCGAAGTTGTAGACCGTCGCGCCGCCGGCGATGAAGCGTTCGGCACTGGCGCGTCCGATCCCGGACGATGCACCGCTGATGATGACGATCTGCTCCATCTCGGAGCACCTCCTTGATACTGAAACTTGAACTGGGTGTGGGTGTGAATGGGGGTGAAGGGGTGGCGCGTGCGCTAGAGAACCTTCGACAAGAACTGCTGCGTGCGCGGGCTCTGCGGATTGGCGATGACCGTGCGCGGGTCGCCCTTCTCGACGGCCACGCCGCCGTCGACGAAGGTCAGTGAGTCGCCGACCTCGCGGGCGAAGCCGATCTCGTGGGTGACGACGACCATGGTCATTCCGGCCAGGGCCAGCGACTTCATCACTTCGAGCACCTCGTCGACGAGCTCGGGGTCGAGGCCGGAGGTCGGTTCGTCGAACAGCATGACTGAGGGGTCCATGGCGAGCGACCGCGCGATGGCGACCCGCTGCTGCTGGCCTCCGGAGAGCTGGTTCGGGTACTTGTGCCCGTGCGTGCCGAGGCCGACCATTTCGAGCAGCGCCTGCGCGCGCTCCTTGGCCTCCTTCTTGTTCACGCCCTTGACCTTGATCGGTCCGCAGGCCACGTTCTCCAGCGCGTTCATGTTGTTGAAGAGGTTGAAGCGTTGAAAGACCATGCCGATTCCGAGCCGGAACTGGGCGTAGTCCTTCGAGCCCCACTCATAGAATTTGTCGTCCTTGAAGGTGTATCCGACGTCGGAACCTGAGACGCGGATGCGCCCGCTGTCGATGGTCTCGAGGGCGTTGAGGCAGCGCAAGAACGTCGACTTGCCCGATCCCGACGGCCCGATCACGACGGCGACCTCACCGGCGGCGACCTCGAAGTTGATGCCGGCCAGCACCTGGTTGGTGCCGAACGACTTGTACACCTGTTCGGCGATGATGATCGGTTCGGTGGATGCTGCGGCTGCGGCCACCTTCACATCAAGCTGAAGTTTCGTCACAGTGATCCTCCTGAGGCATTCGTCGTCGGGATGGCGAGCTTGCGCTTCGCCTGAGCGTTGATCAGCAGGGATCGACCCCAGCTGGCTCGGGGCGACGGCGGCAGGTTTGCCGTGCCGAATTTCTTCTCGAGCTTGTTCTGGAAGTAGGTCGCGATGGCCGTCAGGATCATGTACCAGATGCTGACGACGATCAGGAGTTCCATGATCTTGCTGTTCTGCTTGTAGATCTGGCTGGCGTTGGTCATCAGGTCGTTTCCGGCGACGACGTAGACGAGCGACGTGGTCTTCAGCATGCTGATGAACTCGTTGCCGATCGGCGGCAGGATGATGCGTCCGGCCTGTGGGAGAACGACGATGCGCATCCGTTGGGCCGGGGTCATCCCGATCGAGCTGGCCGCTTCCGACTGCCCGACATCGACGGCCTGGATCCCGGCGCGCACGGTTTCGGCCGCATAGGCGCCGAGGTTCAGGGCCAGGCCGAGCATTGCGGCGTTAAAGCCGGTCATCAGGGTGTTCATGTCCCACTGGTAGCCGATGTTGGTGAACGGGATGGCCAGGGTGAGGGTCGGAAACAGGAAGGCGAGGTTGAACCAGAAGATCAGCTGAACCAGTACAGGGGTGCCGCGAAAGAACCAGATGTAGAGGTTGCTCAGCATCTGGGCGAGTGGGTTCGACGAGAGCTTCATGATCGCCAGGATGACGCCGATGCTGAGGCCGACCACGGTTGAGATCACCGAGAGTTCGAGGGTGACCAGCACGCCCTCGAGAATCTTCGGGAAGACCAGATAGGCCGCGACATCCGGCCACGAAATGTGCGGATTGGTCGCCAGGGTGACGGCGAAACCGACCAGCGCAAGCACGCAGAGGATGCCCACGACGACCCGGCCGGGGTGTTTCAGTGTGACGGTGTTGTCGGGGGTCGGCTGCAAAACCGTTGCCGCCTTCTCCATCGTTTGTTCTTCCAGCATGTGCACTTCTCCTGGCATTGGTTCGATTGCGTTGGATCGATTGCGTTGGCTCGGTGGTCGAGCTTGTCGAGACCGCGTGCGCGTCTCGAGATCGGCTCGCGTGAGCTCGACAGGCTCGATCACCGGATCTGACTACTTGCCCTGGTTGACCGTTGCCTCGGTGAGTGCCATGCCAGAGAGGTCCCAGGCGGCGAGGATCTCGTCGTAGTCGCCGTCGGCGATCAGCTTGTTGACGGTGTCCTGCAGAAGCGTGATGAGTTCTTCGTTCGTCGGGTCGACGGCCAGGCCGAAGAGCGATTCACCCGGGATCTCGATGGCCTCGATGGTGCCGCCGGACTCCTTGGCCCGGAAGACGCCGACCGGGTAGTCGTTCATGCCGGCCTGTGCGCGGCCGCTCTGCAGCTGCAGCAGCGCCTCGGGGTCGTTGGCGAAACCGAGGATCTCGATGGCGGCCTTGCCCTGGGCAACGCAGTCGTCGCTGAAAGTCGTGGCGAGCTGCATGTAGTAGCCGTTGTCGAGAACTGCCATCGTGTGACCGCAGAGGTCGGCCGGCGCGTTGATGCCCTCTGGGTTGCCTTTCGCGACGATGATGGCGCCCGACGACTTGGCGTAGTCGACGAAGGAAGCCTTCTCGCGGCGCACCTCGGTGTCGTTGAAGCCCGAGGCGAGCACATCGAAGCGACCGGATGCGACGCCCGGCATCATCGAGTTCACATCGGAGTTGGTGATCACAACTTTGACGCCCCAGCTGTCGGCGATGGCGCGCATCAGTGACATGTCGACGCCCACCATGGTCTTGCCGTCTGCGTCGAACATCTCCATGGGCGGGTAGCCGTCGGCCGTGGCGACCTTGAGCCCGTTGGTCTTGATCTCGGCCGGAACACGGGCGGCGAAGTCGGCGTTCTGACTGATGCCCTCGAGCACGGATGCGGCGAGGTCGCCGGACGGGATCGGGTTCTTGAACGCTTCAGCCGCCGGGGCGTCGGTGCCGACCGGTGCGGCGGCCAGCGACTGGCCACCACAGCCGGTCAGCAGCAGTGAGCCGAGGGCTACAGCAGCGAGGGCGGTGAGGCGGAACGGGGTGCTTTTCATTGTCAATCTCCTTTGATTCAACGTGAGGCAGAACGGTGGTGCGGGTGAATTGGTGCGGGTAGAACGTGTGTGAGGGCTTAGCGAGCCCAGCGCACCTCGCCGCCGACAACGGTCAGCGCGACCGCGGTCTCCAGCAACGCGGCCGCGTCGACAGCGAAAGGATCCCGGTCCAGCACAGCGAAGTCGGCCAGAGATCCGGCGGCGAGACGCCCCTTCGAGGCGGTCTCGCCGGATGCGGTGGCCGGTCCGGTCGTGTACGCGGCGAATGCCTCAGCCCGGCTCAGGCGTTCGGCGGGCTGCCAGCCGCCCTGCGGGTATCCGTTCGCCCGCTGCCGGGTGATGGCGGCGTGGATGCCGGTGAACGGGTTGGTGCTTTCGACGGGCGCATCGGAGCTGAAGGCGAGCGTGCCGCCGGCATCCAGGATGCTGCGCCAGGCGTAGGAGACGATGTCACGGCCGCCGAGCAGTTCGTCGACCATGTCGATGTCTGACGTGCACGACGACGGCTGCATGCAGGCGACGGCGCCGAGCGCGCCGAGCCTCGTGATGTCGTCCGGGGTGCTGTGTTGAACGTGTTCAATCCTGTTTGGCAGCAGGGCGCCGGAACCGGCAGGCAGCGTCACCCGTTCGAGCGCGGCGACGGCGTTCGTGACGGCGCCGTCGCCAATGGCGTGCACTGCCGCAGCGAGGCCGTTGTCGGCCAACCGTTGCACCAGCGCGTTCAACAGTTCCGGCGGGGTGACGGCGATCCCGGTGTTGCCCGGCTGGCCGGGGTACGCCTCGTGCAGCAGACAGGTGTGCGACGAGAGCGATCCGTCACCGAAGATCTTGACGGCGCCGAATCGCAGCCAGTCGTCGCCGTCGCCCGAGCGGATGCCGCGCTCGATCAGGCTCTCGAGCGACGCGACGGGCATCAGCTTGTGCACGCGCAACGGGAGTCGCCCGGCGTAGTGCAGTTCGCTGAACGCGCGGAGGGCATCCTCACCGTCGATGTCGTGGATCGAGGTCACGCCGTGCGCGAGCAACCCCTGCAGCGTGGCGCCGAGTGTCGCATCGAGCGCGGTGCTGGTCAGTGGTGCGAAGAATCGTTCCGCGGCGAAGGCGGCGGCCTCCCCGAGGATGCCGGTGAGCTCGCCCGACGAGTCGCGTGAGTAGCTGCCGCCGATCGGGTCGGCCGAGTCTTGCCCGATGCCCATTCGCGCGAGTGCCGCCGAGTTCACCCAGAAGGTGTGCAGGTCGCCGTGGTGCAGGGCAACCGGGATGTCGCCGGTCACCGCATCGAGCTGGAATCGCGTCGGAGTGGCGCGGTCGGCCCAGAGGCGATTGTTCCAGCGTCCGCCGAAGATCCAGTCGGTGCCGTGCGGCTCTGCCGCCCGTGCCGCGCTGACGCGGGCCGCGACGAGCGCGAGGGTTTCGTCGAGGGAACGCGCCGACGAGAGGTCGATTTCGGCGGACTGCAGTGCCAGCTGGGCAGTGTGGATGTGGCTGTCGGTGAAGCCGGCGACGACGTCGGCCCCGCCCAGGTCGACCGTGGCGTGAGGCCCGTTGGCGCGGTCGTGGCAGTCGGCTGCGGTGCCGATGTGTTCGATCGTTTCGC
Organism: Leifsonia sp. 10L418; assembly: GCF_056395445.1. Classification (NCBI taxonomy): domain Bacteria; kingdom Bacillati; phylum Actinomycetota; class Actinomycetes; order Micrococcales; family Microbacteriaceae; genus Leifsonia; species Leifsonia sp. 10L418. Next base: position 66,881 of record NZ_JBFTJN010000006.1, on the reverse strand, counting down.
CCCGTACCAGCACGGCCGGTGATGACTGGGTGCGCGCACCGGGGGTGTGAAACACGCCGTTTTCGTAGACGGTAACGCTCATGGTGGTCTCGCAATGCCTCAGACAGCTTCGCTCGAACGCACCTGGCGGCGAGGAATCTGATGTCCCACGTGAAACTGTCGTCTGCCCAAGACCGCTGCGCTCGAGGTCGATTGTGTCGACCCCGCTTCAGTGCCTCATTGCCAACCTGAATACTGCATACAGTACATTCACAGCCGCTCAGACACAAATTCGCAGCTTCGCGACCCCGCAGCCCGCAAACGGAGGCCGGCACCAACGCCGAAGGCGGGCGGGCGAGGATGCGGCACTCCGCTTCCTCCGCCCACCCGCCTTCGTGTCAGCGAGGGGTTTTCGACGAGCTAACTGTTGCTCGCCGCGTTGATCGTGATATTGCCGAGGCCGCCGTCGGCGACACCCCAGGCATCGAGGATCTTCGTGTAGCTGCCGTCGTCGACCATCGACTGCAGGGCAGCCTGCACGGCTTCAGCCATGCCGGTGCCTTTGGCTGTCGCGATTCCGTAGGGCGACAGGTCGAACGTCTTCCCTGCTGGAATGAGCTTGCCCTTGGTCTGCGAGATCGCGTAAAGCGCGACAGGTGAGTCGGCGGTCCAGGCGTCGGCCTGGCCGAGCACGACCGCGTTCACCGCCGCATCCTGAGTGTCGAACCGCACCTGCTCGATCGGCGCCTTGCCGGCGGCGACGCAGGCACTGCTCTTGGCCGGGATCTCCTCGGTGTCCTGCACAGTGTTCGCCTGCACGGCGACCTTCAGGCCGCAGGCATCGTTCGGATCTACGACCTTGTCGGTCTGCGACGCCCACTGGATTCCGGCGGCGTAGTGGTTGACGAAGGAGACCACCTCCTCGCGCTCGACGGTGTCGGTGAACGACGACATGCCCATGTCAAGCTGACCGCCGACGATGCTCGGGATGATGCTGTCGAACTGGGCGACCTTGTACTCAGTGGTCAGACCGAGCTTGCCGGCGATGCCTTCGGCCAGCTCGATGCCCCAGCCGACCGGGTTGCCATCGGCGTCCTTGTACTCGTTGGGGGCCGACTGGGCGTCGGTGCCGATGCGCAGCACGCCGGCCTTCGCGATTCCTGCCGGGAGCAACCCGGCAGCCGTCGCATCCTTCTGTGTGGCTGCGGAGCTGCTCGTGCCGCTGGTGCCCTTTTCAGCGGCCGGTGCGGAGTTGTCAACGCATCCGGTCAGCAGAAGGGCCGCAGTAGCCGCAAGAACCGGAAGGATGAGTCGAACGCGCATAGTTCCTCTTTCACTGTATGTGTCGCGAGCCGCTGCCGAAGCGGACGCGGGCCGGGCGACGTCATCGTCGCGGCCATGCACCGTTGCATTCTGCACACTGTATAGCCATCGTGGCGCCGGATCGAAAACGACCGGCTGAAACGACCAGCTGTCGCGGGCAGAACGACGAATGGGCACCCGCGAATCGCGGGTGCCCATTCAGGCGGTGCCTACGTGTACTGCGGGTTCGGTCAGCTGGCGACCGGGGCTGCGAGCACATCGGCAGCCACCAGTTCGGCGATCTGCACGGCGTTCAGTGCCGCGCCCTTTCGCAGGTTGTCGTTGCTGATGAACAGGGCAATGCCGCGGCCATCCGGTGCGCCCTCGTCCTGACGGATGCGACCGACGAAGCTGTCGTCCTGGCCGGCGGCTTCGAGCGGGGTCGGGATGTCGGTGAGCGTGACTCCCGGCGCATCCGCCAGCAACTCGGTGGCCCGGGCCGCCGAGAGCGGGCGAGAGAACTCGGCGTTGATCGACAGCGAGTGGCCGGTGAAGACCGGAACGCGCACACAGGTGCCGCTGACTCGCAGATCAGGAAGCTCGAGGATCTTGCGCGACTCGTTGCGCAGCTTCTTCTCTTCGTCGGTCTCGTTGGAGCCGTCGTCGACAATGGAGCCGGCCAGCGGGATCACGTCGAACGCGATCGGGCGCGCATAGATGGTGGGTGCCGGCAGTGTGACGGCCGAGCCGTTGTGAACGAGCTGCAGCAGGTTCTCGTCTTCGACCGCAACGCGCACCTGGGTGGCCAGCTCTTCGGCACCGACGAGGCCGCTTCCGGACACCGCCTGGTAGGTGCTCACGGTGAGTCGCTCGAGCCCGGCTTCCTCGTGCAGCACCTTGAGCACGGGCATGGCCGCCATCGTGGTGCAGTTCGGGTTCGCGATGATTCCCTTGACGGCCTGCTTGATGGCGTGCGGGTTGACCTCGCTGACGACGAGGGGAACCTCGGGGTCCATCCGCCAGCCCGACGAGTTGTCGATCACAGTGACGCCGGCCGCGGCGAAGCGGGGGGCCTGGGCCTTCGAGAGCGTGGCACCGGCAGAGAAGATGGCGATGTCGAGTCCGGTCGGGTCGGCGGTCGCCGAGTCTTCGACGACAATCTCCCCGTCTTTCCAGGGCAGAACCTTGCCGGCGGAGCGGGCCGAGGCGAAGTAACGGATGCTGGCAACGGGGAAGTCGCGCTCTTCGAGCAGGCGGCGCACGACGGCTCCGACCTGTCCGGTGGCTCCGACGACGCCGATGTTGATTCCTGCGGTGCTGGTCACTGGTGCTTCCTTACTGTCGAAACTGTCGTTCTCGGTAGTTCTCGTCGCTTCCGCGTTGGTAACTCCGGTCATTCTTGCAAAACCACCCGAATTCGGCCTGAGTCAGGCACTTGAGGGAGGCATTACCGGAGTTAGCCACACAACCCGAGGTGCCGGGTGTGAACTCTGTGGCGAGGCGGTGCGGGCGACGCAGCCTAGCGGCCGGTGCCGCCGTGGACCTGCGCCTCGGACTCGGCGTCGAGGCCGAACGAGGTGTGCACGATGCGGAGCGCGGTGTTGACGCTGTCGGCCCGGACGACGACCGAGATGCGGATCTCGCTGGTGGAGATCATCTCAATGTTGATTCCGGCGTCTGAGAGCGCTTCGAAGAGCTTGGCCGAGACACCCGAGTTGGTGCGCATACCGGCGCCGACGAGCGCGAGCTTGCCGATCTGGTCGTCATACTGCAGCGACTCGAAGCCGGCTTCGTCCTTCTCGGCTTCCAACGCCTGCATGACGCGGTGGCCGTCGTTCATCGGAACGGTGAACGAGATGTCGGTGCGACCAGTCACGGCCGACGACACGTTCTGCACGATCATGTCGACGTTGGCGTTCGTCTTGGCGACGATCTTGAAAATCTGTGCGGCCTTGCCCGGGATGTCGGGCACGCCGACAATCGTGATCTTGGCTTCGCTGAGGTCGGCGGCAACGCCGGCAATCATCGGGTTTTCCACGACAGTCTCTTTTCTCTCTGACACGGCTTCGTCGTTGCTCGTGATCCCCCGGTCGGTGGCGCTGTCCGGGTTGTAAACGATGGTGCCTTCGTTGTTGTTGAACGACGAACGCACGTGCAGCGTCACGTTGTGACGTCTGGCATATTCCACGGCGCGAATATACAGAACCTTGGCTCCGTTGGCCGCGAGTTCGAGCATCTCTTCGCTCGTGATGCGGTCGATCTTGCGGGCCAGGGGAACGACGCGGGGGTCGGAGGTATACACGCCGTCGACATCCGTGTAGATCTCACAGATGTCGGCGTCGAGCGCCGCGGCCAGGGCGACGGCTGTGGTGTCTGAGCCACCGCGACCGAGCGTGGTGATGTCTTTGGTGTCGCGGTTGAAGCCCTGGAACCCGGCGACGATGACGATGGCGCCCTCGTCGAGGGCCTCGCGCAGGCGCACCGGAGTGACGTCGACGATGCGGGCTGAGCCGTGCTGGGCGTCGGTGATCATGCCGGCCTGGCTGCCGGTGAAGGAGCGGGCGTCGTGTCCGAGGCTCTTGATCGCCATCGCAAGCAGCGCCATCGAGATGCGCTCTCCGGCGGTCAGGAGCATGTCCAGCTCGCGCGGAGCAGGAATCGGGGTGACCTCGTGCGCGAGGTCAAGCAGCTCATCAGTCGTGTCGCCCATGGCGCTCACGGCGACGACCACATCGTGGCCGGCCTTTCGGGTCTCGACGATCCGCTTCGCGACGCGCCGAATGCCCTCAGCATCGGAGACGGACGACCCGCCGAACTTTTGCACGATCAAACTCACGTGGCACTCCTGGGGTTGGGATGTCCGAGCACGGCTCGGACTTCCATCCTAAGTGCTGGCATATTCCGTCGAAGCCATGTGACGAAGGCCGCGCTGCCGGACCCGGAACGCGTTGCATGAGCTGCGCGAGTGGGACAAAACGGGCGGACGCTCGACCTCGGGAGAGGAGTCACGGACGGCCACGCTCGCGCGCTCTGCTAGGCGCCGACGACCCGTCGGCCTTCGAACGCTCGACCCAGCGTCACTTCGTCGGCATACTCGAGGTCTCCGCCGACGGGCAGGCCAGAGGCCAGTCGGGTGACCCGAATCTCCAGCGTGTTGAGCAGCCGCGACAGGTAGGTCGCCGTGGCCTCGCCCTCCAGGTTGGGGTCTGTCGCAATGATGACCTCTTGAACAGTGCTGTCGGCCAGTCGCTGCATCAGCTGACGGATGCTGAGATCGTCGGGTCCGATCCCGTCGATCGGGCTGATCGCCCCGCCGAGCACATGGTAGAGACCACGGAACTCACGGGTGCGTTCGATCGCCACGACATCTTTGGCTTCTTCGACGACGCAGATCAGCGCCGGGTTGCGACGCGGGTCACGGCAGATGCTGCAGGTCTGCTGCTCTGACACGTTGCCGCATATGTCGCAGAAACGCACTTTCTCTCGCACTTCGAGCAGCACGTTCGCGAGGCGTGTCACATCAAAAGTCTGCGTCTGCAGGATATGGAACGCGATACGCTGTGCTGACTTCGGACCGATGCCGGGCAACCTGCCCAGCTCGTCGATCAGTTCTTGAACAATGCCTTCATACATGCGTTAATCGCCTCTCGGTCGGGGTGCCGAGTTGTGCGGCTGCTCTTCAAGGAAGGTGGCGCCGAGAATCTCGCGCACCACCGATTCGCCGTAGCGCTGCTTCTCACCGAAGGCCGGTGCGTTGCCCTGGGCGGAGGCGGCGGGGCGCTTGATCGGGACCGACGGGGCGACCGTCGGGGTGACCGGAGGGCGCTGCGATTCGGCCGCCGCTGCGACAGGGGTGGCTGCCGTCGGCGCCGAAACCGACGAGGCGGGAACGCCCTGCGGCCGGGCAACCGGCGGGATCGAGGTCGGCGGGATCGAAGTCGGTACGGACGCCGGGCCGCTCATCTCGTCGGGAGCGACGAAACGGTCGGTCGGTGGCTCGGTCTCCGGCGGGACGTCGTCATCGAAGGGCGGCGGCTCTTCGTCGAATGGCGGTTCGTCGGCCGACGGACCGTCCGACGGAGCGCCGGCCGGCCGGGCTGCCGAAGTGGCAGATGCTCCGGCGGCCGATCCCTCGGCGGTCGCAGTGGGTGCCGATGCATCGGCGGCACCGGGAATCGCCACTGTTGCCCAGCCGCTGCCCGAGGAAACCGTGCGGCCGGCGGGCGCGGTTGGCGCTGCCGCCGAGTCACCGGTTGACGGAGTGGGTGAAGCAGCCGCAGCCGTCGTGGCCTTTGCCGCTGCCGCTGCCGGAACGGATGCTGCCGGAACCCGTGGCGCCGCGGCATCCGTCGCCCCACTCGTGCGTGTGGGCGGGACGGCCGCTGCGCCGGTGTCGGCACGCGCGATGAACTTCACCCGGAGTCCGAGCACCTCGATAATCGCAGCGCGCAGGTAGTCGCTCACTCCGGTGTTCGTGGGCTGCTGCTGCTTGAAGCTCGTCACGTCGCTCTCACTGGGGAACGACAAGACGAGGATGTCGTCACCGCGGAGCTCGAGCACGCTCGCCGTGAGAATGATCAGCCAGGCGCTCAGCTTGGCCGTCTTGACCTCGTCGAGAATCTCAGGCCAGGCGTCCTTGATCTGCGCAACTGTGACGGGTCCGGTCGGCAGCACGCGTGCCGGGGCGGCCGCGGCCGAGGCCGGGGGTGCGGACTCGGCCGGAGCAGATTCCACCGACGCGCCGGGAGTCGCCGTCGTCGCGGCCGGGCTCGACGAAGCTGCGGGTACCGGCACGGTCGCCGGCGCTGCACCGGGTGTCGCCGCAACGGGAGCGACAGCAACCGGAGCCGAGGCTGCGGGAGTCGAGGCTGCGGGAGTCGCAACGGGCGCGGGTGCTGCCGAAGGAGCAGCGACCGGTCGCGCAGGCACGGTCTGCCCACTGGGCGCCGCACTCTCGCCGCCGTCGACCCCGATGCGTCGTTCGAGCCGCTCAACACGGGCCAGCGCGCCCCGGTTCGAGTCGTCGCTGGCCGGGATGAGCGTGCGCGCAACCATCAGCTCGAGGTGCAGACGCGGCGAGGTGGCCCCGCTCATCTCGCTGAGCGCGGCGTTCAGGATGTCGGCGGTGCGTGACAGCTCGGCCGGGCCGAATTTCGACGCTTGCACGGCCATCCGGTCAAGTTCGTCTTGCGGCACTCCGCGCAGCACAGCCGCGGCGGCGGTCGCCGACGTTGCGGCAACAATAATGAGGTCGCGCATCCGCTCAAGCAGATCTTCGACAAAGCGGCGCGGGTCTTGACCGGTCTGGATCACCCGGTCGACGGCGTCGAACGCCGCAGACGAGTCACGGGCGCCGATCGCGTCGACGGCATCGTCAAGCAGAGAGGCGTGGGTGTAGCCGAGTAGGGCGACGGCGCGCTCGTACTCGACCGAGTTGTCGTCGGAGCCGGCCATCAACTGGTCGAGCAGCGACAACGTGTCACGCGGCGACCCGCCCCCGGCCCGCACAACGAGGGGAAGAACGCCGGGAGCGACCTTCATTCCCTCGCTCTCGCAGAGCCCTTGCACATACTCCAGCATCGGTGCCGGCGGCACCAGCCGGAACGGATAGTGGTGGGTTCGCGAACGGATGGTGCCGATCACCTTGTCGGGCTCGGTCGTCGCGAAAATGAACTTGACGTGCTCCGGCGGCTCTTCGACGATCTTGAGCAGGGCGTTGAAGCCCTGCGGCGTGACCATGTGCGCCTCGTCGAGGATGAAGATCTTGTAGCGGTCACGGGCCGGAGCGAAAATGGCGCGCTCACGGATGTCGCGGGCGTCGTCGACACCGTTGTGGCTGGCCGCGTCGATCTCGACCACGTCGAGGGATCCGCTCCCGTCGCGGGACAACTCAACGCAGCTCGGGCAGACGCCGCACGGAGTGTCGGTCGGCCCTTCAGCGCAGTTCAGGCAGCGGGCCAAGATGCGGGCGGATGTCGTCTTGCCACACCCCCGCGGGCCGCTGAACAGGTAGGCATGATTGACCCGGTTGGTGCGCAGTGCCGTCATCAGCGGATCGGTCACCTGCGACTGCCCGATCATCTCGGAAAATGTCTCTGGCCGGTAACGGCGATACAGGGCTGTAACCACGATTCAATCGTAGTCGGAGCCGCTGACAGAGCGCCCCGAACGGCACCGGTGACTCACCGCTCCCCAACTCACGGTGCACCACTCGCGCATCCGTCTCCCTCCCCGCGCCGCTCCCCACCATTCGATGGAGATTTTTCGGGATGTCGCCGCAGAACGGCCGCAACGACCGCGCGGCCGGCACACTCTCCGTCGAATGGTCGCTATGGCGCGAGCGACGGCATCGGCAGCCCGAACACCTCGGCGAGCGCGAGCCGCGCTGCGTGGAATCCGCCCATACCGTGCACGCCCGGACCGGGCGGGGTCGCGGCCGAGCAGAGATAGAGGCCGGGGGCGGCCCGCCACGGTTTGGTCGACAGCACCGGACGCGCCAGTAGCTGCAGGAAGCTTGCGGCGCCGGTGGCGATATCACCGCCGATGAAGTTGGCGTCGTGACGCTCCAGCTCGGTCGCAGGTGTCGCCTGCGAAGCCAGGATGACGTCGCGAAAGCCCGGAGCGAAGCGCTCGATCTGCGCGGTGATCGGCTCGGTCATGTCCCGGTCCGACCCAGCCGGAACGTGGGTGTACGCCCACAGGGTGTGCTTCCCGGCGGGCGCCCGCGTCGCGTCGAACAGGCTCGGCTGCGACACAAGCACGTACGGCGAGCGTGCGTATTTGCCCTTCGCAACGGCAGTTTCGGCGGCCGCGACTTCGGCGCGCAGTCCCCCGACGTGCACGGTGCCCGCCTGGCGCAGGTCGGCGTTCGTCCAGGGCACGGGCGCGTTCAGCGCGAAGTCGACTTTCGATGCGGCGTTGCCGTTCCGAAACCGCCGCAGCGCGCGCCGATATCCCGGTGCGAGCCGCTCCCCTGCGAGGTGCTCCAATTGCCGTGCCGAGGTGTCGAAGAGGATGGCACGCGCCGCGGGCAGTTCGGCGAGCGAGCCGATGCGACGGCCGGTCTCGATAACGCCGCCGTGGGCCGTGAAATCTGACGCCATCGCATCCGTGATCGCCTGTGAACCGCCCACGGGAACCGACCATCCGACGCTGTGCGCCAGTGTGGCCAGGAGCATCCCCGAGGCGCCCGCACCGAGCGTCGAAAGCGGGCCGATCGAATGCGCGTACACCCCGGCGAGCATGGCCGGAGCGACCTCATCCCGAAAGCGCAGCCCGGCGAGGGGCGAACCCTGCTCGAGCGCGCGCAGGCCGTAGGCCGCCGCAGTGAACGGATGCCGCGGCACCGGCAGCATGGGCGAGGTCACGAACTCGGCGACCCGCTGACCGTTGTCGACCAGCGGTTTCAGCAGGCGCGACCAGGCGGCGCCGTCGCGGCCGAGCCCCTCGGCGGTGCGGGCGAGATCGCGCCAGGCGATGCCGGCCCGGCCGCCGTCGAGGGCGTGCCCGTACGAGATCTCGGGCATGACGAACGACACCCGCTCGGTCAGGCCGAACTGCTGAAAGAACGGCGAAGCGAACGCCATCGCATGCACGGCCGAACCCCAGTCGTGCAGGAACCCGGGCTCGGTCAGCTCGAGCGTGCGAGCGCCGCCGCCGATGGTGTCTTCGGCTTCGTAGACGCGCACCGAGAGCCCGGCGCGCGCGAGCACGACGGCAGCGGCAAGCCCGTTCGGCCCGCTCCCGATGATCGCGACGTCAAGTTCGGTCGCGCTGTGCTGCGTGCGCTGCTTGTGCTGCGTGCGCTGTCTCACGTGCGCCTCCCTCTCGCCAGCATAGGTCGCCGTCCGCGCTCTGGGCCTCTCCCTCACTAAACGGTTCTCTCTCCTATCTCCTCTATCTCCTCTATCTCCTCTATCTCCTCTCTCTCCTCTCTCTCCTATCTCCGCATCCTCCCCCGCAGCTCTACGCATCGCCCTTCCGCACGCCTCACTTCGCACGCAAGGGAGGAGATTCTGCGACACACCGTCTCAGGCCGGCCGAAAAGCTCGGCGCGTCGCCGAATCTCCTCCTTTCCGTCATTCGGGCGGACGTACGGCGAATTGATAGCACTCCCCCACCGGTGATCCCGGACAGAGTTCTCCACGGGAATCTGCTCCTGACCATTGCGCTCGACACTCCGAGCGCAGGATGCCGTCATGCGCCAGATACCGGAAAGTCTCATCTGCTCGTTCGGTCACGTCGTGACGACCACCGACCTCACCCGGTGCGGCCTCGCGGCTGGCGACATCCGCGGCGCGATGAGTGCCGGAATCATCCACCGCGTCTCGCGCGGTATCTACGTCTGTCGCCATGCCGACGCAGATCAGGTCGCGGCGGTCACCTCTCACGCCCGAATCACCTGCCTGACCGCCTTGCGCCGCGCCGGCGTCTGGGCCGGTCTCGATCAAGCTCTGCATCTGCAGTTGTCCCCAAACTCACACAGCCCGCTACGACCGGCCCATGATCACGCCGGCCGTTTGATCCGATATCACTGGACGCCGGCGAAGTTCGGCTCGGCAGGAGCGGAATCTTGGCTTGTCGATCCGATGGAGGCTGTGTGGCAGGCGATCCATTGCCTCGATGAAGAGCACGCGATTGCGTGCCTCGAATCGGCAGTTCATGAGAATTACCTGACCGAACAGCAGGTGCGCCGCATCGGCGCACATGCTCCGCGCTACCTGCAACAAGGCATCCGGGAGATGGAATTCACATCGGACTCCGGGCAGGAGACGATTGCGCGCCGTCGATTGCGACAGGTTGGATTTCAGGTCGTAGCCCAGGAGAGGATTCGGGGGCTGCATTACCGCGAAGATCTCGTGGTCGACGACTGCGTCGCGCTCGAGACCGACGGAAAAAAGTGGCACGGACCCGACCGCTTCGAGCCGGATCGGCATCGCGACATCGTATTCGCCGGGTTCGGTCGGGTGTCGCTCAGACTCACTCCGCGCCTGATTCTTCGCGAGTGGCCCTCAACGCTCGCCGCGATCGAGCGCACGGTCAGAGATGCACAGCGATGAAACCTCGCGACCTGAACAACGCAAAGAAGGAGAATCTGCAACACGCCGCCTCAACCCGCCAGAGAAGCTCGGCGAGTCGCCGAATCTCCTCCTTTGCGTGCGCCGAACGAGCAGGTCAGACTTTGCGTGCGCCGACCAATCACGTCAGACGGCAGCCGAAGCCCGCGGCCTCAGACGATCGACGCCACCTGCCGAGCGATCTCCAGCTCCTCGTTCGTCGGAATCACCATCACCGTCACCGGTGCGCCCGCCGGCGAGATCACCCGGGCCGCCCGCGATGCCAGCTCGTTGCGGTCGTTGTCGACCAGGATGCCGAGGTGTTCGAGGCCCGCCAACGCGCGGCGTCGCAGCAGCGCATTGTTCTCGCCGATGCCCGCCGTGAACACGAGCGCGTCGAGCCCACCCAGTTGCGCAAAGTAGGCGCCGATGTAGTGACGGATGCGATGGCGCCAGACCTGCAACGCCAGCTCGGCCGTCTCGTTGCCGTTGATCGCCGCATCCTGAACATCGCGCATATCGCCCATGCCGGTCAGCCCGAGCAGCCCGCTTCGCCGGTTGAGCAGTTCGTCGAGCTCGGTCACGCTCATCCCGGCGGCCCGGTTGAGGTGCACGAGCACGGCCGGGTCGATGTCGCCCGAACGCGTTCCCATCACCAGGCCCTGCAGCGGGGTCATCCCCATGGAGGTGTCGATCGAGCGCCCGCCGTCGACCGCCGTGACCGAGGCACCGTTGCCGAGATGCAGCACGATCGTGCGGGTGTCGGCGAGCGGTTTGCCGAGCAGCAGCGCGGCCTGCTCCGACACGTACTTGTGTGAGGTGCCGTGAAATCCGTAGCGCCGCACCTTGTACTCGCGGGCGATGTCGGCGTCGATCGCGTAGGTGTACGCCGCGGGCGACATGGTCTGATGAAACGCGGTGTCGAAGACCGCAACGTGCGGAACGTCGGGCAGCGCACGACGGGCCGCCCGAATCCCGAGCAGGTTCGCCGGGTTGTGCAGTGGAGCCAGCCGGGCGAGCGCGTCGATCTCGCGCTCGACCTCATCATCGATGAGGGTCGGGCCGTCGAACTCGCTGCCGCCGTGCACGACCCGGTGGCCGACGGCGATCAGGTCGTCGACGTCACCGAGCTTGGCGAGCACGACCCGCATGCCGTCTGCATGGTTGGTGATGAAGGATCCGGGCTCGCCGATGCGCTCGATCAGGCCGGTGACCACCGCCTTCTCTGTCGCCAGGTCGACGAGCTGGTATTTGATCGACGACGAACCCGAGTTGACGACGAAGACGCTGCTCATGCGCTGATCCCTGCCTGAATCGCCGTGATCGCCACGGTGTTCACGATGTCTTGCACGAGTGCGCCACGCGACAGATCGTTGATCGGCTTGAGGAGACCCTGCAAGACCGGTCCGATCGCCACCGCTCCGGCCGAACGCTGCACTGCCTTGTAGGTGTTGTTACCGGTGTTGAGGTCGGGGAAGATGAACACCGTCGCCCGGCCTGCCACGGAGGATGTCGGCATCTTCGTGGCGGCCACGACGGCATCCGTCGCCGCGTCGTACTGAATCGGGCCCTCGACCATCAGCTCGGGGCGGCGCTCGCGCACGAGCGCCGTCGCCTCGCGCACTTTCTCAACGTCGACCCCGGTGCCGGACTCACCGGTCGAATAGGAGAGCATCGCCACGCGCGGCTCGATCCCGAATTGCACAGCGGTCTCGGTCGAGGAGATGGCGATGTCCGCCAGCTGCGCAGCGTCGGGATCGGGGATGACCGCGCAGTCCCCGTAGACGAGCACGCGGTCTTCGAGCGCCATCAAGAACACGCTCGACACCACCATCACGCCCGGCTTGGTCTTGATGATCTCGAACGACGGACGGATGGTGTGGGCTGTGGTGTGCACCGCGCCGGAGACCATGCCGTCGGCCAGGCCGAGGTGCACCATCATCGTTCCGAAATAGGAGACATCCGTCACCTGCTCCCGCGCCTGCTCGAGCGTGACGCCCTTGTGGGCGCGCAGCTTCGCGTATTCCTCGGCGAATCGCATCACGAGCACCGGGTCGTGGGGCGAGAGCACTTCGGCTTTCGAGATGTCAAGACCGAGCTCGATCGCGCGCGAACGCACCTCGAAGGTCTCGCCGAGAATGGTCAGATCGGCGACCTCACGGGCCAGCAGGGTGTGAGCGGCCCGCAAAATGCGATCATCGCCGCCCTCCGGCAACACAATGCGCTTGCGGTTCGACCGGGCGCGCTCCAGCAGCCCGAACTCGAACATGAGCGGCGTGACCACATCGGTGCGGGCCAGGTGCAGCTGGTCGAGCAGAGCGGATGCGTCGACGTGCTTTTCGAACAAGGCCAGCGCCGCGTCGTACTTGCGTTGGGAGTCGGCGGCGAGCTTGCCGCGCGTGCGGGTGATCGCCACGATCGTGTCGTAGGTGCCGAGTTCGGTGCGGATGATCGGCAGCGTTTGCGGCAGACCGTCGAGCAGTCGCTCGATCGGTTCGGGCAGCTCGAAGCCGCCGTTGAGCACGATTCCGGCGATCGACGGGAAGGTACCGGAGGTCTGCGCCATCATCGCGGCCAGCAGCACCTCGGTGCGGTCACCGGCCACGACGAGCACGGCGCCCTGGATCAAACGCGGAAGCACGTTGACCATGCTCATGCCGGCGACGACCACGCCGAGCGCCTCCCGTGCCAGAAGTTCGGGGTCGCCCTTGATCAGCACTCCGCCGGTTGCGGTCATGATCGATTCCATGCTCGGTGCGATCAGGTAGGGGTCTTCGGGAATCACCCAGACCGGCACATTCGGCTTGGCAGAGAGGATCGCGGCGCGCACGGTGTCGAGCTCGTCGGCATCCGCCCGGTTGGCGATGATGGCCAGCAGCGTGGCGTGCGCGAGACGCAACTCGACCAAGGCGAGTTCGGCGATGTCATGCATCTCGCCGGGGTTGCGCGGGTCGGCCTGGCCGAGGCGTTCACCGGAGATCTGGCTGGAGCGCCCACCGAGCACGAGAAGCACGGGGGCGCCGAGGTTGGCGGCGATGCGCGCGTTGAAACTCAGCTCGGTGGGGCTGCCGACATCCGTGTAGTCGGAGCCGACGATGACCACGGCGTCGCATTTCGCTTCGACGGCTTTGTAACGTTCGACGATGCGTGAGAGGGCGGCATCCGCGTCCTCGTGCACCTCGTCGTAGGTGACACCGATGCACTCGTCGTACTCGAGGTCGACGCCGTCATGCCCGATGAGCAGGTCGACCACGTAGTCGCGTTCGGCTGTGGAACGGGCGATCGGACGAAAAACACCGACCCGCTTCACCTGGTGGGAGAGCGTGTCGAGAGTGCCGAGCGCAATCGTTGATTTGCCGGTGTGTCCCTCAACGGACGTGATGTAGATGCTTCGTGCCACAGGTCTACGTTAGCCCGCCCTGTCGGCGGGAACCCTGGGGAATCACATGGAGCTCACAGGTTGCGGTGGGCCCCGATGTAGTACCGCCCTGAGCCCGCGCATCAGGAGTGTGCGACGTTAACCGTGTCACGTAAAGGAGGAGATTCCGCGCCACGCCGAGTCAACCCGCCAGAACATCACGGCGAGTCTCAGAATCTCCTACGAAACGGATGCGGCGGTGTCGGCGGCTGGGTCTGGTCCGCGCCGGGGCGGGGGCCGGGCAAAAATAAAGACTCCTCGCGCACCTGCCAGAGCCCGGTTACCCTTGCTACGTTTCCGTCCTGGGGGAGTTGGCCTGGATGGCACCACGCGAGGAGCCAGCACTCAGTTTAGGTGAGGATTCGCCTCCCCCAAAATCACAGCGCTCAGATCCTGTTCCGACTCTCAGCGAATTCCGCTGTGGACTGCCTCAATCGGGGCGATCTGACGGCCCGCCGGGCCGCTGTGTGGGGCAGGCGGCCACGAGGTGCTCCGGAAACAGGTAGGATTCTTGAGGTCGTTCTCTTCGGGGTGCGGCTTGACAGGAGAATTCGCCTAGTGGCCTATGGCGCACGCTTGGAAAGCGTGTTGGGTGAAAGCCCTCGGGGGTTCGAATCCCCCATTCTCCGCCAACGAGTAAACGCCCGGCCGAAGGTCGGGCGTTTACTCGTTAATAAAGAATTGTGATTCGAGGAGGAGCGAGGGCGAAGCCCGAGCGACGGGGTCCCCCATTCTCCGCCAACGTTGAAATGCCCGTCCGAAGGACGGGCATTTCGGCGTTAACAAGGAATTGTGATTCGAGGAGGAGCGAGGGCGAAGCCCGAGCGACGGGGTCCCCTCTGAATGCACTCAGGATTGAGCAAGCACTGGCTCAGGGTCATGTTTCGCCAGCCAACGGCCGAGAGAGTCAAGCACGGCTAGGCCCGCCACGAGGACTCCTATGCCGATCAGAATCTCAGTGCCGCGGTGCGCCGCCTCGGCACCGATTTGGCCAGGCGGCGAAAGAACGAGAATAAGAGCAAAGGTATACAAGGCGTAGTAACGCCAGTAGCTCTTCTTTTGTTGGCTGAGCGCCAGAACGAAGGCCGCGGCGGCAAGGACGGTAATGACCCATGTCGGCGGCGCCAGCAGCACCACCGGCACTGATGCAATCGCCCCGACCGCTGTCGCAATCGCCTTCTCCCGTACGCGTTCTCGCTTACCCATGATGATGTAGAGGGTAAGGATGAGGATCGGCTCGGGAACCCAGTACGGTTCGGTCCAGCCCAATGCCACGCCGATCGCAGCGGCGCCGCCCAATGCCACGCCCATGACAGCAGCGACAGCACAGGCAAGCCCGATCGACACCCGCTGACCCTCGACAACTCGAGGCGCTCTGAATCGACGGGCGAGGACGAGACCATAAAGCAGGCCTAGAGTGGCGAAAATGCCGTAGGCGACTGCATCTTGTCCCGACGAGACAGGGCCGGCAAATGTGGCGGCGAACGGAAGCATCAGGAGCGATGGCAACCATCCGAACGCAATCCCTGCCCCAGCGAGAACCCCCAACAGAGCTAGCAACGCGACCCACGACCAGCCGTAGCTTGTGAAAGCCCCGAGCGCTGCTGCTGCCCCGAAGGGCACGGCGAGAATCAGCATCCGGCGAGTGCCGCCGACCATGCTGCCGATAACGCCCAAGAGCAACCCGAGTAACAGTGCGTCGGCTGCGAACTTCCCGACGAAAGCGTCCACCAGAACCGCAGGCACGACGACGACGACGAGCACTGCGCCCACGATATGGATCGCCCGACGGGCACCTGAACGATTGCCTGGCGCAGCCGGAATACTCTCGGGCCGACTCATCTAGACATCCTCGGCTCCCCCGACGCAAACCGCTACCCTCTCGCGACCTCGCGGTGCCCACATACGTCCCGTGAGCGTTTCCAGAGTTTCCTCGATGGAGAGTCGAAACCGCCCACGAATAAATCAACCAAGCCGCGGCGCCCGCCGTGGCGGCGGAGGCGGCACTTCCTTGGCCGCGACGATATCGACGAGGTCAACTGTCACCAGGCCGCGCTTGGTGTCGATGGTGCATTGGGTCTCGGTGCGGGCGTGAAGCACACCGAGCGCATCGGTGAATCCACCGGGAATGCGGGTGCGCACAACGAGACGCGTGCCGATCGGCACAGTCGCAACGACATCCGCCGGCCCACTGGTCGTCGGCCCGTTACTCATAGGGCCAGAGCCTACCGGTGAAGCAGCGCCCCCCACTCGGGGCGGAATAGCGCCTGAACATGCATTCGTATGAAATTTGGTGCATACTCGGTGAGAACTGTCGGGGGGCATGGAGTGACGCGAATTGGGGATAGTCCCGAAATCGTGGTTTCACTGCGCCCGCACGGGCATCTTTTCAGGCAGACCGCTGTCGCCGTGTTTCTGCTTCTGACGCCGGTTCTCGCGGTGATCTTTTGGCTCACCATTCCGAACGGCACCTGGCTGGCCGTCGTGGTCGTCGTGCTCGTGCTGATGCTTCTCTTCGGGCTTGGGATGATCGCCTTTTACCGCACAACCATCTGGGTGAGCCGGTCACACATCGCCGAACGCGGCTTCTTCGGCCGGATGACCACCATCCCCGTCGACGCGATCGACGGCATCATGATGCTCGACCTCTACCAATCGGGCACACTCGACACCCACCCCCAGCTGTTCGTCACCGGAGTCGACGGCCGCGTTTTGCTGCGGATGCGCGGCCAGTACTGGTCGCGCGACGACATGGAAACTGTCGCGGACATTCTCGAGGTTCCGATCGTGCACATTCCCGACCCGGTGACCCTGCGGGAACTCAACGCCTCGCGCCCCGAACTTCTGTACTGGTTCGAACGCCGCTTTCCTCGACGCTTGCTCGGCTAGCCCGAGCTCGGGCTGGCGGCGCGTCCGGCGAACGGAGCGTTCGGGCTAACGGCGGCGGCGAGTTCCGAAGATCCCGGCGACGACTCCGGTCAGAATCGTCTTGGTCATCTGCGAACCGAGCACCTCCTCGAGCATAGTCTTCTGCGCCTTCGAACTCGTCCGCGTGCTCGTGCGTGCCGAACCCTGGGTCTCTTTGAGCAGACGGTCGTATTCGGCCTGAGCCTTCTTGTCGGCCTTGGCCTGCTGCTGGGCGGCGGCGGCTTGCTGCTTCTCGAGTTCGGCCGCGGCTTGGGCCGCATCGAGGCTTTGTTGTGCGGCGACCGCTGTCGCATGGGCAGCCTCAAGTTTGCGGGCGAGCATCTCCCGCGCCGAGTCGCGATCGATCGCCGCGCCATACGTCGCGAGCAGCGGAGATGCAGCAACCGTCGCCGCGATCGACGCGGCCGGCGTCGGTGACATCGAACCTTGCGGTGCCCGCAACCGGGTCCAGGCGACCGGGCTCGGCGCGCCCTTCTCGTTCATGACCGTCACGATGGCTTCACCGGTGCCGAGATTCGTCAGCACCTCTTCGAGGTCGTAGCCGGAATTCGGGTAGGTCGACACCGTCGCCCGCAATGCCTTCGCGTCATCCGGGGTGAACGCGCGCAACTGGTGCTGCACTCGGGAGCCGAGTTGGGCGAGCACCTCGCTCGGCACATCCTTCGGCGTCTGGGTGACGAAGAAGATACCGACACCCTTTGAACGGATGAGCCGCACGGTTTGCGTGATCTGCGCCAAGAAATCCTTCGACGCGTCCTTGAAGAGCAGGTGCGCCTCGTCGAAGAAGAAGACCAGTTTGGGCTTGTCCTGGTCGCCGACCTCGGGCAAATCGTTGAACAGGTCGGCAAGCAGCCACATCAGGAACGTGGAGAACAGCGCCGGTTTGTCCTGCACCCCCGGGACCTCGAGCAGACTGACCATTCCGCGCCCGTCGGCCGTGACTTTCAAAAACTCGGCCGTGTCGATCTCCGGCTCACCGAAGAAGACATCGGCGCCCTGGTCGGCAAAGGTGATCAGCTCCCGCAGGATGACGCCGACGGTGGCGCTCGACAGCCCGCCGAGCCCGACGAGCTCCCCCTTGCCCTCGTCGCTGATCAGAAAACTGAGCACCGCCCGCAGATCGGTGAGGTCGAGGAGCGGGAGCCCCGCCGCATCCGCGTAGTGAAAGACGAGCCCCAGACTCGACTCCTGGGTGGGGTTCAGCCCGAGCACTTTCGACAAGAGCAGCGGACCGAAACCGGCGACCGTCGCGCGAATCGGGATGCCGGCGCCGATACCGCCGAGCGAGAAGTATTCGGTCGGGCTCGCGACGCCCGCCCAATTCTGGCCGATGCCCGAGGTGCGGGCGAGAAGTTTGTCGTTCGGCTCGCCGGCCGTGGCGATGCCCGACAGATCGCCCTTGATGTCGGCGGCGAACACCGCGACGCCGTGGGCCGAGAGCTGCTCGGCGAGCACCTGCAGGGTCTTGGTCTTGCCGGTTCCGGTCGCCCCAGCGACGAGGCCGTGCCGGTTCGTCATCGCCAGCGGGATGCGGATGGGCACGTCGGGCAGCGCCTCGCCGTTGACAAGGGCGCCCATTTCGAGGGCCGGAGCGTCGAAGGCGTAGCCGGCCCGGATGGCAGTGACGTGTGCGTCGTTGAGGGGAACGGGCGCTGTGTGTGCGGCGACGGGCGCAGGTTCGGCAGCGGGCGGAGCGGCCGGTTTCGCGGGTACGGCGCCCTCCCCCGCGGTGTGCTCGGCAGTGGCGACCGCGGCAGCCTGCTCGCCGGCGGCCATCGCTTGGGCCGCCGCTGCGGCATCCCGAGCCCGCTTCACCGCGGCCTCGGCCTCGGCTTGCGCTTTCACCGCGGCGGCGAGCGCTGCTTCGGCTTCGGCTTGGGCGGCAGCCACCGGATCCACAGCGTCATTCGGGGTCATGGGCCAAATCCTAGACCCGTCGCCGACTGCACGGGCCGGTCAATTTTCGACTGGTCACGCCAGGCGATCCTGGAGCCCCCAGTCCTGGCCGTAGCCGCCATCGGCCACCGCACGCTTCATCAGGTCAAGGAACGGCTTGGCGTCGAACGCCTCCGGGCCGAGCACTCCGATGCCGGTCCAGACTTGGGTTGCCAGCAACTCGAGGGCGATCACCGGGTTGAGTGCGGTCTGCCAGACGACGCACTGGGCGTCGTATTCGGCCATCGTCCACTCGTTGTCGGCCAGGTGATAGAGGTAGACCTCGCGCGGCTTTCCGTCGATTCCAGTGCCCGTCACCCAGACTCCGGCGCAGGTGGTGCCGGTCATTCGCGGGCCGATCGTGGCCGGGTCGGGCAGGGCGGCCGCGACGACATCGCGGGGTGCCACCTCGACCGGCCCAGCGGCGCTCCGCACCCGCACGGGGCTGACGCTATCGAGACCGAGCAGGTGCAGCGTCTTCAGCACACCGATGAACTCGTTGCCCAGCCCGTATTTGAAGGTGACCCGTTTCGCATCCAGCCAGCGCGGCATCAGCAGCACCTCTTCATGCTCGACGTTGACGCACTCGACCGCCCCGATTCCGCCCGGAAAGTCGAACATCTCCGGCTCGCTGAACGGTTCGGTCGTGAACCAGCCCTTGTCCTTCTCGAAAATCACCGGCGGGTTCAGGCATTCCTCGATGGTCGTCCAGATGCTGAATGACGGGGCGAAGATCTCGTCGCCATTCTCATCGCGCACGACGAGGTTGGCGCCGTCGCGGGTGCCCAGCTCGTCGATCTCGCTGAAGAGGTGGTCGGCGGCGTAGCGCGCGAAGACATCCGAGAGTCCAGGTTCGACGCCCATCCCAACGAGGGCGAGCCGGCCGGCCGTCTCCCAGTCTCCGGCCTGGGCGAATTGGTCGTCGCCGAGTTTGACACCGGTCAGGCTGTGCGGATGCGTGGGGTGCGGCTCCGAGAGACTCATCGCCATGTCGAGGTAGTCGGCTCCGGCGGCGAGAGCCCCGGCAAAGATCGACGGCACGAACTTGGGTTCCACCGCGTTCATCACGTGGGTGATGCCGTGCTCGCGTGCCAGCGCTGCCACCTTCTCCGAGTCGCCGGCATCGATCTGCGCTGCAACGAATCGGTTCGCGATCTCCTCACCGTGACGAGCAGGAATGGAAGCGACGGTGCGTTCGGCCCTGGTCAGGTCGTAGTCGCTGACGACGATGAGTTCGTAGAACCACCGACGTGCGCTGATCTTTGCGATGGCGTCGCCGACTCCGCCGGCACCCACGAGAAGAATCTTCATGGCCCCGACGCTATCGCGGGGCATCCGCCCCGGCCAGCCCCCGGTGCACCTCCCATTCGACGGAGATTTCTTGTACCTAACCGTCGAGATTCAAGGTTCAGCCGCACATGACGATGAATCTCCGTCGAATGGGCGGGTGCGCGCTCGTGCCCAACGGGCAGTGCGGCGGCCGTGCGAAGCGCTCTACCGGGATTCGGGAATGCCCGGTTGACGTTTGCCTGCGAGAGCCGACTCGGCCTGAACCTTGGGGCCGAGCGCCGCCCAGAGCACCAGCGCGACACCGACTCCGAGCAGCACTCCTCCCACGGTGTCGCTCAGCCAGTGCGCACCGAGATAGTTTCGGCTCAACATCATGAGGGCCGTGTACACGGCCCCGGCGACAGCTACCCACACCCGGGGAAAGACGATGAAAAGCACGGCGGCCATGACCGCTGCGTTCGCCGCGTGCCCCGACGGGTAGGAGCCGAAGTCAGAATGCACGAGGATCTCTTCGGGGCGGGCCCGGCCGAAGAGGTGTTTGAGCACTTGTACGAGTCCGGCGCCGAGCACCGTGGCGATCAGGTAGTAACTCGCGGTCCACGGGCGTTTTGCCAGCAGGAACGCCACGGCGATCGAAATCGGCACGATGAACGTGGCGATGAGACCGCCGCCGACCGCGTTGAAGACAAGCGAAACGTTGATCCAGAACGTCGTGCGCAGCGCGAGGAGCGTGTTCATCCAGGCCGCGTCGACGGCCAGCGGCAGACCCTGGTTTCCGGTCGTGATGTATGCGCCGAGGACGACCGCGAGCACCAGCAACACGATCCCGGCGCCGAGTGCCCAGACCCGGGTCATCCGTTTCATTGTGCCTGGCGCCGCCGACCCCGCCGGCCCCGTCGAACCGAGTTCGTCGCGCGCGTACTGTCCGTCGTGCGCATGTTCTTGCATGCCTCCATGCTAGGTGCGCCCCGACGAGTCAGTGCGTGAGCGCCGGCACCGTGACCGGGCGCACGACGGCCCAGAGCACGACAATGCCCACCACCGATGTGGCGATCATCACAACGCCCATCGACGCGGCGCTGCCGACCCCAATCAACCCGACAACCGGCGAGATCAAGCCGGCGATTCCGAAGTTCGCGGCCCCGAGCAGAGACGCCGCGGTTCCGGCCTCGTGACCGTGCGCGTTGAGGGCGAGCACTTGGGTGCACGGAAAGGTGAAGCCGCAGGCGGTGATGAAGAACCAGAGCGGAATCAGCGTTCCCCAGAGGCCGGCCCCGGCCAGGTCCAACACGACGATGGCCGTCGCCGTGATCCCGAGGGTGGCCGTTGCCATCACCAGAATCCACTGCGGTCCGACGTTCAGCCGGTGCATCAGATAGGAGCTGGTCTGCACGCCCACGATGACACCGAGCGAGTTGATCGCGAAGAGGAGTCCGTATTGCTGCGGGGTGAACAGATAGACCTGTTGGAACAAGAACGGGGATGCCGCGAGATAGGAGAACAGACCGGTGAAAGTCATTGCGCCCACGATCGCCACCCCGACAAAGACCTTGTCGGAGAGCACAGCCCGATAGCGCTGCCCGAGCGTGCTGTGCCCGGCCACATGCCGTTCGGCGATGGGAAGGGTCTCGACGATCCACAGGGCGACAGCGAGAATCACGACGGCGCCGTAGGCCGCGAGCACCCAGAAGATGCCGCGCCAGTTCATCACCAGGAGCAGCTGTGAGCCGAGCACCGGCGCGATCACCGGCGCGAGTCCGCTGATCAGCGCCAGACGCGAGAGCATCTTGACCAGCGGCTTGCCGCCGAACAGGTCACGCACCATCGCCATCGCGACAACTCCGCCGGCCGCGGCGCCGAAGCCCTGCAACACGCGGAACAGACTCAGCCAGAGAATGTCCTGCGACATCGCGGCACCCACACAGGCCAGCACGTGAAACCCCGTCGCGAGCAGCAGCGGCAGCCGGCGGCCGACCTTGTCGCTCCACGGACCGACGACAAGTTGCCCGAAGCCGAAGCCGAGCATGGTTCCGGTCAAGGTCAGCTGGATGGCGGCGGCCGAGACACCGAGATCGGCCTCGAGAGTCGGAAAGGCCGGAAGGTAGAGGTCGACGGTGAACGGGCCGAGCGCGGTGAGCGCCCCCAGAACGATGATGTAGATGATCCGCTGGCCGCGCGACAGAGCGTCGCCCGGGTGGTGAATGATGCTCACGTGGCTGTGTCCTTGAGGTGGTGGGTGAACAGGGGCTCTGCTCCACGCGTCACTCAGGTCATGCAGCGGGAGGCGAATCTGGCCGGCTCCGCGCCGGCCGCCAGATCTGCACTACTTCGTCATCGAATCGATTCGATTGTGGCTGCGCTGAGTCTATCCGAAGGCTGCCAACGCGCAGCGCGTCGACTCAGATTGGTGTCGGCGCGTCGGCTGAGCAGCACGGCGAACGCGTGGTGCTAGCCTCACTTCTCACGAGCGCTGCAGTCCAGAGCGGGGACGCGGCCGGTCAGCGCGGACTCCTGGATGGCGCGGCTTCGACACCCACGCCCGCCCCTTCCCCGCGAAAGTCGGTTCCACCATGCACGTTGATCTCTCCGCTCCACTCCTGCCCGATTACCGCAGCAACCAGGTTGATCCACCGGATTTCGATCAGTTCTGGTCAGACACCCTCACCGAATCGCGCAGCCGCGCGGGCGACGTGAGCGTGGTTGCCGTCGACAGCCCGCTGACCAGCATCGACGTCTTCGACGTGACCTTCTCTGGCTTCGAGGGGCAGCCAATCCGGGCGTGGTTGCGCGTGCCGGCCGGGGCGAACGCGCCACTTCCCGCCATCGTCGAATTCATCGGCTACGGCGGAGGTCGCGGCCATGCGCTCGAAGACCTGCTCTGGGCATCCGCCGGCTTCGTCAGTTTTCACATGGACACCCGTGGCCAGGGCTCGGGGTGGAGCAGCGGGGACACCCCCGATCCGGCGGGCACGGGCCCGCAGTCCCCCGGCCTGATGACCCGCGGGATCGATGCCAAAGAGACCTATTACTATCGCCGCGTGTTCGCTGATGCGGTGCGTGCGATCGAGACGGTGCGCGGTTTTGAGATTGTTGATGCCTCTCGAGTCGCGGTCTTCGGTCGCAGCCAAGGCGGCGGGATCAGCCTCGCCGTGAGCGGCCTCGTCCCCGGTCTCGCCGCCGTTGCCCCCTGCGTCCCGTTCCTCTGCGACTTCCCCCGGGCGACCGTTGTGACGGATGCCTACCCCTACAAGGAGATCGGCTCCTATCTGGCGGTGCACCGCGACAAAGTCGAGAGCGCACACGGCGTTCTGGCCTACTTCGACGGCGTCAATTTCGCCAAGCGCGCCAGCGCCCCTGCCCTGTTCTCGGCGAGCATGATGGACGACGTCTGCCCTCCGTCGACCGTTTACGGCGCCTACAACGTCTACGGCGGCGACAAGGAGATCTCGCTCTGGCAGTACAACGGGCACGAGGGCGGAGGAATCCTCGATGAAGAACGCGCGCTCGCCTTCTTCACCGCGGCCTTCAAGCGGGTGGAGTCAGCGACCGCCTGATCACGTCGTCGGGGTCGCGGTGAGTGGGTCGGCGAGGAGCGCCTGGAAGGCCGCTTCCGCTGCTCCGACCATCAGTCGGTCTTCGCCCAGGGCCGCAACACGAATCTCGATGCCCTCGAAGGCCGCGGGAATAGCCTGTGCCGCGACGGCGGCGTGAAGCGCATCACTGTCGCTCAGCGCAATCGTCGCGAGAAAACCTCCAAGCACGACGAGTGAGGGATTGAGCACGTTGATCGCGTTGCAGAGCGCCGTGGCGAGGATGCGCCGTTGCCGGGCGAGCTCCTCCGTCACTTCCACCGTGTCGGAGTCCCGGAGCGCTCGTTCGAGCGCCGGCTCGTCGGCAGCGCTCAGCCCGACGACGTCAAGCAATCGCGAGCGGCTGACCTCATCTTCGAGAACCCCCTCGCCGTGCCGGCGGCTGTCCGCCGCGGAGATGCCGGGCCGATTCTGACCGAACTCGCCCGCATATCCGCCGGCTCCACCGACGGGGCGGCCGTTCACGATCAGGCCCCCGCCGATTCCACTCGCGCCACCGTTGAGGTAGACGACATCATCACAGCCACGACCGGCACCGAACAGGTGCTCGGCCAGCACGCCGAGGCTCGCGTCATTGCCGACGACCGTCGGCAGTCCCGTCGCCGCCCCGACCAACGTGCCGATGGGCGCGTCAGACCAGTAAAGGTGCGGCGCCCAGCGCACAAGTCCGTCAGAGGCCCGAACCAATCCGGGAATCGCCAGCCCGCAGGCGACAAGCCGGGAATCGCGGAGCTCTGATTGGCTCCACCGAACGATCGTGGCGGCAACGAGGCTCGCCGTCTCGTCAGGGCTGATGACGTGGTCGACGTCAATGCGCTCACGAATGATCACACGTCCACCGAGGCCGACCGCGGCAATCGTCACCGCATCGACTTCGGGGTTGACGGCGATCACCGCGATGCGCTCATCAGCGGCGACGACCGGCGACGGCCGACCGACGCGATTGGTGGGATCTGGGGCCAACTCTGTGACGAGCCCGAGCTCGACAAGCTCGCCGACGAGCGTGGCGATCGTCGATCGATTGAGACCTGTCGTCTGAGTCAGTTGGGCTCTCGAGAGACGAGCGTGCTGGTGAACCAGCCGGAGCACTTTCGAGAGGTTTCGGCGATGCACGCCGTCGAACGGCGCTCCGGTATCTACCACCATCCCACCATAGGACGTCAGGCGAGGGATCCGACCGTGTCACGCACCGGGGCCCTAGCGCCAACACCCTCACCCCTGTAATATGTTCTAACGCACAACAAATCATCAATGAAGCTGAAGGACGCACCCTCATGGCCTTGACACCCACCCCCGCTGACAAGTTCTCCTTTGGTCTGTGGACCATCGGCTACAACGGGACCGACCCGTTCGGCGGCCCGACCCGCCCCGACCTCGACGTGGTCGAGGCCGTCACCCGCCTTGCCGAGCTCGGCGCGTACGGGCTCACCTTCCACGACGACGACCTCTTCGCGTTCGGTTCCACCGATGCCGCTCGTCAGAAGCAGATCGACCGCCTCAAGCAGGTGCTCGCCGACACCGGCGTCATCGTGCCGATGATCACCACGAACCTCTTCAGTGCTCCCGTCTTCAAAGACGGCGGCTTCACCTCCAACGATCGTGCCGTGCGCCGGTTCGCCCTCCGCAAGGTTCTGCGCAACATCGACCTGGCCGCTGAGCTCGGCGCGAAGACCTTCGTGATGTGGGGTGGCCGCGAGGGCGCGGAGTACGACGCTGCCAAGGACATCCGTTCGGCTCTCGGCCGCTACCGCGAAGCCGTGAACCTGCTCGGTGACTATGTGACTGACAAGGGCTACGACATCCGCTTCGCAATCGAGCCGAAGCCGAACGAGCCGCGCGGTGACATCCTGTTGCCGACGCTCGGCCACGCCATCGCGTTCATCAACACGCTGGAGCGCCCCGAGCTCGTCGGCGTGAACCCCGAGGTCGGGCACGAGCAGATGGCCGGGCTCAACTTCACCGCCGGAATCGCCCAGGCACTGGATGCCGGCAAGTTGTTCCACATCGACCTGAACGGTCAGCGCGGCGTCAAGTACGACCAGGACCTGGTCTTCGGCCACGGCGACCTGCAGAACGCGTTCTCGCTTGTCGACCTGCTTGAGAACGGTGGCCCGAACGGCGGGCAGGCCTATGACGGACCGCGCCACTTCGACTACAAGCCGTCACGCACCGAAGACATCACCGGCGTCTGGGACTCGGCTGCGGCGAACATGCGCACCTACCTGCTGCTCAAGGAGCGCGCCGCGGCCTTCCGCGCCGACCCCGAGGTGCAGGAAGCGCTGACTGCCTCGCGCGTTCCCGAGCTCGCGCTGCCCACCCTGGCCGCCGGTGAAAGCTACGACGACCTGCTCGCCGACCGTTCGGCCTACGAGGACTTCGACGCGCAGGAGTACCTGGGCGGCAAGGGATTCGGCTTCGTGCGCCTGCAGCAGCTGGCGCTGGAGCACCTGATGGGCGCGCGGGGCTAGCTTTCGGGGGGACCCAATTCAGGAACGGAGGTGTGTCGGCCCGGGTTTCACCGCTCTCGGGGGCCGACACGCCTCTCTGTTCCTGATTTAGGTCCCGTTTTCTCCGCTTTCTCTATTCCCCCTTCACCTCCTAGGAGCCCCCATGCCACGTGTCGCCGGAGTCGATTCCTCGACGCAGAGCTGCAAGATTGTGATTCGCGACGCCGAGACCGGCGCGCTGGTGCGCACGGGGCGCGCGGCGCATCCCGACGGGACCGAGGTTGATCCGGCCGCCTGGTGGGGCGCGCTGCACACCGCAATTGCGGATGCCGGCGGTCTCGACGACGTGTCGGCCATCGCGGTCGCCGCGCAGCAGCACGGCATGGTCGTGCTCGACGAGGACGGCCGCGTCATTCGCCCGGCTTTACTCTGGAACGACACACGCAGCGCACCGGCTGCCGCCGATCTGATCGCCGAGGTCGGCGCCGGCGAACTCGCCCGACGAACCGGTTCGGTGCCCGTGGCGTCGTTCACGATCACGAAACTGCGCTGGCTGCGAGATGCCGAACCCGAGAACGCGGCGCGGGTGGCCGCGGTGGCGCTCCCTCACGACTGGCTGACCTGGCGCCTGCGTGGCTTCGGCCCGGCCGGCGAGAGCGAACTCGGCCCGGTGCTCGAGGAGCTGACGACGGATCGCTCCGACGCGAGCGGCACCGGCTACTGGTCGCCGGTCACCGGCGACTACGACCTCGAGCTGCTCGACGCTGCGCTCGGCCATCGTGCGATTCTGCCGCGTGTGCTCGCCCCCGGGGAGTCGCCGGGGGTCACCGCCGCCCTTCCTTCTGCAGTCGCGGCACGCCCATTCGACGGAGATTTTGGCTCAAACGCCGCCTATTCGGCCGATTCTGACCGCGACGGGGCAGAATCTCCGTCGAATGGGGAACCGACCGACGCTGACGGGACTGACGCCGGGAATGGCGCCGGTGAACGTGCAGGGATTTCTGCCGGGATCGACATCCCCGCCGGGATCGTGATCGGCGCCGGGGCCGGCGACAACGCCGGCGCAGCCCTCGGCCTCGGGGCCGGCACCGGCGACGTCATCGTCTCGATCGGCACGAGCGGAACGGTGTTCGCCGTGACCGGGCAGCCGGCAACGGATGCGACGGGCATCGTCGCCGGGTTCGCCGACGCGGGCGGCGCGTACCTCCCCCTGGTGGCCACCTTGAACGCCGCCCGGGTGCTCGATTCCATTGCCGCGCTACTCGCAGCGGACTTTGACGAGTTCGGAACCCTGGCCCTGGCCGCCGAACCCGGAGCCGGGGGGCTTGTGCTTCAACCCTATTTCGAGGGCGAACGCACGCCCAACCTGCCCGACGCCACGGCATCCGTTTTCGGAATGACCCTCGCCTCAACGACCCGGCCGAACCTCGCGCGGGCCGCGATCGAAGGACTACTCTGCGGGCTGGCCGATGGACTCGACGCCGTGCGCGCGCAGGGGGTGAGCGCCAACCGGCTCTTGCTGATCGGCGGTGCCGCACAGAATCCAGCGGTGCAGGCGATCGCGGCGCAGGTCTTCGCCGTGCCGGTGCAGGTGCCGACGCCCGGTGAATACGTGGCCGATGGGGCTGCGGTGCAGGCGGCCTGGGCGCTGACCGGCACCCGCCCCGCCTGGCCGCTCGCCCTCGTCGCGGCGCCGGCGCCTGATCACCGGCCGGTCATTCGCGAGCAGTACGCCGCGCGTCGCTGACCGACGGCACCCCGCGTTCCGTTCCGCTCTGCCTCATCCGTTCGTCCGTTTCATCCGCTTCACCGGTTGCTAACTCCGGTAATCCCCGGATCCTCCAGTGCTAGCCCGCGGAATTCCGGGCCAGTTTCGGCGCTGCCTCCCGGATTACAGGAGTTAGCCACCACAACCACGAGCGAGGGCGGCTCCCGCCTCGCGCAGATAGCGGAGCGGGTCGGCGAGCGCGGCCGCACTGCTTCCGGCGAGGTCGGTCAGCGACTCCGCCGCCGCGAACTCCGCGGTCTCAGCCTCGATACTCCCGGCGACCAGCATCGCCGGCACTCCCGCGGCCGCCGCCTGCTCGAGCAGATATGACGGCACCTTGCCCGCGGCCGATTGTGCGTCGAAACGCCCTTCACCGGTGATGAGAACGGATGCCCCGGCGAGCGCCGCCGGAACACCGAGCGCCTCCCCGACAGCCACAGCCCCCGGGGCGAGTGTCGCACCCCAGGCCAGCATGCCGAACGCGGTTCCACCGGCCGCGCCGGCGCCCGCACGTGACGGGTCGACTCGGATCAGCCGCGCCAACCGCGTGAGGTTCGATTCGAGTCCGGTGACCTGCGCGGCGGTCGCACCCTTTTGCGGGCCGAACACCGCGGCGGCGCCGTTCACGCCGAGCAACGGATTCGAGACGTCGCAGAGAATCTGCGCTCCTCCGGCGGGAAGCGCATGCAGCCGGGTCAGGTCGGCTTTGGCGAGGGTGCCCAGCCCGCGGTTGCCGAGCCGGATCGGCCGATTCGTCGCGTCCACGAACAGCGCCCCGAGGGCCGCCAGCGCGCCGGCTCCCCCATCGGTCGAGGCACTGCCGCCGAGCGCGAGCAACAGCCGCACGACGCCTGCATCGAGCGCCGCGGCAATGGCCTGGCCGAAACCGAGCGTGTGCGCGTCGAGCGGGCGCAATGGGTCAAGCAGTGTGAGCCCGCTTGTGTTCGCCAGTTCGACAACTCCGGTGCCGTCCGGCAGGAGCAGCCAACTGCTCTCGACCAGGTGATTGTCTGGCCCCTGCACCTCGACGGGAATCCGTCGTGCGCCCGGCACCGCGGTTTCGAACGCATCGAGTGTGCCCTCGCCGCCGTCGGCCATCGGTAGCAACTGCAGCCGGTCATCCGGCCGCACGGAAGCCCAGCCGTCGGCGATCGCCCGCGCGGCCTCCCCCGCTCGTGCCGTTCCCTTGAACGAGTCGGGCGCAATCACCACGGTCAGCACAGTCATGGCCCCAGCATGCCAGGTGCGTGCCCCTCGCGGTCGAGCTGATGCCGGGCAGATGGCCAGCGGGCGCCGCAGACTCTCGAGATGGAAGCTCTCGGGATGGTTGCGCGAAGGATGCAGTTGGGAGGATTTCCTGGGAGTAGGCTGCCGCCTTTCGCGCGGGGCTCAGTGGCGCTGCGCGCCTCCGAGCCCCGCGCGCCCCAGCATCCGCCCGTCTCACGGCTGGCACACAGCTAACCCTTGAGCGGCTCAAAGAATCGGCGCTTAATGTCGAGGCGGCAACCCTGGCGCGACGAAACGGTGAAATGCGATGAAGAGCTCGATCTACGGCGACCCCGTTCCCCCGAAGAAGGACCGCCGCGAGCAGGCCAGGGAGAAAGCCCGACTGCAACTTGCCGCGGCGCAGAAGCGCGAGCGGCGGGTGAAGTGGGCCTGGCGCGCAGGAATCGGCATCGGCCTGCTCGCCATCGTGACGATCATCGCGCTCGTGATTGCAGGCAGTGCGCGCACCACCGGCACCGGCCCGCTCAACATGGCCAGCGACGGCATCCTGCTCACCGGAGACGGCACCACCGTCACCGCAGTGACAACACCGGCGCTCGCGGCCGACGCCAAGCCCGTCGCCACCGATCTGGCCAACTATCCCAACACCGTCAACATCGTCACCTACGTCGACTATCTCTGCCCGTTCTGCGGAGAATTCGAAACCGCGAACTCGGCCCAGATCACCGGCTGGGTCACGGCCGGCAACGCCACCCTCGAGGTGCACCCCCTGTCGATCCTCGACAGCGCGTCGAAGGGCACCAAATACTCGACCCGCTCGGCCAACGCCGCGGCCTGTGTCGCCAACTACGATCCGAATAGTTTTCTCGCGGTGAACAGCGCCCTCTTCGCGAATCAACCGAAAGAGAACACCGCGGGGCTGACCAACGCGCAATTGACATCCCTGGCGACGGATGCCGGGGCCAGCGACCCAAAGATCGCCAGCTGCATCGCCGACGAAGAGTTCTCGCCCTGGGTGGCCGCGGCGACGAATCGCGCGCTGGCCGGCCCGCTGCCAAACGCGAACATCCCGAAGGTGAACGGTACCCCGACCGTGCTCGTCAATGGAAAGGCCTACACGGGCGCATTCGGCGACGCCGCAGCGTTCCAGGCCTTCGTGACACAGCAGGCCACCGCCGGAGCCGAGTCAACGGCCACCCCCACCCCGACGCCGACGCCGTAGCCAGAGGCACAAGCCGCAGCCGCCAGTCAGAATCCGCCCCCGAATTCCGGACAACAAAGATGTCAGCAAACACCTCCCAGAATGCACACCCGTCACCAAGAACCGCACACATCGTGCGGCAGGCGCTGACCGTTGCGGCTTGCGCTGACGCCGACGGCCGGGGTGACGGATGCCGCCGGGCACGCGACACCCCGCAAAGCCCGACTCAGCCCTCTCGTCAATGGTGCCGATAGGGTCGACCCTGATGAGACGCGCTAATTCGTTCCCCCGTCGCCTGTGGGCTGCTGCCCTGATCCTCGCGATCGGGGTGGGTGGCGGAGCGTTGAGCCTGGGCACCGTGGCCGAACCGGCCCACGCCGCATTGCCAGCGGCGGCCACAATGCCCCCGCCGCCCGACCCGGCCGACTTCGACCCCGGTCTCATCATCAGCGACTACGACTTCTTCAACCCTGACTCGATGACCGAGGCCGGCATTCAAGCCTTTCTCGAGGCGCAGAACTGCCGCCCGAAAGACGACTCCCCCTGCCTTGCCGACTACCGCCAGACCACGGTCTCCCAGCCCAGCGAAGGCCCGGGTCACTGCACCAACTACGTCGGGGCCCGCAATGAGAAGGCCAGCCGCATCATCGCGAAGGTGGCCTCGGCCTGCACGATCAGTCCGCGGGTGCTGCTCGTGCTGCTGCAGAAGGAGCAGTCGCTGCTCACCCGGCCGAGCGAATCCGGCTACCTGCGTGCCGCCGGCTACGGCTGCCCCGACACGGCCGACTGCGACACCAAGTATTTCGGCTTCTTCAACCAGGTCTACAACGCGGCCTGGCAGTTTCGGCAGTACAGCCAGGAACCCGAGCGCACCTACAAGATCGGCACCGTCGACGTCGGATTCAACCCGAACGCCGAGTGCGGGTCGAAGCCGGTCACGATTCTGAACCAGGCCACGGCCAACCTCTACAACTACACGCCGTACCAGCCGAACCGGTCGGCGTTGAAGAGCGCGAAGAGTGAGGGCGACGGATGCTCCGCCTGGGGCAATCTCAATTTCTGGACGTTCTACACAACCTGGTTCGGCCCCTCGACCGACGGCCCGTACCCGGCCTTCCTCGGCAACTGCCTGAGCCTGCCGGGCGGCCAGCCGTGCGTCCCGCCCAGCCTGTTGCCGCGCATCTGAGTTCCCTCTCAGCCTGACATCCCATCGTTCACGATCGCCGCATTCCGGCGTAGCGTGACAGCGTGAGCACGCTGGACCCGGGGCCGCTGGTGACGGTCGAGAACTTTCGAATGGACTTCGGCAAGACCACGGTCATCCGCGATCTGTCGTTCACGATTGAGCGCGGTGAGACGTTCGGTTTCTTGGGCAGCAACGGCTCGGGCAAGACCACGACGATTCGGGCGTTGCTGGGCATCTACCAGCCGACCGCGGGCATCCTGCACATCGACGGGCGGCCGTTCACGCCCGAGACCAGCGGGCGGCTGGGCTATCTGCCCGAAGAGCGCGGACTCTACAAAAAGGAGTCGGTGATCGATGTGATGGTTTACTTTGGTCTGCTCAAGGGCCTCGGCCGTGAGCAAGCGCGCCGGTGGTCGATCGATTATCTCGACCGGGTCGGTTTGGCCGACAAGGAGCGCACCCGCCTCGACAAACTCTCAAGCGGCCAGCAGCAGAAGGTGCAGCTCGGCGTCACGGTGATGAATGAACCGGAGCTGCTCATTCTTGACGAACCGACGAAAGGGTTCGACCCGGTCAACCGGCGGCTGCTGATGGACATCATCGAAGACCAGAAACGGGCCGGGTCCACGGTGATGATGGTCACCCACCAGATGGAAGAGGTCGAACGCCTCTGCGACCGGGTGATCCTGCTCAAAGACGGGGTGTCTCGCGCCTATGGCACCGTCGCCGACGTGCAAGACGAGTTCGGGGGTACCGTCATCCAGATCGATCACGACGGGGTGATCCCCGAGGATGCCGCCTACCGCTGCATCCAAGACGCGCACGGGCACGCCGAGCTTGAGCTCAGCCCCGATGCGGATGCCGCGGCGGTGCTCGCGAGACTCGTCGCCTCAGGCATCGGCGTCAGCCGGTTCACTCCGACTCGTCGTTCTCTCGAGGACATCTTCATCGAGGTCTACGGCCCAGAGGCCGATCGCGAATCTGACCGAGCGGAGGCGTGACATGGCCAGGCACAATCTCGGCACCGTCGTGCGATTCGAGTTCGTCCGCACGGTCACGAAGCGCAGGTTCTGGGTGGCGACACTGTTCGTCCCGGTTGTTCTCATCGTCGTGTTCTCGCTGGTCTTCGTCTCGAACAACTCCCGCACTCAGTCGGAAGCAGCGCAGAAGGACGCGCACTTCTCGTTTGAATACACCGACGCGTCGGGCGTGGTGCTCCCCTCCGTTGTCGACGCGGCCGGCGGAACTCTTGCGCCGAGCACCGAGGCCGGCGTGGCGGCGGTGAAAGCGGGAACAATCGACGCCTTCTTCGCCTATCCGGCCGAGCCGGCCACCCAGAAGATCCAAGTGTTCGGCGCCGACATCGGGGTGTTCAACAACGGCGAGTATGCCTCGGTGGCCCAATCGATCCTGCAGACCAGTGCGGCCGAACGGCTGGGCTCGCCTGAGCTGACGAGCATCGCGGCCGGCAACCTCACGACGAACACCATCACGTATTCGAACGGGACCGTGTCCGGAGGCTTCAACGGGGTGTTTCCTCCGCTGATCTTCCTGGCCATCTTCTACGCGGTCATTCTGCTGCTCGGCAACCAGATGCTGAGCGCGACGCTGGAGGAGAAGGAGAACCGGGTCACCGAGATGATTCTGACCACGATCAACCCGACGAGTCTGATCCTCGGCAAAATCGTGTCGCTGCTGTTCATCGGAATTGTTCAGATGCTGGTCTTCGCCCTGCCCTTTGTGCTCGGCTACGTCTTCTTTCGCGCTCAGCTCAACATCCCGAATCTCGACCTCGCCGCACTCACCTTCGACCCGCAACAGATGATCGTCGGAACGCTCATTCTGCTCGGCGGTTTCGCCCTGTTCACCGGCACCCTGGTGGCACTCGGCGCCGCGATGCCGACGGTGAAGGATGCCGGCCCGATCTACGGCGCACTGATGGTGCTGATCTTCGTGCCGTTCTACACGATCTCGCTGATCATCAGTGATCCGACGGCGCTCATCGTGCAGATCTTCTCCTTCTTTCCGTACTCAGCGCCGGTGACGGCGCTGCTGCGGAATGCCTTCGGCACGCTTCCGCTCTGGCAGGCGATCATCATCATCGCCGAGCTCTGGATTCTGGCCGCCCTGGTGCTGCGCCTGGCGGTTCGGCTGTTTCGCTATGGATCGATCGAGTACTCCCGCAAGATCTCGATTCGGGAGGTGATGCAGTCCGCGAGGCGTCCGGTGAAGCAACGCGAGCTGCCGCCGGTCGCTCACGGCTGAGCGTGCCTATTCGTAGCGGAGCGCATCGATCGGATTCTGCCGGGCCGCCCGGCGGGCCGGCAGCGTGCCGGCGAGAAAGGCGATCAGCATCACGACGAGGATGATGATCGCGATCGACCCGGGTGCGAACTGCATCAGGTGCAAGCCGGGCAGGCCGGACAACACGGTGTTGGCGAGGGCATCGCTGACGACGGAGCCGAGAATGATTGCGACAAGCGCGCCGATCGCGCTGCCGAGAAAACCGATGAACACCGCTTCCATGCTGAACAGGGCGTACACCTTGCCGCCGCTCATACCCATGGCCTTCATTAGCCCGATCTCCCGGGTTCTCTCCTGCACACTCATCAGCAGGGTGTTGATGATGCCGAATCCGGCGGCGATCAGCGCGATCACCGCGAAGGCGTTGAGCACACCGATGATGCCGTTGATGACGGTTTCGAACGACCCGATCTGATCGGCGACGGTGAGCGCGGTGAACCCCTGATCGGCGAGATCACTCTTGATCGTGTCGACCTCGGCCGCTGTCGAACCCGAAGCAATGCGCGCGGTCGCGACCTGATAGCCGAGAGGGAGTCCGGCCGGCCGGCCGGTCGCCTGGATCCGGCTCAGCTCGGTGGTCAGCTGTTGGTTCAGGCCGACGCCGCTCCCGAGCAGCGTCTCGTTCTGCACCCCGACCACCGTCGCCGTCACCTCATGTGCCGTGCCTTGATAGTCGTTCACGCCGATCGTGACCGCCTGGCCGATCGCCGCTTCGGCACTCGCGAAGCCGAGGTTCTCCAGATAGGAGGTGGGCAGCATCACCTCGTTCTCGGTCGAGTTCTCGCTCAGTTGCGCGCCGGCGGCGAGATCGGCCTTCGTCAGCGTCGCCCCCGGATTGACGGTGATCACATACTTGCCGTTGTCCGCGAACTGAATGAAGGTCGGCGTCACCCGGGTGATCGGGTTCACGTCGCTGAGGCCGGGTGTCGCTTCGATCACGGTGAGGTCTTCGGCGCTGATCGGGGTGATGGTCACTCCGGGCGGGCCGCCGTTGACGGTGGCCTGATTCGGCTCGTATTTCGCGGGCCCATTGCTTGCCGAGGTCGACGCATCCGTGGTCTTCGTGATCGTCAGCACGTCGGCGGCGCCGATCGCGGCGACCTGCGCGTTGATGTAGTTCGAGATGCCCGTGCCGATCGCGCTGGTGATCGTCAGGGTGAATGCACCGATGAAGATGGCCACCACGGTGAGGCCGGTGCGCAATTTGCTGCGAAAACTGTTGCCGATCGCGGTGCGCACCAGGTCGAGCGGATTCATGAGTCGGATCCCGGCTGGTCACTCGACGTGTCCCGCGGGTGCAGCAGGCGTTCCTGCGTCGGGTCTTCCACACCGTCGCGCAGAAAGAGCTGCCGGTCGCAACGCTCGGCCAGCTCGACATCGTGGGTGACGATGACGAGGGTGATCCCGTTCTCCCGGTTGAGGTCGAAGAGGATGTCTTCGACCAGTTTTCCCGTGGCCGTGTCGAGGTTGCCGGTCGGCTCATCGGCGAAGATCACCTTCGGGTTGTTCACGAGGGCCCGCGCGATGACCACCCGCTGCTTCTGCCCGCCCGAGAGGTTGATCGCCTTGTTCTTGGCCTTGTCGGCGAGTTCCAGCTGTTCCAGCGCCGCCATTCCGCGAGCCTTCCGCTCCGTCGGGCCGACCCCGGCGATCTTGAGCGGCAGGATCACGTTGTCGAGCACCGTCGCATTCGGGGTGAGGAAGAACTGCTGAAACACGAACCCGAAGTCTTCATTGCGCAGCCGGTTCACCGCCGCAGTCTTGAGTTGTCGCGCATCCGTGCCTTCGACCAGCAGCACCCCACTATCGGGGTTGTCGAGCAGCGCGAGCAAATGCATCAGCGTGGACTTGCCCGACCCGCTCTTGCCGACGATCGCGATCGACTCCCCGGCGCCGATCTCGAGGGACACCCCTTTCAACGCGTCAAAGCGGCTGGCGCCGTGCCCATATGACTTGTGGATGTCTGTGGCCACCAAAACGGGTTCGCTCACGACCGCACCGCCCTTCTGTGCAGAGCACGATAGCGCGCTGCGCAGAGCAGAGTAGCGCGGCTACTCGGAATCAGGCTGAAAGTTCGGGAGGACGGAGGGGTCGGGCCGCGTCCGTCGACGGTGTCAGGCGGCGTCAGGCCACGACAGGCCACGTCAGGCCACCGTGCGCCGTCAACCGGCCGCTGGGGCCGGCGGTGGCATGGGCGCCACCGGTGTCGGCGGGTGCGCGATCATCTCAGGCGCACGCGAGACGAGCAGCCAGGCCGGCAGAATTGAAATGCACAGCACGCTGAGCACCGAGATGTCGCCCACGATGACAACGGCCAGAAACAGTGCGAGCCACCCGTCACGCGCGATCACCAGAATCAGCCCGAGCGTCGCGCTGGCGATGGCGAGACCGAGCGGCACGTCGGGCAGTAGAACGTGCGCGATCAACCCGAGATCCACGCCGATGAACACCGACGGAAAAATGCGGCCGCCCCGAAAACCGGCGGCGGCGGCGATCATCAGGGCGAGGATTTTCACCACGACGATGAGCACCAGTGCGCCCAGGGAGTAGCTCGACGCGTTGCTCAACAGCTCCTCCGATTGCTCGGCGCCCTTGAACAGGGTGATCGGGCCACCGATCGCACCGAGAATGCCGAGAATCACGCCGCCGAGGGTGGTGAAGAGGATGGGGCTCCCGAGCCCGTGGAAGAACCGGTGAAGCACGGGAAAGATGTAGACGATGGCCAGCCCGACGAGGGTCGCCCCGATTGCAATGACGATGCTGCCGCCGATATCGAAACCGTTGGGGACTCCGAGGGGAGGGAGCTTCAGGATCGCCAGCGGTGGCCCGAGCACCGACATGGTCATCGCCCCGGCGCCGGCCGAAACCAGAGGCAGAAACAGCCGGTCGAAAAGTGACCCTCCGGTTTTCAACGCGGCGACGATACCGGTGAAGACCAGTGCGGCCGCGACCGGAGTGCCGAACAGCGCGCCGATGGTTCCCGAGGCGACGAGCATGACGACCATGGTGGTGGGAATCTTCGGCGCGATCCAACGCACCAGGACGACGAGCAGCGCCGTGTTGATCGCGATGATCGGGTTTTCGGGGCCGAGACTGACCCCGCCGGCAAGCCCCAGCACGGCCACCACAGCAAGCGAGGGAAGGGCGATCAGCGGAAGCGGTGGTGCGATGAGCTCTGTCGTCGCACTGTCGCGGCCCCCATGACCGGGTACGAACGCCACGATCAGGCCGACCGCCAGCCCCGTGAGGCTCAGCGTGCCGAAGATCCACCAGCCGGAGGTGGGGTCGGCTCCGACCCAGCCGGGCACGGTTTGCCAGAGAAAGTCTTGAAGAAAATGGGCGAGCTCGTCGAGGGCGAACAACACGACGGCAGAGACCACCCCGATGGCGATCGCCGGAAGCGACAGAACGATCAGTGTGCGAGGAGTGAGGTCGATCGGCGTGGGGGTCGGCCCGCCGTCGGCGTTGCCGCTCACTTGCGTCTCGGCATCCAGGCGGTGACGACCCGGGCGATGGCCAACCCGATGAACAATTGCCCGGCGAGAATCTCGGCGATGGCGAGGGTCTGGCCAGTGGCCGTGACCGGAACGAAGTTGCCGTATCCCGTGGTGCTGAGCGACGTGAAAGAGAAGAACAAGACCTCTGACAAGGAGCCGACCCCCTCGCCCTTGAAGATGTTGCCCTCGACACTCGCCAAGACATACGCGAAGGTGAAAAACATCCCGATCAAAATGTAGGCCGCGACAACGGCGAAGATGGTCTGCGCGTCGATGACGTCGCGATGGATTTGATGACCGATGACCGCCGCGGGGGCGACTCCATAGAAGACGACAGCGGCGGTCGTCATGGCCACCTTGACCCAGGTTCCCTCGGCACCGGAGATCCAGACGAGCGCGATGCCGACGGCGGAGACGATGAGAACCACGGTTGCGACGTCCCGGATGACCTTCTTCACTTCGGCGACCCGAAAGATCACCCCGACAGTGAGGAGTTGCACGAGAAGGGCCAGGGCGCTCGGTTGAAGTCCGGTCTGCGCAGCGCACAACGCGTAGGCAATACCGATGAGGAGCATGACGGTGCCGTAGCCGGGCGTCCAGGCGACGATGCGCTCCCAGAAGTGAGCCGGAGGAACGGGAGGCGGCGCGGTGTCAGTCATGCGCGACCTCCTCGACTCAGGCAGAAACGGTCATCGGCGAGTCTGCGCCTCGTCGAAGCGTGCGGCCCGCGGACACAGCGGGAAACTTCACGCTACTCCTGCGGGGTGTGGTTGGCCATGATCTGCGGTCGAGCGTGTCGAGAGCCCTAGTACGCTGAGCGGATGAATGTCGACCGCGTTGACCGCGCCCTCATCGCGGAGCTGAGCAAGGATGCCCGGCTCTCGATCCGCACCCTGGCCGAACGCGTGCACATCTCCCGCACCGCTGCCCACAAGCGGGTGCAGAACCTCATCGCCAACGGCGTCATCACCGGCTTCTCCGCTCATGTGGACCGCAAGTCGATCGGCCTCAACGTGACCGCGCTCGTCATCGTGACGATCGGCGACGCGTCCTTTCCCGGGATGGCCGCGGCGCTCGCCGAACTCCCCTTCGTCGAGTCCGTGCTCGCAGTCAGCGGCGACATCGACTTCGTGGTGACGGTCAGCGCGCCCGACCACGAGAAATTGAGCGCCGTCATCCTGCAGCAGATCCACGAGATGCCCGGCGTCATTGCCACCCGATCGCACCTCGTGCTCGACGAGCGCGCGGGAAATGCACCCGGTGCGCTCCCGGACACGTGGCAACTCTGACGCCATCTCCACGCTACAAATGGCACGCACTCTCGGCACTCCTCAGCCATCTGTCATCCACCGCTGAGAGGCCCTAGCGGTTCGCTCCCAGGTGGTCGACGATTGCTGCATGAGCACTGTCGCTACCCCTTCCGTTGACCCGGTTTTACCCACCCGGCTGCCCATCCGGCTGATCGACGAGAACGGCGTCGCCGTGGAGGGCGAGCAAACGGCCGGCTTCACGATTCCGGACGTCGAAACCCTGTTGGATCTGTATCGCAAGATGGTTCTTGCTCGCCGTTTCGACGCCCAGGTCACCGCGCTCACCCGGCAGGGGCGCCTCGCCACCTACCCGTCGGCGCTCGGCCAGGAGGCCTGCGAGATCGCATCCGTCGCCGCGCTCGGACCGACCGACTGGCTGTTTCCGACCTACCGCGACACCATCGCGCTGCTCACCCGCGGGGTGAGCCCGGTCGAAATCTTGTCATTCTTCCGCGGTGATTGGCACGGCGGGTTCGACCCGCACGAGCACCGCATCTCCCCGCAATCGACCCCGCTGGCCACCCAGGCACTGCACGCCGTCGGCCTGGCCACCGCCGCGAAACTCAAACACGACGACACCGTCGCGCTCACCTTTCTCGGCGACGGGTCAACCAGCGAGGGCGACGCCCACGAGGCGTTCAACTTCGCCTCGGTCTGGCAGGCTCCGGCAGTTTTTGTGATTCAGAACAATCAGTATGCGATCAGCGTTCCGTTCAGCAAGCAGTCGCACGCTCGCACCCTGGCCGATCGGGCGATCGGCTACGGCATGCCCGGCTACTTCGTCGACGGCAACGATGTCGCCGCCATGTTCGCGGTAATCACGGCGAGCATCGATCGCGCCCGCACCGGAGGCGGCCCGACGATGATCGAGGGCCTCACCTACCGGATGGAGTCGCACACCAACTCCGATGACCCCACCCGCTATCGCGACGCATCCGAGGTCGAGCACTGGCGCCGACTCGACCCGGTCGAGCGTCTCGAAAAGTACCTGACCGACATCGGAGCCCTCACCGACGAGGTGCGCCTGTCGATCACGAGCGACGCCGAGGACCTCGCCACCCTCACCCGAGACGCGATGAACGAAACACCCGTGATCGACCCGCTCTCGCTCTTCGACCACATCTACGCTCAGCCCCGCCCCGCGCTGCTCGAACAGCGCGAGTTTCTCGCCCGCGAGTTGGCCTCGATCGAACCGGGAACCCCCTCATGACCATCATCGACAACCCGACCCCTGCTGCGAAGCCCCGCAAGCCGGACACCGTGAACGCGACACAGCACGCGACACCGGATGCCCCGGACGCCTCGGCATCCTCCACCCCGCCGGCTCCCACCTCGCTGAGTATTGCCGGCGCCTTGAATGCCGCACTCCGCGACGCCCTTGCCGAGGACCCGAACGTCGTTGTCTTCGGAGAGGATGTCGGCCCGCTCGGCGGAGTGTTCCGGGTGACCGATGCCCTGCAGAAGCAATTCGGCGAGGAGCGGGTCTGGGATTCGCCGCTGGCCGAATCCGGCATCGTCGGCACCGCGATCGGCATGGCCATGTACGGCCTGCGCCCGGTGGTCGAAATGCAGTTCGACGCGTTCAGCTACCCCGCGTTCGAGCAGATCACCTCGCACCTGGCGAAGATGCGCAACCGCACGAAGGGCCGGGTCACGCTGCCGATCGTCATCCGCATTCCCTACGCCGGGGGCATCGGCGGCGTCGAGCACCACTCCGATTCGTCGGAGGCGTACTGGACCCACACTCCGGGCCTCACCGTCGTCACCCCGTCGAATCCGGCCGACGCCTATTCGATGCTGCGTGAGGCGATCGCGAGCGACGACCCGGTCATTTTTCTGGAACCGAAGAGCCGCTATTGGGTGAAGGATGACGTGGCTCTGCCCGCGCAGACACTCCCGATGACCGAGGCGCAGGTGCTGCGGGTAGGCAGCGATGTCACGCTGCTCGCCTACGGGCCCACCGTGAAGACCGCGCTGCACGCGGCCGAGCTCGGCGAGCAGGAGGGACTCTCGGTCGAGGTCATCGACCTCCGCAGCCTCTCCCCGTTCGACGATGCGACGGTGAGCG
Organism: Leifsonia sp. 10L418; assembly: GCF_056395445.1. Lineage (NCBI taxonomy): Bacteria > Bacillati > Actinomycetota > Actinomycetes > Micrococcales > Microbacteriaceae > Leifsonia > Leifsonia sp. 10L418. The sequence continues at coordinate 26,375 of NZ_JBFTJN010000006.1, read as the reverse complement.
CGTCGGTGCGCAAGACCGGCCGGGCCGCGGTCATCCATGAGGCCGCCCAGTTCGGCGGCTATGGCGCCGAGGTTGCCGCGCGGGTGACTGAGCGCAACTTCTTCTACCTTGCCGCACCGATCTTGCGGATCGCTGGTTTCGACATCCCGTACCCGGCTCCGAAGCTCGAGGAACACTACCTGCCGACGGCCGAACGCGTGCTCGCCGCTCTCGACACCTGGGAATGGTGAGCTCAATGCCCAACGACCTTCTGAAACCTGCCTCACTGATGCCTCACGACTTCTTGCTGCCGGACCTCGGCGAAGGACTAACCGAAGCCGAGATCGTGACGTGGCTGGTCAAGCCCGGCGACGTGATCGCCATCGACCAGGTGGTGGTCGAGGTGGAGTCCGCGAAGTCCGTGGTCGAACTGCCGTCGCCATTCGGCGGCCGGGTCGTGACGCTGCACGCCGCGGCCGGCGAGGTGGTGCACAAGGGTTCGCCGTTGATCACGGTGGTGCCGGTGGGGGCTGAGCTGCCGGTGGATGCTGGGGTTTCGGTGGATGCTGAGGCTCCCGTGGATGCTGAGGCTCCCGTCGCGGCTCGTCCCCTCGATTCGGGGATGGCGGCAGGTTCCGGCGCGGTTCTCGTCGGCTACGGCACGAGCGAGTCGACGGTGCGGCTGAAGCGGCCGGCCGGTGGACGGTTCGGGGCCAGCACGATCGCGCCGGCCTCGGCTCCCGCGACGGCCATTCTCGACCCGAGCCGGCGCTCCCCCGTCGTCTCCCCGCTGGTGCGCAAGCGGGCGAAATCGCACGGCTTTGATGCCAGCCAATTGGTCGGCAGCGGTCCGGATTCCCTCGTGCTGCGCGACGACGTCGAGGCGGCGATTGCCGCGCTCGCGTTGCAGAACTCGGCCACGCTGAGGGAGCCCGGCACGACCGAGACCGACCTTGCCGCATCCGTCGTGCCGTCAGCCGCTTCCGGCCCGTCGGCGACGACCCTCGTCGTGCCCGACGCGGTGCCGCACCTCGGTACCGACGATCTGCGCATCCCGATCACCGGTCTGCGCAAGGTCGTGGCTGAGCGCCTCAGTCGGTCGCGCCGGGAGATTCCCGAGGCGACGATCTGGCTTGACGTCGACGCGACCGAACTGTTCACGGCCAAGGAGCGGCTGCAGAAGTCCACGGGCGAGCGGTTCAGCCTGACTGCGTTGATCGCGCGTTTCGTCGTCGCCGGGCTGCGGCAATATCCGATCCTCAACTCGTCGCTGAGCGCCGACGGTCAGGCGATCATCCAGCACGGGCGGATCAACCTCGGGCTGGCTGCGCAGACGCCGCGCGGGCTGATGGTTCCGGTCGTGCACAACGCGCAGGACATGACGACCAGTCAGCTGCGGGATGCGATCGTGACTCTCGTCACCGCCAGCGAGAAGGGCGAATTCGGGCCCGGCACGCTGTCGGGCGGCACCTTCACCCTGAACAATTACGGCGGGTTCGGCGTCGACGGCTCCACCCCGATCATCAACTTCCCCGAGGTGGCGATGCTCGGAATCGGGCGAGTGCTTGAGCGCCCGTGGGTCGTCGATGGGGAGTTGGCGGTGCGTCGCGTGATGCAACTCTCGTTCGTGTTCGACCACCGTGTCTGTGACGGCGATGTCGCATCCGGTTTTCTCACCTATGTGGCGCGCTGCATCGAGGAGCCGCTGCTGCTGCTCGGCAACGTGTAGTTCTACTGCGTTGCGCGGGTTGAACGCCGCCGCGCGGGGTGAGTTCACCCCGCGCGGCGGATTCTCGGCCTGAGCGACGCTAGCCAGAAGGCCGATGAGCGCCGTTCCCCGCAGCGGAGATTTCGTGTGATTCGGGGAATTCCGCCCCGAATTCCACACCTTTCTGAAGAATCTCCGCAGTTGCGAACGTCACAGCTCCGTTCACACGCGACCCAGGTTCGAGGATCGTCTCGCTGGATCTCGAGACGCGGCCTCCTCCGTCGGCTGCTCCTCGATCAACGATGTGTCGATAATGTTCAGCTGTGGAAGCCTCCAGCCTCTTGGGAGAGCTGCGGGTGCTCAAGGCTGAACATGAGCGACTGCTGGGACGCTAGACGCGCGACCCCGTGAACACCGGACGCCGCTTCTGCTGGAACGCCGCGAAGCCCTCCCGGTAGTCGTCGGTCGCGCAGAGCGCACCCTGCGCCGCATTCTCGTCGGCGAGTGAGGTCCAGAGCCCGATCCGCTCGTCCCGCAACCGCGCCACGAGGGCCTTGCTTGCCAGGAATGCACCAGTCGCGCCGGTCGCCACCTTCGCGACTCGCTCCCGGGTGAAGTCGAGCAGGGAATCCTCCGCAACAGCCCGGCTGAACAGACCGGCCGCCACGGCTTCCGCCCCACTCATCAACTCTGCCGTGTAGATCAGATCGAGCGTGCGATGCGCGCCGAGCCGTTCGACGAAGAGCGCATGTCCCCCCGAATCGAGCGTCGCCCCGAGGTTCGCGAACGGGGATCCGATCTTCGCGGTGTCTGCCACGTAAACCACATCCGTCGCGATCAACAATCCGAGGCCGACGCCGAGGCAGGCGCCTTGCGCCGCGGCGAAGGTCGGTGCGGGAAAGTTCGCGAGCTGACGCAGCAGCGGAGTGACCACGTCATCCAGGTAGCCGCGCGCGTCATCCGTCGCCGGATCGACCCCCGAAATGTCCCGCCCGGCACAGAACGCACGCCCTTCGCCGCGCAGCAGAAGCGCACGCACACCCGCCTCATGCGCCTCCGTCAGCGCACTCGAGAGACCGGCGATCGCACTCTCGTCGAGCGAGTTGAGCTTGGCCGGGTCATTCAGAACGATCTCGGCGACGCCGCCGGCGATGGTCACTTCAACGGGCATGACACTCCTTCAATTCGCAGCGGATGCGACGTCAACACACTCACGGTCACGCGTCGTAGTTGACGCAGACCTTCTCGCTCGTGGGAACAGCCTGGCAGGTGAGCACATAACCACGCGCCAATTCCTCGGGCTCGAGCGCGTAGTTTTCGACCATGTCGACGGTGCCCTCGGTGAGCACCGCGCGGCAGGTGCCGCAGACGCCGCCCGCACAGGCGAACGGCACGTCACCGCGCACGCGCAACGCCGCGTTCAGGATGCTCTCGTTGCTGTGCACCGGACTCGTCACCGTGGCCGTCGTGCCGTCGAGCACAAACGAAATACTGTGCACCTGATCGTCATCGCGCGGAAGAACAGGCCGCCCGGCTTGCCCGGTGAGGTTGTCGGGGCGGTCGGTCGTAAAGAGTTCGTAGCGGATGGCCGACACGTCGACGCCCAGCTCGGCGAGGGTGTCGCGGCAGAGCTGAACGAGATCGAACGGGCCGCAGATGAACCATTCGTCAACATTCGCCGGGCTGATCAGCGCGTCGAGGATGCTGCGCACCTTCTCGGCGTCGAGGCGGCCGGAGAGCAACTCTGAACTCCGGCGCTCGCGAGTGAGCACGTGATAGAGCGCGAGCCTGGCGGGGTAGCGGTCTTTCAGGTCGGCGAGTTCGTCGACGAACATCGTGTCCATCGCGGTGCGGTTGGAATAGACGAGCGAGAACGTATTGCCGGGCGACGCCTTGAGGGTTCCCTCGATCAGGGCCATCACCGGGGTGATTCCCGAGCCGGCGGCAATCGCCACATAGTGCGCGTTGGCGCGCACGGGCACCTGCGAGGTGAACCGGCCCTCCGGGCTCATCACGTCGATCTGCATACCGGGCTGCAGGTTCTCGATGGCCCAGGTCGAGAACAGTCCGCCGAGGTCGCGCTTGATCGCGACCTTCAGCTCACCGGCGACCGGCGCCTGGCAGATCGAATAGCTGCGACGCACGTCTTCGCCGCCGAGCGAGGTGCGGATCGCGATGTACTGCCCCGGCGCATAGTCGTACTTGCCGGCCAGCTCGTCGGGAACGGCGAAGGTGATCTCCACCGAATCCGCGGTGAGTGGGCGCACCGCCGAAACGGTCAGCGAGTGAAAGCGCGCGCGTCGCCGGGTCGGGATGATGCGGGAGTCGGACGCCGCCGCATCCGTCGGATCGACTGGCGTCGCATTCGTCGCATCCGTGGCGCCGGTCGTCGTCGAGTCTGCAGTTGTCGAATCGGCAGTCGTCATGGCTGTCATTCTCAGTGTTCCTTGAAGTAGTCGAACGGCTCCTGGCAGCGCTGGCACACGTAGAGTGCCTTGCACGAGGTGGAGCCGAAGCGGGAAAGTTCGCGCGTGTGCAGCGAGCCGCAGTGCGGGCAGCGGATGCCGAGGCCCAGGCTCACTTTGCCGCCGGGTTGGCGAGCAGCCGGGGCTGCGATCCCGTACTCCTCCAGCTTCGCCCGGCCGGCGTCGCTCAGCCAGTCAGTGGTCCAGGCGGGGGCCAGCACCACGTTGACCGTCACGTTCGTGTAGCCGTGCTGAGTGAGCGCCGTCACGATGTCGTCGCGCATGGCGTCGACGGCTGGGCAGCCGGAGTAGGTGGGCGTGATGTCGACCGAAACCGCACCGTCGGTGACGTTGACGCGGCGCAGCACGCCCAGGTCTTCAATCGTCAGCACCGGAACTTCGGGGTCACAGACCGTGGCCGCGATGGCCCAGGCGGCGCGGTCGGCGTCGCTCGCGGGCAGCGGGCGAGCTTCGGTTTCGAGAGCTGTTGCAGCGTCAAGCTCCGCGGCGGACAGCGCCGCGGGAGTCGTTGCCTGATCGACTCGAGAATCCAAAACGGTGGCTACCATGATGCTCCCGGGTGCGCGCGAGCGAGCACCTGCATCTCGGCGAGCAGCGTGCCGAGGGCCTCGGAATGCACGCCGTCACGCCCACCGCCGCGCACCGGCTGCATCGTCGGAACCGTGAGACCGGCATCCTCGATCAGCTTCGGAACTGTGGCATCGAACCCCGCGCGCATCCGCGCCGAGTCAGCGGCGATGCCCGGCAGCGCGGCCGCGGCGGGCTCGTCCCGAAAGAGTTCATCGGCAAACGGCCACATCGCGTCGAGCCCGCGCTGCATTCGACGGTGCGACTCGTCGGTGCCGAGGCCGAGCCGCAGCAGCCACTGAATGCTGTGATCGAGGTGGTAGTCGACCTCCTTGACCGCCTTGGCCGCGATCGCGGCGAGCATCGGGTCGGCCGAGTTCGACAGCTCGCGGTAGAGCAGGTCGAAATAGACGGATGCGATCAGCTGCTTCGCAATGGTCTGCGCGAAGTCGCCGTTTGGCTGCTCGAACAGCTGGCGGCAGCGGAACTCGGACTCGGAGCGGAAATAGGCGAGGTCGTCTTCGCTCTTGCCCCAGGCGGAACCGGCGTAGGTGAGCAGGCTGCGGGCGTGGCCGAGCACGTCGAGGCCGATGTTGCCGAGCGCGATGTCCTCTTCGATTTCAGGGGCGTTCGCGATCCACTCCCCCAGGCGTTGCGCGAGAATCAGCGCGTCATCGCCGAGTCCGAGGGCGTACTCGGCCACGGCATCGGATGCGACGAGGTCGGTGCGTTCGATCGACTCGGCGATCGACTCGGGCGTGACGACCGAGGCGTTGCCGATCCGTGGGATCTGCGAGGCCGAGGCGTGGGTGCCGGCTGCGGTACTCATAGGTGGGGCACCGTTTCGGAGGCCGTGTAGTAGGTCGCGTGACGGTAGTCCTTGCCCTGCGGGGACTCGAAAAATGCACCCTTCGCATCCGGATCTGACGCGGTGATTGCCGACGCGGGAACGACCCACACCGACACTCCCTCGCCGCGGCGCGTGTAGAGGTCGCGGGCGTTGCGCACGGCCATGATTTCGTCGGGGGCGTGCAGCGAACCGGCGTGCACGTGGGACAGACCGCGGGACGAGCGGATGAAGACTTCCCACAGCGGCCACGTCTCGCGCTTGCCTGAATCTCCGGGGCTGGTCATGATGCGATCCTCTGGGTCTCGTTCTGGGCGTTGTCGGCCTGCTTGTCGGCCTGGTTGTCGGCCTGCTTCTTGTCGGCGTAGACGCGGGCTGCTTCGCGCACCCATTCGCCGCCCTCGTGGGCGTCGCGCCGACGGTTCACCCGCACGGTGTTGGCCTGGCCGCGGCCGGCCAGCACCTCGTGGAACTCGGTCCAATCGAGTTCGCCGAAGTCGTAGTGGCCGCGCTCTTCGTTCCAGGCAATGTCGGGGTCTGGCAGGGTGACGCCAAGAATCTCGGCCTGGGGAACGAGCATGTCGACGAAGCGCTGGCGCAGCTCGTCGTTGCCGAAGCGCTTGATGTTCCAGGCCATGCTCTGCTGCGAGTTCGGCGAGTCGCCATCCGGCGGGCCGAACATCATCAGGGCCGGCGCGTACCAACGATTGACCGACTCTTGGGCCATGGCCTTCTGCTCGTCGGATCCGTTCATCAACGACAGCAGAATCTCGAAGCCTTGACGCTGGTGGAACGATTCCTCTTTGCAGATGCGCACCATCGCGCGGGCGTAGGGGCCATAGGATGCCCGGCACAGCGGCACCTGGTTGCAGATTGCGGCGCCGTCGACGAGCCAGCCGATCGAACCCATGTCGGCCCAGGTCGGGCTGAGGTAGTTGAAGATCGACGAGTACTTGGCCTTGCCGGTGATCAGCTGGTCGAACATGGTCTCGCGGTCGACGCCGAGCGTCTGGGCGGCGGAGTAGAGGTAGAGTCCGTGGCCGGCTTCGTCTTGCACCTTGGCCATCAGGATCGCCTTGCGCTTGAGACTGGGCGCGCGGGTGATCCAGTTGCCCTCCGGCTGCATGCCGATGATCTCGGAATGCGCATGCTGCGAAATCTGGCGCACGAGGGTCTTGCGGTAGCCCTCCGGCATCCAGTCGGTCGGCTCTACCCGGCTGTCGGCGGCGATGATTTCGTCGAACCGTGCCTGGCCGACTTCGTCGGCGGTGCCACTGGGGGTATCCACGAGGAGCCTCCTTGCTCTGAGGCCACGAAAGCCGCTGGTTCCGGTGAGCTTCATTGCTACCACTTACCGATCGTTCAGTAAAACTATCACGGCGGGCCACCGCGATCAAGATCGGTCTTCGGATAGAGTCGTGTTCTCATGAATCCCTCAGCAGAGACCGGCTCCCCGGCCACCGGTGGCGGAACGAACGGCGGCGCTGGCAGCAGCGCCGGCGGCGGCGGAAACGGTCGCAGCGGACGCGCGCCCTATGACCTCCCGGCCGTGCTCGACATCGCCGTCGCCGCGTTCAACGACTATGGCTATGACGCCACCTCGATGGGGCTGCTGGCCGAACGTCTCGGCACGAGCAAGTCAGCGGTTTACTACCACGTGAGCAGCAAAGAGGATCTGCTGCGCATGGCTCTCGAGCGCGCGCTGGGCGAGCTTGAAGGCATCCTGACCCAGCCCGGCGCGACCGAGGGGGCCGCCGATGAGCGCCTGCGCTATGTATTGCGTGGTGCGGTCAAGGTGCTCGTCGAGGAGCTTCCGTACGTCACACTGCTGCTGCGCCTGCGCGGCAACACCGAGCTGGAGCGCGATGCGCTCGCCCGCCGCCGCGAGTTCGACAACGCGGTCTCAACCCTGGTCGAGGAGGCCCGCGATGCGGGAACTTTGCGTGCGGATGTCGACGCCCGCACGACGACGCGGCTGCTGTTCGGCATGATCAACTCGATCGTCGAGTGGTACAAGCCGGGCGGATCCCTGACCCAGGACCAGCTGGCGGATGACGTGATCACGGTCGCCTTCGATGGCCTTCGGGTGCACGACGGCCGCTGAGCCGACTAAACACCCCTCGTTGATCGAGGAGCAGCCGACAGAGTCGGCCGCGTCTCGAGATCTCGCGAGCCGATCTCTGAGCCTGGGTCGCGTCTGAGGATCGGCCCACGAGGTCTCGACAAGCTCGACCAACGGCATCCGCATCTCCAATCAAGCCCAACGCAACGGAGGAGATTCGGCGACATACCGCGCAAGCCTGGCGGCCCGAGGCGGCGAGTTGCAGAATCTCCTCCCTTAAGTGCGGTGTCCACGAAACCGGCCGAACTGCACCGATATTCATTGCCGGTGGATCGGCATACTTTTGTTGGAGGAGTACGTCCGACCGGCAAGGGAGAGAGTCATGACTACGCTGCCCGATCGACCGAACACCGCGCTCATCGTGATCGACGCTCAGAAAGGTGTCGTGGATGGGGCCTATCAGCGGGATGCAGTCATCTCGAACATCAACACGCTGGTTGACAAGGCGCGCGCCGAGGGCGTGACCATCGTCTGGGTGCAGCACTCTTCCGAGGAAATGGCCCGGGGAAGCGCGACGTGGGGGTTCGTGAGCGAGCTGTCCCGCCGGGAGTCGGAGCCCCTCATCCACAAGCTGTACGGCGACTCTTTTGAGGGCACTGACCTTGCTGAGGTGCTGGCCGACGCCGGCGTCGGACGCCTGATCGTGACCGGTGCTGAAACGGATGCCTGTATCCGCTCCACGATCCACGGCGCCTTCACTCGCGGCTTCGATGTCACCCTCGTTGGCGACGCGCACACGACAAACGACCTCACCGCGTGGGGCGCTCCGCCACCCGAGGTGACCATCGCCCACATCAACCTCTATTGGCAATATCAGGATGCGCCAGGTCGGGTCGCCGGCGTTTCAGCGACGGAAGATGTGAGCTTCAACGGCTGATCAATGGGGCAGCCTGACCACCCGCATGCCGACCGAACTACGCGGAAGAATTCAACCCAGCCAGCCGGAGCACGGCTGACAACCCTTCGGGTGTTCCCGGCCAATGCCGCTCCACCGCGTCGCTGCCCGCCCGACGCGTCGCGAATCGCAGAGCGATCGCGACGACGATGGCGTCGTCGGCATAGCCGAGAACGGGGATGAAATCCGGAATCAAGTCGATCGGTGACAGGAGGTAGAGCAGAAGAACCGCGAGCCAGATTCGAACACCACCCGACACCGTTCGATCTGAGGCAAGGCGTTTGAGCAGCCGCGCTACGTCGGGCGCGAGTCGAACGAGGTCGCGAAGCGAAGCACCGCCCGGATGCCGGCGCTGCTCAATCCAGAGAACCAGAACGAGAGCCAGCCAGAGGATCAGCAACCCGCCGAGCACGCTCAGCGCGACCTCCCACCAGGTCGTCATGAGCCGCTCCCGCGCGGGCGGAAGAGCATCGCTGCACGATCGGTTGACGCCATCTCCCCATTCTCGCTCGACCACCGGCATCCGCTCCTGATCGAGCGCAACGTAAGGGAGGAGATTCTGCGACACACCGCACGAACCCGGCGCCCCCAGGCGGCGAGTCGCAGAATCTCCTCATTTACGTGCGGCGTCCACGCTCTGGATCCGGACGGGTGACCCGACAACCAGATGAGGCTAGGGTTGATACAAGCTTGCTACAAAGGGGATGTCGCGCAATGGCTTTTACATGGGGATTTCTCGCGGTCGCCGCGGTCGGGCTGATTCTCGGCCTGATCTATCGTTCGGCTCGGAATCGGCGCGAGTACCTCGTGTTGGCCTTCACCGAACGCATTGGCCTCCCTGTCACGCCCGAAATAGTTGATCGCGTCGATCGTCGCATCCGCGATGGCTACATCGGTTTCTCGCTAGGCGCCCTCGTCGCGCTCGTGACGTTCGGCGTGGTGGTCCTCGTCGCGCCTCAACTTGTTCCCACCGGTCTCGCCGGATTCGCCGTGAGCGGAGTCCTCATGGCAGCACCGGCCACCGGCGGCGCGGTGTCGACCCTCCGCCAGTTTCCACTTCGAGGCGGCTCTGGCACCTCACGAGTCGCGCGCCTCGAAGCGCCAACCCTGACCGACTATGTGAATCCGGGATGGGTCTGGGCCGCCACAGGAGGAACGGCCTTCGGGGCGTCCCTCACGATTGGGCTGGTCACCGGCGCCCTCCCGACGAATCCGGGAAATGCCGGCCTTCCTCTCGGCGGAGTGGTGGCGTTGTCGGTGCTCTCGATCGTTGGCCTGATCGGCGTGGCTGTGCTGAGCCGACAGCTTCTGACCATCTCGCAGCCGGCGGCGACCGAACTCGAGCTGCAGTGGGACGACGCCTTGCGCGCCTCCGCCCTGCGCGACATCTGGATCGCATCCATCGGCCTCGCGACAGCGACGATTGTCTCGGCCTGTTCCTGGGTGTTGGACATGAGCTCCCCGTCGTACTACGCGATCATGCTGCTCGGAACCGCACCGATGATCTTGCTCTCACTCCCCGTGAGCAACCGCTCGAGCCACCGCCTCTGGCAGCATTCCCTCGCGACGAGCTGACTGATGCTGATCACCATCGACCCGACCTCATCCACGCCACCGTACGAGCAGGTCAGGATGCAGATCGCCGCCCTCGTGCGTGCGGGCGAGCTTGCGGCGGGCGCCCGCCTCCCGACCGTGCGTCGGCTGGCCGGAGACCTCGAACTGGCTCCAAACACGGTCGCCCGCACTTACCGTGAGCTCGAGAACGATGGGATCATCGAAACTCGCGGGCGCGCAGGATCGTTTGTTTCCCACCCCGGCGACGCGAACGAGCGCTTGGGCCAGGCCGCGGCGGATGCCTACGTCGAGCGGATTCGACAGCTCGGCCTCGGTGCGGACGACGCGATCAGCTACGTGCAGAGAGCGATCGGTGACGCTCGCTGAGCCCGGCCTCGCGTGGCCTACTGCCCCGCCTGTCCCGCCGAAAATCGCATCCCGAGCACGCGCCGCACGGCGATTGCACCGCCATGGTCATCCTCGATGAAACTCATGCCGATCTTCTCGGCAATGCGAACTGAGGCGGCATTGTCGGGGTGGATGATCGCGACAAGGTGGGCCGCTCCCAGAACGTCGCGCGCAAAGTCGCGGCACGCGGTTGCCGCCTCGGTCGCATAGCCGCGTTTCTGAAGGTCGGCGCGCACGTGGTAGCCGACCTCCAGCTCGCGCCGACCGTTGACCTGCTGCCAGGTCAGGCCGCAGTCCCCCACAAACTCGCCGTCGCGCGTCTCGATGATCCAGAGTCCGAACCCGTGCTCGGCGTAGTTCCGCTGGTTCCACTCGATCCAAGCCCGCGCTTCGTCCCGGGTCTTCGGGGCCGGGTAGTAGGTCATCACATCGGGGTCTCCGAGCAGAGCCGCCATGTTCTCGAGGTCGCCGAGGGTCATCGGCCGAAAGTGCAGGCGCTCGGTGTCGCTGGGTGCACTCCCCGCTGCGGATGCGACATGGTTCCCGTGAACCGACAGCTCGAGATTAATGAACGCGGCGATCATTGCCCGATAGGTGTGCTCGACCACGTCCGGCGATGCAGCGGCTTCGTTGGCAAGTGCCCGCACCTTGTCGATGACCTTCTCCACGCGATCCGGCGCCCTGACGGCATCCTGATCGGGCTTCAACGCACCAGCCTCGACCACCCAGCGCTGGCGCTGCGCGATCAGCTGGACGATCTGCCGATCCAACGCGTCAATTTCCGCGCGAACACCCTCGATATCTAGCCCTGTCATCTGACCGATCCTATTGAGAAATCAGTGCGACCGGCAGCCGACTGAGTCCAACTAAGTTGCGCCGCTGACTAGTCTGCGTCACAATCTAGTCATGGACAGAGAGAACTGGCCCTCCGGGTGGCTGCGCGGCGTGATCGAGCTCGCGGTGCTGGCCATCGCCTCCGAAGGAGAAACGTACGGCTACGTTCTCGGTGTTCGACTGGCCGAGGCCGGCCTCGGCACAGTCAAAGGCGGCACGCTCTATCCAATTCTCAACCGTCTTGAAGAGGGCGGCGCCCTCGCTGCGGAGTGGCGCCCCGGAGACGGCGGCCCCGGCCGAAAGTACTACGTCATCACCGAGGCGGGGCAGCAACGCCTTACCTCCGAGCGCCAACACTGGCTCACGTTTAGTGGCCGAGCCACGTCAATCATCACGGGGGAAGCGAAATCCAAATGACGCGCGAAACGATAGAAAAGTACACCTCAGAGCTCGTCATGGAGCTGCGAGAGCATGAGGTCGGCGGCAAAATCATCGGTGACGCGGTCGCTCAGGTTGAAAGCCATAGTGCCGAAAGCGGAGCAGAGCCGTCGGCCGAGTTCGGCACTCCACAAGAGTTTGCTGGTGAACTCGCACGAGGACGCACGAAGAAAATCGGATGGCCGCTCTACGTCGCCAGCGCGATCCTCACGCTCGGCGGAGGCGTGCTGTTGCTACGCGGAATCTTCGGAGTGATCCAGGACCGAGAAATCCTTTGGGGAATTCCGCCGCTGGTTGGGATCATCGTCGGCACCCTCGCCATTCTCGCTTGGATCCTCGTGATGATCGTTGCAGCCGATCCGATCCGGGATCCCCGACGCCGCTCCTAGCCCAGCCCACCGGTCTCGACAGGCTCGACCGCCGGACAAGAGATGGCCCTTTCCGCTCATGAACTTCAGGCTCATATGACTCTGAAGTTCATTGGCGAAAAACGAGTGCCCTGCTCTCGGCGACACGGACGAGAGATTCGCGATCGCGAGGCGCGCTACTCCTTCGCGACCAGCGTCAGCACGTCATAGGTCGCGACGACCTCGTCGTTCTGGTTCAGCAGCACCGCATCCCAGCGCACCTCGCCGTACTCGTCGGTCTCCCGCGGCGTGATCTGCTTCGCCGTCAGCGTGACGCGCACAGAGTCGCCCGGCGACACCGGCGTGACGAAGCGCAGGTTCTCGAGGCCGTAGTTGGCGAGCACCGGACCCGGCGCCGGATCGACGAACAGACCCGCCGCGAACGAGAGCAGCAGGTATCCGTGCGCCACCCGCCCCGGGAAGAACGGGTTCGCCGCGGCGGCCTCCTCGTCGGTGTGCGCATAGAACGTGTCGCCGGTGAAATCAGCGAAGTGACCGATGTCGTCGAGCGTGATCTCACGGGGCTCGGAGGCGACGGCATCACCGATATGCAAACGTGCGAGCGGCTTGCGGAACGGGTGCTCGTCACCGACCGCGCTCGGGGCGCCCGCGCGCCACTGGCCGGTCAGCGCGGTGAGCACGGCCGGGGATCCCTGCACGGCCGTGCGCTGCATGTAGTGAAGCACCGAACGGATGCCGCCCAGCTCCTCGCCACCACCGGCCCGACCCGGCCCGCCGTGCACCAGGTGCGGAACCGGGGAGCCGTGCCCCGTGCTGGTGCGCGCCACGCTTCCGTCGAGCACGAGGACCCGCCCGTGGAACGGGGCGATTCCGCCGAACAGCGGCGCGACAGCGGCCGGGTCGGCGCTGGCAATCGTGGCGACGAGGGAGCCGCCGCCGCGGTTCGCAAGCCGCACGGCATCCGCCACGTCGTCGTAGCCGATCATTGAGGCGACTGGGCCGAAGGCCTCGATCTCGTGCACGGCGACGGCATCGGAGTCGTCGAAACGCAGCAAGACCGGCGAGACAAACGCGCCCGACGGAGCCGCGCCGACCGTGCCGTCGACATGGGTCACGAGCGGCGCTTCCAGGGTGCCCCAGGCGATCTGCCCACCACCCGCGAGCAACGCGTTGATGCTCTTCTGCACTTCGTCGCGCTGTTCCAGGCTCGCGAGCGGCCCCATCGTGACGCCCTCGGCGCGCGGGTCGCCGAGCACCACGCGCTTCTCCAAACGCGCGCCGACCGCCTCAGCGACGGCGTCCATCCGCTCGCGCGGCACGATCAGGCGGCGGATGCTCGTGCACTTCTGGCCGGCCTTCGCCGTCATCTCGGTGACGACGGATGCGACATAGGCGTCGAACTCGGGCATGCCGGGCGCGGCATCCGGGCCGAGGATTGCAGCGTTGAGCGAGTCGGTCTCACAGGTGAGGTCGACGCCGACTTCGAGCACATTGGGGTGCGCCGAGAATGAACGCGCGGTGGACGCCGAACCGGTGAACCCGACCTTGTCGCGCACATCCAAGTGGTCGAGAAAGCCGCGCACCGAGCCACTGACCAACTGCAGCGAGCCCTCGGGCAGCAGCCCGGAGTCGAGCATCGCGCGCACGCAGGCCTCGGTCACGAAGGCGGTCGGGGTGGCCGGCTTGACGATGCTCGGCACGCCGGCGAGGAAGGCCGGTGCGAATTTCTCGAGCATCCCCCAGACCGGAAAGTTGAAGGCGTTCACCTGGAATGCGACACCGGGGACCCGCGTGTAGACGTGCTGGCCGCCGAACGAGCCGTCGCGGGCCAGATTCTCGGGGACGCCGTCGACATACACCGTGCTGTTCGGCAGTTCGCGGCGCCCTTTCGAGCCGTAAGTGAAGAGCACGCCGATGCCGCCGTCGATGTCGATCATCGAGTCGCGACGGGTCGCGCCGGTCTTGTCGCTCAACTCGTAGAGGCCGTCTTTGACCGAGTTGAGGTAGCCGGCGAGGGCCTTGAGCACGAGGGCGCGCTGGTGGAAGGTGAGCTCACCGAGGCTCTTCTGGCCGACCGAGCGGGCGTAGTCGACGGCCGCGCCGAGGTCGAGCCCGTCGGAACTGACGAGCGCCACGACCTCACCGGTCGACGCGTCGCGCACCGGCACGGGGGTTCCGGCTCCCGGCGCGGGCGCCCACCAGGCGCCCTGCACGAAGCTCGGCACCACGCGCGCCGCGGCGGTGGCGTCGGGCAGTGATTCAGCGGAGGTGCCGGTGGTGGTCTCGGTCTGCGTGGTCATTGTGAATCCTTTTCGAGAGACGAGCTAAAAACGAGGAGCTACGAGGAGCGAGGAGGGGATGTGAAGCAGGCGGGCCGCTCACTCCGACCAGGTGAAGAAGCCCTGACCGGTCTTGCGTCCGAGCTGGCCGGCGGCGACCTTCTCCCTCAACAGGGCGGGCGGGGCGAAGCGCTCGCCGAGCGTGCTGTGCAAGTAGTCGGCGATGCCGAGCCGCACATCGAGGCCGACCAGGTCGGTGAGGTGCAGTGGGCCGACCGGAAACTTGTAGCCGAGCACCATCGCGGTATCGATGTCCTCGGCCGACGCGACACCGTCTTCGAGCATCCTGATCGCTTCGAGCGCGATCACAACGCCGAGCCGTGAACTGGCGAAGCCCGGGGAGTCTTTCACCACGATCGGGGTCTTACCGATGGCCTGCACCCAGCCGCACGCGGCATCCGTCAGCCCGGCGGATGTCGCCGAACCGGTCACAATTTCGACGAGCGTTGAGCTCGGCACCGGGTTGAAGAAGTGCAGTCCGCAGAAGCGTTCGGGACGCTTCAGGGTGGCGGCCAGCAGGTCGATCGAGAGTGACGAGGTGTTCGAGGCCAGCCACGCGTCGTCACCGAGAACGGCTTCGATCTTCGTGAGCATCGCGACCTTGAGCTCGAGGTCTTCGGGCACGGCTTCGATCACCAGGCCGGATGTGCCGAGCGCGCCGGCGTCGGTCGTCACGTCGATGCGGGCCAGCAAGGCGCTCTCGTCTTCGGCGGTCGTGCCACGCTCGACGCTGCGGCGGGCTGCCGTCACCAGCGCGGCCTGCGCGCGCTCGGCGGCCTCGGCATCACGCTCGAGGATGAGCACGTGCGCGCCGGTGAGCAGGAATGCATGGGCGATTCCGACGCCCATCCGACCGCCGCCGACGACGCCGACCCGCTCCGGGACGGCCGGGACGCCGGACACGGGCGCACCGCGGTCCCGCGCGCCGAGGTCCAGCGCGCCAGGGTTCAGCGAATCAGGCGCAACAGCCTCGCTCATCGTTTCTTCCTCTCCAGAAAGGCGGTCATCCGGGCAAACTTCTGTTCGGATTCGAACAGCACGGCCTGCGCCTCATTGTCGGCAACGGGGTGCGCCTCGCGCGGTGCGTGGATCAACTGTTTCGTGTACTGCAGAGCCGTCGGGTCCTGAGCTGTGATTCGGTCGGCGAGCGCATGGGCCGCGGCGGTCAGCTCGTCAGCGGAGTGCACCTCGGTCACCAGACGCACCGCGAGTGCTTCCTCGGCGTTCAGAACGCGTCCGGCCAACAGGATCTCCTTGGCCAACGGCTCCCCGACCAACTCGACGAGGCGCCAGGTCGCGCCGGCCGCCGCGACGATGCCGAGGCCCGCTTCGGGGTTGCCGATCTTGGCGGTCGTGCTGGCAATGCGAAAGTCGGCGGCGTAGGCGAGTTCGGCTCCTCCGCCGAGCGCCCAGCCGTCGATCGCGGCGATCACGGGCAGTGGCAGCCCGGCGATGCGCACGAAGAGGGCGGAGTTGATTCCGGCGAGCGCGTCGTCCCGTCGGCGGTCGCGCAGTTCGGCGATGTCGGCGCCCGAGGCGAAGACTCCGTTCGAGCCCGACAGGATCAGCACCCGGGGAACGTGCTCGAGCGAGGCACAGACCGCGTGCAGCTCATCGACCATCTGCTGGTTGATCGAGTTGCGCGACTCCGTCCGGTTCAGCCGGATGTGCAGCCGGTCGGGGGCATCCGTCTCGACGAGCAGGGTTGTGTAATTCGCCATCAGACTCCCTCGATGGCGAGGGCCGCGCCCTGGCCAACACCGACGCACATGCTCGCAAGACCGTGACTGGCGCCTTCGCGCTGCATGCGGCCGAGCAGGGTGACGAGAATACGGGTTCCCGAGGCGCCGAGCGGATGCCCGAGGGCGATCGCTCCGCCGTCGGCGTTGACGATTTCATCGCGCAGGTTGAGCCGGCGCATCACGCCGAGCGCCTGGGTGGCGAAGGCTTCGTTGAGTTCGATGGCGTCGAACTGGTCGAGGCTGAAGCCGGTGCGCGTCATGAGTTTCTGGATGGCGGGAACCGGCCCGAGCCCCATCACCTCGGGCGAAATGCCGGCGGATGCCCCGCCGATCACGCGCGCCCGCGGGGTCAGGCCGAAGCGCGCAATCGCTTCTTCACTGGCGACGAGGATGGCGGCGGCGCCGTCGTTCAGCGACGACGCGTTGCCGGCGGTGACGAGCGTTCCGCCCTTCACGACCGGGCGCAGCCCGGCCAGAATCTCCAAGGTCGTGGTGGCGCGCGGGCCCTCGTCGGCGGTGAAACCACCTGTCGGGGTCTCGACGGCGACGATCTCCTCGTCGAAGTGGCCCGCAGCCGCGGCGGCGATCGCCCTCTGGTGGGAGCGCAACGCGAACGCGTCAGCATCCGCTCGACTGATGCTTTCCTGCACGCCGACTTCTTCAGCGGTTTCGGACATGCTGAACGTGTATTTGTCGTGCGCCGCGAGTTTCGGGTTGACGAAGCGCCAGCCGATCGAGGTGTCGACGATCTCGCCCGGCTTGCCGAACGCCTTCTCGGGTTTGGCCAGTACCCAGGGCGCGCGGGTCATCGATTCGACGCCGCCGGCGATGACCAGGTCGGCCTCTCCCGACTTGACCATGCTCGCGGCCAGGTGCACCGCGGAGAGACCGGATGCGCAGAGACGGTTGACGGTGATTCCGGGAATCGTCACCGGGAGCCCCGCCAGCAAGCCGGCCATGCGGGCCACGTTGCGGTTGTCTTCGCCGGCCTGATTGGCGTCACCGAAAATGACATCGTCGATGGCCGACGGGTCGACCCCGGTGCGCGCCACAAGTTCACGGATGACCAGCGCGGCCAAGTCATCGGGGCGCACGCGTGCGAGCGCTCCCCCGTATCGACCGATCGGGGTTCGGACGCCGCCCACTACAAATGCTTCCGCCATGGCTCCATTACCTTGTTGGGAACTGTCGTGTTGGGATTCTCGCACCCGCTCACTTACTGACCGTTCGTTCTGTAAAGAGTGTCACGCGTGCGCCGCCCCGTCAACCGGGCCTCCGTTGTCGGTGATTGAGCCTGTCGAAATCACGCGCGCCTGACCATAAACGCAACCACGTTCCCGACATCGGCTCACCTGGTCACTTCGACAAGCTCAGTACACCGCTCGACAAGCTCGACCAACGGAATTTCGGCACAAGCTGCAACGAAACAGCACAAGAATTCTCTTCCCGCTACCCCAAAAAGGCGTAGCGTCACGTCATGGACACAATCGTTGAAACCCGCGGATTGACGAAGCGATTCGGCCGGGTGGTTGCACTCGACGGCCTGGATCTCACTGTCTCGGCGGGTGACGTGCATGGTTTTCTCGGCCCGAACGGGGCCGGAAAGTCGACAACCATCCGAGTGCTCCTCGGTCTGGCCCGCGCGACCAGCGGCGAGGCCACCGTCTTCGGACAGAACCCGTGGGACGACGCCGTCGAGTTGCACCGGCGCATCGCCTACGTGCCCGGCGACGTCAACCTCTGGCCGAACCTCACCGGCGGCGAGGCCATCGACCTGATCAGCCGGCTGCGCGGCGGCACCGTTGACAAGGCGGCCTACGCCAAGCGTCGGGCCCAACTCGTCGAGGTCTTCCAGTTCGACCCGTCGAAGAAGGGCCGCACCTATTCGAAGGGCAACCGGCAGAAGGTCGCCCTGATCGCCGCCCTCGCCACCCCCGCTGAGCTGTACATCCTCGACGAGCCGACGAGCGGCCTCGATCCGATCATGGAGACCGTGTTCAACCAGGAAATCCGCACCGTGTCAGCGGCGGGGGCGACGGTGCTGCTGTCGAGCCACATCCTCTCCGAGGTCGAGCAGCTCTGCAATCGGGTCAGCATCATCCGGGCCGGTCAGTGTGTCGAATCGGGAACACTCACCGAGCTGCGACGCCTGACCCGCACCGAGGTCTCCTTCTTCAGCGAAGGAATGAACCTCGCGCAGGTGACCGCCCTGCCGGGTGTCGCCGACGTTCAGACCGTGGGCGGGCGCATCCATCTCACCGTTGAGGGCGAGAAGCTGGCGAGCTTGCTGCCATCGCTGTCCGCACTCAACGTTCAGGGGCTGACGATCGCTCCGCCGTCTCTCGAGGAGCTGTTCCTGCGTCACTACGGCGATGAGCTCGCCGCTGCCGAAGCCGCGGAGGGGGCGACGGCCCGATGAACACGGGCACGTTTCACACACTGAGAGTGCTGCTTCTGCAACGGATCCGCCGCGATCGCATCCAGCTGATCATTTGGATTCTCGGCATCGGTCTGCTCGGCCTCTTCTCGGCTAACTCGGTCGAACAGACCTATGGAGACGAAACCGGACGCCTCGGAATCATCCGTCTCGCGGTCGCCAACCCGGCCATTCTGATGCTGCGCGGGCTCCCCCAGGGCACCGGCCTCGACGCGTTCGTGTTCTTCGAGATCTTCACTTTTCTGGCGCTGCTCGCCGGCTTCATGAGCACCTTCCTCGCCGTGCGCCACACGCGCGCCGAAGAGGAGACGGGCCGGGCCGAGCTGATCGCGTCGACACCGGCCGCGCGCACCCTGCCGACCGTGGCGACACTCATCCACGGAGTGCTGGCGAACCTCGTTCTCGGTCTCGTGATCGCCCTCGGCTTCATCGCCGGCGGTTTGGATGCCGCCGGCTCGCTGGTCACCGGGGCCGCCGTCGCCGCAGCCGGAATCTCGTTTCTCGGAGTCGGCCTGCTCGCCGCGCAGTTCATGATCACCTCTCGCGGAGCCAACGCGGTCGCGGCCGGGCTTGTCGGCGCGGCCTACATCGTGCGGGGACTCGGCGACGCGCTGGGCACCGCGTCGGCCGACGGCCTCACTGTCACGGCGGCTTGGCCGAGTTGGATCTCCCCGATCGGCTGGGGCGAGCACACCGGTGCGTACACGCAGAACGATCTGACCCCGTTGCTGCTGAATCTGGGCTTGGCCGCCATCTGCGTCGCCGCGGTCTTCCTCCTGCAGGCGAGTCGCGACAGTGGGGCGAGCCTGCTTCCGGGGCGGGCCGGACGGGTCACGGCTCGGCCCGCGCTCTCGACGTCTCTCGGGCTGGCCTGGCGGCTGCAGTGGCCGACGCTCGTCGGCTGGTGCGTGGGCGGTGCGATCTTTGGACTGCTCGCCGGCATCCTGACCAAACTCATCGAGCAGGCGGCGGCGAACGACACGACACTGCAGCAGATCCTGCAAAAGCTCGTGCCCGGTGGGCAGGAGTCGTCGGCCCAGATCCTGATCACGACCATGTTCAGTCTGGCTGGAATCCTCGCAGCCGCCTGCGCCACCCAGGTGGTGATTCGGATGCGCCAAGAAGAGGCCCTGGGCACCGCCGAGCTGGTGCTGTCGTCACCGGTGTCTCGGGTGCGTTGGCTGGTCGACTACCTCGTGCTCGGCACTGTCTCGATCGTGTTGGTGCTTCTCGTGAGTGCCATGGTCGGGGCGCTCGGAATCGCTGCGAGCGACAACAGCGGGGCCACCGCCGGCGACATGTTCGCGGCCGCCGCGGCACAGTTGCCTGCCGCCCTGATCTATCTCGGCGTGCTCGCCCTGGTCTTCGTGCTGCTTCCCGGCATCACGATCGCGCTCGGCTGGACGCTCGTCGGCATCGGCGTCATGTTCGGCGTCTTCGGCGGACTGATCGGCCTGCCGGACTGGATGCGCAACATCTCGCCGTTCACCCACACGCCGGTACCGACGCAGGGCGCCATCGATTGGAGCGGCGGCATCACGATGCTGGTCATCTCGATCGCCGCCGCGCTGGTCGCGGTGTTCTTGATGCGGCGGCGGGAGTTGCAGACGAACTAGGTCCTCGGTGGTCGAGCTTGTCGAGACCCCCGCCGCCCGATCCTCGAACGCAACCACGCACTGAGATTGGACAACCAGATCTCGACAGGCTCGATCACCGGGTCGCTCGATCACCGGGCCGCTCGATCACCGGGTCGCTCGATCACCGGGATTCCGAGAGATCAGTCCGAACGGGTGTACACCCAGGGCAACGCCCCGACCTCCAGCCGGTGACGCCCGCCCACGCTCTCGAGCGAGCCATCCTCGGCATGCGCGACATCGCCCTGCCAATACAGCACCATGCCCTGCTCATTGCTGCCGATCCGCGTTTTGAAAATCTGCGTCTCCACCGCACGCACCGCGGCGAGCGCGGCCTCGACTGAGGTGTGCTGCGCGAGGTCGTAAAGAGTGACCCAAGTTGGCGGAACCAGCATGAAGTCCCCCGCCCCATGGCGCTCCAACGCCCGGCTCGGTCGAATCCAGACGTGGTCGACGACCTCCTCCGGCGAGATCACGACATCGCCGGCCGGAGCCACCGCCCAGTAGAACCAGGTGCGAAACCGACGGGGAGCCTCGGCGGGCGGTGTCCAGCAGGCGGCGGTCACCAACGCATCGGTCGCCAATTCAAGCCCGGTTTCCTCGCGCACCTCACGCACCGCGCTGCGGCGGGCCAACGATTCCTCGGCGACATCCGCCGGGTCATCTTCGCGCCGGTCTTCATCGTCGACTCCGCCGCCCGGAAACACCCACGCGCCCGCGAACGAGCCGCGATGGTGCGGCCGTTCCAGCATCAAAACCTCGACGCCGTCAACGCCGTCACGCATCAAGACCACTGTCGCAGCGACCGGATGCTCAGCGTCGGCGGGCAGACGCGTTGCAGCTGTCACAGGGGTTGCTTCAGATTCTCGCGCCATCGTTGTGCCTCAGTCCTCGTTGTCTGTGCCCTACGCCTACGTGCTGTGCCGCTTTCCCCCACCATAACGCGGGCAGCGGCGACGGCGTTAGGCTGCTCGACATGCAGAATGACGCGGCCGAAACCTCCCTAACCCCGGGCGGCAGCACCGGAGTAATTGAACAGTCGAGCCCACTGACCCGCCGCCTGCTTGCACCGAATCCCGGCCCGATGTCGCTCGACGGCACGAACAGCTATCTCATCGCCGCACCCGGAGCGAGCTCGGTCGTCGTGGTCGACCCCGGCCCGATCGACGCGTCACATCTAAAGAAACTTGCCGCTGCCGGGCCCGTCGAGCTCGTGTTGATCACCCACCAGCATCCCGACCACACCGCGGCGAGCGTCGAGTTCGCCCAGTTGACCGGCGCACCGGTGCGTGCGTTCGACCGGGCATTCTGCGTCGACGGCGAGCCCCTCACCGATGGGGAGCTGATCGAGGCGGCGGGCACGCTCATCCGCGTGCTTGCGACGCCCGGCCACACCGCCGACTCCGTGTGCTTCCAGCTGCCCGACGACGGGCCGCGTGGCTCGGTGCTCACCGGCGACACCGTGCTCGGTCGCGGCACCACCATCATCGGGCACCCCGACGGCACGCTCGCCGAGTACCTGGCGTCGCTCGAAACGCTGCGCGCGCTTGGCCCGGCGACCGTGCTGCCGGCCCACGGCCCGACTCTGCCCGACCTCGCCGCGATCTGCGACGCCTACCTCGCGCATCGGCGGGAGCGGCTCGACCAGGTGCGGCAGGCTCTGACCGAGCTGGGTCCCGACGCCACGGTCGCGCAGGTCACCGACCTGGTCTACTCCGACACGGATGCCTCGGTGCGGTTCGCCGCCGAGGCATCCGTACGCACGCAGCTGGCGTACCTGCGCGACGAAAGCTAGTTCGCGACTCCCCCGTTCGCCATCTCGGCGCGGCATATCCCCGCTGGGGCGCGGTATACCCCTCGCCCACCGGGATTCATCGCGCCGAGACTGCGGAACGCAGCCTGTGGCGCACAGGCGCAACGGGCCCACGGATCGCCGAAACTCAACCCAACCCGGCGCTCGCGCTTCTAGGCGCTGCCCCCTCGGTAGAATTCCCCCATGACGCAGCCCCCAGCACCTCCCGCGATGTCGTTCGGCACCGCGATCAGCACGGTGTTTCGCAAGTATGCGGAGTTCGACGGCCGCGCCGGCCGGCCCGAGTTCTGGTGGTTCATTCTCTTCACGTCGCTCGTCAGCAGTGCGTTGGGCGCGTTCAACTTCGCGACACCCAACGGCGTGATCTCGATCGGCTCGAGCCTGGCGTCGGTCTGGGCGATCGCAGTCCTCCTGCCGACCCTCGCCGTCTCGGTGCGTCGACTGCGCGATATCGGTCGCCGGTGGACCGAGCTGTTCTGGATCCTCGTGCCGATCGCCGGCTTGATCGTGCTGATCATCCGCTTCTGTGAGCCGTCGAAGCCCGAGTCCGCCGCGAGCTAACGACCAGCCTCGAACCGACCTTTCGGCTTAGGCGGAAACTGCAGCAAAGCGTCCGACCGCGACAACGAGCATCACGATCAGCAGCACAACGTTGAAGGCGATACCCGAGTACTCCTTGCGGCGCAGGTGGAACACGCTGGCCAGAACCATGATGATCGCGAGGCCGACGGCTGCGATCGGAGTGAGGATGGGCAGGATGCCTGTCGCGGCGGGCAGGATCAGGCCGATTGCCCCCAGCAGTTCCGCGATGCCGATGAATCGCACGGTGGCCGGCGAGTACGAGGTCACCCACGGCAGTTTCGGCGCGAGCGTGTCGATGGGCTGGGTCGCCTTCATCGTGCCGGCCATCAGAAACATGGCGGCGAGAAGGGCTTGCAGGATCCACAGGAAAATGGTCATCAGTGACTTTCGATTGGGAGGACCCAGTGGTCCGCACGGGCTGAGCAGAGAGTCGGCATAAGTGGAAGCTATGTTCCGATTACGTCCGCTTGAGGCTAACAGGCAAAACGGAGCGCCTATTCCGGTTCTGAGTAGAATTGTTTTATGACTCCCCCGGGGCGTGATTCAGCGGATGTCGCCGAGCACGGCCTGCGTGTGGATGCCGAGCGCAATCGCAAGAAAGTGCTCGACGCCGCCCATGCGGTCTTCGCCGAGCAGGGCCTCGACGCCCCGATGGCCGAAGTCGCCCGGCGTGCCGGAGTGGGCATCGCGACGCTCTACCGCCGATTCCCGACCAGGGAAGACCTGATCGCCGACACCTTCGTCAGCCGGATGACCGCCTACGCCGATGCGGTCGACGTCGCCCTGACCGATCCTGACCCGTGGGCCGGGTTCTGCTCCTACGTCGAGAAGGTTTGCGAGATGCAGGCCGCCGACCACGGGTTCACCACCGTGCTCACCACGACGTTTCCGACGGCGACGGCACTGGAGGCCGAACGCACCCGCGCGTTCCGTGGACTCACCACGCTCATCGGCCGCGCCAAGGCATCCGGACGCCTGCGCTCCGACTTCTCCGACACCGACTTGATCGTGCTGCTGATGGCCAACGCCGGCGTGATCGGCGCCACGGGAGACGCCGCGCCCGACACCTGGCGCCGTCTCGTGGCCTACATGCTGCAGGCCTTCAGCGCCGAGAACGCGGCGCCACTGCCGGCTCCCCCGCGCGGCTCAGACCTCCTCGCGGCGATGTCCTGCGCGCCACCGGCGTGCCCGACGTCATCCGCTCCTCGTTCCCATTCGACGGACATTTAGCGCTCGCCCGCATCTCGACCCGCGCCATTCCGGGGTACGCGGCGCTGTGCCATCCACTCGCCGGAAATATCTCCGTCGAATGGACCGCACAACTACTTACCGATCGTTCAGTGTGGGCTATAGTCGTCACACACGGTTGGCGCGCGCTGCGCAGCTCGCTGTGAACTCACGACCATGCACTCATTGAGGAGTCACCATGACGGATGCCCCGGCAACAGCCACGACCGCGCCCCTGCGGTCGATGATGCAGAGCGACAAGGCGTCATTCGCCTTGGGCATGGTCGTCGAGCGCGACGAACCCGGCGTCGCCGTCGTCTCAATGCTCGTGCGTGAAGACATGACCAACGGGTTTCAGATCACTCACGGCGGGCTGGTCTTCACCCTCGCCGACACCGCGTTCGCCATCGCCTGCAACGAAGACGAGTCGGTCACCGTTGCGGCCGGGGCCGACATCACCTTTCTCAAGTCGACCCGCGCCGGCCAGACCCTCACCGCAACCGCCGTGCGCCGCACGCGCAGCGGCCGCACCGGTCTCTACGACGTGAGTGTCACCGACGAGACCGGCGACACCGTGGCCGAGTTCCGCGGTCGCAGCCTGACGACCAACCGCCCCACCTCCCCGTCAGCCTGATCTCCCCCCACCTTTTCCGCGTAATTCTTCGCCAGGAGGCACCTGTGTCAACGACGACCACCGCTCTGCACGCTCCGACCCTCGATGAGCTCGACGCGGAGGAGCGCCTGAGCCGTGCCGAGGTCGAGGCCCTGCAACTTGAGCGCCTGCAGTGGACCGTCGCGCACGCCTACGCGAATGTGCCGCTCTACACCGCAAAGTTCGATGCGGCGGGGGTGCACCCGCGGGACATCCGAACACTGGCGGATGTCGCGAAGCTGCCATTCACGACGAAGGCCGACCTGCGTGAGACGTACCCGTTCGGCATGTTCGCGGTGCCGATGGATCAGGTGGCCCGCATCCACGCCTCGTCGGGCACCACCGGGCGGCCGACCGTCGTCGGCTACACGAAACGCGATCTGGAGAACTGGGGAAACCTGGTGGCGAGGTCGCTGCGCGCCTCGGGTGTGCGGGCGGGCATGAAAGTGCACAACGCCTACGGCTACGGCCTGTTCACCGGCGGCCTCGGCGCGCATGCGGGCATCGAGGCGCTCGGCGCCACGGTCATCCCCATGTCGGGCGGGCAGACCGCACGTCAAGTGCAGCTCATCCGCGACTTCGAGCCCGACGTCATCATGTGCACTCCGAGTTACCTGCTCACGATCGCGGATGCGATGGAAGCCGCCGGCATCGACCCCCGCTCGACGAGCCTGAAGGTGGCGGTGCTCGGCGCCGAACCGTGGACCAACGAGATGCGCCACGAACTCGAACGCCGCCTCAACATCGACGCTCTCGACATCTACGGACTCAGTGAGGTGATGGGCCCGGGCGTCGGCAACGAGTGCCTCGAGACGAAAGACGGCCCGCACATCTGGGAAGACCACTTTCTGCCGGAGATCATCGATGGCGAATCCGGTGAGCGGCTCGCCGATGGGGAGATGGGCGAGCTCGTTTTCACCTCGCTGACCAAGGAGGCCTTTCCGGTCATCCGCTACCGCACCCGCGATCTCACCCGACTGCTGCCGGGCACCGCGCGACCCGGCATGCGCCGGATCGAGAAGATCACCGGGCGCAACGACGACATGATCATCCTGCGCGGGGTGAACTTGTTTCCCACTCAGATCGAGGAACTCGTGCTCGGCATCGAGACCCTGACGCCGCACTTCATCCTCGAGCTCACGCGGTCTGGCCGGATGGATGCGCTGACCGTGCGCATCGAACGGCACCCCGACCTCGACATCGAGGTCTGCCAAGCGGCGACGGTCGTGCTCGCGCAGCGGATCAAAACGCACATCGGCTCAAGCGTCGAGGTGCAGCTCGAGGAGCCGGGCACGCTGCCGCGCAGCGAGGGAAAGCTGCAGCGGGTCTACGACTTGCGCGGCTGATCGAGCCGACCGGTGATCGAGCCTGTCGACGCTTCTATGGGTCGTGTCAAGKGGCGTTCGCGTTGAGTTTCCTGAAGAGTGAGCGTGCGATGTAGCGCTTGAGGCAGCGCAGGATCTTCTCGGGGGTCTTGCCTTCTTGGGTGCGTTTGGCGACGTAGGAGATGGTTTCGGGATCGCTGTAGTAGCGGTTGAATGCGGTGGTCCGGAGAGCGCGGTTGAGCTGCCGGTCGCCACCGCGGTGGAGCCGGTGCTGGGTCGTGTTCCCTGACGAGGCCGGGATCGGKGCGATTCCGCCGAGCCGGGCGAAGGCGGCTTCTCCGCGTATGCGGCCTTTGTGGGACCAAGTAACGAGGAGTTCCGCGGCGACGAACGGGCCAACACCGGGTTCATCGAGCAG
>NZ_JBFTJN010000005.1:0-237378 GCF_056395445.1 Leifsonia sp. 10L418 | reverse complement strand
GTCTTCGCCGACGACGCCGGTGAAATCGTCGCCTTCGACCTCAAACAACGCTTCTTCTCCTCCGGGCAACGCAAGGCGATCATCGCCCGGGACGGCGGCTGCATCATCCCCGGCTGCACCTCACCGCCCGGCTGGGCCGAACTGCACCACGTCATCCCCTGGCGGCACGGAGGCACAACCACCGTCAACAATGGCGTCGCCCTCTGCTGGTACCACCACTCCACCATCGAAACCTCCGGCTGGCAGATCCGCATCCTCAACGGCGCCGTGCAGATCAAGGCACCACCCTGGATGGGACTCGGCAGAGACTGGATCCCCGCCAACCAGCACCGCGCCCACACCACCCTCGGCCGCTGACCCACCCGGACGAAGGGTCCCCGAGACCGGCTCGCGCGATCTCGAGACACGTCCGACTCCGTCGGGCGCTCCTCGATCACCGAGATGGATCGGCCCCGACAGACTCGACCACCGCGATGACCGCGTTTTCGAGACCAGCCCTCGGGATCTCGAGACACGCACGACTCCATCGGCCGCTCCTCGACCACCAAGACTCGGTCTCTGCGGGGTCGACCACGAACATGAAGTCGACTCATGCCCTCGGGTGCATACAACGCGAGGTAGTGTCGATGCGTGACAAATGACGATGACGCAGTTGACGCCCCCGACGAAGTCAGCGAAGCCAAACGGCCGGGACTCGTCTACTTTCTCGGCTACGGAATCATGGCCCCGATCGCCCGATTCGTCTTTCGCCCGACGATCACCGGTCGCGAGAACATCCCGAAGACGGGACGCGTGATTCTGGCGAGCAACCATCTCTCGTTCATCGACAGCCTGGTCATCCCGCTGACCGCACCTCGGCGTGTGCAGTTTCTGGCCAAGAGCACCTACTTCACCGGCACCGGCCTGAAGGGGTGGATCTCGCGCACCTTCTTCACCTCGATCGGCGCTGTCGGCGTCGAACGCGGCGCGGGCCAGGCCGCGCAGGATGCCCTGGATGCCGGTCGCCGCATCCTGGAATCCGACAGCGCGTTCGCAATTTACCCGGAAGGCACCCGTTCGCTCGACGGCCGTCTCTATAAGGGCCGCACCGGTGTCGCCTGGCTGGCGTTGACGACGGGAGCCGTTGTCGTCCCCGTCGGGTTGATCGGAACGCAGGAGATCCAGCCCGTCGGCACCAAGGGAATCCGCATCCGCAAGGTCACCGTCAAGTTCGGCACCCCCATTGACGTGAGCGTGCACGGCTCGGCAGAATCCGGCAAGGCCAGGCGCCTCGCGACCGACGAAATCATGGCTGCCATCCACGAGCTGTCGGGGCAAGAACTTGCCGGCGTCTACAACGAAGCGCCGCCGGCCGGCACCCTGCACAAGATCGCCGACAAGGTTTTCCCGCGCGAACGCCGCTAGTCTTCAGCGTCGCGCCGCACATCATTCTGCACGTCGCAATTGCACAAACATCCCCCGAACCTCTGCCCCCGAAAGAGGGCCAGCATCGTGTCGAGCGGGAATACGAGGCCCGGTAGTCTCGGGGAATGACTGACGACGCTTCGAAGACGGCAGCTCCGATTGCCCGTCACCAGAAGCGCCCCTCCGCGTGGCGCTCACGAGTTCTCCCGCTGATCCAGGCGACCGCCATCACTATGGCTGTGCTCCTCGTCAGTGGCGCAGCCGTCGCCTCGATCGCCTTCGCAAAGCTCAGCGCTGCCGTCTCAAACAATGCGGTCGACATTTCGAACGGCACTGACGCACCCGCGCCGCCGCCAGCCGCCACCCTTGGCGCCTTCAAGGGCGGATTCAACATCCTCGCCGTCGGCGCCGACAATTCGCAGACGCAGGGCGAGTCATTCGGCGATGAGCGCGACGGCACCCTCAACGACGTCAACATCCTCTTTCACGTCTCGGCCGATCATCTAAGTGCCGTCGCGTTGAGTCTCCCGCGCGACCTCGTCATCCCTCAGCCGGAATGCGTCGACCCGGTCACCGGTGAGGAGTTCGGCGAGGAATACGCGAGGCCCTTGAATGAGGCTTACGCGCGGGGCGGACTCGGTTGCGTGCGCGCCACCGTCGAAGAGTTGACTGGCCTCTCGATTCCCTACGCCGCACTCTTCACCTTCGCCGGAACCGTCGCAATGAGCGATGCGGTCGGCGGGGTCCCGATCTGCCTCGACGAAGCAATCAATGACCCTTCGTCGGCACTCGATCTTCCGGCGGGAACAAGTGTGGTTTCCGGGCAGCAGGCTCTCGCTTATCTGCGCTCACGCGATGGCGTCGGCGACGGCAGCGACCTGTCACGCATCTCCTCGCAGCAGGCCTACATGTCGTCACTGATGCGTGTGATGAAGAGCAGCGAGACGCTCACGAACGTGCCCAAGCTGCTGAAGCTCGCCACAGCGGCAGCCGAGAACGTCGTCCTTTCCGACACGCTCGCCGACCTGAACACGATGGCCGGCATGGCGCTCACCCTGAAAGACCTTGATCTGGACAAGCTCGTCTTTGCCCAGTACCCCGTCGTCGAAGACCCCAACAATCAGTACAAGGTGGTTCCCGACGAAGATCTCGCCGCGCTGCTCCTGGCGAAGATTGCGGCGGACGAGCCCTTCACCCTGAGCGACGATTCGCTGAGCGACGCTGTCACGCTCGATCCCGCCGCGCCAGCGACGACGCCGACCGCGCCAGAGGATGGCTCCACGGATGCAGGAACTACGGACCCCGCCACGGATGCTGCGACCACCGCACCGACCCCCGGTCCCGAGGTCATCGACGGCCTGAAAGGGCAACTCGGCAGTCAGCAGACGTGCTCGGTGGCCAACTAGGCCGATGGCCGATTAGTTCAGTGGGCGACTAGTTCGGTGGGCGACTAGTTCAGTGGCCGACGAGAAGCTCAGCGGAGCATCGGCCTGACGCTCGAAAACGAGTTCTAGACCATCCTCGGGATCCCATTCCTCACCGACGTGCACAAAACCCCATCCCTGCACGATCGACAGCGACGCTGCATTCTCGGGGCTCACACTTGCCCGCACTACCCGCACGGAGGGCTGTGCCGCCGCGTAGGCGAGCAACTCCCCCGCGGTTTCCCGCGCCAAGCCGCGCCCTCGGTACTCCGGCACAATCGTGTAACCGATCTCCACCATTCCGGAGGCATCCGGATTGAAGTGAAAACCGGCATGCCCGATCACCTCATCGGTTTCCTTCAGCGTCACGACCCGGGACAACCACCCCACCGACGCGGGATAGTCGTGCATCCGGGCCACATGCAACGTCCATAGCCAGGACTCCCCCCGGAAGAACTCCGGAAAGACCACACCGGCACGCTCCCCCGCAGCGGCCAGATCACCCTCGGCCAGTTCGAGAAGGATCTCCCGGTCGAGCACAGTCAGAGCGACGATGCCGCTCACTCGGGGTGCACTGCGTCGAAGCTCGCGACGCTGGTGTGCGCATCATGCAGCACCGGAAAGTTCACTGATGCCGCGATGAAACACTCCCGAGCGGCTTCCGCATGCAGCGACTGCGCCAGTTCTACCTGGGCCGGGTCGGCTACCGTCACCTGCGGTCGAAGTCGAGCCTCGGTGAAATGCCCTCCGCCATCGCCGGTTTGCACCATGGTGCCGCTGGCCGCATCCGTGTAAGCGACGACTGTCACACCGGCTCGCACCGCGGCATGCAAATACGAGAGCATGTGGCACTCGCTCAGCGCGGTGAGCAGGAACTCTTCGGGGTTCCACCGATCGGCATTGCCGTGAAAAGTGCGATCAGCGGATGCCGCGATGTCCGGCTTGCCGGCGGCAGAGACCGTGTGCTCGCGGCCGTAGGCACGATAGCTGCTCGTTCCGGTCCCGCGGTTTCCGTCCCAGACAACCTGCACTTCGTAGTTGTGCACCCCATTCAGCACCCCGGCCATTGCGTCTCCTCAGTTCTCACGGCGACTCAAGCCGTGCAGGTAATTGTCGCAGGATCACCCCGGGCATCCGACTCCGGGTTGGTAAACTCAACCATCATGACTGACACCTTCGCCTCCGCCCCCGCCAGCCCGTCCGCCGCCGCGTATACGGTGCCGCAGGAACGAAGGGTCCTCACCGCGATCCCCGGCCCGAAGTCGGTGGAGATGCACAAACGTCGCTTGGAAAGCGTCTCGACGGGCGTCTCGTCGACGCTCCCCGTCTACATCAAGAAGGCGAACGGCGCGATCCTCGTCGACCTCGACGACAACCACTTCATTGACCTGGGCGCCGGCATCGGTGTGACCACCGTCGGCCACACCGAGGCAAACGTGGTCGAAGCAGCCACGAACCAGGTGCAGGAGTTCATCCACACGCTCTTCACCATCACTCCCTACGAGGAGTACATCCGCGTCGCCGAGTTGCTCGCCGCGCACACCCCCGGTGACTTCAAGAAGAAGTCAGTGTTGATCAACTCCGGCGCCGAAGCCGTTGAGAACGGCGTCAAGATCGCCCGCAAGTACACCGGCCGCCGCGCCGTTGCCGTGCTCGATCACGCGTATCACGGCCGCACCGTGCTGACGATGGCCATGAATTACAAGGCGATGCCCTATGCCACCGGATTCGGCCCGCTCGCCAGCGACGTCTACCACGCACCGAGCTCGTACCCCTATCACGATGGTTTGAGCGGGGCGGATGCCGCAGTACGCACCATCACCTACCTCGAGAAGGTCATCGGCGCCAGCGACCTGGCTTGCCTCGTTGTCGAGCCCATCCAGGGTGAGGGCGGCTTCATGGTTCCCGCCGACGGCTACCTCCCTCTCCTGCAGGAATGGTGCACCGCGAACGGCGTCGTGATGATCGCCGACGAGATCCAGAGCGGCATGGCCCGCACCGGCGCCTACTACGCCAGCGAGCACTTCGGCTGGGTTCCCGACCTCGTTCTGACCGCAAAGGGCATCGCCGGCGGCCTGCCGCTAGCCGCTGTCACCGGTCGCGCCGAGATCATGGATGCTTCACAGCCCGGCGGACTCGGCGGAACCTTCGGCGGCAACCCTGTTGCCTGCGCCGCAGCGATTGCCGTCTTCGAGTCGATCGAGCGCAACGACCTGCTGGCCGAGGGCGCCCGCATCGAGAAGGCGCTGCTCGCCGGTCTGACGAAGTTGAAGAGCAAGTACGACATCATCGGCGACATCCGTGGCAAGGGCGCGATGATCGCCATCGAGCTCGTTCAGCCTGGCACCGGCGACACCACCAAGCTGCCGAACGCCGCCGCTGTCTCGTCGATCGCCGCCTTCGCCGCGCAGCACGGCGTGCTGTTGCTCACTGCCGGCACCTACGGCAACGTTCTGCGATTCCTGCCGAGCCTGGCCGTCACCGATGCCTTGATTGCTGACGCACTCACGGTCATCGACCACGCCATCGCCGCACTCTAATCGGCGCGGGGGAACACCAGGTGCAGACTTTCACCGTGACCGATGCCGTCGAGCTTGCCGTCGTCGAGCGCAGCGGCTTTGTTGAATCACGTCATGCGGGCTCCGCTGTCGTCTTGAATGGCGACGGCGAAGTGCTGCGCACACTCGGAGACGCGACGGCTCTGGTCTTTCCGCGCTCTGCAATGAAACCGTTCCAGGCTGTCGCAGTGATGGCCAGCGGCGTTGCCCTGCGTGGCACCGATGCTGCGGTCGCCACCGCCAGCCACAGCGGAACCACCAGGCACGTCGATCTCGTGCGGGGGCTGCTCGCCCGCGCCGGAATCGACGAGTCAGCACTCGGCTGCCCCGCTTCCTGGCCGGAAGACCAGGCCGCGCGCGATGCCCTGGTGCGCCTCGGCGCGACGAAGGCTCCCGTCTACATGACCTGCTCCGGCAAGCACGCTGCGATGCTCGTCGCCTGCGTGCAGAACGATTGGCCGCTCGAGGGCTACCTCGCCCCCACGCATCCGCTGCAGAAGCGCATCCTCGACGTCGTCGAGCGCTTCACCGGTGAGCGCCCGGCCACGTCGGGCATCGACGGATGCGGCGCCCCGGTTCACGCCCTCACCCTGACCGGCTTGGCTCGTGGCATCGCCCGCATCGCCACCTCCCGGTCGAACTCGCCGTTCGCGATCTACCGTGAAGCGGGCTTCCTCGCCGAAGCCGTTCGCGACAACGGCTGGGTCGTCGCCGGTCCGGGCCAGGCCGACACCGTGCTAATCGAACGCCTGGGCCTCTTCGCGAAGTTCGGTGCTGAGGGAATCATGGTGGTCTCGGCTCCGGATGGAACCACTGTCGCGCTCAAGACGCTGGACGGCAACTTGCGTGTCGGTCCAATCGTCGCGCTGAGACTGTTGGTGGATGCCGGGGCCCTCGATGCCGCTGCCGTCGACGCGGTGCGTGCAGAGCTTCACCTTGACGTGTTGGCGGCCGGACATCCGGTCGGCGAGATACGAGCAAGCTACATCTAACCCCGCTACCATCGCCTCGGAAACGAGGAACGATGGAATCCGATCGCACAGCCCGTGGTCCACGCATCGAAATTCTTGCGCTCGCGCTTGGACTTTGCGCAACCATCGTCGCCCTGATCGGTTCCTGGATTCCCTCGCTCTGGGGCGACGAAGCGGCGAGCCTGATGGCTGCGACCCGCCCTTTTCCCAGCCTGTTCAGCATGCTCGGCCACGTCGACGCGGTACACGGCGCTTACTACTTCGGTCTGCACTTCTGGATTGAGATCTTCGGGCCGTCACCTTTCTCGATTCGGTTCCCGAGCGCGGTCGCCGTCGGCATGGCCGTCATCGCCGTGGTGCTAATCGCCGACAGACTCAGCACCCGCACCGTGGCCGTCACCGCCGGCGTCATCTGCTGTGTGCTCCCCCGGGTCACCTACATGGGCGAGGAAGCACGCTCCTTCGCGTTCAGCGCGGCGATTGCCGCTTGGCTGACGCTATTGCTGATCGGGGCCTTGCGGCGGCAGCATCCGCCGCTGCTGCTCTGGCTCGGCTATGGGCTCCTGCTCGCGCTCGGCACGTACGTCTTTCTCTATCTGGCCCTTCTCGCGCTGGTGCACGCTGTGATTATTGTTCGGGCGCATCCTCCGCGACCGATCCTTCGATCGTGGCTGGTGACAACCCTTTGCGCCCTGCTGGCAGCGAGCCCGATCTTCGTGCTTGCCTATCGTGAACGCGCACAGATCTCCTACCTCGGCGCGGATTCGGAATCCAGCTTCAGCACGCTGACCGTCGGCCTGTGGTTCGGCTCGGTCTGGTTCGCCGTCGTCGCGTGGATTCTGATCGGGGTGGCCCTCGGGCTACGGATGCGGCAGGCCTGGGTAACGAGGAGAGCGCGCGAGGTGAGCGCTACCTCGCGCGCCACAGCCACGCTTCCCAGCCTGGAGTATGTCGCGGCCTGCTGGCTCTTCATCCCGACGACGATCCTCGTACTGATGCAACTGGTCTTTGCCGGTTTCACTGGGCGCTACAGCTCGTACAGCGCACCGGCCGCAGCCCTGCTGATGGCGTCAGGACTCGTCTGGATTGCGCGCAACCGACGCTGGCGCATCATCGTGGGCACCGTCCTGATCGTCGCGCTCGCCCTGCCGATCTATCTCGGGCAGCGGGGACCCTACGCAAAAAACGACAGTGATTGGGCTGCCGTCAGCGCCGTAATGCAGAAGCACGCGATCGCCGGCGACGCCGTTGTCTTCGACGAGAGCGAACGTCCTTCCCGACGTCCCCGACTAGCCCTGCACACCTACCCCGCCGGTTTCGTCGGCCTGCGCGACGTCGCGTTGGAGATCCCGGCCGCGGACAACAACACCTGGTACGACCGTGCCTATCCGATCGACACGGCGATTTCGCTGGGCAAACTCGCCGGGTCGGATCGGGTCTGGCTGATCGACTATTCCGCCCCCGGGCAAAGCAGCTCCTACGGGGTCGGCGCGCTCACCGCGCTCGGCTTCACCGCGACTGAGACGTTTCGCACGCATCGCAGCGTGATCACGCTGTACTCGCGGCCCGACGGCGAAGTACCACCCACTCCCGCCACACAAGCCAAATAATCATGAGATCAAGTGCCATCAGCACTGCGCTGCCCATGCTCGGCGAGCGCACCACCGCGATGAGCTGGATAAGCGCAAAGAGTCCGAGCACACCCAACGCATACGGGTAGACCCACCGATACTCCTTGAGCAGGCAGTAAACGAGCGCGAGCTTGACGATTCCATGCGAGAGGAGAAAGAAGATGACAAAGGCCGACGGCCCGTGCGCGAGGTCGGTATCGAGCCGTCCGGCGACCTGGGCCACGAAGAGACGGAACGTGCGATCGTCGCTGTCGATCTGCTCCCACGGAGCGAGGAGAGTGCGCAGAATCTCCGGAGCGAACCAGAGCAGCAACCCGGCGAGCACCTCCACCAGACCATCGAACCCTTTGAGGACGATTCCGATCCGATAGACAAGCTCAAGTCGGCGATCGCTCGCCGATCGGCTCACATTGTCGGAGGTCTCCACTCGCTCATCACATCACGGCGACCTCAGGGCATCCATGAATTCCCCAGGTTCTGGCGAAAGTGTCGGGTGTAGGTTGGCCCGCACATGAATCGTGGTCAGCGCTGTGAGGTCGCCGTCTCGACATTTTGAGCCGCCCAGACCGCGCGAATCCGTCGGAAGGAATCTGAATGGCACGGCTCCTGAAGCAGCTTCGGCAGCGCGTTCGTCAGCTCGTCAGGGCGGTCGAGGCGGAGCGACACGCGTTCTGGCGCCGCCGCCCCGTGCATGCACGCACCGTGCTCTACGAGTCGTTCGCCGGCAACGGGATGCTGTGCAATCCGGAAGCACTGTTCCGGGAGCTGCTCACCGCGCCGGATCAGGCCGATCTCCTGCACATTTGGGTTCTTGACTCCCCCCGTTCGCATCCGGGGATCGTGGCCGAATTCGCCGCGCACCCACGGGTTCGGTTCGTGCGCTATCGCTCAGCCGCCTATTTTCGAGCATTGGCCACCAGCGGCTATCTGATCAACAATGCGACGTTCCCCGCCGAATTCAGCAAACGAACCGGCCAGACCTATCTGAACACCTGGCATGGGACCCCCCTCAAGCAGATGGGTTACGACATGCCGGGCGGCGCCGTCGAGGCCGCCAACACTCTTCGAAACTTCGTCGCAGCCGACTTTCTGCTCGCCGCAAACTCGTTCATGGCCGAACAGATGTATGAGAAGGCATACAGACTGAATGATCTCTATCAGGGGCTGATCGTGGAGGAGGGCTACCCCCGGATCGACCGCCAGTTGCTGACCCCAGAGCAACAGACGCGCGGTCGCGAGCAGCTGGCCGCAAGCGGAGTCGAACTCGGCGACCGGGCGATCGTTCTCTACGCTCCGACGTGGAAGGGCGATTCATTCGCGCGGCCCGACGACGACGTGCGTGATCTCGTCGAAGCGGTCAGGGAGATGCAAGTGCTTCTCGGCGACCGGTACATCGTGCTGCTGAAAACTCACCAGATCGTGCACCGCTTCGCCACGCACGACGCGCAGCTGCGACGCGTCCTGGTGTCGAATGAGATTCCGAGCAACGTCGTGCTCGGGCTCAGCTCAATTCTGATCACCGACTATTCGTCGATATTCATTGACTACCTCGCCCTCGAGCGCCCCATCGTGTTTCTCGCGCCCGATCTTGACGATTACACGCGCACCCGCGGCCTCTACTTTCCGCCTGAGGAATGGCCAGGGCCGGTCTGCGCGTCGCCGGCTGAGGCTGCGGCGGCGATCCTCGCTCCGGCCGATGCACCAGAGTCTGTGGCATCTACGACCAAGGCGACGAGATGGCGCGCCCTCCTCACCCCGCATGAAGCCGGTACGAGCTCTCGTCGGGTCGTCGACGTGGTCTTCCGCGGCCAGCGCTCCGGCTATCGGGTGCGGCCGAGCGCTCGAGACTCACGGCCGAGCGTCCTTCTCTTCATCGGCGGCATGCTGCCCAACGGCATCACCGCTGCGGCGATCAACCTGCTGAACTCGATCGATCACACCGCGTTCGATGTCTCCGTTCTATTCGCTTATCCGCGCGGGGCCGCCCAACTGGTCAACCAGGCACGGATCAATCCCGCCGTTCGTCAGTTCATGCGCGTCGGAGGGATGAACGGCAGCAAGTTCACTCATCTTCGACGCAAACTCGCCTCGCGGTTCGGCGATGCCGATATCCATCGCACGGATGCTGCCCAATCAGAGCTCTGGGACGACGAGTGGACCCGCTGTTTTGGCGATGTGCGCTTCGATGCAGTCATCGATTACAGCGGCTATGGACCGTTCTGGTCGACAGTGCTGCTGCATTCCCCTCCCGCCGTTCGCTCGATCTGGCTGCACAATGACATGGCCACAGAAGTGCACCGGACGGTGAATGGCAGAGAACGTATGAGACGCACGCTGCCGGAGGTCTTTGCCCTCTATCCCGAGTTCGACCGGCTCGTTTCAGTCTCGCCGCAACTCACCGAGCTCAATCGCCGGGCGCTCTCCTCCTACTGTTCCGCGCGACCAGAGCAGTACGTCACTGCGCCGAATCTGATCGATGCGCTCCACGTCACCACATCGGCATCGGCCGATCTTCGGTCTTTCGACGAACACCGGCGCGAGCTCGTCCGCGTGCAGGGCGGTGAACCCGGCAATCAACTCACGAGCAGCAGTGACCGCGAGAACCCGAGTGAACGCGAGTGGGTGACGCAGCTCCTCGCCGACGACGACACCGTCTGGTTCGTCACCGTCGGGCGATTCTCCCCGGAGAAGAATCAAGCGAGGCTCCTGCGCGCCTTCGCGCAGGTCTGCGCGCGGATGCCGAACGCCCGGCTAACCCTCGTCGGGTACGGGCCACTCCGGGCTGAGCTTGACCAGCTCATCCGCAGCCTCGGTTTGCTCGGTGTTGCATTCGTCGTTGGCCCCTTCGCAAATCCGTTCCCGATCCTGGCGGCAAGCGACTGTTTCGTGCTCTCCAGCGACTATGAAGGGCAACCGATGGTCATCCTTGAGGCGGCAACGCTCGGACTGCCGATCGTCACCGTCGACTTCCACTCGGTGCACGACGCCCTGCCGAACAACGATCTGCACATCGTTGCGCAGGACGATGACGCTCTGGCTCAGGGAATGCTCGACTTCATGTCGGGTTCTGTCGTGGCAAGCTCCCTGGACACCCGCAACTACAACGCCGCCGCACTTGCCGCTTTTCTACGGGCAACCCGCCTGGCCACCGGCGAGATGACCCGAAGCAGTTGATGTGCGGCCGGCGACCCGAACCGGAGTGTGGTCGGGCGTCGCCGCTGTCGCAATCCTGATTGCCGGGTCGCTCGCTGCCTGGCTGCGGCTGCCCGCTGCGACCCACGACACCCTGTGGGCTGAAGACGCGCGCGACTTTCTCGGCGATGCCGTGCGCGATGGCCCCATTCAAGCCTTGTTCAAGCCCTATGCCGGCTATCTGCACACCGTTCCCCGAATCATTGCCGGGCTCACTGAGTATTTCGCGCCCGTCAACGCCTGGGCTATGGTCATGGCTGGCGCGTCGTGTCTCGTCGTCGGTTGCGTGGCCGCCCTGATCTTCTTTTGCGCCAGAGACAGCGTTCCGTGGCTGCCGGCACGGGTCGCGCTGGCCTCGATTACGGTGCTCGTGCCGTTGGCGCCGCACGAGGTACTCGGTAACACCGCGAACCTTCACTGGTATTTTCTGTGGCTCACCCCGTGGGCGCTCCTCCATCGTCCACGCAGCCGCCTCGGCGCATGGCTGCTCGGATTCGTCCTGATTCTTGCCACCCTCACCGAGATACAGATGGTGCTGTTTCTGCCGCTCGTGCTCTGGAAGTGGCGTGACCCAGTCCGGCTTCCCGTGCGCGGCCTCTATCTGCTCGGACTCGCAACCCAGATTGTCACGACGCTGATTTCGCCTCGCGGACCATCTCAAGGCAGTCCCGTCGGGCTCGCCTCACTTGTGGACGGGTATCTGATCAATTCGGTCATGACACTCTGGATCTCGACTGCGCCGGCGATCGGCCGGATGCTCGCCGGCTTCGGTTCGCTCGCCGGGGTCGCGCTCCTTCTGCCTTTTCTCGCCGCGGCGGCCTGGGGCTGGTGGAGAGGAACCGCCGTACAGCGAATGACCATCGCCACACTGCTTGTGGGCAGCGTCGTGCTGTACGCCACGGCCGTCGAAGTGAGCCCCGGCACGTTCTACGACTACGCCTCTCTCGCGCTGCTCGACCGCGCCGACCCCTGGTTGGCCCGGTACGGTGTCGTTCCATCGATGTTTCTGCTCGCCCTGGTTCCGGTCGCCGTTGCCGCCGGCCGACACCGCCGCCGGAACGACACGCCCACGACACGACGGCGATTGCGCCGGACCGTCTCCTGGGCGGTCCTGGTCACACTGCTCGCGCTGATGCTCGTGCAGTTCAGCCCCAGCTCGACTCGGCGCGACCACGGGCCACTCTGGCAGCCGCAGGTGGCTGCGGCGCGGGAAACCTGCCGGACAGAGCGGCCGACGCACGTCATCGCCCTCGCGGGCGCCCCCGCATCCGAGTGGAAAGTCGACCTGCCCTGCAGCCGTCTCGACTCCCCGCGGGAACGCTGATCAGCTGTGGTACCGGGGGCCCAACCCTCTAGCTCTGCCGCGCCAGCCGCTTTGCACGTGCGGAGGCCGACACCTGCGTCGTAATCACAATCACCAGGGCGAAAATGAACACCGCGGATGCGATCACATTGGCCTCGGCCGGGATTCCTCGAGCCGCCGAGATGTAGATGTACTTCGGGAACGTCGTCACCGAACCGGAGTTGAAGTTCGTGATGATGAAGTCGTCGAAGCTCAACGCGAACGCCAGCAGGGCCGCGGAGAGGATGCCGGGCAGCAGCAGCGGGAAGGTGACCCGCATGAATACCTGCGTCGGCGACCCGTAGAGGTCGCGTCCGGCTTCTTCGAGGGCCGGGTCGAGACTCGAGACGCGCGCCTTGACCGTCACCACGACGAAGCTGATGCAGAACATCGTGTGAGCAAGGATGATCGTCAGCATCGACTTCGGCACTCCGACCGCCAAGAACTGAGCGGCAAGACCGGCACCGAGTACAACCTCAGGGGTAGCCATCGGCAGAAAGAGCAGCAGGCTCGTCTGCGAGCGGAACTTGAACCGGTAACGCACAATCGCGATCGCAATCATCGTGCCCAGCACCGTGGCGAACACGGTCGCAATCGCGCCGATGATCAGGCTGTTTCCAAACGCCTGGCAGACAGCTCCGTTCTGCACCGCGCACACGTTCAGCCACTTGTCGAGGGTGAACCCGCGCCAGGCGATGTTCGACTTCAGCGAATCGTTGAACGAGAAAATGAAGGTGTAGACGATCGGCACCATCAAGAAAATGAGGGCGAGCGCCGAGTAGATCGGCAGCAACCATTTGCCCAGGGAAAATTTCACAGGAGTTCCTCCGTGCCGGCCCGCTTCACATAGATCGTGACAATGACGAGGATGACGCTCATCAGGATGATCGACAGCGCCGCGGCTGCCGGATAATTCAGCAGCACCAGGAAGTTGGCTTCAATCACGTTTCCGACCATTTGCGTGTCGGGACCACCCAGGAAGTCTCGGCTGGCGTTGATGTAGTCGCCCGCAGCGGGGATGAAGGTGAGCAGGGTTCCGGCGACGATTCCCGGCATCGACAACGGGATTGTGATCTTGCGGAAGACCTGGAACGGGCTCGCGTAGAGGTCATTGCCCGCTTCGAGGTAACGCACGTCGAGGCGTTCGAGTGTCGAGTACAGCGGCAGCGTCATGAACGGGATGAAGTTGTAGGTGAGACCGAAGATAACCGCGGCGGGCGTGCCGGTGAAGTGAGCATCCGGTGCCATCAGCGACAGCGCCTTCAGCGAGGTGATCACGAACGACTCATCGGAGAGCAGTTGCTTCCAGGCCAGGGTGCGCAGCAGAAAGCTGATGAAGAACGGCGCGATGACCATCACGAGCATCAGGCTTTGCAGTAGCGGCCATTTGCGCGCCTTGACCCCGATGAAATAGGCCAACGGGTAGCTGAACGCCAGCGCGAACACCGTTGCAGCCAGGGCGTAGCCGAACGAACGCAGAATGTGCGGCCAGTAGGCGGTGATGACCTGAACGTAGTTCTCCCACTGGAACGCGTAGCTGAACTGTCCGACGTCGCCGTTGACCGTTGGCGTCTGGAGCGAGGTCAGCAGCAACGACACGAGCGGGGTGAGAAAGAACAGGATCAGGTACAGGATGCCGGGAAGAAGCAGAAAGAGCGCGATCGGACTCTTGCGCCGCTGCGCCGGTTCAACGGGCCCCGCGTTGGTGGTAAATGCCGCGAAGGCCACCCCTAGACCTCTTCCAACTCCGTGCGCAGCGCGTCACGACTCTCCGCCGCGATGCTCTTAGTGTCGGTGTCGGGCTCGAACCGCACCGTCTCGACGGGATCGTCGTCGAGACCGAATCCGTGGTCGATGTTCCAGCTGACCCAGACCTCGGCACCCTCGTGAGCGACAGGGCCGAATGCCATGTTCTGCGCAAAGACGATCACGGAGCCGACCCCGGCCACCTCGACGAGGTACTGGGTGCTCACTCCGCTGAAGGACACGTCGACGACCCGTCCGGGTCCGAGCAAGTTACGACCCGAATCGACGGCCGGATCCTCGGTGTGCAGGCTGAGCTTCTCCGGACGCACACCGACGGTGATCTCCCCGGCGTGACGGTGGGCCCGTTTCGTCGGAACCACGACGCGTGTTCCTGCGACATCGACCGCGATCGACGTGCTCGTGTTCCCGACAACCGGGCCCACGAACAAGTTCGACTGGCCGAGGAAGTTGGCCACAAATGTGGTCTTCGGAAGCTCGTAGAGCTGCTCGGGGGCGCCCATCTGTTCGATCTTGCCCTTGTTCATGACCGCGACGGTGTCGGCCATGGTCATGGCCTCCTCCTGATCGTGGGTCACATGCAGGAAGGTGAGACCGACCTCTTCTTGAATGGTCTTCAATTCAAGCTGCATCTGACGACGCAGCTTGAGGTCGAGGGCGCCGAGCGGCTCGTCGAGCAGCAACAGCGCCGGACGGTTGACCAGCGCGCGGGCGAGCGCCACCCGCTGCTGTTGCCCACCGGACAGCTGAATGGGCTTGCGACTGGCGAGATGGTCGAGCTCGACCAGACGCAACGCCTCGTGAGCCTTGGCGATCGGGTCACCGATCTTGCGTCGACGCAACCCGAACGCCACGTTCTCGAGCACGGTCATGTGCGGGAAGAGTGCGTAGCTTTGGAACACCGTGTTCACCGGGCGCTGGTATGGCTTCTGTCCCGTGACATCCTTGCCACCGATCAGGATGCGCCCATTG
The DNA here is from genome assembly GCF_056395445.1 of Leifsonia sp. 10L418. NCBI lineage: Bacteria > Bacillati > Actinomycetota > Actinomycetes > Micrococcales > Microbacteriaceae > Leifsonia > Leifsonia sp. 10L418. The sequence goes on along the minus strand of NZ_JBFTJN010000005.1, from coordinate 222,120 downwards.
CTGGGGTCTTCGAGACCGGCGACCAAGCGCAGCGTCGTCGTCTTGCCGCAGCCGGAGGGGCCGAGCAGCGCGAAGAACGATCCGGCCGGAATCGTCAGGTCAAGGTGCTCGATGGCGGTGAAACCGGGGAACCGCTTCTGGATTCCGACGAGTTCGAGGTCCGCGCCGCTTTCGGCAAATGTGCCACTGGCCACCGCTCAGGCCCCAAGCAGGATCTGCTGGAACGCAGCGTCATACTTCTGCTCCTCGGCCGGACTGAGGTTGCGGAAGACGTGCGCGTTGGACAGCGTGGCCTCGTCGGGGAAGATGAGCTGGTTGTTCGCCAACTCGGGGTCGATGGCCATTGCTGCTTCCTTGGCTCCGACGACCGGCGTGATGTAGTTCACGTACGCCGCAACCTCGGCCGCCACCTCTGGCTCGTAGTAGTAGTTGATCAGGGCCTCGACGTTTGCCTTGCGCGGGGATCCGATTGGAACCAGGAAGTTGTCGTTCCAGAGCGTGCCGCCGGTATCGGGAATGATGAACTCCCACTTGTCACCGTTCTCGGCGTTCAACTGGGTGATGTCGCCCGACCAGACAATTGCGGCCAGGGTGTCGCCGTTGACGAGGTCTTCTTTGTAGGAGTTGCCCTTGATGTTACGAATCTGACCGTCGGTGACCTGCTTCTGCAGAAGATCGATCGCGGTGTTGTACTCGTCGTCGCCCCATTTGCCCGCAATGTCGACTCCGTTGGACTGCATGAGCACGCCCATCGTGTCGCGCATCTCGGAGAGAGTGCCGACACGCCCCTTGAGATCGGGGGCCCACAGTTCTTCGACCGAGTGCACGCCGTCCGGAAGCTTCTCTTTGTTCCAGCAGATCCCGGCGAACCCGCCCTGCCACGGCACCGACATCTTGCGGCCAGGGTCAAAGCCGACGTCGACGAGTGCCGGCGTGAGATTGGCGAGGTTGGGGATGTTTGCGTGGTCCAGCTCCTGCGTGTAACCCATCCGGATCATCCGGCCGACCATCCAGTCGGTCAGACACACGGCGTCTGCACCGATGTCCTGGCCGAGCGCGAGCTGATCCTTGACCTTGCCGTAGTAGGTGTTGTTGTCATCGACGGCTTCGGTGTAGGCGACCTTGATGCCGGTTTCTTTGGCGAAGGCGTCGAGCGTCGGGTAGTTGCCTGCATCGTCGATGTCGATGTAAAGCGCCCAGTTGTCCCAACGCAGTGTCTTGTCAGATGCGGACTTGTCGACTGCAGCGGTGGGCTTGGCCGAGGGAGTTCCGGTCGAACAGGCGGCGAGCGCCAGTGCTGCCGCGCCTGCGCCGGCCCCGGCGAGAAGCGTGCGTCGCCCCATCTGTGAGCTCTGCGCCATGCGCACAAGCTGGGCGATCATCGGATCCGCGGGCAACGGTTTCGGGCTCATGGACTGCTCTCCTCGGGATGACGACGCGGACGAACGACTCTCTCGCTTCTTTGCGAGTGGACTGATCCTGGCACAGTGAAGGCTTCAGATCACAGAAAAACGACCAAATCGTTAACTTCCGCCGCCAGAAATCGCGAAATCGGCATCCGGACAGAAAATTACATTCGAAATCACGCGAAGCCCGGCGTAGGCTGCTTTCATCACCAGGCAGAGTACTGAACAGTGTCGTTCCAGAGCCGAAGGATTGAAATGAAGATCGCGATCCCGTCCGAAATCAAGAACAACGAGTTTCGTGTTGCGATCACCCCGGCGGGGGTGCACGAACTTGTTTCCAACGGACACGAAGTCGTCATTGAGACCGGGGCCGGCCTCGGCTCCTCTATCACCGATGCAAGCTACGAGGCGGCCGGTGCCACGATCCTGCCCGACGCGGAAGCTACCTGGGCGGCAGCCGACCTGCTCCTCAAAGTCAAAGAGCCCGTCGCCGCCGAGTACGGCTATTTTCGCCCCGATCTGGTGCTCTTCACCTACCTGCATCTCGCTGCAGAACCCGAGCTCACGGCGGCTCTGCTCGCCAGCGGAGTCACGGCGATCGCCTATGAAACCGTGCAGCTTCCCTCGCGGGCCCTCCCCTTGCTCGCTCCGATGAGCGAGGTCGCCGGCCGGCTTGCGCCGATTGTCGGCGCGAACGTGATGCTCAAGCCGAATGGGGGTCCCGGCCTGTTGGTTCCGGGGGTTCCCGGCACCCATCCGGCCAAGATCACCGTGCTCGGGGGCGGCGTCGCCGGAACCGCGGCGATGCAGGTTGCCCTCGGGCTCGGCGCCGAGGTGACAGTACTCGACACCAATCTGTTCCGGCTCCGCGAGCTCGACGCCCTGAACTTCGGCCGGGTCAAGACAATCGCGTCGAACAGTTTCGAGATCGACAAGGCCGTCGTCGAATCGGACATGGTCATCGGCTCCGTGCTGATTCCCGGCGCGAAGGCGCCCAAACTGGTCAGCAACGAACTCGTCTCACGGATGCGGCCCGGCAGCGTTCTGGTCGACATCGCCGTTGATCAGGGCGGATGCTTCGCCGACTCGCATCCCACCACTCACGCCGACCCCACCTTCACGGTGCACCAATCGCTGTTCTATTGCGTCGCGAATATGCCGGGGGCGGTGCCTCACACCTCGACCTACGCGTTGACGAATGCGACGCTGCCCTATGTCAGAGCGCTGGCAAACCGGGGCTGGAAAGACGCGCTGCGGGCCGATGCGGCTTTGGCGTTGGGCCTCAACACCTTCGGTGGATTGGTGACGAATGCCGCTGTCGCTGTGGCGAACGGCGTCGCGAACACCGAACTTTCGGTGATTCTCGCCTAGTCCGCCGTCGAGCAAGGCGGTGACGGCTGGGTGCTACCGGCCGATCAGCGCAGTGAGCGATGCCCGTCGCACGTGTCCGTCGGGGCCCACCACCCAGACACGCTCCCGCGCGGGGGCGAGCGGCGGCGGAAGTTGACGACGCCGACTGATCTGTCGAAAATCGGTCAGTCCGCAGCCGTCGAACACCATTGTCGACCGGGGCCGGAGCGATTGGAGCAGCGCCCACTCCCCCTGCCAGGCGTCGGCATCGCCGACGAACACCGTGCTCGTCGCCGACCGGCTGATCTCGAGATGGTCGGATGCAGCGCCGCTTCCGCCGAGCTCGACGACGACATCGGCGAGCGCCGACCGGCGAAATCGTTCGGCAGACCGGGCGGGTGCACCGGCCACCACGATGAGGTTGCGCGGCAGTGCTGTGGTGAGCTGCAGTGTTGTGGTGGGAACGAGTGGGAGGGCATCGGAGTGCGGCACTGCCTCCGACTGTCGCTCGTCACATTCTGTCGCGGTGAGGAGTTGGATCCGCCTCTGGTCCCAGACTCCGCCACCCGGAGGCAGGTTCGGGTCAAACCGCTCGGCGGGGCCGCCGACCGACAGATAGTCCTCGCGGCTTGTCGCTCGGAGAAGCAACCGGTTCTGGCACAGTGTCGGCATGAGTTGGAGCCCGTTGGCCACCCGTTGGACCGACACAACGCAGGTGATGCCGGCCGCGGCGCCATCCCGCAGCACTGCGGCCAGCATGTCGAGTGCGGCGAGCCGATGTTCGGGCTCCCAGCGCGCCAGAACCGAGTCAAAATCGTCGAGGAGCAGGAGCACCAACCGCGTGCGCCCGGGTGCAGTTCCCTCAATGTCGCCGTGCGCCGCCTGGTCGCCGAGACCGGCGCTGGACCGCTGATGCGCGCGTTCGAGAAGATCCCAGGCACGCTCAACGTCGGCGCCGGCGCGCTCGACGGCGAGCCCGGCGGCCACGGCCTCGCGCTCGATCAACGCGAGGGCCGTGGTCTTCCCGGAGCCTGACGCGCCCACCACCAGTACATGTCCGTCGACGGCGGGGCTGTACCGCGCGACCCGATAGCGCTGGCGGTCGGGCTCGTCCAGCAGTCCAAGGATGACGGACGGAGCGGCTGAAGTCGGTGCGGCGGAGATTGCCGCGACCGACGTCGCCGCGATGTCGGATTCGGTTCCGATCAGCTCAGTCAACAACTCCGGCGTCAGCTGCGTCGGAAGCGGTTCGAGCCATGGTCGCCTGCTCGGAATGCCGACGCTCTGGGAAACAACAATTGCAGCGATGTCGCTCTGACTCGCAGCGGCAACCTGTAGGAGCACCGCGGCCCCGTCGCCCGTGTCGACATACGCGCGTCCGGGAGAAACCGGCGACAACCCGGCCGCCGCATCCGTGCCGAGAAGGGCCAGGCTGTCGGCCGGATTGTTTACTCTCAGCGAGATGCGCAGGCTGCAGTTGGCGAGCAGCGCGTCGCGCACCACACCCGCCGGCCGCTGGGTGCAGAGGATCAGATGCACGCCGAGGGAGCGCCCCCGGGCAGCGATGTCGACGAAGAGTGCGTGAAGCGCGGGAAAGGCATCGAGCATGGTGGCGAACTCGTCGACCACGATCACGAGCCGGGGCATCGTCGGCGCCCGAACGTCGTCGATGTCGCGGGCCTCGGCGTCACGCAGAATGCGTTCCCGCTGGCGGAGCTCGGCGGTCAGGCTCGCCAGTGCCCGCGCCGCCTCCCCCGCCTCGAGATCGGTGACCAATCCGACGCAGTGCGGCAGGGCGGCCAAGGGGCTGAACGCGGCGCCTCCTTTGAAATCCACGAGAAGGAAGTTCACTTCGCTCACGGTGCGGGTGGCCGCCATGGCCAGGACCCAGGTCACCAAGAGTTCACTTTTGCCGCTCCCGGTCGTGCCGCCGACGACGGCATGCGGTCCATTCCGTACGAGATCGAGCGAGGTCGCCCCCTGCGCGCTGTGGCCGATTGTGCACGCCAGTCCGTGCGGCTGTGCTGCCCCCGATTGCTGATCGAGCAGTCCGAACTCGACTCTGCCCGGCAGAGTGCTGCGGGCGGGGAGGAGACCCGACGCCCGCGCGCGCTGCTGAAGCCCCGCCGCGAACCGGCCGGCCTCGGTCGTGGCGACGAGTTCAGGCCGAAAGAGCAGTCCGCGCGGCTGTGCGGCCGAGCGCATGATTTCTGCGCGGTCGGGCCCGTGCACGTGCACGATGGTTTCGCACCCGGGCGGGAGCGCGGTGATGCCGGTCGCCACGGCGAGTAGCATCCGCTCGCCGGAGGCGCGGACCGTCGGTTCGCCGAGCGGTTCGCCCTGCTCCCAGATAACCAACTCGCGCTCGGCGCGGGGCGATTCAGCGTGGGGCAACTCGGTCGCCCAGTCCCAGCCTTCGGCGGGGACAGTCAGGCCGCAGCGTGTCGGCGGCAGCACAGCGCTCAATTGGATGACAAGCGCGCGGGCCAGAGCCCGCGCGAGAGGGAGGGAGCCGACAACTCCGATTCCGTGCATCGCGTCGACGACGATCGGCGCCTCGGTGAGGGTGGCGATTTCGAGCGAGAGCGCCTGATGCGCCGGCGTGGACTCCACGCCGTCAAGGTGGGGGCCACCGTCAATCGAGCCGCTTCCAAGACTGACTTCCGTCACGCCGTCCGACGGCCAATACGCCGCGTGGTCGTGTGTCGCGAGGACGCGGGCCGCCGACGGCGTGTGCTCCCAGCGGTCGCTGCGGAGCAGCTTCTGCTGTTCATCGGCAAGAGCCCGGAGGTTTGTGACGGCCGCGTCGTATTCGACAGCTCCCCGACGCCGGGCACGCCGACGGGTGCGACGCCCGTCACACAGACTTGCCACCGCCATCACGGGGCTCAGCCCGGCGAAGACGAGAGCGAACACCGAGCCGGTGAGGCCCCAGATCACCGCTGCAGCGAAGAGCGGGGCGACGCTGGCGATCAGTGGAAATCCGGCGGGTGGCGGCTCAGCCGGAACAGCCGGCAGTCGCAGTGGAGGAAGGGAGCGGGTCACCCGACCAGAACATCAGGTGCTCGGATGCCGCGCCGGCCGGTGGGCCGCTCGGTGGAAGAACGTGTCTACGGCGATGATGGGGAGGAAGCCGAATCGGCTGCCCGCGAAGCTCAGCCCAGGACGAAGAACTGGTCGCCGATCTCCACGCGGGAGCCGCGTGCGACGAGGTAGCGCCGTCCGGGTTCGCATCGCAACACCGAGTCGTCGTGGCGCCTGATCACCGTGCCGTTGCCGGACATCCGGTCGTTGATCCAGAATTCGCCGTTGTGCTGACCGAACTCCAGGTGCGACTTTGAGACGGACATGCTCACATCGTGAATCTGCACGAAGTGATCGAACGTCTCGTCGGGCTGCGCGCTGGGGCGCCGTCCGAGCAGACCGGTTCCCGCGACAACGACCTGCTCGCCGGTGCTGAACTGCAGCACGAAGTGCGCGGCGGGCCCGGCCGGCGTCGGCTCTGGCTCCGGAACCGGCTGCTGCGGCGGCGGCGAAGCAGCTTCCGGCACTCGCACCGTCTCAACGAGAGGCTGGGCCAGCGGCTGAGCGAGCGGCTCCGAGTGCGGCGCCGGCACTGATTCGGGATGCCGGGTTGATTCGTCAGACAGTCCGGAGACCGGATCAATCGGCATCCGATACGGAATGGAGAAGACTGCCGATTGCGGCGGCAAGGGCTGGATGATGGTGGTGTCACCCGCGGAAGGGTCGGAACGCTTGCGGCTGAGCGGTGTGGCGGTGGTCGAACTGCCGCATTCACCACAGAACATTGCACGATCGGGCAGAGACGCCCCACAGATCTGACAGGTCATGGCGGTTCCTCTCCGGTTCGCAGTCTTCCTAGCGTACCGACACTGGTGAGCGAAACCGCCCGGCGCGGCGTCCGGTCGAAACTGTGTCGGGCTACTCGGGGTTCGCGGCAGCCGAGCTGACGTCGAGCACGTCGACGACGACGACAGTCACGTTGTCCCGACCGCCGTTCTCGAGTGCTGCGGCCACAAGCGCCTCGACGGCGTCTTCAGCGTTTGGGTTGCTGAGAAGAAAATGACGGATGCCGTAGGCGGTGAGTTCCTTCGTCAGCCCGTCCGAGCAGACCAGCAGGCGCATGCCGGCCTGAACCGGCAGGATGCGGTAGTCGGGGATCGGAGGCTCGTGGAATCCCACGGCACGGGTGATGACATTGCCCTGCGGGTGCACATCAGCTTCTTCGCGGGTGATGCGTCCCGAATCAACGAGTTCCTGCACCACCGAGTGGTCGACGGTGACCTGTTCGAGCACGCCGGAGACGAGTTGGTAGACCCGGGAGTCACCGATGTTGAAAACAATCCAGGCCGCAGCATCGGCCACGATGCCGAGTCCGACGCCGGTTGCGGTGGTGCCGGTGCCCTGGTCGGTGACGCCGACCCCCTTGGCCATGTCTTCGACAGCCAGGCTCAGCGAACCGGTGATGCCTTCGGCCGTGACGATGCTTTCGCCGCCGTGCTCGGCGAGCCGGGTGACGACGGCCGCACTTGCCACCTCGCCGGCGGAGTGCCCGCCCATTCCGTCAGCGACGGCGAAGATCGGCGGAAGCGCAACATAGCTGTCTTCGTTGGCCTCGCGACGGTGCCCGGTATCGGTGCGCGATGCCCAGGCCAGGGTGAGAGTCGTCTCGACTGAGGGCAAGACAATTGTGTGGCTGAGTGAGCCTTGACCGATCTGGGTCACGGGTGGTGCCTTCCGACTTCGCCTCATACGCCACATCGCGCTACCGTTCGCTCGCGGGGAGGATCTCGATGATATTACCGTCCCCAACGTCCACCGTCGTACCGGGCACCGCCACCACGGCCGTTCCGGGGCGCATCTTGTCTCTGCGGCCGTCGGGGTGAGTGAGGGTCGAACCGTTGGTGGAGTTGAGGTCTGTCACGACAACCCTCTCACCGTCGAGACGAATTTCAAGGTGCGTCGCCGATACGGCTGACGTGGGCGAGGCGAGTGGAATGAGCGTGATCCTTTCGGTGTGAGCGTCGGTGCGCGTCGCAGAGTCGGTGTGCTGCTGACGCGGGCGCCGCCCGAGGAGAAAAACTGAATCGATGCGACGCTCGTCACCGGCCGGAAGACGGAGGCCGAACCAGGTGCCGGCCGCCGCCGGCTCCACGCCGGATGCGCCGGCCCGACGGGTCGAGATATCGTCGGTCCGGACATCCGTCAGCGACCAGATGAGCGAGGTGCCGGAGATGGTTCCGATGCCGATGGGTACGCTCTGTCGTCGGTCGGCGACGGTTGTCGACGCTCCCGCGCTCAGGGGAACGATGTCGATACCGACGACAGCTTGAAACTCAGCCAGAAGCCACGGCCGGATGTCTTGGTCGCTGAATCGACGGGATCCGCCCACTGAGAAGACCTCGGCGGCGATCTCGCCTTTCACGACGATCGAGACGGGAACGCCGTCATCGTCAACGGGTGTCCCCGGAACAACAACGATGAAGCTCTCAATTTTGTGCTCACCGGCAAGTGGCAGCAAGGCGACCAGAGTCTCCAGCTGCACCACCGGCCGGTCAGTCTGGTCGCTCAGCTTCTCGAGAACAGCAGCCGAGGTAGAGGCCGGGAGGGCGACAAAAAAACCCTGACCGATGACAAACGTCCAGTCAGCAGGTTGGCCGGGGGCGTGCACGCACCGAAGAGTTCCGTGAACCATTCGCGGTTATCGCCCTCGACGCTGGAGGACATGACGTACGACATATTCTCCGTCGAAGTGGCGCAGGTCTCGCGTGCTCATGATTTCAATGCTCTCTGTGCAAACCAGGGCGTACCGGACATAGTGGCGCAGAGTTGACCGCGCCGTCCTGATCATTGTAACGGGGTGGCCTCCGAGACCGCAGGACGGGCATTTCTAAGGAATTCGCAGCATTTTTGCGCTTCAACCACGGAATCGCTTGCTGAAGGACACTCTCGCTGACACAATCGATGCATGAACTCACAAGGCCGTGGCCCGGCAGGCAAGCCGGTGCAGCTTGACGATGTCTCGAAGAAGATCATCGAGCAGTTGCAAGCTGACGGTCGCCGCTCCTATGCAGAAATCGGAAAAGCCGTTGGCCTTAGCGAGGCCGCGGTGAGGCAGCGAGTTCAGAAGTTGACGGATGCCGGCGTCATGCAGGTCGTCGCCGTCACGGACCCGATGCAACTGGGCTTCTACCGCCAGGCAATGATCGGAATCCGTGCGACCGGCGATACCCGCGTTCTCGCCGACAAGCTGGCTGCCATTCCGGCAGTCGACTACGTGGTTCTCACCGCCGGATCATTCGACATCCTCGCCGAGGTCGTCTGCGAAGACGATGATGAGCTGCTGACACTGCTCAACCTGAAGATTCGCAATCTGGAGGGCGTCTCCTCCACCGAGACTTTCGTCTATCTCAAACTCCACAAACAGCTCTACAACTGGGGAACACGATAAAAATGAGTAATTCAGAACCAACCATTTACAGCGAAGCCGAAAATGCAGCGATGCAGCAGAAGGCCAAGGATCACCTCTGGATGCACTTTGCACGCCAGTCGGTGATGGAATCCGGCGCCGGTGTGCCGATCATCACCAAGGGTGAGGGTCACCACATCTGGGACTCGCGGGGCAAGAAGTACATCGACGGGCTCAGCGGCCTCTTCGTGGTGAACGCCGGCCACGGCCGCAAGCGCCTCGCCGAAGTCGCCCGCAAGCAGGCGGAGGAGCTCGCGTTCTTCCCGATCTGGTCGTACGCCCACCCGAGCGCGATCGACCTGGCTGACCGCCTGGCCGACTACGCACCCGGCGACCTCAACCGAGTGTTCTTCTCGACCGGCGGCGGCGAGGCTGTCGAGACCGCATTCAAGCTGGCGAAGTATTACTGGAAGCTGCAGGGTCGTCCGACCAAGCACAAGGTCATTTCCCGCAACGTCGCCTACCACGGCACCCCGCAGGGCGCTCTGGCGATCACCGGCATCCCCGCGATGAAGGAAATGTTCGAGCCGGTCACCCCCGGTGGCTTCCGCGTTCCGAACACCAACTTCTACCGTGCCGACGAGATGGCCCCTGGCCTCGGCCTCGGCGACGACCTCGAGACGTTCGGTCTGTGGGCCGCGAACCGCATCGAAGAGATGATTCAGTTCGAAGGTCCGGAGACCGTCGCCGCCGTCTTCCTGGAGCCGGTGCAGAACTCGGGTGGCTGCTTCCCGCCTCCCCCCGGATACTTCAAGCGCGTGCGCGAGATCTGCGACAAGTACGACGTGCTGCTGGTCGCCGACGAGGTCATCACCGCCTTCGGCCGTATCGGAAACATGTTCGCCTCGACCACGTTCGGCATCGAGCCCGACATGATCACCTGCGCGAAGGGTATGACGAGCGGCTACTCGCCGATCGGTGCCACCATCGTCAGCGAGAAGATCTACGAACCGTTCAAGCACGGCGACACCGCGTTCTACCACGGCTACACCTTCGCCGGACACCCGGTGTCGTCGGCTGTGGCGCTCGCCAACCTCGACATTTTCGAGGAAGAGAAGCTCAACGAGAACGTGCGCGAGAACTCGCCGATCTTCCGTGCCGAGCTCGAAAAGCTGCTCGATCTTCCGATCGTCGGCGACGTGCGCGGTGAGGGCTACTTCTTCGGCATCGAGCTGGTCAAGGACAAGGCGACCAAGGAGACGTTCAACGACGAAGAGTCGGAGCGCCTGCTGCGTGGCTTCCTGTCGAAGGCGCTCTTCGACGCCGGCCTGTACTGCCGTGCCGACGACCGGGGCGACCCCGTCGTTCAGCTCGCTCCCCCGCTGACCATTGGTCCGTCGGAGATCCGCGAGATCGGTCAGATCCTCAACGAGGTGCTGACCGAGGCGTCCAACCACCTCTAGACCAGTCACCTCCCGGTCGCCGATTCGCCGAGGATCGCCGTTTCTTCCGAGAATTCCCGTTTCAACGTGGATTCTCGGCCGAAACGGCGATCCTCGGCTTTTTTCGTGGGCGGGCGGCATCAGGAGTTCGGCACGGCGTACGCCCATTCGGGCAGATGGCCGGAGCCGATCAGCGTGTTCAGAAGCAGCGCCATGCCGTACTCGCGGTCGATGGTGAGCGCCTCGTCGAGGAACATTCCCGCGACGGATCCCCCGCCGAGAGCCCAGGATAACCAGGCGAGCATGCACAGCGGCGCCGGTCGCATGGCCCGTGGGGCCAGCGCGACCGCGGTCTTCAATAGTTCGATCGCGCGTTCCACCCGGTCCGGATCCGGACGTTCGGAGCTGAGACCGAGGATGAGGTCGCTCCCGCCGTCACCGCCGGCGGCGTCACGGAGCAGATCACCCGGCATCCCGTCGAGGGTGTTGCCGAACGCACCGGTCGGCGCGGTCGCCCGTCTGGCTTGACGCGCGTCATCCTCGGCACGCACGATCTCGTCGAGGCTCAGCCCCGTCGTGCGCTGGAGCCAGGCGTACCGGAGGTTCGTTTCGTTCAGGAGCACGCCGACGTCACGTCCGAAGGCGAACTGCAGCATCATCTGGTCGCGCTGGGCCGGACCGTGGGCCAGAAAGAGCAACGCTGCGGCGTTCTGCGCATCCAACGCAGCGGCGTCCCAGCCCAGGGCCTCCTCGACGATCTCCACCGGGTCGAGCACGCCTTTGTAGAGCATCATCAGGTCGAGAGCGGCCTCCTCGCCATCGAGGGCGCGACGATAGCGCCGCAGCAATCGGGCGCAGCGCTCTTTTGTCGGCTTGTCGACCCGTGGCAGTTCGGCGCCGCTCCGCAGCACCGCGAGCGGCCGCGTGGCGTGTTCGGGCATCTCGGAATGGATGCTCGAGCCTGTGATCTCCGAGAGCGGATGCCCGCCGGCTTCGGGCTCCAGAAACGAGGCGAATGCATCCTCACCGACGCAGAGCGCATCACGCACCAGAAATCCCGATGCCTCGGCCCGGTCGAGCACCCTGCCGACAAACGAGGTGTGGGGAAGAGGGTTGGCCGCGGCGATCTTTTCGTCCGTGTAGACGACCGGAACCACTGCGTCGGCCCCACGAATCTTGCAGACCATGCCGATGAGCGTTGTCGCAATGCGTTTGTGCACGGCCGTGGACTCGTCGGGGGCGGGAAGGTTGAACCGCATCGCCCCGCAGGTTCGATTGCCGCGGAACGCGACGAGAACCATGCTCTGCTCGGGCAAGAACCCGACCAGCTGGGGCACAAGCGCGAGGAAGTCACAGGCTGCGTGCGCCTTGACAATCGTCGCGGAGGAGGGAAGGGAACGCGCTGAGTTTTCTGACATGCCCCCACTGTGCCGAGAGGGGCCGCCCCGATCGGGGCAGCCCCTGCATGTGTGAATAACTCGGGCTCTCAGCGGCTGTGCACAACCGCGCTCCGACTACACCTCGTCGGCGACCGGCGCGGCGAACTGAGCGTTGTAGAGGTCGAAGTAGGCGCCTTCGGCGGCGAGGAGTTCCGCATGGTTGCCCTGCTCGACGATGCGTCCCGCCTCCATCACCAGAATGAGATCGGCGTCGCGAATGGTCGACAGGCGGTGCGCGATCACGAAGCTCGTGCGGTCGGCGCGCAGCGCACTCATCGCCTTCTGCACAAGCACCTCGGTCCGGGTGTCGACCGAGCTCGTCGCCTCATCGAGGATGAGCACGCTCGGCCGGGCGAGGAACGCCCGGGCGATCGTGAGCAACTGCTTTTCGCCGGCGCTGACATTTCCACCCTCATCGTCGAGCACCGTGTCATAACCGTTCGGCAGGGAGTGCACGAACCGGTCGACGTAGGTGGCGCGTGCCGCATCGAGGATCTCCTCCTCCGTCGCATCCGGCCGGCCGTAGGCGATGTTGTCGCGGATGGTGCCGCCGAAGAGCCACGTGTCTTGCAACACCATGCCCATCCGACCGCGCAAGTCGTCGCGCGTCATCCGGGAGACGTCGACGCCGTCGAGAGTGATTCGTCCGGAATCGATCTCGTAGAACCGCATCATCAGGTTGACCAGTGTGGTCTTGCCCGCGCCGGTCGGACCGACGATCGCCACCGTCTGCCCGGGTTCGGCGACCAAACTGAGGTCGGCGATCAAGGGCTTGTCCTCCGAGTAGCTGAACGAGACATCCTCGAAGACGAGGCGCCCCTCCACCGCCGTCGGAGACTCGGGCTCGTCGGGATCGGGGCTCTGCTCGTCGGCGTCCAGAAGTTCGAACACACGCTCGGAGGATGCGACACCCGACTGCAGCAGGTTGGCCATCGACCCGAGCTGTGCCAGCGGCTGGGTGAACTGGCGGGAGTACTGGATGAACGCCTGGATATCGCCCAGTTGCAGCGCCCCTGAGGCGACCTGCAAGCCACCGACCACCGCGATCGCCACATAGACGAGGTTTCCGATGAAGGTCATCGACGGCATGATCATGCCGCTGACGAACTGCGCGCCGAAGCTGGCTTCGTACAGTTCGTCGTTCTTCTGGTGAAAGCGCTCCTCCACCTCGTGCTGACGCCCGAACACCTTGACCAGGGCGTGCCCGGTGAAGGTCTCTTCGATCTGGCCGTTCAGAGTACCCGTGTGAGTCCACTGCGCGACGAACAGCTTCTGGGAACGCTTGGCGATCAGCATCGTGACCACCAGGGTGAGCGGGATCGTCACGATCGCGATGAGCGAGAGCAGCGGCGAGATGATCAACATCATCACCAGAACGCCGACAACGGTCAGAAGTGACGTCACCGCCTGGCTCAGCGTCTGCTGCATCGTCTGGGAGATATTGTCGACGTCGTTGGTGACCCGGCTGAGCAACTCGCCGCGCTGCATGCCATCGAAGTAGCGCAGCGGGAGCCGGTTGATCTTCGACTCGACGTCTTCACGCAAGGTGAACATCGTGCGCTGCACGACGCCGTTCAGCACGTAGGCCTGCAACCAGGCGAAGACGGAGGAGAGGATGTACAGCACCAGCACCCACATCAGCACATTGGAGAGCGCAGCGAAGTCGATACCCATCCCAGGGGTCAACGTCATCCCGCTCAGCATGTCGGCCTGAGAAGTCTTGCCGGCCGCCTGCAATCCGGCGATCACCTGTTCTTGCGTAGCGCCGGCGGGCAGTGACTTCGAGACCACGCCGGAGAAAATGAGGTTGGTTCCCTCGCCGAGAAGCTTCGGCCCCAGCACCGCGAAGGTGACGCTGACGACGGCGAGAAGCAGAACCAGCCAGAGCCAGAGCCGTTCCGGCCGAAGCGTGCCGAGCAACCGTTTTGCGCTGGGTCCGAAGTTCATTGACTTCTCGGCGGGAAGGCTCATCCCTCCGCCGAAGGGACCGCCGCCTCCTGGTCCACGCCGCACCGGGGGGCGAGCGGGCTCGCGGTCTTCGTTTGACTCGCTCATGCTGCTTCCTCCGCGGTCAGCTGGGATGCCACGATCTCTTGGTAGGTCTCCGAGGTTTCGAGCAGCTCGGTGTGAGTGCCGTGCCCGACGATTCGGCCGTCTTCGAGAACCAGGATTTGATCGGCGTCGATGATGCTCGACACCCGCTGCGCGATGATGATCATCGTCGCCCCTGCCACGTTGGCCTTGAGCGCCAAGCGGAGCTTCGCATCCGTCGCCAGGTCAAGCGCGGAGAACGAGTCGTCGAAGATATAGATCGGCGGTTTCTTCACGAGCGCCCGGGCGATCGCGAGTCTCTGCCGTTGGCCGCCCGACACGTTGGTGCCGCCCTGTGAGATCGGTGCATCGAGTTCGCCGTCCATCTCGCTGACGAAATCAATCGCCTGTGCCGTCGCGAGCGATTGCCAGAGTTCGTCCTCGGTGGCATCGGGTCGGCCGTACTGCAGATTGCTGCGCACCGTTCCCGAGAACAGGTAGGGCTTTTGCGGAATCAGGCCGATGTAGCTCCAGAGCAGGTCTTGACTCATCTCCCTGATGTCGACGCCGTCGATCAGTACGGCCCCGGTTGTCACGTCGAACAGGCGCGGCATCAGGTTCACCAACGTCGTCTTGCCCGACCCCGTGCTGCCGATGATGGCGGTGGTCTGCCCGGCTCGTGCAATGAAGCTGATGTTGCTCAGCACCGGCTGTTCGGCGCCCGGGTAGGAGAAGCCGACGTCGAGCATTTCAAGCTCGCCCTCTCCGCTCGTCTCCGTGACCGGGTTCGTCGCCGGAACGACACTGGTCGAGGTGCCGAGCACTTCGCCGATGCGGTCGGCGCAGACCGCCGCGCGAGGAATCATGACGAACATGAAGGTGGCCATCATCACCGCCATCAGAATCTGCATCAGGTAGCTGAGGAAGGCGATCAACGTGCCGACCTGCATTGAGCCGTCTTCGATCCGGAACGCTCCGAACCAGATCACCGCGACACTCGACACGTTCAGCACGAGCATCACCGTCGGGAACATCAAGGCCATCAGGCGGCCGGCCTTCAGAGCGACCTCCGTGACATCCGCGTTCGCCTTCGAGAAGCGCTCGGTCTCGACGTCTTCGCGTACGAAGGCACGCACCACACGGATGCCGGTGAGCTGTTCGCGCAGCACGCGGTTGACGGTGTCGATGCGCACCTGCATCTTGCGAAACTGCGGAACCATGCGGGTCACGATCAGGCTGACCGCGATCAGCAGGATCGGAACGCTCACCGCAATCAGCCAGGACAGCTGAATGTCTTGTCGCATGGCCATGATGATTCCGCCGATGCAGAGGATCGGCGCGGCGACCATCAGGGTGGCCGTCACCAGAACCAGCATCTGCACTTGCTGAACATCATTCGTCGAACGGGTGATCAGCGACGGCGCCCCGAAACGGGTCACCTCCTGCTCGGAGAACTCCCCCACCCGCGTGAACACCTCTCGGCGCAGGTCGCGTCCGAGCGCCATCGCCGCCTTCGCCCCGAAATAGACGGCGGCGATCGCGCAGGCGATCTGCACCAGGGTGATGCCGAGCATCAACGCGCCCGTGCTCATGATGTATTCGGTGTCACCCTTGGACACGCCGTTGTCGATGATGTCGGCGTTCAGCGTGGGCAGGTAGAGCGAGGCGATCGACTGAGCGGTCTGAAAGACGATCACAGCGACGAGTAGCGGCCAGTACGGCCGCAGGTGGTGCACAAGCAATTTCCAAAGCACGTGAATCTCCTAGTTCGAGACGTGGTCGGCCGGTCGGCCCGTGATGCCGTACAGGATGAGCGCGGCGATTTCGGCGTCGTCGAACGGTTGACCGTTGCGAATCTGCGGAATCGACGCGGCCAGAGCGATCATGCGCACGATCTGGGCCACTCGCTCCGGGTCAACGTTCAACCGCGGCGCATCCTGTGCCAAGGATCGAGTGATGATCTCGGCAAATTCACGCCGCCCATCGTCGCGGTGCGGGGGCGGCCCGGTCGAGCCGAGGGCGCTCATGAGGGTGAACACCGTCGTGAATCGCTCGCGCATGAGCGTGACGATCGCGGTGATGCGCTCGTCGAGCGGGAGTTCGAGGTCGACGAGTCGCAGCCGAGCCCGGAACGGCTCTGGATCGAGGTGACGATCGATGGCCGCCTGAATGAGTTCTTCTTTGCTCCCGAAGGCGCGAAAAATAGTGCCCTCGGCGATGCCGGCGCACTCGGCGATCTGCTTGGTTGTCACCGCGCGGCCGTGCAGCAGCAGGAGCGGAGTGACAACCTCGATGAGCATCGCCTGACGGTCTTCAACCGACAGGGCGGGGGCCCGTGCACTCTTCTCTGCCGCAACAGTCTCTGTTGCCAGCTTCTCAACCATGGGGCGAGCGTAATTGAGTGAGCGCTCACTCACAAGGATTCTGTATGGACACTCAGGTCAGGCTGAGGCGAACAAGTTCGAGATCCAGGCGATGTCGTCGGCACTGGGCTTCCACGCCGTTGCGGCCTCCGCATTCTGCACGATCTGCTCCGGCCTGGTTGCTCCGGCGATCACACTGGTGAGGCCGGGCTGCGCAAGAAGCCAGGCGAGCGTTGCGGCGAGCATGCTCACTCCGCGCTCGGCGCAGAATGCCTCATACTTTTCGATCAGGTCCCAGGGCGCCTGCTCGGCCAGGTGCGGACGGATGCGCATGATCCGACTGTCGGCCGGCCCGCCGTTGCGGCTGAACTTGCCGGTGAAGAGACCGTTGTAGAGCGGGAAGAACGGCAAGAAGCCGAGCCCGTAGGCATTTATTGCTGGAAGCACCTCTGCCTCAGCACCGCGCACCAGAAGGCTGTACTCGTTCTGTGAAGAGATGAACTTGGGGTGCCCGTTGAGCTCAGCGGTGAACTCAGCCTCGGCGATCTGCCAGCCGGCCAGATTCGAATGACCGATGTAACGGATCTTGCCCTCAGTAATCAGATCGTCGAGGGTCGACAGCGTCTCTTCGATCGGAGTGTTGGGGTCGGGAACATGCAGCTGGTACAGGTCGATCCAGTCAGTCTGCAGACGACGGAGCGACGCCTCGACGGCGAGACGGATGTAGCGGCGTGAGCCACGCGCGTTCCAGTCGGGACCGTTCAGGCCGCCCATGTCCATGCCGAACTTCGACGCAAGCACGATCTTGTCGCGTTTGCCCTTCAACGAATGACCCATCAGAGTCTCGCTCAGACCGCGCTCCGCACCGTAGATGTCAGCGGTGTCGAAGAATGTGACTCCGGTATCGATGGCCGCATCGATGACCGCGCTGGTGCCGATCTGTCCCTCGGACGCCGTTCCGGTGCGCCCGAAGTTGTTGCAGCCCAGTCCGATCGTCGAGACGATCAGTCCAGAGTTGCCGAGCCTGCGATAGTCGATTTCAGCCATGCCTCAACCCTAACGCCGCCTGCTCCCCCGCCGACCGAGGCGCGTTCTCCACCACACCGAGGTGACGGATGTTGTCCACCGAACGGCTGCGCGGCAGGCGGAGTGCGTCGGCCGCTGCGTACCGTCGGCGACATGACGACACCACACCCCGCGCTTCAGCGCATGACAAGTCCCCTCGGAAGAATCGAACTCACCGCAGATGACGGGCAGCTTCTGACCGTGAAGATCGGCTATGCCGACCAACTCCCTCTCGACGCTTTTCCTGAGCGCCCTTCCCCGCTGCTCGAGACTGCCGTGCAGCAGCTCAGCGAGTACTTCGCCGGAACCCGCATGACGTTTGACATTCCGCTGCAACTGGGCGGCGGAACTGAGTTTCAGAAACGAGTCTGGGCGGCACTGAGGGACGTGCCGTTCGGCTCGGCGACCAGCTACGGTGCGATTGCTCAGGCGGTCGGCCAGCCGGGTGCCGGGCGTTCGGTCGGTGGGGCCATCGCGGCGAACCCACTCCCCCTGTTCGTCGGCTGCCACCGGGTTCTCTCCGTCTCCGGCGAGATCACGGGCTACAGCCAGGGCGCCGGCGTGGTGACCAAGGCGTGGCTCCTGACACACGAGAAGATCCCGTTTTTAGTTGCCCCGCCACGAATCGAACCCGACCCGGTCGGAGTCATCTTCGACGTGGTCTGACACGGTCGGCTTGAATAGATTCACGAGCCGCCGCCCGGTCGGGTCGATGCGACTCAGACCGAAACGGGAGCCCGAATCAGGCGCGTTTCGCCGCCACGATCTGCTCGACCACGAGCTCGAGCTCGCCCGGAGCCCCCGCCTGCAGTTGGAACCCGGCCGACGGCGCCCAGAGCAGCAGTTCGTCAACCGTTGCGAAATCGCGTCGGCTCTTCAGAAGCGCCCGGGTGAACTCGCCCTTGGACTTCTTGTTGAAATGGTTGAGCGCACGCTTCTGACCGTCGGCGGCTTCGGTGACGACGCGCAGAAAGTAGGATTCCGCGCGCTTCGGCACTGGGCCGAGAGCCACGTAGGCCTCGGAGCGCAGGTCGAGCACCAGACCAGGCGTCTCGGCGAGGGCCGAAGCGACCGCTGCACTCCAGTGCTTCTTCAGTGCGACGGCGGGAAGACGCGAGTCGTGGGAAAAACGATAGGCGGGAACGAGGTCGAGCGCCCGGATCGGCCCGAACAGAGCCGAGTGCACAAGCAGGTGGCGACCGGCGAATTCACGGTCTGCCGCGTCGAGGCTCCCCGCGTCGAGCGCATCGTAGAGAACTCCGGTGTACCGGTCGATCGCGGGCATCGTCGGCGAGGTGGCCACGGCCTTGTTGCGGTCGATCTCGGCCAGCTGCGTGCGGCCGAGCTTGAGAGCCTTCACCGAGGCATCCGTGTCGTGGGCGAGATCGACAAGGGCGCGCACGAGGGCGCTGCGTTTGTCGTTCAGCGCCGGATAAGCGAAAGCGGCGACCCGAAGGGGGCCGCCGCTTCCGCCGTCGCGCTTCGTTTCAGAAGGCGGAAGCAGTACCAGCACGTATTAGACGAGCTCTGCCTTGCGGGCCACGATGGTGACCGTGTTGTTCTCAACAGAGAGGAACCCGTCATCGGCCGCGGCCGTGACCTTGGTTCCGTCGGCGAGGGTTACACGAACCTCACCGCTGGCCAGGATCGCCAGCATCGGTTCGTGACCGGACAGGATGCCGATCTCGCCTTCGACGGTGCGAGCGACGACCATGGTCGCCTCGCCGGACCACACCTGGTGGTCCGCCGAGACAACGCTGACATTCAGCGGGGCTGAAGCCATGGTTAGCGGTTCTCCTTCTGGATCTGAGCCCACTTCTCTTCGACGTCGTTGATGCCACCGACGTTGAAGAAGGCCTGCTCGGCGACGTGGTCGAAGTCACCGTTGGCGATAGCCGTGAACGACTCGATGGTGTCCTTCAGCGGAACAGTCGAACCCTCAACACCGGTGAACTTCTTCGCCATGTAGGTGTTCTGCGAGAGGAACTGCTCGATGCGACGGGCACGCGAAACGGTGACCTTGTCTTCTTCAGAGAGCTCGTCAACACCGAGGATCGCGATGATCTCCTGGAGTTCCTTGTTCTTCTGGAGGATCGCCTTGACGCGCACAGCCGTGTTGTAGTGATCGGCACCCAAGTAGCGGGGGTCGAGGATACGGCTGGTTGAGGTCAGCGGGTCGACGGCCGGGTAGAGACCCTTCGAGGCGATCGCACGCGACAGCTCGGTGGTGGCGTCGAGGTGGGCGAAGGTGGTCGCCGGAGCCGGGTCGGTGTAGTCATCGGCCGGCACGTAGATCGCCTGCAGCGAGGTGATCGAGTGACCACGCGTCGAGGTGATGCGCTCCTGAAGAACACCCATCTCGTCGGCGAGGTTCGGCTGGTAACCCACGGCGGAAGGCATACGACCGAGAAGGGTCGACACCTCGGAACCGGCCTGGGTGAAGCGGAAGATGTTGTCGATGAAGAGCAGAACGTCCTGCTTCTGCACGTCGCGGAAGTACTCAGCCATGGTGAGGGCGGAGAGGGCGACGCGGAGACGCGTTCCCGGCGGCTCGTCCATCTGGCCGAAGACAAGGGCGGTCTTGTCGAAGACGCCTGCTTCTTCCATTTCGTGGATGAGGTCGTTACCTTCACGGGTACGCTCACCGACACCGGCGAACACCGAAACTCCACCGTGGTCCTGCGCAACGCGCTGGATCATTTCCTGGATCAGAACGGTCTTACCAACACCTGCACCACCGAAGAGGCCGATCTTTCCACCCTGAACGTACGGGGTGAGAAGGTCGATGACCTTGATACCGGTTTCGAAGAGCTCGGTCTTCGACTCAAGCTGGTCGAATGCCGGGGGCTTGCGGTGGATCGGCCAGCGCTCGGTGATCTCAATCTTCTCGCCGGGCTCGGCGTTGAGCACCTCGCCGATGACGTTGAAGACCTTGCCCTTGGTGACGTTTCCAACGGGAACCGTGATCGGTGAGCCGGTGTCCTGAACTTCCTGGCCACGGACCAGACCATCGGTCGGGTTCAGCGCGATCGCACGAACGAGGTCATCACCGAGGTGCTGTGCAACCTCAAGCGTGATCACGGTCGAGGCCTCGCCGATGACGATGGTCGTCTTCAGTGCGTTGTAGATGCCCGGGATCGAGTCGTGGGGGAATTCGATGTCGACGACGGGGCCAGTCACGCGTGCGATACGGCCCACGGCACCAGCCGGCGCCACGGCCTGGACTGGCGCTGTTGCGGTGTCAGTCATTGCTCTCTCTTCTCTGGGGTTTAGTTCTTGGCGGATGAGAGCGCGTCGGCTCCACCCACGATCTCGGAAATCTGCTGCGTGATCTCAGACTGACGCGCGTTGTTGGCCAAGCGCGTGAAGTCAGTGATGAGCTTGTCTGCGTTGTCGCTCGCCGACTTCATTGCCTTCTGGCGGCTGGCGTGCTCGGAAGCAGCCGACTGCAGCATGGCGTTGAACAAGCGGCTCTCGATGTAGACCGGGAGGAGGCCGTCAAGAACGGTCTCAACATCGGGTTCGAACTCGTAGAGCGGGAGAACAACGCTCTCCGCGGGCTCTTCGATTCCTTCGACAACTTCGAGTGGCAACAGACGCACAACTTCTGGCACCTGAGTGACCATGCTGACGAAGCGGTTGTAGACGATGTGAATCTCGTCGACGCCACCGTCTTCGTAGTCGCGGAGGAAGGTCTCGAGCAGTGCGTCGCCGATTTCCTTCGCCGTCTCGAACTGCGGCTGGTCTGTTCCGCCGGTCCAGATACGCTCTGAAGCACGGTGACGGAAGCTGAAGTACGCCACCGACTTGCGGCCGACGAGGAAGTACACGACATCCTTGCCCTGGCTGCGCAGCAGTTCGCTGAGCTCTTCAGCCTCGCGCAGGACCTGGGAGCTGAACGCTCCGGCCAGACCGCGGTCGGAGGCGAAGATCACGACGGCTGCGCGCTGGATCTTCTCTGGTTCGGTCGTCAGCACGTGCTCAACGTTCGAGTAGGTGGCAACCGCGGACACTGCACGAGTGATCGCACGCGAATACGGGGTGGACGCCGCGACTCGCGCCTGCGCCTTCTGAATGCGCGAGGCGGAGATCAGCTCCATGGCCCGAGTGATCTTCTTGGTCGTCTGGGCAGATTTGATCTTCTGCCGGTAGACCCGAAGTTGCGCTCCCATGTGTCTCTTTCTCTGGTGTTGGTTGTGTCTTACAAGCGAAATAACCGAGATCGGTTACTTGTTCCGATCGGTTCGGCTCCCGGTGGAAGCCGAACCGATCGAATCAGCTAGCGCTTCTGCTTGACGATCTTTTCCTGGTTGACGTCTTCGGCTGCGATGGCGTCAAACTGCTCTTTGCCCACCGAAGCGAGCGGCTTGCCCTCGCCCGTCTGGAACTCGAGCTTGAACTTGTCGACCTCTGCGGAGAGCGTGGCAACGGTCTCATCGGAGAGAACGTTGGTCTCGCGCAGCGTGGTCAGAACGCTGGTGTTGCGGGCCAGGTGGTCGAGCAGCTCGCGCTCGAAGCGCAGGATGTCTTCAACCGGAACCTCGTCGAGCTTGCCGTTGGTGCCGGCCCAGATCGAAACGACCTGGTCCTCGACCGGAAACGGCGAGTACTGCGGCTGCTTGAGCAGCTCGGTGAGGCGTGCGCCACGGGCCAGCTGACGGCGGCTGGCCGCGTCGAGGTCCGAAGCGAACATGGCGAATGCTTCGAGCGAGCGGTACTGAGCCAGCTCGAGCTTCAGCGTTCCGGAAACCTTCTTGATGGACTTCACCTGAGCGTCGCCACCAACACGCGAGACCGAGATACCCACGTCAACAGCGGGGCGCTGGTTGGCGTTGAACAGGTCGGACTGCAGGAAGATCTGGCCGTCGGTGATAGAGATCACGTTGGTCGGGATGTAGGCGGAAACGTCGTTCGCCTTGGTCTCGATGATCGGCAGACCGGTCATCGAGCCGGCGCCCAGCTCGTCGGAGAGCTTGGCACAACGCTCGAGCAGACGGGAGTGCAGGTAGAACACGTCACCGGGGTATGCCTCGCGTCCCGGCGGACGACGCAGGAGCAGCGAAACGGCACGGTAGGCCTCTGCCTGCTTCGACAGGTCATCAAAGACGATGAGAACGTGCTTGCCGGCGTACATCCAGTGCTGGCCGATGGCCGAGCCGGTGTACGGAGCGAGGTACTTGAAGCCGGCCGGGTCTGAAGCGGGGGCGGCGACGATGGTGGTGTACTCCATCGCTCCGGCGTCTTCGAGGGCACCCTTCACCGAAGCGATGGTGGAGCCCTTCTGGCCGATGGCGACGTAGATGCAGCGAACCTGCTTGTTGGTGTCGCCGGACTCCCAGTTGGCCTTCTGGTTGATGATCGTGTCGATCGCGATGGCCGTCTTACCGGTCTGGCGGTCACCGATGATCAGCTGACGCTGGCCACGGCCGATCGGGATCATGGCGTCGATGGCCTTGATACCGGTCTGCATGGGCTCGTGAACACTCTTACGCTGCATGACGCCAGGCGCCTGCAGCTCGAGTGCGCGGCGGCCTTCGGTTGCGATCTCGCCGAGACCGTCAATCGGAGCACCCAGCGGGTCAACGACGCGGCCGAGGTAGCCGTCGCCGACGGGAACGGACAGAACTTCACCGGTACGGTGAACTTCCATGCCTTCGACGATGCCGGTGAACTCACCGAGCACAACAACACCGATCTCGTCTTCGTCGAGGTTCTGGGCGAGGCCCAGGGTTCCGTCGGAGAACTTGATCAGTTCGTTGGCCATAACGCCGGGGAGACCCTCGACGTGTGCGATTCCGTCACCCGCGGTGGTGACGTAACCGACCTCGGTGGTCGCGGTCTTGTTTGGCTCATAGGACTTGACGAAGTCCTGGAGAGCGCCGCGGATCTCATCCGGGCTGATCGTGAGTTCTGCCATCATCTTCCCTTTTCTGTACTGGGTGTACAGTTCTGTCTTTTCGAAACGCTGCCGTTTCGAGGTTCGTGAGTTCTGGCTGGTGTGGGTCAGCCAGCAAGCTGGAGTCGCAGGTCGGCAATTCGGGTTGCGATGCTGCCATCAATGACGTCATCCCCGATCTGCACCCGCAGGCCGCCGACGACACTCGTGTCGACGATCTGATTGAGCGTCAAGGCACGGCCATAACGGTCGGCCAAGCTTTTCTTCAACCGGTCAAGCTGGGCGGGTGCGAGTGCATTCGCCGAGATGACAGTTGCAATCGTGGTTCCAGCCTGGTCGGCGACGACGGTGGCGGCGTGCCGAAGCAGCTCACCGATCCGACGGCCACGCGGCTGCTGCACGAGGTGACGCACGATGACGAGCGTCTGCGGCGAGACCTTGCCGGTCAGAAGGGCCGACACAAGTCCGGCCTTCGCCTCGGGGAGACCGAGCTTGCTGGCCAAGGCCAGTTCCAGCTCGGAATCGGAGGAGACGGTCGCACCGAAGGCGAAGAGCTCGCCTTCGATCGAACCGTCGCCGGCACCGGAGCGGGCAGTTGCCCGCAGGCCGAGTTCTTCGATCCCGGCGAGCAAGTCGCCCTGGTTGGACCAACGCTCCCCGGAGACAGCTTTGAGCAGCTCCAAGGCGGCGGGCGTCACGGCAGTGCCGAACACGCGCGAGACGAGTGCTTGCTTGGCTGCGACATCCGCTGACGGGTCGGCCAGTGCGGAAAGCAGCTGCGAAGAGCTGCCAATCACACGGCCGGCGTCAAGGAGGCTCTCGCCCGTCGCCAGATCAATGGTCCCGCCGAGGGCAGCAAGTGCTGCCCGCGACGAAGCCACAGCTTCTCTGGTGGCGCTTCCCATGTTGTTACTTCTTTCCGGCTACTGAAGCCGAGGACTCCGAGGCTTCGAGATCAGCCAGGAACCGGTCAACGATGGCGCTAGCCTTCGCGTCGTCGGTCAGGCTCTCGCCGATAACACCGGAGGCAAGATCGATGGCCAGGGTTCCGACCTCGCTGCGCAGCGACACAACGGCCGCCTGACGCTCAGCTTCGATCTGAGCTTTGGCCGTCGCGGTAACGCGTGCGGCCTCAGTCAGTGCCTGTTCCTTGTGCTCAGCGACAATCTTGGCGCCGTCGGTGCGTGCCTGGTCGCGGATCGCTCCGGCTTCGGCACGCGCGTCAGCGAGCTGGGCCGTGTACTGCTCGAGAGCAGCTTCGGCCTTGCGCTGGGCGTCATCAGCCTTGGCGATGTTGCCTTCGATGGCCTCTGCACGGTCATCGAGAAGCTTCTGCATCTTCGGAAGCACGAGCTTCCAGAAGAAGAACAAAATCACGACAAAGCAGACTGCCGACCAGATGATGTCGTAGACCGCCGGGATGAGCGGGTTGGTCTGCTCACCGGTGGCCTGTGCTGCTATTACAGCGTGAAGCATCATGCCTCCTAACTAGAGAGAAAAGAGGATTACTGGCCGGTGGTGAAGATGAAGTACGTTGCGATACCGATGAAGGCCAGCGCCTCGGTGAAGGCGATACCGATGTACATCAGAACCTGCAGGCGACCGGCGAGTTCGGGCTGACGAGCAACACCCTCGATGGTCTTGCCAACGACGATACCAACACCGATTGCCGGGCCGATTGCGGCGAGGCCGTAGCCAACGGTCGCGATGTTTCCTGAGAGTGCCGCGAGAACGGTTGTTGCGTCCACGTGTGTTTCCTTCCGTGATGAGCGAATTTCGGCGAGTGCCGGATTCGTTATTTAGTGTTCCTCAACCAGCGCGAGCTGGATGTAGACAGCGGTGAGCAAGGCGAAAACGTAAGCCTGAAGTACGGCGACCAACACCTCGAAGAGGGTGAAGACGAAGCCGAATGCGAGGGTTCCCACTCCGAAGAATTTGAGACCGCCATCTGCAGTGAAGAAGAAGAACTGGGTTGCTGCGAAGAAGAGCACCAACAGCAAGTGACCGACAACCATGTTCATCATGAGTCGCAGCGTCAGAGTGACGGGGCGGATGATGAAGGTCGAGACGAACTCGATCGGCGTCACGATGATGTACAGCGCCGGCGGAACTCCGGGCGGGAAGAGCGAGTTGCGGAAGAACGTTCCCGGGTGCTTCTTGACTCCGGCATAAAGGAATGCGAAGTAGGCAACAGTGGCCAGCACGAGCGGAACGCCGATCACGGCGGTTCCTGCCATGTTCAGGAACGGGATGATGCCCGTCGCGTTCATAAACAGAACCATGAAGAAGATCGTGGTGAGCAGCGGAAGGAACCGCTTGCCGTCGACCTTGCCGAGAACATCCTCGGCAATGTTGACGCGCACCAGGTCGAGGCCCATTTCGCAGAGACTCTGCAGACGGGTCGGAATGATCTTCATGCGACGAGTACCGATCCAGAAGATCAGAATCAACACTGCGACCGCGATGAAGCGGATCAGGATGACGCGATTGATCTCGAAGGGGGTGTCAGCGAAGAAAATAGCTTCGGGGAAGAATTCGTTGATGGAAGGACCATGAAAGCCACCGTCGTCGTTGGCGAGCGGGACCAGCAGGTTTACAGCGTTCTCTAGCAGCGCTATCTCCTGTTTCGGGGCGGAGCACAAGGCTCTCGCGACGACGAATGTGGGGCCGGT
The DNA here is from genome assembly GCF_056395445.1 of Leifsonia sp. 10L418. NCBI lineage: Bacteria > Bacillati > Actinomycetota > Actinomycetes > Micrococcales > Microbacteriaceae > Leifsonia > Leifsonia sp. 10L418. The sequence goes on along the minus strand of NZ_JBFTJN010000005.1, from coordinate 196,026 downwards.
TTTGACCGCAGTGAAGTAGCAGTCAACCGGGGGGGATCTCTACACACTGTAGCAATAAAACAGTGCTGAGGCCGAATCGAGAGCGAGATTAGTCGTCGTGCGGTGCCGGCGGCAACACGACGTCGCTGGTGTACGGCATCCGGCTCTTCATCAAGACGACAACGTCGACCACGAGAGAGCCCACGACGCCCGCGATGATGCTCAGGAAGAGCACGCCCGGCTCAACCCACGACTGCCCCTTGAGCACGACGACCAGCACCAGGAAAAGCACGAACTTGAGCAGCCAGCCGCCCATCACGATGCCGAAGAACGCACCGATTGCCGACTCGCGTCCGGCGTACTTGTTGGCGATCAGCAGGCTGCCTGCCGTGATGCCCATGAACACGGCGGCCATGAGGGCCCCGACCAGCGCACTGACGACTCCGGTAGGGCCGGCGACGATTCCGCCGATGATGGCGCCGACGATCGCGATGCCGAGCGACAGGATCGAACCGTAGATCAGGATCTTGCGGAAGATCGGCACCGAAGTCGGTTCAGGCGTCGAGGAGGGTGTGGCGGAGGTCATGAATTGTCCTTGGTCAGTGTGGAAGCCGCATCCAGGGGGTCGAACCCCGCGCTTGCTTCACTCGAGTCGTTCTGGGTCGGTGCAAGCTGGCTCGCCGCTTCAGCTGCCTTGCGACGGCTGAGCGGAGCCAGCGTCACGATGGTGCAGGCGAGCAGGGCGAGAACCAAGAAGATGCTCGCGTACCAGCTGGGCAGCCCGAGGTAGACGGGCAAAACGAAGTAGAGAAGGCAGCCGATGGATGCGGCGGCAGTCCAGCCGTAGAAGATCAGCACGGCGTGCAAGTGGGAGTGCCCCATGTCGAGCAGGCGGTGATGGAGGTGCTTGCGATCGGCGCTGAACGGCGACTTTCCGGCGCGCACCCGGCGGAACACGGCAAGCCCGAAGTCGAGCAGCGGAATGATCAGAATCGCCACCGGCAGCAGAATCGGGATGAAAGCGGGGAACAGCTGCGAGCGGTTGAGCGCGGTCGGGTCGATCTGTCCGGTGATGGCGATGGCGGAGGTGGCCATGAGCAAACCGACCAACAGGGCTCCGGCGTCGCCCATGAACAACTTCGCGGGGCGCCAGTTCATCGGAAGGAACCCGGCGCAGGCGCCGACCAGGATCGCCGCGATCAGGGAGGCGAGGTTGAAGTAGTTGGTGGGCGAGGTGTCCCTCACCAGCAGGTAGCTGTAGATGAAGAAGGTGCCGTTGGCGATCAGCGCGACGCCGGCGACGAGTCCGTCGAGTCCGTCGATGAAATTGATCATGTTCATTACGATCACAATCACCATCACGGTGATCACGATGGACATCCAGCCGGAGCCGACGGTGAGTCCGCCGATCGGCAGCGAGAGAATCTGCACCTGCCAGGCGACGATACCCGCGGCGATGAACTGGCCGGCCAGCTTCGTCATCCAGTCGAGGTCCCACAGGTCATCGGCGACGCCGAGCAGCACGATCAGCAGGGCAGCGCCGAGAATCGCCAGGATCTGGGTGGGGTTCGAGAAGACCAGGCGCAGTGGCGCGAACTGGGCAGCAATGAGATAGGAGACACCGAACGCCACCATGATGCCGAGGAACATGGCGATGCCGCCAAGCCGCGGCGTCGGCCGGGTGTGCACGTCGCGCTCACGGATCTTCGGATAGAGCCGGTACTTGTGGCTCACCTTGTAGACGACGATGGACGCACCGAAGGTGACGACCGCTGAGACGAGTGCGAGAAGAAAAAATAGGGTCATGGTCAGCCGCGCGCAGAGGAGTCGGCGGCGACGGAGCCGTCGGCCGGGTCGGTCGCATCCGTCGACGCTGCTGCGTCTGCCGTGGCTGCGGCGTCAGTGGCATCAGTCGCGTCCGCTGCGACTGCTGCATCCGCTGCGTCAGTTACGTCCGTCGCATCCACTGCATCCACTGCATCCGTCGGCTCGATGAGCGCAGCGAGTGCATCGCCGATCACGGCCTCGACCTCTTCACGCGAGATGACGCCGTTTCGCACGATATGAAGTTTGCCGCCGTTGGTGTCGAACCGGCTGGCGTCGATGATGGTCGACGAGGTGTCGCCGGGGCGGTCGCCGATGGCGTCATACTCAAGCCCGGCCACTCCCCCGTCGAGATAGACGGAGACGCTGTTGCCGAGCATCTCTTCGGCGCCCACCGCGTCGATGGCCGACGGCATTCCGGTGCGGTTGGCGGATGAGACGGCGAGCGGCCCGGTCTCGGACAACAGATCGAGCGCGACCTGGTTGCTCGGAACGCGCAGTGCGACCGTTCCCTTGGTCTCCCCCAGGTCCCAGGCGAGCGACGGCTGCGCCTTGAGGATGAGGGTGAGTCCGCCGGGCCAAAAAGCCGCGGCGAGATCGCGGGCCGGCTGCGGAATGTCGGCGGCGAGGCCGTCGAGCGCCGGAAGGCCGGGGATGAGAACGGGCGGCGGGGACTGGCGGTCGCGACCCTTGGCATCCAGCAGCTTCTGCACAGCCTCGGGGCTGAATGCGTCAGCGGCGATGCCGTAGACGGTGTCTGTGGGGATGACGACGAGAGCACCGCGACCGATCGCCGAGCGTGCCAATCTCATGCCAGCCGTGAATTCCGATGCGACCGAGCAGTTGTAGATGCGTGTCATTTGCACCGATTCTAATGCAGATGCCTTGGGGGATACTGGGGACATGGCTCCGGACGTGTAGTTCTTCGACTGTGACGAGACGACCTACGCCTACGATTTTCGTCAGCGACTGCCCGCCTTGGCGCGTTTGACCGGGCCAGTGAGTATCAGCTGGCGAAAACCTGGTGGCAGGGCGGGTTCGAGGCCGCCGCGAATGCTGGGGCGAGCGCAGCAATCTCGTGGGTCGAGGGCGAGCGAGCGCAGCGAGCCCGTGTCTCGAGACCCCGTGAGCCGTTCCTCAGACGCAACCGCGTTCAAGGGTTGGCTCACGAGATCTCGAGACGCAGCCGACTCCGTCGGCTGCTCCTCGATCAACGAGATGGGTCGCCGCCCGGCTTTGCCGGACCCCGCACGCTCAGACCGGGAAGCGCATCGAAATCACCTGCGATCAGCGCCTCCCGCTCGCGACGAGACCACCCTTGCACCTGCTTCTCACGTGCGAAGGCATCCTCAATGCGGTCGTACCACTCGGCGTAGACCAACTCCACGGGGCGACGTCTCCGCGTGTAGACGGCCCCGGCTCCACTGGCGTGTTGGGCGACACGACGCTCGACGTTCCAGGTGCTTCCCACGTAGTACGTGGAATCGGCGCACCGCACGATGTACATGTAAGGCATGCCCGCGAGTGTGACTGATTCCACCAAGCGCTACCGGAGTTCTCCACAGGACACCTCGTGGACGAGGTACGAGCAAGCGGACGTTCAGACGCGGCTGAGGTTCAGAGATCGGCTCGCGAGATCTCGAGACGCGGCCGACTCCGTCGGCTGCTCCTCGATCAACGAGAGGGATCACCAGGTCTCGACAAGCTCGACCACCGTTACGGGCGAATCGCCGTCGTCGCCCGGTCGCGCGTCGTGTAGTCGCGGTGCGTCGCCGTGGCACGCCAGCCGTCGGCGTCAAGGATGCCGCGGATCTCGGCGCCCTGCAGCTCCCCGTGCTCGAGCACGAGAACTCCGCCGGGACGCAGCAGTCGCAGCGCGGTCTGCGAGACGTCACGTACGACATCCAAACCGTCTTCTCCGCCATACAGCGCATGGGCCGGGTCGAACAGACGCACCTCTGGGTCGCGCGGAATCGCGGCAGCCGGAATGTAGGGCGGGTTGGAGATGACGACGGCGACCGTGCCGTTCAGTTCGGGGAACGCGTCGGCGAGGTCGCCGAAAACGAGAGTCGCGTTGGTCGCGCCGGAGTCGGCGAAGTTCTTGGTCGTCCAGGGGAAGGCCTCTGGCGAGTTCTCGGCGGCGAAAATGCGTGCGTGCGGAACCTCGGTGGCCATCGCCAGGGCGATCGCGCCGCTTCCGGTGCCGAGGTCGATGCCGATCGGCTCGGCGTCGGGCATCGACATGAGCGCATCGATCGCGAACTGCACGACCTGCTCGGTTTCGGGGCGCGGCACGAAAACGCCCGGGCCGACCGACAGCTCGAGCTGACGGAACGGAGCCTTGCCGGTGATGTGCTGCAACGGCTCGCGGGTTGCGCGGCGCGCGGCGAGTTCGAGCACGGTGGCGGCATCCGTTTCAGAGAGCGCGGTGCCCAGGATGCCGGCGGCCTGGATCTGCCCGCGGCTCTGGCCGAGCACATGGCCGATCAGCAGATCGGCGTCGACCTCGGGATCGACCACACCGGCCGCGCGAAGGGTCGCGCTCACCTCGGCGCGCAGGGCGTCGACGGTGGTGGGCGGCTGGAGCGGAGGCTGGGCCGGCTGAGCAGAAGCGTCGGGTGTCGGGTTCACAGTTAGAAACGTAACGCACTCGCCGGTGGCAGAAGCTGGGCCTAGGCTGAACTCGGCTGTGAACCCCACCGATGACCCTCACTGAAAGGCGTCCAACATGCCCGCACAGATTTTTTCCGACATCACTGAAGCCGTCGGGAGAACTCCCCTGGTTCGACTCAACCGGGTCGTCGGCGACTCCGGGGCAACCGTGCTCGCCAAGCTTGAGTTCTACAACCCGGCCGGGAGTGTCAAGGACCGCATCGGCGTCGCAATCTTCGACGCTGCCGAGAAGTCTGGCGCATTGCAGCCCGGCGGAACCGTGGTCGAAGGCACCAGTGGAAACACCGGAATCGCCCTCGCACTCGTCGGCGCGGCTCGTGGCTACAAGGTCATCCTGACCATGCCGGAGACCATGAGCAAGGAGCGCCGCGTGCTGCTGCGTGCCTATGGCGCAGAGATCGTGTTGACGCCCGGCGCTGACGGTATGCGCGGCGCGGTCGAGAAGGCACGCGAGATCGTGGCTGCCACAGAAGGAGCAGTTCTGGCCAGCCAGTTCGCGAACCCGGCGAACCCGGCCATCCACAAGGCGACCACGGGTCCGGAGATCTGGGAAGACACCGCCGGCGCCGTCGACATCTTCGTGGCGGGCGTGGGCACGGGCGGCACCATCACCGGTGCCGGCCAGTACCTGAAATCACAGAACGCCGACATCCGTATCGTCGCCGTCGAGCCGATCGACTCCCCCATTCTCTCGGGCGGCACCCCTGGCCCGCACAAGATCCAGGGCCTCGGCGCGAACTTCGTTCCCGACATCCTCGACCGTGAAATCTACGACTCGGTGACGGATGTCACACTGGCCGACTCGCTCGCCACCGCACGTCGCCTGGCGACTGACGAAGGCATCCTCGCCGGAATCTCCGGCGGCGCCGCCGTGTGGGCTGCCCTCGAGCAGGCGAAACTCCCCGAGAACGACGGCAAGACGATCGTCGTCGTCGTTCCGGACTTCGGCGAGCGTTACATTTCGACGATGCTCTACGAAGACCTGCTCGACTAGAGCTTCATTGTTCTGAACACAAAAGAACGGTGGCCAGGCGGAGACGCCTGGCCACCGTTCTGTGTTCCAATAGGCGCATGGGAGTTTTTTCGCGTATCCGTGAGGACATCGCCACGGCACGCGCTCACGATCCGGCCGCGCGCAGCAAGGCTGAGGTGTTTCTCGCCTACAGCGGGCTGCACGCCGTCTGGTCGTATCGGGTCGCGAATCGTCTCTGGCGAGCCGGCGTGCGCCTTCCGGCACGCCTGATCTCGCAGTTCACCCGGTTTCTGACCGGCGTCGAGATCCACCCCGGCGCGACGATCGGCCGACGGCTCTTCATCGACCACGGCATGGGCGTCGTCATCGGCGAGACCGCCGAGCTCGGCGACGACGTGATGCTCTATCACGGCGTCACCCTGGGCGGAAAAAGCGCCCACGGGATTCCGCGCGGTGCGAAACGTCACCCGACCCTACAGAACGGCGTCACGGTCGGCGCCGGCGCCAAGGTGCTTGGACCGATTGTGATCGGGGCCTGGAGCACGGTCGGCGCGAATGCCGTCGTGACCAAGGATGCGCCGGACCACTCACTTCTCGTCGGCGTGCCCGCGGTGATTCGGCCGGCGAAGCCCGAGACGATCGAGGCAGCGCGCGGGCTCACTCACTCGGAGTAGATGCGGACCCACTCGCTGCCGAGTAGTCTGCTGCGCCGAGTTTGCGCGTTCCGGTCGAGTTTGACCGGCGCACCAGGGAAAGTCGACCGCAAGTGGCAAGCTCGGCGAAGTGAGACGGATGCGACTAGCCGGCCGGCTTTGCAGGTTCGTCGAGGCTCGAGTCGGGGTTCATGGTGTGGCTCAGCCTAGCGGCGGGTGCCTCGGTGACTGGCGCGGGGCATCCGTGTCGGGCCAGTGCGCCGAGTTTGACCGTTGCGGTCGAGTTTCCCCGGCACACCGGGGAAAGTGGACCGGAATTGTCAAGCTCGGCGAGGAGGCGGCACATACGCGAGGACCCCCGCGAACCGAAAGTACTTCGGTTCGCGGGGGTCCTCACTGAATTGCCTGCGGGTTACGCCTCGGTGTCGCCGATCTCAGCCAGACGGGTTTCCTCGTCGGCGATGATGCACGACTCGACGACCGGCCCCAGGGCGCCGTTCATGACGGCATCCAGGTTGTACGCCTTGTATCCCGTGCGGTGATCCGCGATGCGGTTCTCCGGGAAGTTGTACGTGCGGATGCGCTCGGAGCGGTCCATGGTGCGGATCTGGCCCTTGCGGACGAGCGATGCCGCGGCGTCGATCTCTTCCTGCTGACGAGCGAGAACGCGGGCACGAAGCACGCGCATGCCGGCTTCACGGTTCTGAAGCTGGCTCTTCTCGTTCTGCATGGCCACCACGATGCCGGTCGGCAAGTGGGTGATGCGCACGGCGGAGTCGGTGGTGTTGACCGACTGGCCACCGGGGCCACTCGAGCGGTAGACGTCGATCTTGAGGTCGTTCGGGTGGATCTCGACCTCTTCGGGCTCATCGACTTCGGGGAAGACGAGCACGCCGGCGGCGGAGGTGTGGATGCGTCCCTGCGACTCGGTGGCCGGCACACGCTGAACGCGGTGCACACCACCTTCGTACTTGAGGTGCGCCCAGACGCCTTCTGCCGGGTCGGTGGAGTTGCCCTTGATCGCGAGCTGGACATCCTTGATGCCACCGAGGTCGCTCGAGGTCTGCTCGATGATCTCGGTCTTCCACTTCTTCGACTCCGCGTAGTGCAGGTACATGCGCAGGAGGTCGGCGGCGAACAGTGCCGACTCGGCACCGCCCTCCCCCATCTTGATCTCCATGATCACGTCGCGGCTGTCGTTGGGGTCACGTGGGATCAGCAGGCGGCGCAGCTTCTCAGCCGTCGCCTCCAGCTGCTCTTCGAGCCCCGGGATCTCCTCGGCAAACGCCTCGTCTTCGTCGGCGAGCTCCCGAGCGGCGTCGAGGTTGTCAACAACCTCGCGCCACTCGTTGTAGGCCGCGATGATGCGGCTGAGCTCGGCGTAGCGACGGTTGACCTTCTTCGAGCGGGCCGGGTTCGAGTGCAACTCGGGGTCGGCCAACTGCGCCTGCAGCTCGTCGTGTTCGGTCAGCAGGGTGGATACAGACTCAAACATCAGTGGTCCTTGTCTGAACCGTTCGGAGTCGGCATCGACTTCTGAACCTGCATCAGGAATTCGACGTTGGACGAGGTCTCCTTGAGACGGCCGAGGATGACCTCGAGCGCCTGCTGCTGCTCGAGACCGGCGAGGGCCCGACGCAGCTTCCAGGTGATCTTGACCTCATCGGCGCTCATCAGCATTTCTTCGCGGCGGGTGCCGGATGCGTTCACATCGACGGCCGGGAAGATGCGCTTGTCGGCCAGGTGGCGTGACAGACGCAGCTCCATGTTGCCGGTGCCCTTGAACTCTTCGAAGATGACCTCGTCCATCTTCGAGCCGGTCTCCACGAGAGCCGACGCGAGGATGGTGAGCGAGCCACCGTTTTCGATGTTGCGGGCAGCACCGAAGAAGCGCTTCGGCGGGTACAGCGCCGCAGCGTCGACGCCACCGGAGAGGATGCGACCGGAAGCCGGGGTGGCCAGGTTGTACGCACGGCCGAGTCGGGTGATCGAGTCGAGCAGCACGACGACGTCATGGCCCAGCTCGACCAGACGCTTGGCACGCTCGATGGCGAGCTCGGCGACCGTGGTGTGGTCTTCAGCGGGACGGTCGAAGGTGGAGGCGATGACCTCACCCTTGACGGTGCGCTGCATGTCGGTGACTTCTTCGGGACGCTCGTCAACCAGAACGACCATGAGGTGAACCTCGGGGTTGTTGGTGGCGATGGCGTTCGCGATCTGCTGCATCACGATGGTCTTGCCGGCCTTCGGCGGCGCGACGATCAGGCCGCGCTGGCCCTTGCCGATCGGGGCGACGAGGTCGATGATGCGCTGGGTCAGCTTGCCCGGCTCGGTCTCGAGGCGCAGACGCTCCTGCGGGTAGAGCGGGGTGAGCTTCTGGAACTCGACGCGGGTGGCGGCCTCTTCAACGGTCAGACCGTTGATCGAGTCGACCTTGACGATGGCGTTGTACTTCTGGCGTCCGGCCTGGTCGCCTTCGTGCGGCTGACGGATCGAGCCGACGACCGCGTCACCCTTGCGCAGGTTGTACTTCTTGACCTGGCCGAGCGAGACGTAGACGTCGCTGGCACCGGGCAGGTAGCCCGAGGTGCGCACGAACGCGTAGTTGTCGAGAACGTCGAGGATGCCGGCAACGGGGATCAGCACGTCGTCGTCGTTCAACTCGGGTTCGAAGTCATCGCCGACGCCCGGGCCGCGACGCTTGCGGTCGCGGAAACGGTTGCGGTTGTTGCGGCCGCCCAGCTCCTCTTCGAGGAGGTTGCGCTCCTGAGTGCGCTCGCCCGCGTTGCGGTCGCCCTGCTGACGATCGCCCTGGGTGCGGTCGCCCTGCTGGCGGTCGCCGCGCTCGTTCTGGTTGCGGGCCTGGCGCTGGTTCTGCTGACGGTTGCCGTCTTCGGAGCGCTCGGCACCACCCTGGCTGCGCTCGGTGCGCTCGCCCTGGGCTGCGCGCTCGGCACGCGGCTCACCCTGAGGTGCGCGCTCGGCGCCGCCCTGGGTGCGGTCACCCTGGGCGCGGTCGCCTTGGTTGCGCTCGGCACGCTCGCCGCGCTCAGCACGGTTGCGGTTGCGGTTGCGTCCCTGGCGGGGCTGCTCTGACGCGTCGGCTGCTGCCTCGGTGCCGGTCTCGTCGGTGGCCTCGGCCGCAGGAGCGGTCTCGGCGGACGCTTCGACAGCGGTCTCGGCCGGCTTCTCGGCCTGGGCCTCGTCGCGCTGTGCGCCTCCGCGGCGTGAACCACGGCGACCTTCACGGCCGCCTTCACGACGGCCTCCGGTTGCGGATGCGGCGTCGGTGGCCTCGGCAACGTCGGCTGCTTCGGTGGCGGCGGCGGCGGGCGCCTCGGTGGCGGCAGCGGTGGTCGCGGCGACGTCAGCGACGGGAGCGCTGGTCACATCGGGGGCACCGGCCGGCTTGCTGGCACGCTTGCGGGTCTGACGGGCCGGCTTCTCAGCGGCGGCATCCGTGGTGGGAGCCTCGACGACTGCGGTTGCAGCCTCGGGCGCCTCGGTGGCAGCGGTGGAACGGCTGCGTGAGCGACCAGTGGTCGCTGCGGGGGTTTCGGTTGAAGCAGGAGTTGCTTCGACCACCATGATGCCGAGGCCGGTGCCGCCGTCAGCATTGACGTGAGTGGCGGCGGGGGCTGCGGTCGCAGTGGTGGCACGACGCGAGGCACGCTTGCGCGGTGCGGCGTCGGCGGATGCTTCGGCGGCGGCCGGAGCTGCGGTCTCGGTTGCAGCGGGTGCTGCTTCGACTGAGGCGGCGGGGGCTGAGTCGGCGACAGGGGCGCTCACGGGAGCAGCAGCGTCGGCGTTCTTGTTCTGGATCTCGGAAATTGCTTCCACGAGCTCTCCTTTACGAAGTTTGGAGGCGCCAGAAATGCCCAGGTCGGCGGCCAGAGACTGGAGCTCGGCGACGCGGAGGGCGTTCAGGCTTGACGAGTCCGCACCTGAGGCACGGAGGTTGACGTTTGTCACGAAGAGGGTTCCTTTCCCCTGGTGTCTGAATGCTGTGCCAGGAGAGCTGTTGCAGCGACTGAGGCGCTGCGGGTGATCCAACCCGTTTAAGGTGGATTGGAATGAACACACACAGCTACGCACGGAACGCGATAGCAGTGAGTTACAGGGAATGCACCGAAGGCAGAGATTCGCGAGGGGCGACTTCTAACGGGGTGCGTAGCAAGCGTAGCACTGCAGTCTGGGTGATCGTGACACCCCCAACGGGGGTGTGTCGCGGTGTGTCGCGGTGCGGTGGCGGCATCCGCTCGCCGTATTGCGCACCGCGCGGGTTGAAAACCGTGACGCTAGCTGAACTCAACGCGCGCGGCGGTTTTCAACCCGCGCGGCGCTGGGACGGCGAAACGCAGAACTCCCCGCGCGGCGCTAGGGCGGCGAAACGCAGAACTCCCCGCCCACCGAGAGACGGCAGACGAGGAGTTCCGTGAAGCGAAGAGACCGGTTACGCGTCGACGCGCACCGGCGTCGGCGCGACCGTCGCACCGGAGAAGTCCACGGCGAGCATGAGCGCCTGCCACGGGGTCTCCGACTGCGCGGCAACGAGCTCGGCAGCGACGAGACGCTGACCGGGGTCGTTGGCCAGAACCAGCACCGACGGACCGGCGCCGGAAACGACAGCGGCGAAGCCCTGCTCGCGCAGCATGGTGATCAGACGGTTGGTCTCGGGCATGGCCGCGGCGCGGTAGCTCTGGTGCAGCTTGTCTTCGGTGGCCGCAAGCAAGAGCTCTGGGCTCTGGATGAGCGCGGCGATGAGCAGGGCAGAGCGCGACACGTTGAAGACGGCGTCTTCGTGCGGCACCGATTCCGGCTGCAGGCTGCGAGCCAACGCCGTCGACATGGCGTGCTCGGGAACGAACACCAGCGGTGAGACGCCGCGGTGCACGTTGAGACGCTTGTGGCGGGGGCCTTCCGGCGTGGTCCAGGCGATGGTCAATCCGCCGAAGAGGGCGGGCGCGACGTTGTCGGGGTGCCCCTCCATCTCGGTGGCGAGGGCGAGCAGCGCCTCGGAATCGATCTCGACGATTCCCTCGAGCAGACCCTTGGCGGCCATGATGCCCGACACGATTGCGGCACCGGACGAGCCCATGCCGCGGCCGTGCGGGATGACATTGTTCGCGACCAGGTTGAGCCCGGGGAGCTCGACGTTGTAGTGAGCGAAGGTGTGCGCGACGGCACGCACGACGAGGTTGGACTCATCGGTGGGCACCTCGCCTTCGCCGACACCATGCACCTCGACGCTCGCACCCGGGGCATCCCGAACGCTGACCTCAAGCTGGTCGTAGAGCGCGAGCGCGAGTCCGAGGGTGTCGAAGCCGGGGCCGAGGTTCGCGCTGGTCGCGGGAACCTGCACGGTGACGGATCGGCCGGCGAGCAGAGGGTTCAGGCTCATGCCTTGGCCAGCCCCAGCACGCTGGCGACCTCGGCCGTGTCAACGGCCACGATGGTCGGCGTGACGTCGGAACCGTCAGCGGTGCGAAGCGCCCACTGCGGGTCCTTCAGGCCGTGACCGGTGACAGTGAGCACGACGGTTGCGCCGGCCGGGATCTGGCCGGCTTCGGCACGTTCGAGCAAACCGGCAACGCTGATGGCGGATGCCGGCTCAACGAAGATTCCGACCTCGGCCGAGAGGATGCGGTAGGCCTCGAGGATCTTCTCGTCGCTGATCGCGCCGAAGTAACCGTTGCTGGTCTCACGGGCGACCAGCGCGGGCTCCCAGGAGGCCGGGTTGCCGATGCGGATGGCGCTGGCGATGGTTTCTGGGTGCTCAACACGCTTGCCGAGAACGATCGGTGCGCTGCCGGCAGCCTGGAAGCCGAACATGCGCGGAAGCTTCGTGGTGGCGCCACGGGCCAGCTCTTCGCTGTAGCCGCGGAAGTAGGCGGTGTAGTTTCCGGCGTTGCCGACCGGGAGCAGGTGGAAGTCTGGTGCGTCTTCGAGCACCTCGACGACCTCGAAGGCCGCCGTCTTCTGGCCCTCAATGCGGTCGTTGTTGACCGAGTTGACCAGGTGCACCGGGTAGTTGGCGGCGAGGTCGCGAGCGATGTCGAGGCAGTCGTCGAAGTTTCCCTGCACCTGGAGCAACTGGGCGTTGTGGGCGATGGCCTGGCTGAGCTTGCCCATGGCGATCTTGCCCTCCGGCACGAGCACGGCGGCGGTGATGCCGGCGTGCGCGGCGTAGGCGGCGGCCGAGGCGCTCGTGTTGCCGGTCGAGGCGCAGATGATGGCTTTCGCGCCGTCTTCCATTGCCTTCGAGACGGCCATGGTCATGCCGCGGTCCTTGAACGAACCGGTCGGGTTCATTCCTTCGTACTTGATCCAGACCTTCGCACCCGTGCGGGCGGAGAGCGCCGGAGCGGGAAGCAGCGGGGTGCCGCCCTCGCCGAGCGTGATGATGGGCGTGGCATCCGAAATGTCGAGGCGATCGGCGTATTCACGCAGCACGCCGCGCCACTGGCGTGAAACGGGCCGGCTGGACTCTCGTTCGCTGGACATCAGGCTCCTTCAACTCTCAAAACGGATGCGACGTTGGTGACGACGCTGTTGGCGGCAAGGGCTGTGACGGTGGCCGCAAGCGCGGCTTCCGTTGCCTCGTGGGTCGTGATAACCAGGGTAGCCGTCGCCGAGACTGCTTCCTGACTGCCGATGGAGGGCAGGGCAGGGTTCATCGACTGCTCGACCTGCGCCAGCGAGACGCCGTGATCGCTGAAAACACTGGCGATGGTGGCGAGCACGCCGGGCTCATCGCTGACCTCCAGGGTGATCGCGTAGCGCGTCGTGACATGGCCGATGTCGAAGACCGGCAGGTTGGCGTGGCTGGACGCCGCGACGCCTGGTCCGCCCAGAACGTGACGACGGGCGAGCGAGACGAGGTCTCCGAGCACGGCTGACGCAGTTTCGACTCCCCCGGCTCCGGCACCGTAGAACATCAGGCTACCGGCGGCTTCGGCTTCGACGAAGACCGCGTTGTTGGCACCGTGCACGGCCGCCAGCGGGTGGCTGCGGTGCACGAACGCCGGGTAGACCCGCGCCGAGACACCCTCGACGCCCGTGGTCGGGTGGGTGAGACGCTCGCAGATGGCGAGGAGCTTGATGACGTAGCCGGCCTTGCGGGCCGATTCGATCTCCTGCGGGGTGACGCTGGTGATGCCTTCACGGTAAACGTCTTCGAGGGGAACCGTGGTGTGGAAGGCGAGGCTCGCGAGCAGCGCGGCCTTCTGCGCCGCGTCATAACCGCCGATGTCGGCGGTCGGGTCGGCTTCGGCATAGCCGAGCGCCGTCGCGGTGGCGAGCGCTTCTTCGAGAGTGTCGCCCTCGGTGTCCATGCGGTCGAGGATGAAGTTCGTCGTTCCGTTGACGATGCCGAGGATGCGCTTGACGGTGTCACCGGCCAGGCTGTCGCGCAGCGGGCGCACGATCGGGATCGCACCGGCGACGGCCGCCTCGTAGTTGAGCTGTGCGCCCACCTTGTCGGCGGCTTCGAACAGTTCGGGGCCGTGGGCCGCGAGCAGCGCCTTGTTGGCGGTGACGACATCCGCCCCCGAGTTGATCGCCAACAGGATGTAGCTGCGGGCCGGCTCGATTCCGCCCATGAGCTCGACGACGACGTCGGCGCCCAGGATGAGGGATTCGGCGTCGGTGGTGAAGAGTTCGCGCGGCAGGTCGACGGTGCGCTCGGCGTTGACGTCGCGCACGGCGATGCCGATCAGTTCGAGGCCGGCGCCGACGCGGTTGGCGAGTTCTTCCTGCTGCTCGAGCAGCAGGCGGGCGACCTGAGCGCCTACCGAGCCGCCACCGAGCAGGGCGACACGCAAATTGCGGTATTCGATCATCGTGAGCTGTCTTTCAGTTCGTTGGTTTCGGATGTCGCAGTGGTCGAGCTTGTCCCGGTGGTCGAGCCAGTACCGGTGGTCGAGCCAGTACCGGTGGTCGAGCCAGTACCGGTGGTCGAGCTTGTCGAGACCGTTGGGCCTGCCGTGGCCCCGGTGTCGCGGGCGAGCAGATCGTCGATCGTCTCACCGCGAATCAGGATGCGTGCGGTGCCGTCGACGACGGCGACAACCGGCGGACGGCCGAGGTGGTTGTAGTTGTTCGACAACGACCAGCAGTAGGCGCCGGTGGCGGGAACCGCGACGAGGTCGCCGGGGGTCACGTCGCCGGGCAGGTAATCGGCGTCGACGACGATGTCACCGCTCTCGCAGTGCTTGCCGGCGATGCGCACGAGCGCCGGGTCGGCGTCGGAGAGGCGGTTGGCGATGCGCACCGAGTAGTCGGCTTCGTAGAGAGCGGTGCGGGCGTTGTCGCTCATGCCGCCGTTCACGCTCACATAGAGGCGGGTGGCCTGCGTGTCGGCCTGTGCGACCTGCACCGGCTTGATCGTGCCGACCTCGTAGAGGGTGATTCCGGCCGAGCCGATGATGGCGCGGCCTGGCTCGAAGGCGATCGCCGGAATCGGGATCTCCCGCTTCGCGCACTCGGCGGCCACGATGTCGGCAATGCGTGCGGCCAGTTCCTCGATCGGGGTCGGGGTGTCGACGGTCGTGTAGGCGATGCCGAAGCCGCCGCCGAGGTTGAGCTCGGGAACCGGGCCGTCGGCGAGCAGGGCGGCGTGCACCGCGAGCAGGCGGGCCGCCGACTCGGCGAAACCGTCGGCACCGAAGATCTGCGAGCCAATGTGACAGTGCAGTCCGCGGAAGTCGAGGCTCGCATGTGAACGGATAGCTGCGACGAGGCGCGGCGCATCCTCAAGAACGACCCCGAACTTCTGGTCTTCGTGGGCCGTGGCCAAGAAGCTGTGGGTGTGGGCATGCACGCCGCTGTTCACGCGCAGGCGCACCGATTGCACTTTTCCGTGGCGGGCAGCAGCCGCGGCGACGCGCTCGATCTCGATCGGGCTGTCGATGATGATCGTGCCGATGCCGATGCGGGTCGCCTCGTCGATTTCGGCGAGGGACTTGTTGTTGCCGTGGAATCCGAGACGGCTGGCCGGTGCTCCCCCGGCGAGCGCGACGGCGAGTTCTCCGCCGGTGCACACGTCGATGTTGAGGCCTTCGGCGAGCATCCAGCGCACGATCTCGGTTGAGAGGAACGCCTTGCCGGCGTAGTAGACGCGCACGGCGGTGCCGATGCGGGCGAACTCGGTCTCGAAGGCGGTACGGATTTCGCGAGCGCGAGCGCGGGCATCCGTCTCGTCGATCACATAAAGAGGAGTGCCGAATTCGGCCGCCAGAGCGGATGCCGTCAGGCCGCCGATCGTGAGCTCGCCGTCGGCAGAGCGTGTGGTCGTCTTCGGCCAGAGCGCGGGGCTCAAGTCGTTGGCGTCGGCGGGCACGGTCAGCCAGCTGGGGGCAAGGGGATTAGTGGCCACGGGTGAAAACCTCACGGAATGATCGAGTGGGTGTCTCACTGAGTGGCGAGCGAACCCGGGTTGGTCCCTGAAGCCAGTGAATGAATGATCGCCGTGTCAACGAGCGAATACGGGAATTCTAGCGAACGCCTGGTGAGGGTGCCGAATCAACCGTGTGCGTAGGCCCGGGGATACAGGCTGCTGCGAGGATGCGTTTTGCCAGTTTATTGGGTGCCACGTGCCCGGAACGGAATATGACTCCTCTGCGACCAAGCCATCCCGGGCTAGCCAAGCTTCGGTCGTTACGCTGAGCCCATGGATCGCACTCTGCAGGGCATGACCATTGTTGTCACCGGCTCCAGCTCTGGCCTCGGCCGGGAAGCGGTGAAGACGCTCGCCGAGCGCGGGGCCGAGGTGGCCGTCGTCGGGCGCAATCCCGAGCGCACTCGGGCCGTCGCCGCGGACGTCGGCGGGCAGGCTTTTCTCGCCGATTTCGCCTCATTCGGCGAGGTGCGTGCACTGGCCGACGCTCTCCTCGAGCGCTATCCATCAATCACAGTGTTGGCCAACAACGCGGGCGGCCTCGTTTCCAAGCGCACGATGACCGAAGACGGCCACGAACTGACGATTCAGTCGAACTTTCTCTCGCCGTTTCTGCTGACGCGACTGCTGCTTCCGCGTCTCGAGGCGACGGCATCCGCTGCGGGCATCGACCCGGTGACGGATGCTGCTGGTCACGCCGTCAGGGTGATCTCGACCGCGAGCGTGGCCAACCGGTTCGGCCAGCTTCGCCTCGACGACCTCGATTGGGAGAAGCGGCGCTGGAACGGAGGCTGGCGCGCTTACGGCACCGCGAAGATCGCGACCATTCTGTTCACACGTGAACTCGCGCGTCGAACCCGGGACAGCGGAATCGCCGCGTACTCATTCCACCCGGGTTTCGTGACCACACGCTTTGGCGCCGATTCACGACTCATGAAGGTCGGCGCGCTCTTCGGCAACGGAGGCCTGAGCATCACCCCACAGGCCGGGGCCGCTCCCCTGGTGCATCTGGCCACAGCCGAGTCGATTCCGTCGCCGAGCGGAACCTACTTCGACGGGGTACAACCCAACGGAGCGTCGAGCAAGCAGGCGCGCGATCTGGCGCTCGCCGGCGATCTCTGGGCTGCGGCCGAGAAGCTCACGGGGGTCGCGGCGGTTTGCTGATTGAGCCCCGTTGGTCGAGGAGCGAGCGCCAGCGAGCGTCTCGAGACCTCGCGAGCCGGCCTTCGGACGCCACCACGTTCAAGGATTGGCTCACGAGATCTCGAGACGCGGCCTCCTTCGTCGGCTGCTCCTCGATCACCGAGACTGCCGAATGCGCGAGACTAAAGGGTCACACTCACGAAGTCAGGAATCACGATGATCACGCTCAAGCAGGATGCCGATGGCTACATCCGCATGAACAAGCACTTTCCGCAGACCGTCGCGATTGCGATCGCCTTCACCGATGGCTCGGTCGAGCAGTTCTCGGGGAGCCAGCTCAATGAGTTTTACGACGCGGCTCAGGCCGAGTTCCGCGCCGAGAATCACCTCGACGCCAAGGGGTTCTCTCGCCGGCCGGCCAAGACTGTGCAGTCCAAGAGCAGCATCGACTACGTGCCGGTTCAGCCCGGTATGGGCACGCCCTCAGCCTGACCCTCTGCGGATGGCGCGCCTGACCGTCGAGTAGCTACTCGAAGTAGAGGTGCTTGTGCAGCCGGCAGCCCTCGTTGAACTCGGCAGCGCAGTGCGGGCATTCGCTGACCTCAAAGTAGGTCGTAATGGACAGCGTCTGTTGGCAGACCCCGCAGAGAATCGCGTGTTCGCCCTGTCGCTCGACAGGCCACTGGCGCGCCTCGTGGTCTGCGGTCTGCTCGTGGCAGAGATGGCACGGGTAGAACCGTTCGCAGCAGACGAACTTGATCGCGACGACATCCTGTGCGGTTGCGTAGTGAACGCACCGGGTCTGGTCGTCGATCGGCTTGCCGTAAATCTCCACACTCCACGGTCTCACAGTTGAGAGTTGTGCGGTGCGTTCGCGCGTTCGCGCAACAGCGCCCGCTCGCGCTCGTTCTGCGTGAGATCCGCCGCGCGCTCGAACTCACCGCGGGCCTCCGTGGAACGACCCAGTTTCACCAGCAGATCACCCCGCACGGCCGGCAACAGGTGGTAGCGGGTGAGGGCACCGGTGGCCACGATCGCGTCAACGATTCGAAGCCCTTCGGCAGGCCCGGCCGCCATCGAGACCGCGACGGCCCGGTTCAATTCGACAACCGGCGACGGTGTGAGCCGGGCCAGTTGGTCGTAGAGCGCGGCGATGCGAGCCCAGTCGGTCTCGTCGGCCCGGCGGGCGCGGGCATGGCAGGCGGCGATGGATGCCTGCAGCAGGTACGGCCCCGGCGCGGCACCGCGCGCCTCGGCTTGGGATCTCGCCAGCGCGGTCAGCCCGCGGCGGATCAACATCTGATCCCAGCGCGACCTGTCCTGGTCGAGCAACAGCACCGGCTCTCCGCTGCGATTCGTGCGGGCACCCATCCGGGAGGCTTGGATCTCCATCAGGGCAACGAGACCGTGCACCTCCGATTGGCCAGGGATGAGCCCCGCGAGCACCCGGCCCAGCCGAAGCGCCTCTTCGCAGAGTGCCGGGCGCATCCAGTCGTCGCCTGCTGTGGCCGAGTACCCCTCATTGAAAATGAGGTAGATCACTTCGAGCACCGAGCTCAGGCGAGCGCCGAACTCGGCGCGGGAGGGCACCTCGAATGGAACGTGCGCCTCGGAGATCGTGCGTTTGGCGCGCACAATCCGTTGCGCGAGAGTGGCCGGTGGAGTGAGGAAGGCGCGGGCGATCTCCTCGGTTGACAGCCCGCCGAGCAACCGGAGGGTGAGGGCGACCCGCGCCTGACGCGAGATGACCGGGTGGCAGGCGATGAAGACGAGCCGCAGCAGATCGTCGCCGACCGGGTCGTCGAGCGCCTCAACATCCGCGTCGCCGGGATGCAGCGACGTGCGCTCGTCGGTGCGCAGGTCGGCGGCGAGCATGCCGTACTTCTTGCCGAGGGTTTCTTGACGGCGCCAGTTGTCGATGGCCCGGCGTTTGGCGGTGGCCGTGAGCCAGGCACCGGCGTTGCGCGGGATGCCGGACTGCGGCCACTGTTCCAGCGCCTCGACGAGGGCATCCTGCGCCAGTTCTTCGGCGAGGCCGATGTCGCCGACAAACCGCACGAGCGTGGCGATGAGGCGGCCCGACTCCATTCGCCAGACTGCCTCAATCGCGCGGTTCGTTTCGATCACGCGGTGCGGGACTCCCCGTGCTCCTCGCGCCACTGGATCTCTTTCTTCACGAACTCGTTGTCCTGATCGAACTCCGACACGTCGAAGACCTGGCGCACCTCGATCTCACCCGTCTTGAGGGGCACGCGCTTGGCTCGCTCGATGGCCTCCTCGCGGGAGGCGGCCTGGATGATCCAGAAGCCGGCGATGAGTTCCTTGGTCTCGGTGAACGGGCCGTCGATGACCGTGCGGTCGTCGTCGGAGAACTCGACCCGGGCGCCAGAGGCGCTGCCGTGCAGTCCCTCGCCGGCCAGCATCACGCCGTCGGCGATGAGTTCTTCGTTGTAGCGCCCCATTGCGTTCAAGTCTTCGTCTGTCGGAGTCGCGGCCGACTCGGTGTTCTCATCGGCCTTGAGCAGCAGCATGAACTTCATGGCGGATCACGTTCCTTCGTTCGTTGTGGGTCTTTTCGAGATGAGGCGGTTTTACCTCATACTCTGACGTCGAACGGGACGGCGTGCAATCGACATGCTGACGGAGTTTTTACGTTTTCTGGTGCAGGCCTGCGATCTCGGTAACGGGTGGCTGGTACAGACGCAACCAGGCATCGGTCTGCGCAACGTGGGCCGCAGCCGCCACGGATGCTGCAGCCGGGTCGCGCGCTACAATCGCGTCGGCAATCGCCCGGTGGCCGAGGTCGCTGATTCGTTTGAGCTCAGCCCCGTTCGGCAGCTCGAAAACTTGATAGGCACG
Source organism: Leifsonia sp. 10L418 (assembly GCF_056395445.1). Taxonomy (NCBI): domain Bacteria; kingdom Bacillati; phylum Actinomycetota; class Actinomycetes; order Micrococcales; family Microbacteriaceae; genus Leifsonia; species Leifsonia sp. 10L418. The sequence continues at coordinate 176,525 of NZ_JBFTJN010000005.1, read as the reverse complement.
CGACCGGGAGCGGAACACGCCGAGCAGCGCCATCAAAGTGGGGTTACCGCCCGAGCCCGCGATTGCTGCATGGAAACGGGAGTCGTATGCTGCGGCCAGCTCGGTGTCGTCGGTGGCCTCCATTTGCGCGATCAGGCTGAGCAGCTCAGCCTCCGTTTCGTCTGTGACGCGCGCCGCCGCTTGCGCCGCCGCGTGGGCTTCCAAAACGCGACGCAGCTCGTACATGTCGAGCAACCCCGAGAGTGGAAGCAGGTCGACGGTCAGCGCGAGCGACCCAATGATCTCCTCGGCGCGCAGCTGCGAGACATACGTTCCCGAACCATGCCGCGACTCGATCACGCCGAGCGCTGACAGCATCCGCACCGCTTCACGCAGCGACCCGCGGGAGACGCCGAGTTCGTCGCAGAGTTCGGACTCCGGCGGAAATTTTTGCTCTGCGACTAGGCGTCCAGAGGAAATCATCTGCCGCAGGCCGTGAAATGCGTCGTCGACAGCAGACATCCGGTTCCCCTCGTTGGTCTCACGTCGCAGACGCCGGTCTCGCCGCGTCCGCATGCCACATGGTAGCGGGGCAGCACCCACCGACGCGGCATTTTCTCTTGGTTTCAAGCATAATCATCGCTCACACCCCCTGCAACAAAGTTGTTAGATGACTTTTTGGCATTTGACCCCTAAGCTCACTGTTCACGGCCTTGAAACAAAGATGTAATCGAAGTCATCTGATCTCTCACTAGAGTCGTACGCACCTCCCCCTCGTGAACAGACAGGAAACCCGCCGGCATATGAGCACCATCCGAGCCACCGCTCCCCTCGCCCTCTCACTGCCTGACGGCCGGCCCGCCGCCGCGGCCTGGACATTGGACACCGACTCGATCCACATCAACCACGGCTCGTTCGGCGCGGTTCCACTGGTGGCGCAGTTGCACCAGAATGCGCTGCGCGCCGAGATGGATGCCGCTCCGGTCGCGTGGTTTCCGGCCCTGCCCGACCGCGTGAAGGAAGCCCGCCTGGCGATTGCCGATTTTCTCGGCGTCGACCCCGGCATCACCGCACTCGTTCCGAACGCGAGCGGCGGGGCCAGTGTTGTCTTCACCTCCCTGCCGGTGCGGGAAGGCGTCGAAATTGTCGTCACCGACCACGGCTACGGTGCGGTCACCATGGGCGCTGAGCGGCTGGCCCGGCGCTGGAATGGAACGGTGCGCACGGCCCACGTTCCGCTGAATGCCACCGCCGCCGAGGCTCACGACGCGATCATGGCCGAAGTCACCGATGCGACCGGCTTGATCGTCATCGACCAGATCACCTCCCCGACCGCCCGGTTGCTTCCGGTGCAGTCGATCGCCGCCGAGGCACGCCTCCGCGGAATTCCCACCCTGGTCGACGGCGCTCACGTTCCCGGCCTCTATGACCGCCCGCTCGACGGCCTCGACTGCGACTTCTGGCTCGGCAACCTGCACAAGTTCGGCTGCGCGCCCCGCGGCACGGCCGCGCTCGTCGCGCAGGGCCCGCTCGCCGAGGAGCTCTACCCGTTGATCGATTCCTGGGGCGCCCCGTATCCCTTCCCCGACCGATTCGACAGCCAGGGCACCCTCGATCAGACGAGCTACCTCGCCGCCCCCACCGCACTCGACTTCATCGAGGACACCTGGGGTTGGGATGCCGCGCGCAACTACCTGACCGAGTTGGCCGACTATGCCGAACACACCATCGCCAATGCATTCGGCGCACTCACCGGGGAAGACCACCGTGTCGACGTCGGGATGCCCGTTAACGGGTTGCGCCTGGTGCGACTGCCCGCCGGCCTGGCCGAAACCCATGACGATGCCAACGCCCTACGCGACCGGGTGATCGCCGAACTCGGCGTCGAGGGCGCCTTCACGAGCTTCGAAGGCATCGGCTACTACCGACTGTCGACCCACGTGTACAACACGTCGGCCGACTTCGACTACTTCGCCCTGCACTGTGTTCCCGTGCTGGGCGAGTGGGCGCGCGCGGCAACGCGCGCCTAGCTTCACCCGTTTCACGCATCACGAACCTGCACCATCATCGCTCCACCCCACCATCACCATGAAAAGAGGAAAACTGTGACTCTCAAGAAGTCATTCGTCGGTCTCGGTCTCGGTCTCGTCGCAGCGCTCGCCTTCAGCGGATGCTCCGCCACTCCGAGCGACGGTACCGTCACGCTGCAGATGGTCGAAAGCCTGACCAACCCGGCACGCACCGAGGTCATCAAGGGCCTCATCTCAGAATTCGAGGCGGAGAATCCAGGCATCAATGTCGAACTGATCTCCCCTCCCACCGATCAGGCCGACCAGAAGATTCAGCAGATGCTGCAGGCCGGCAGCGGAGTCGACGTACTTGAGGTGCGCGACATCACCGTTGGCTCATTCGTTGCAAACGGCTGGCTGTCTGACATGTCGACCGAGCTGGCCGATTGGAAGGGCTGGGACAACCTCACCGACAACGCCGCGAAGTACGCCAAGACCGCCGATGGCAAGACCTACTACGTGCCGTACGGCTTCTATGGGCTCAGCCTCTTCTACCGCTCCGACCTGGTGAAGGAAGCCGGTTTCAGCGCCCCGCCGACCAGCTGGGATGACCTGCTCGAGCAGGCGACTGCCATCCAGGATCCCGACAAGAACAAGTTCGGCTACGCGTTCCGTGGCGGCACAAACGGAAACTCGAACGTCGTTGTCGCGATTGAGGCGTTCGTGGCCGATCAGATCGACCAGGACAACGCGTTCAAGCTGACCAACGGCAAAACGATCTTCTCGGCCCCCGAAGCGCGCGACGCGCTGAAGACCTACTTCAACATCTTCGAGCAGGCATCCCCGCCCTCGTCGGTGGCCTGGGGCTACCCCGAAATGGTCGAGGCGTTCTCGAACGGTTCCACGGCCTTCCTGCTGCAGGACCCCGAGGTCATCGCGACGATCTCTGAATCGACCTCCGTCACCGCCGACCAGTGGAACACCGCTCCCCTGCTCACCGGCCCGACCGGCAAGGCAATCCAGCCCATGGCCACGGCGGGCTGGGGCACCGCAGCGAAGAGCGAGCACAAGGCAGAAGCAGCCAAGCTGATCTCGTTCCTCTCCGAGGGCGACGCGGCGACGACGTTCGCACAGAAGAACAGCCTCGTGCCGATTCTGAAGGATGCCGCCGACAGCGAGTTCTACAAGACCGGCGCCTGGGCCAGCTACGTCACGATGAACGAGAACCCCGACACCTACATCACCGCGGTGCAGCCTCGGGACTCCGCCTGGTGGACCGAATGGATTCAGAAGTCTGACTCCGAGCTGCAGCAGGTGTTGATCGGTCAGATGACGCAGGAGGAGCTGCTCGCGAGCTGGGACAGCTATTGGACCGACAAGTGGAAGAATTCCTAGGCCACACTCCCCATGACTCAAACACTCACTGAGACCCTGGAGCGCCCGCAGACCGCGGGCGCTCCGGCGGGGCCGCCGGCCCGCATCCGCTACTCGCGGAAACGCTCGTTCACCATGCGCAAGGGCCTGACGATCTTGGGATTCATGGCTCCGGCCATCCTGTTCGTCGCGGTGTTCATCTATTACCCGATGCTCTCGGGCAGCCAGATGGCGTTTCGCAATTGGAACCTCTCCAACCTCTCGGACACCTCGTTTGTCGGGCTCAAGAACTTTCAGACGATTTTTGCCGACCCCGTCTTCTACACGGTGCTGCGCAACACCGCGGTCTGGGTGATCGGCTCGATCATTCCGCAGCTCGTGATCGGCTTCGCGATTGCCCTGTGGCTGCGCCGCAAATTTCGGTTCCGTGGCCTGTACCAGGCCCTCATCTTCTTTCCGTGGGCGATCTCCGGCTTTCTGATCGGCATCCTGTTCCGCTGGATGTTCAACAGCGAGTTTGGCGTGATCAACGACCTGCTGCAGAAAGCCGGCCTGATCGACACCCCCATCCCCTGGCTGGCTGACCCGACGACGGCGATGATCGCCGTCACGATCGCCAACGTCTGGTACGGCGTGACGTTCTTCGCAATCATGATTCTCGCCGCGCTGCAGTCGGTGCCCGACGAACTCTTCGAAGCCGCCGCACTCGACGGCGCGGGCAAGGTGCGTACCCTGTTCCAGATCACGATTCCGTACATCCGGATGACCCTGGCTCTGACGATCCTGCTGCGCGTGATCTGGATCTTCAACTTTCCCGACATCATCTGGGCCATGACCGGCGGTGGGCCGGCCAACCAGACGCACATCGTGACCACCTGGATGATCCAGACCACGCAGCGCGGCGACTACGGCATGGCTTCGGCGATCGGCCTGATCATCGTGGCGATCCTGATTGTGTTCTCTGCCTTCTATCTGATGGCCATTCGTGAGAAGAAGGCGGTTCAGTCGTGATCGACAGAGAAACGATTCCGGCCCGTGTCGTTCGGGTCTTGTTCCTCGGGCTGTGGTTGGTCATAACGATCTTCCCGCTCTACTGGATCATCATCACCTCGTTCAAGACGCCCGGGGCGATCTTCAGCTACCCGCTCACCTACTGGCCAGAGGTGTTCTCGTTTGACAACTACATCGGCCTGTTCGAGAAGGCCCAGTTCGGCACCTACATCGGCAATAGCCTGCTCGTCGCCACCGTGGCGGCAACCCTGGCGACCCTGATCTCGATGCTCTCGGCCTATGTGCTGGCCCGGTTCGAGTTTCGGAGCAAGGGTCTGCTGCTGATGGCGTTTCTGGTCACCCAGATGATTCCCGCCTTCATCGCCCTCGGCCCGCTCTACCTGATGATGGTGAACCTGGGCCTGGTCGACAACAAGATGGGCCTGATGCTCATCTACATCGCCGTCTGTATCCCGTTCTCGACGATCATGTTGCGCGGCTTCTTCGCCAACGTGCCCGACGCGCTCGAGGAAGCGGCGATGATCGACGGCTTGTCCCGGCTCGGCGCGCTGTTCAAGGTGATCGTGCCGGTGATGAAACCGGGAATCGTCGCGGCGTTCATCTTCAACTTCGTGAACTGCTGGAACGAGCTGTTCCTGTCGGTCACGTTGATGAACCGGGACTCCAACAAGACAATCCCGACCGCCCTGAACGGCTTCATCTCGAGCTTCAACATCGACTGGGGTTCGATGTCGGCTGCCGCGGTGCTGACGATCCTCCCGACGATGCTGCTCTTTGCGTTCGCGAGCCGCTACATCGTGCAGGGTCTGACCGCCGGAGCGGTCAAGGGCTAGGTCGATCGTTGATCGAGCGCTCCCGGTGATCGAGCGCTCCCGGTGATCGAGCTTGTCGAGATCTCGTGACGGGGTCTCGACAAGCTACCGGTGATCGAGCTTGTCGAGATCTCGCTGGCCGGTCTCGACAAGCTCGACCACCGGGTTTTGCTCGACCACCGGCGTTTTGCTCGACCACCGCGCGCGCAGACGGTCGCCAAGCACCACCGTCACAACCCCCACAATCACCACGGCTCCGCCGACGAGCTCGCCCGGGTAGGGCACCTCCCCCAGCCAGATGAATGAGATCAGCACGGCGACCGGCGGAACCAGGTACAGCAGCGAGGTCGACGTCGCCATCGACATCCGCGCGACGGCGTAGCCCCAGAGCACGAAGCCGAGTGCCGACGGGAGCACCGCGAGGTAGACGGCCGCCCACCACGCCGCCGGACTGGCCTGGCCGAGATCGTCCCAGGCGAATGGCACGGTCGGTAGCAGCATGACTGCGCCGCCCACCATGCAATACGTCGCCACCTCCAGGCCCGAGTACTTCTTGAGCAGCGGCTTGGTGAGCGGGTGATAGATGCCCTGCACGACCATCGCCGCGATCACAATCCAGAGGGCGGATGACACGGTGAAGCCCGAGCGGGTCAGGGAGACCAGGGCCACACCCGCGAGAGCCACGGCGCTCCCGATGATTTTCAGGCCGGTGAGTCGCTCGCCCAGCAGTCCCGCCGCGAGAGCGACGCTCACGAGCGGAGCGGCCGCCACGATGATGCTGGCGGTGCCGGCCGGAACGTCGAGTTCGCCCCAGTTCAGCAGCACTTGGTAGGCGGCCATCCCGAAGAACGCGCAGGCAAGAATCAGCGGGAGGTCGCGCCGGGCCGGAATGCGGACCTTGAGGATCGGGGCCAGCACCAGGAGCAGCAGGGCAGCGATCGCCAACCGGGCGAGGGAGAGGCCGGCCACGCCGAGCTCGGGGGCCGCAACCCGGATCGCCGGGAAAGCGCTCGCCCAGAGCACGACGACGGCCAGGCCGGAGAGAAGGGCTCGAGGGGATCGCATAACTTCAGCTTTGCCGACATCCGTCAACATATCTATTTACTTCTTCTGTTCAGAGGCGTAAGTATGGTTGATGTGTTGGACATCCGAAAACTACGCATGCTCGCCGAGCTCGAGCGGCTCGGCACGATCGCCGCCGTCGCCCAAACGCTGCATTTGACCGCCCCCGGGGTGTCGATGCAGCTCGCCGCTCTCGAACGGGAAGTGGGCCTGTCGCTCACCGAACGCAACGGTCGGCGGCTCACTCTCACGCCGGCCGGGCGGTTGCTCGCTTCACACGGACGTTCCCTGGTGGAGATGCTCTCGCTGGCTGAAATGGAAGTAGGTGCGCTGCAAGAAGGTTCGGCTGGCACCTACCGTGTGGCCGCGTTCCCGTCGATTGCGCGCTCGATTGTCGCCGACACCTGGGCCCGTCTGCGCGAGAACCCGGAGTTGGGCGTGAGGATCGAACTCATCGAGATGGAACCCGAAGACTCGCTTCCGGCTCTCGCCGCTGGGGAGGTCGACATCGCGCTGAGCCACTCCTATTCGAATCTGCCGGCGACGCTTTCGCCCAATCTCGTGGCCGTTCCCCTCGCATCCGAGACGGTGTGGCTGGCCTCACGCGCCGATCCTTCCGATCCTTCCGGCGTCGAGCTGGCCGGGTATGCGACGGCCGACTGGGTTGTTCCGCACCGCAACTGGTCGTGCTATGAGATGGTGCAGCGCGCGTGCGGCCTGGCCGGATTCACCCCGCGGATCGTCGCCGAGGCCACCGACTTCTCGGTCATTCTCGCGCTCGTGGCGGCGGGCGCCGGGGTCGCACTGGTGCCGCACCTCGCCGTCGGGCATCTGCCGGCTGGGGTGACGCTGCGCTCGCTGACTGTTCCCGTGGTTCGGTACGACACGGTCGTGACGCGGCAAGCGACAGCCGCTGACCTAGGCGCGCAACGCATTCTCGCGCTTCTGGCCGACTCGGCTGCACGTCTGGTGCCGGCTCCAATCGGCTCCGGCGATGGCCGCTGATCAGGGAACGCCGCCTCCACCTTGCACGGGGATGACCCTTTTTCGCTTCTGAACTTCAGGCTCATATGACCCTGTAGTTCAGAAGCGAAAATACACATCTCGATCTCGCGCCAGAGCGGCCGCGGATCGACCCGGTACGCTCACGACATGACGGCCGACGACAAGGCGCACCGCGTAGACCTGCAACGGCTCGCGTTCGGGCGCGCCGACTCCCCCGCCGAGAAAGCACGCGCCGACGAGGCGCTGCGGCAGCTACAGGCGGCGGAAGCGGCAGCCATCCGTGCTGCTTCCGATGCCAAGGATGCTGAATCCCACGCCGCTGAAGGCGCCGCCACGGATGCTGGCAGATCAGACTCAGTGAGCGCGGACGAGCCCGCGGGCATGGCCCCAATCCACGGCTTCGTCGAGCCAAACTCTCCCCCTCGCCTGCTTCAGAGAGCTCCCCGTTGGCTGATCCCAGTGGTCGCAGTTGGCCTGGTCGTCATCGGAGCGATCGGTGGGGCCGCAGCGAGCGGCAGTGCGTCGGATTCAGCGGCTCGTCCGTCAGCGGCGCCGACGAGCCACCCTGCCGTCGTGCCGTTTGCTGAGCGCGACTGGTCCGCTGATCCCCAAGCCGCAGAGCGTTGGTTCAACGGCGAACGAACCGCAGCGGACGAGCTCCCGTATCCGGTTGCCGATCTCGGATCGGGCAGCTCGATCGACCCGGCGACCGCCCGACTTGTCATGCAAGTCCCGGGCGAATTCCCCTGGAACCTCTGGGTCGCGAGAACCAGCGCAGGCGGATACTGCCTGTACATGGCGTACCCAAGCGACGGAACGTCGGACTACATCTGCAAAACGAGCGAGGTCTTCGCCGCGTCAGGACTGGAATTCTTCTCCAGTCCCGGTGCACAAGTGCGCTGGGACGGAAGCAGGCTTTCTATCTACGATGAAAAGTAGCGGTGATCGAGCCTGTTAAGGAGCGATCGCCAGCCAGCGTCTCGAGAACGGCGAGCGAGGTCTCGACAAGCTCGACCACCGGCCGGGCTCGACTACTGGCCGCTAACCCGCGGAGCAGCTGCCCAACGTGTTCAGGGCATCCGGCGACAGCGACAGCGTGTTCGACGCCAACGTGATCTGCAGGCGCTCCGGCGTGACGTCGACGCCGGTCAGGGTGACACCTTCCGGCAGGTACTCGGCGACGCAGATGGCCACCGGCTTCTGCCCGAGAATGAGGTTGACGACCCCGCTCACGTCGAGTGAGCCGAGCGAGCTGGTCAGTTCCGCCGAGGTCGGCGTGAGGTACAGCGTGTCGCCGGCCGCCTGCGGAACCGCCGTCGCCGTGTAACCGATCGACGTTCCGAACACCTCGATCGAACCCGAGTAGCTCACGTCACCGTCGCGCAGCTCCAGCGTCGCATCCGGAACGTTGACGGCCTGGCTGAGCAGCGTGTTCAGCGACTTCTGGTCGAGATCGATCGTGCCGGTGACCGTGCCGATCTGTTTCGCGGTGTTGGTGGGAACATCCTTCGCCACGACATCGACCACAGCCGTCGCCCCGTTCACCGCGAGGTTCGATGAGGTGAGCTGCACCTGCTCGAAGCTGCCGGCCAAGAACTGGCCGATCACCGAGAATCCGCCGATCGCCACGTTGACGTCGCCGGTCACGCCCTCCGGCAGGTTGCTGGAGATCTCTTGCTCGACCTTGCTCTGAGCGACGCTGCGCGCGATCGCATCGGCGACGAAGAACAGCACGATCAGTGCGACCACCGAGGCGCCGACAATGATCAGAACACGGTTGCGGCGACTCACGGTGGCGGCCATGACTACATCTTCTCGGGAGCGGAGACGCCGAGCAAGCCGAGGCCGTTGCGGATGACCTGACCGGTGGCGTCGTTCAGCCAGAGGCGGGTGCGGTGCACGTCGGTGACGGGTTCTTCACCGAGCGGGATGACGCGGCAGTTGTCGTACCAGCGGTGGTAGTAGCCGGCGACCTCTTCGATGTAGCGAGCGACGCGGTGCGGTTCACGCAGTTCGGCGGCCTGGGCGACGACGCGCGGGAACTCCTGCAGCACACCGAGCAGAGCAGACTCGCTGTCGTGCACGAGCAGCTCGGGGGCGAAGACCGAGCGGTCGACACCGGATGCGGCGGCGTTGCGGGCCACCGAACAGGTGCGTGCGTGGGCGTACTGCACGTAGAAGACGGGGTTCTCGTTGGTGTGCTTGCCGAGCAGGTCGAGGTCGATGTCGAGCTGCGAGTCACTGCTCGAGCGCACCAGGGCGTAGCGACCGGCATCCACACCCACGGCGTCGACGAGGTCGTCGAGGGTGACGATGGTGCCGGCGCGCTTGGACATGCGCACGGGCTCGCCGTCGCGCAGCAGGTTGACCATCTGGCCAATCAGAATCTGCAGGTGAACGCCGGGGGTGTCACCGAACGCCTCGGCCATGGCCATCATGCGGCCGACGTAGCCGTGGTGGTCGGCGCCGAGCATGATGAGGTTTTGGTCGAAGCCGCGCTCACGCTTGTCGAGGTAGTAGCCGATGTCGCCCGAGATGTAGGCGGGCTCGCCGTTCGAGCGGATGATGACGCGGTCGCGGTCATCGCCGAAGTCGGTGGTGCGCAGCCAGATGGCGCCGTCTTCTTCGAAGATGTGGCCCTGTTCGCGCAGGCGCTCGATGGCGCGTTCGACCGCGCCCGACTCGTGCAGGGAGTCTTCGTGGAAGTAGACATCGAAGTCGACGCCGAAGCCGTGCAGCTTTTCTTTGATCTCGGTGAACATGAGCTCGACGCCGACCGCGCGGAAGACTTCCTGCTGCTCGTCGCGCGGCAGAGCGGCAATGTCGCCGTCATACAGGGCGACGACGTTGGCGGCGATGTCGGCGATGTACGCTCCGCCGTAGCCGTCTTCCGGCGTGGGCTCGCCGAGGTAGGCGGCGAGCACGCTGCGAGCGAAGCGGTCGATCTGCGAACCGTGGTCGTTGAAGTAGTACTCGCGCGTGACATCCGCGCCCTCGGCCTGCAGCACGCGGGCGAGGCTGTCGCCGACGGCGGCCCAGCGCACGCCGCCCATGTGGATCGGTCCGGTGGGGTTGGCCGAGACGAACTCGAGGTTGATCTTGATACCGTCGTACATGTGCCCGGTACCGTATGCGCTGCCGGCGTCGACGATGGTCTTCGCGAGCGCGCCGGCGGCGGCGGCTTCAAGACGGATGTTGATGAACCCGGGGCCGGCGATCTCAACGGATGCGACGCCGTCGAGGGCTTCGAGTCCGGCGGCAAGTTCGGCGGCGACCTCGCGCGGGTTCGATCCGAGCGGCTTGGCGATCTTCATCGAGATGCTGGAAGCCCAGTCGCCGTGGTCGCGGTTGCGCGGGCGTTCGAGGGTGACATCGGCGAGAGTGAGGCCGAGGTCTGCGATCTCGTTCCCGGCCTGGCGTCGTCGCTCAACGAGCGCGTTGACGAGGTCGAACAGGGCTTGGGAGAGTTCAGCAGGAGTCACACGCTCAATCTTACGGGCGCGAAGCTGAACGCCGTGAAAACGGCGGCTTCGCGTGGGCGCGGTTGGCCACGCAGGATCAGGGGCGCCTACGTACTGCTACCTCAGTCGCGGCCTCTGCAGATGAGAGGTGTCCGCCATCGCGTAGATGGGTGCGCTGACGAGTTCGAGCGAGACGAACGGGGCGTCTCCGACGACGTGGGCGTCGTGACCCGGCGGGATTGTGTAGGTGTCGCCCGCGGTAATCAAGATGCGGGTGCCATCGATGGTTTCGACCTCGATCTCTCCCGAGATGCAGTACCCGACGTGGTTCACCTCGCAGTGCTCGGTACCGACGATCGGTTTGATGCAGCCCGACCAACTCCAGCCGGGTTCGAACGTGAGACGTCCAATCGAATAGTCGCCAAGAGTGTTGACTTCGATGGTGGTCATATCGGGGGTGCGGCGGTCGTCGGGAAAGTCGAGCGACTTGACTTCCAGGCGCTTCACGACGTTGTCGGCCATGACAATCTCCTTGGATTGCGTTCTGATGGAATTGTGGATTCGATCTGATCTGGGTTGGATCTGCGCTGGCCACGCCGACATTCGAGCAGGCACGTGGCCGCTCATTTCATGCTATTCCGGGCCGAACGGCTGTCAACCGGGTGGCGTGGCGGCGGCAGGCTGGTGGCCCGAGTCTGGCAACCTGTCGCGTCGTGAAGTTGAATAGCCGGAACGGCATAGATCGCTTGCTAAGGTCAAACCCGTGCCAGCCCTCATGCCTTCTACACGCATCCGCCCGTCAACCAGCCGTCGCGTTCGTCGGAGCGCCGTCGCTCCCATGGCCGCCGGAATGCTCGTGCTTCTTGCCTTGACCGCCTGCGCCGCAGAGCCGCCGAAGGGTGGCTCATCGACGACGCCCTCCGCCGCTGCATCGGCGACCCCCGGTGCGACGGATGTCCCCGGCGCGACTCCGACGCCGACGCCGACGCCTGAAGCAACGGGAACCCCGGTCACGCTCACCTGCGACGAGATTCTGACGCCGGACGACGTCTATGCGTTCAACCCGAATTACGGCACCGACCCGGGTTTCGAGCCGAGTGGCGCTGCAGCGAAGACTGCGGTGAAGTATGACGGTGTGGCGTGTGGCTGGCTCAACCAGACCAGTGGCGCGATCATCGAGGTGTCGGTCACGCAGCCGAACGACGTACTGCAGACCACGCTGATCGATCAGGCGCTGAAGTCGAGCAAGATCGTTCCGACCTATGGCCCGCCGCCGATCGAGGGATTCTTTGGCGTTGCCGATGGAGTGGGCACCGCACAGGTGCTGTCCGGCTCTCACTGGGTAACGGTGAGCTCGACCGAGTTCTTCGAGCCAGGCGACGCGCAGACCCTTGTGGCTTCGGCGTTGTCGCACCTGGGGTAGTTTCGCGGGTCGCTTCGTTACCGGGGCCGTCGCGAGTGGCGGATTTTCGTCTCTCAGATACTGGTAACGTAGTGACCACCCTGGCCCCCATAGCTCAGGGGATAGAGCACTGCCCTCCGGAGGCAGGGGCCGCAGTTCGAATCTGCGTGGGGGCACATTTTGTCACGTGACACCCTAGTTCGGACTTTTGCCACCTAGTTCGGACTGCGCAATACCACGCAACTCAGGATTCCCCCGTAGATGAGACCTTTGGAGGCGAGCTTGATTCCTAGCTCGCTGGCCAGCGTCACTTCGGGTGCATCGGATGTCTAGGCCGACTCGCGCGAAACCGCGTGACCTGACTGAGTCTTGGCCGGATTCCCCGTCGTCTACAGCGCCTGGGGAGGTCGCTAGACAGTTCGCCCTCAATCTGAAGTCCTCCATTGGAGAGCGAAGCCTTCGTGCCGCGGCTGCGGAGTGCGGGCTTGTGCACGTCACGCTCGCCTCCATCCTTGATGGTCGTGTTTGGCCTGACCTGGAAACGATCGCGAAGCTCGAATCAGGTTTGAGCGCCCGGCTGTGGCCATCTTCCTGAGCCAAGTGTCCGACTTGTGAGACAGCCTTCTGCACGGCAGGGCCACCCGACATCTGGTTCGTACGCTTGTCGGCCGGCCTTTGAGCCGAGCATCGACTCGCTGCTTTGCAACAGCACAGATCTACCCCCAAACGGGGGGTGGAAGCGTTACGATAGCGGCGACAGCGTGGTCCAAGGAATACGCCAGATAACGTTCTTCAGCACCAAGCATCCCGCGAACCTGCGCCGCAGAGGCCGCGACGCAAAGTGGCTTCGGCTTCCCGCCCGTGCTCGACGCATGATGCGCATAGGAGGTCTCGATGTTGAGATCAATCGCCTTTCTCGGTGACGGGCTCATCGAGGGAGGCTTGTGGCAAGAATGGTTCCCGGATTTCGAGATACATAATCTGGGAGTAAGCGGAGACACCACTGCTGAGCTGAAGGGACGACTGGACGCGGTCTTCGCTCTCCAACCGGACGCCGTCGTTCTGCAGATTGGCGCCAACGATCTGAGCTGGCACCGATCAGACGAGTACATCGTGCGCAATATCGAAACAATCTTGTGTTCGATCCGCAGGCAGTTGCCGACGACACGTATCCTGCTGCAATCCGTTCTTCCGCGCGAGCGTGAGTTTGCTGAGACGATCCAGTCCATTAATCGTCACCTATGGCAGTTCGCGCCCACTCAATATGCGCAGTATCTCGACCTGTGGGCGGTGTTGGCGGATTCGGACGGTGAAATTGGTCACGCACTCTCAACGGATCGACTTCATCTGAGCGCTGAAGGCTACGACGCATGGCGGACCAAACTGAAGCCCATCCTGGAAAGCCTGTTCGAACTGCCATTCACGACGTCGGCGATCCAGATTCAGCAGGCCTGAGTTACTTCTGAGCGGTGCGCTCTACCCGCTCCAGGTGTGAAATTCCTTGGCTTGTGGCGCCTACGTGGAGATGCCCTCGGTGCTATCGGTCCCCGATCGCTTCCTGTACTGCGGCTGATACTTCCTCGGAGGAAGAGCTGAGTCCGGATTCGGCGCTCCGTTGGCGAACGACCGCCTCAATGTCGGTGAGAGGATGCTGTCCTCCGAGGTCGGAGAGAGTCTGGGCGACTATCCCACTCAGCTTTGTTCGTTCGGAAACGTCGTCTTGGTCCAGGACCGGTTTGTCTTGCGTATGAGCATCCTCTTTGCCAGGAACCTGACCTGCCTCATTCACGTTCGCGCTCCATCCATTTCCTTGATTCACCGGCACCAGCAAGCGCTTGGGCTTGGGCTTGGGCTTGGGCTTGAACCGGTTTGATCTGCACCTGCCCGTGCCGAGCCAACCGGCACATGTCGATCTCACTTCTTTTTTGATTTTGCAGCGGCCTTCGAGCGGGACGAGCCTTTCTGGTGGGCATTCGTCGAGGGGTTCGGAGTCCTCGTCACAGGAGGCTCCGAACCAGTGGTGGCAGCGCTCTTCAGCGCGCCGAACGTCATTCATGTCGACATCTGCCATCTACGATGACTAAATTTCAGAGCGGAACGAGGGCGTTTCGAACGAAGCGAAGCGGGTAACTGTCCTGCCGTCGGCAAGATCAGACCACGTCGGTATCTCGGCGACCCGACGGCGTGGACACTATTGCGCCTGTGGCGTCTCCCGTCTATGGCCGTGAGCCTCCCTCCTGGACGGCTTGCGTCGCGTCGACGGTCTGGTCCTTCAGATCTGTGACGGCGGATGTCGCTTCCGACTTCACTGCGTCGACCCCTTCGATGGCTGTCTCCTTCACAGCCTCGGCTGCCTCCTCGGCAGGCTCGCGCAGGTCGTCAGTTATGTCCATCGCCGCGCGTTGCACTTCTTTGATGAGGGGCTCGGCGGCGTCTGTGAGTGACTCTGCGATCTCCTTTTCCTTTGTGCTGGCCGGGACCAGCGACGCGGCGAGCCAGCCCACTCCGAATGCGATCAGGCCCACAGCCAGCGGATTTCCTTTGGCCTTCTCGACCGCCTTGTGCGGGGCATCGGCGAGAGCATCGGCCACATCAGATCCCGCTTCACGAACATCTGCCGTTGACCCCATCACGCGTTCCGTCGCCCTGCCGATGGCGCTCTTCACCTTCTCCGTCTGGCGGTGGGCAATCTTCGAGGGGGTCACCTTGTCCGCCAAGGCGTCCACATCACTTCCGAGTTCGGACCGCGTGCGCTCGATGTCGGCACGAATCTGGTCCGGGTCGCTGTTCGTCATCGGTTTTCCTCATTTCTTCTGAGTGTTTCGGGAATTTCTTTGAGTGTGTCGACCGTCTGGGGGGCACCCTTGACGGTCTTCATCTTGCGTTGGGCCGACAGGAACAGGACGAGGGCCACGACGGCCCACACCACCGCGATCACGACGGCTGACCAGGCGTTGCCGATGAGGTAGCCCAGGCCCCACCAGGCAGCGATCGACAGGAAGAACACCGTCATCGTGCCGCCGTATGCCGCGGCACCATACATTCCGGCGGCCTTGCCGGTGCGAGTGGCAGATTCACGCAGCTCCGCCTTGGCGAGTTCGAGTTCCTGCCGGATCAGCGTGGAAACATCACGCGTGACCTCGCCGAGCAAGTCGCCCAGAGAGTTCTTCGCGGCCTGTTCCTCCGAAGGGGTAGGGGCGTCAGTCATCGCCGTTCGCCACCTTCAGTCGACTGGACACCGGCGTGCTGACCGTGCGCGAGGGACGCCCCGTCGTAGATCGGTGTAGCCGAACCCGCTTGGATATCTGGGTCGATGTTGACCGATGAGTACCTGGGACCCCGGCTGCCGACCGAGCCTGCCGTGGTCGAGCCGGGAGTGACGCCGGCCGGCGCCACGGCGTCCGTGGAGAGGGTCTGACCCGCTGCGCTCGCTTGCGACTCAGCGGATCCACTGGCAACCGACCGAGTAAGCCGACCAGCCAGCACGCCCGCAGCAGCGGCGATCGCGATAAAGGTACCGGGCTTCTCCCGGGCAAACCTGCGCACTTCCTCAAGGAGCGAGCCTGGATCACGATCACCGAGCCACAACGCAACGCTTCCGGTCTTTGCCGCAGCCTGCCGCACAAGGTCGGTAGCCATGCCGTCCTTTTCGGAGTTGTCAGCCATGCGCTGGAGCTCGTCGCTGATCGAAACCAGGCCAGCCGCGACACGTTCCTGCTGGGTGCTTGCCTGCTCGAAGAGCTCCTCCTTGGCTTCGGAGAAGAGGTCGCTGACCTGTACCTTCACTTCGGAGGCGACCTTCGCGGCCTCATCTTTGGCAACCCCCGCAACTCTCTGTCCCGACTCCGCCGCCTGCTCGCCAAGATGAGCTGCCTCGTCCTTGACGAGAGAAGAACGGTCGCCGGCGCTAGGGGTCGCAACAATCACCGATTCCTCGCCGGCAACCGGCGGTAGGACCTCTTCGCTAGGTAGGCCGGTCACTGCGTCGTCCTCTCGGGGCGGAACCGGCGGGTAAAGATTCGACATGTCATTTCCCTTTCTCTGGATCCGGCTGGCACGCCAAACGGCATGGTTCGTCGGTCGATTTCGCATGGGTATTTGGATTTGCGCATGCGTATTTTTGAAGGAGCGAGGGCCCCTTGAAACGAGGGCGTCAGCTCAGGCCCCGATGGCAAGCATTCGAACCGTCTTGACGGCGACTGTGCGCCTGGTGGTCTACTTGCCCGCTACAGTTGCCCGCTACATGGCCATTTGGACTTACTCGCTACGTCAAAACTGTCTGGCTTTTGCTAGACGAAACTGCTGGCAGCAGCGCTGAATGAGGCGGTCACGCAGGATGCGCCATGCTCGGACAGCCGTTTATCACGCACCCGCCACGTTCCATCGCCGACCTCCTGCACATGGAGATCACCGAGGCTGCGCGGCCCGCATTCCCTTACTGTCGCTCCAGCGAATGGCCAGGCCTTGAGGAACATCGTGCATCATTCTTCATCCCTCCCATCGGTTGAAAACGTCGATTTCTGACACCCATTGTGGGGGCAAACTTTTTTCTCTGTCAAGAGGTGGAATGCCCAAAATGAGGATGTGAGAATGGCTGACGGCGCTCCGAAACCGAATGCTGTCGGGTGCGTCTTTCGGTCACCCTACTGGCCCAGGATCAGGGCTTTCACCGGGGTTCGCTGCCACCATCTGAAGGCGGGGCAGCCTGCTCCTCCCGTATAGCCCGGCCGCTTTCGACATCCCTTTTCTCCTTCTCGCGTGCCTTCTCACTCTGCTTCGTGTCGCGTGGCGGAAGCTGAATAGTTTCCTCCGCCTCGATCCCGCCCTGGAGTTCCCGGCCTCGTTCTATCTCGGCATTAAACTCGGCTCCGAAAAGGAGCGAGAGGTTTGCCAGCCACAGCCACAGGAGGAGCACGATTACCCCGCCGATGCTGCCGTAGGTGTTGTTGTAGTGGCCGAAGTTCGCCACGTAGAAGAAGAAGGCCAACGACGTCAACGCAAGCACGACGAGGGCGATCACTGAGCCCACGCTGATCCACCGAAATTTGGGCTGCTTGACGTTCGGAGTGCCGTAGTAGAGCACGGCGATCATGACAATGGCGAAGGCGATAAGGATCGGCCATTTGGCAAAATTCCACAGCTGCACTGCAGCATCACCCAGGCCGACGGCATCGCCGATTGCCTTCGTGACGGGCCCTGATATGACGAGCAGGAGTGCCACGACGACTGCCAGCACGAGCATCACCACCGTGATCAGAAACATCACCGGGCGGAGCTTCCACAGCGGACGGCCCTCGTCGACTTCGTAAATGCGGTTCATGGCCTGGGCGAATGCGCCCACGTAGCCCGACGTGGACCAGATCGCCCCGAGCAGGCCGACAGCAAAGGCGAAACCGGCCCCCGGCGCACTGGCCAATTGTTCAATGGGCTGCTGGATAATCCTCACTGTCGACTCATCCGCCACGCTCGCCACAATCTGTAGGACGGCGTCGGTGGCCTGCTTAGCCTGACCGAAAATCCCGAGAAGTGACACGAGCGCCAGTAACGCGGGAAAGAGTGCCAGAAGGCCGTAATACGTGAGAGCGGCAGCGAGCGTGGTGCATCCATCCCGGGAGAATTCGTGCAGGGTGCGCTTGAAAATGTATCTCCAGGCAGGCTTCACCACTTCCGAGATCGCGTCAGGTTTGCGATTGTCCTCAGCGTCGGGAGCGCGTTGCTCCTTTGCGACGCTGTCGTGGCGACTCTCTCCCTGATTCCTCCGAGCATCATCTGACATGGTCCGCTCCCTTCGCATCAACGTGCCGATATTTCGGGGTGGCCTACGCCCGCGACTCGCCCTGAGCCAATTGGGTCGCTGGCGTAGCGGGTGATGATCCGTTTGGGATTGCCGACTACGCCAGGCACGCCACGAATCACAACACGATGCTCTCAAGGTGCGCGGGAATTTCAAGGCCGTTCCGATGTTCCAAGGCCAGGCCTACACTTGCGTCGAACGAGGCGAAGCGGCCGACTGACGCAAACAGAACCAGTTTTTCCGCGCAGCAAAAGTGGGCAAGACAGGCACGCTCCGACCGCGACCAACTCAAGCCAAAAACAACCTACACGCGAGGGAGAGGACCGCCATGGCTCAGGCAAGGGACAACGCAAACCCCGTCACGACGTATCGAACTGAGGGTTTTCCCGAACAGCAACAGGATCAGCCGGGACTCACTGGATTGATGGATCCGCGACCTGACCACGGCGAGGAAACCTACGTCGGCTCCGGCCGACTTGTTGGCCGGGTGGCGCTCATTACCGGGGGCGACTCGGGCATTGGGCGTGCGGTAGCCATTGCGTATTCCCGCGAAGGAGCCGATATCGCGATCACCTACTTGCCCGAAGAACAGGCCGATGCAGAAGAGACGGTAGCGCTGGTGCGAGGCGCCGGCCGAGAAGCGCTCCTACTCCCCGGAGATCTCCGCAATGAGGGCTTCAGCCGAGGGCTTCCTGCCACAGTCATCGAAAAGCTGGGCGGACTCGACATCCTGGTGCTCAACGCGGCATACCAGCAGAACAGAGACGGGCTGGAGAATCTCAGTACCGACGAATTCACACGCGTCATGGAAACAAACCTGTACTCCACTCTGTGGATTGCCAGCGAGGCGCTCCCACATTTACGCCCAGGCTCCTCAATCATCACCACCTCGTCGATTCAAGCATTCAACCCGTCCCCGAACCTGATCGACTATGCAATGACGAAGGCGGCCCTTGTGGCGTTCACCAAAGCATTGGCGCTGCAGGTCGGGTCTCGAGGAATTCGGGTGAACGCGGTCGCTCCTGGCCCAATCTGGACACCGCTCATTCCAGCCACATCGTGGCCGAGCAAGCTACCCACGTTTGGCCAAGACACGCCGCTCGGCCGGGCAGGACAGCCCGCAGAATTGGCCCACACCTACGTGTACCTGGCATCCACCGACGCATCCTATGTATCGGGAGCGGTCATCCCAGTCACTGGCGGGAAGGGTCTCTGAAGCACCGGTTCGAAGAGAGAAGAATTTACCTATGGGTATACCGCCCCGCTCTTCACAAGCCGGTGACGGGCGCGAGGAAACTCCAAACGAACGATTCGATCGGAATTGGAACGATATTCTTCAGGAACTTCGGGTGACACAAACGGGAACCCAGATCATCAGCGGATTCCTTCTGACCGTGGCTTTCCAGCAGCGTTTCGCAGAGTTGGACAACTTCCAGATGACTGTGTATCTCACACTCGTGATCCTCGCCGCTTCGGCGACGGCTGTCGGCCTTGCACCGGTGAGCTTGCATCGAACCCTGTTCAGGCATCACGAGAAAAGGCAGACAGTCGAAATCGGTAATCGGCTCTTGGATGCCACGCTTGTCCTTGTCGCCCTTTTGACCGGCGGCGTCGTCCTGTTCATTTTCGACGTCGTGGCTGGTCTCTTCGCCGGTGTTATCGCCGGCACCGTCATTGTCGTGCTGCTCGCGTTTGTTCTCGTGGTGCTCCCCCGCTCCGCTCGGCATCGCGGTCCGGGGTATTAAGTCTGCCGCAGTACACACACCGCCGCAGCTCGGAGGCACTGCCATGAGTGGGATACCGTCGCGGACGATGTCATGAATCGATGAGCTTCAGCAAGTTCTTGGACGCGGTCGCAATATCGTCGTGATCGTTTTGTGCGGCGCGCGATTCAAGGGAGATGACCGCGCAACGATGCACCCGAGAGAAGTCGCCGAAGGGAAAGCTGTAGCGACCCTTCGTGTGAGCTGGCTTATCGGTATCAATTCCCAAATGCCATCGAGAATACTCACCCCACCCTTGGTTCTGGAGGAAGTCGTTCTGTTCGTCCGTGGAGGGCGCATCCTCGCTCCAGGCGTCGCGCTCGTCACGAACAACCTTGCCATTGCTGACGAGTTTGCGGGCAAAGGTGAGCGCGGCGCCGTTCAGTTTCACCGTCATCATTTCTCCTCAGGGTGAGGGGACGGCGCGCGGTTCCTTACCGATTCGCATAGACGTGCAATGCGAGAGCCGCTATTTGAGCTGCGAATGAACATCCTCACTGTCTCGGCCGTCCAGATTCACGGCGACTATACGCCGCGCTTAGCCCAACCGAAAGAGACTTGCCCGGGGCATGTATGAGAGCTTTGCCGGAGGAGTTGCTAGCAAGGGAGAAGGTCCGTCTTGAAGGCGTGCTGCCGCGTTCAAACGAAGGGGTGGGTCACCCCGACCATGGCCCACCCCCGGGGGGTTGCGCGGTTATCGCCCGCGTCCAGATCTCCTCAACGAGATCTATGGGACGACCTTCGGGACGCATCCCCCGGTTATGACCCAGTTTACGACCGCAAACAGCCCAACGAAAGGAAGCGAGGCACAGCGCGGCGATCCAGAGACCGGAGCTGGGCGTGAAGGCCGCTCTACGAGGTCTTCATTAGCTTTCGTCGTCTTCATCGTCGAAGTCGTCGTCTGTGCCTTCGGGGCCGTCTCCGACTTCATCGAGATCAGGGATGGGGTTGCCGAGAGCATCGCCCTTCATTTCTTCTGCCCGGTTGCGTTCCGGCGTCGTGCCTTCCTCCTCGTCAGGAGGGTTCTCATTCATCGGGTCGCTCATGTGCTCAACCTCCTCATTGCTTCTTAATCTACGGATCAGGCTAGGCAGGCTTTCCACTGCCGGCAAGAGTGTCGCAACCCCTCGCGCCCGCGCGGAGGTCCGGCCGCAGAGCCTCCAGACCTACCCAAATCACCCCTCGTCAGATCTGACAGGCGCGCGTACCGTGGAAGCATCCTCGTCGCAGCACCGACAGGGACTACGTGATCGCTTCATCGTTCGTTCCACTGGTCCGGCCATGGGAGGTCGTTATGCAACTACGCAGCGTCATTCTGTGGAGCGCACTCGTTGGTTTCATCGCTGGCGTCCGGGTCAGCCGCCCGAAGGGCGAATCCGTCGGTCACCAGCTTGTCCGTCTCTTCACTGACCCGAAAGCCAAGCGGCAACGGACCGCAATGCGCCGCCGAGCCAAAGCTCGAGCCCGCAGAGCCTCGGCAAGATTCGCTCACCAAATCGCGAAGTAGGAGGCATCATGAGTTCAACCGGCGACAACCCACTCGACCCAACTAAAGGCGGGCCTGCCCGCCTTGCCCACGAAACAGCGGAGAAGCTGAAGGGAATGGCCGGCAACGTCGCGGAAGCTGTTGGGGATGTCGCATCCCGCACCGGGGAGTCGGCGCCCGACGTCGGCTCACTCGTTCAGGGTTCTCTCGACGAGTCGGCAGGCTTTTTACGCCGACAATTGCGCGAACGACCTGCTCTCGTCGTGGCCGCCACGGCACTGGCCGCCTTTGTAGTCGGCCTCGCTCTCGGCCGCAAGTCGATGCGATGACCGAGCGAAGGCAAAAGACGGATCCGTCAGTTTTCGCAATTCGAGTGACGCAAATGTATAGCCTCATCTTTGGGTTTCACTGACCAGGTGCTTGGCACCGACGAGGACCTATCCCGACCGAAACAGAGAGCGAAACAGAAAGAAGGTGTCCTGATGCCCAAGGACAAGACTTCCCGGCTCAAAGACCCGGAACTGTATGAGGCCCTTCGTGACGACGGAGCCTCCAAAGAGAAAGCCGCCCGAATCTCGAACGCTGCCGCCAAGCAAGGACGATCGGCTATCGGGCGCAAGGGCGGAACCGCCATCGACTATGACGAGCAGACCGTCCCAGAACTGAGGAAGCGGGCCAGCGAGCTCGGCTTGAGCGGCTACTCGCGCATGCGCAAGAGTGAGCTCATCGATCTGCTGAGAAACCATTGAGTGTTGCATAGGCCGTTCGCTTTCGCGCTAGCGATCTCCGCCACTTGTGATATCCGTCTGCGGATATTCTTCACCAGGATCAGTTTGCTCGGTCGGATGTCGAGGGTAGTCACCGTTGGCCTGGGGCGACGTGCCCGGGTAATCTCCGCGAGGTCGGTCGTCGGCTGTCGGGTCCAGTGTTTCAGCCTTCTTGGCCTGATCATATGAGTCGACGCGTTGGCCCTGGGCATCCGCCTCGCGCTGGGCGGACTCCCGGCGCAGTCGCTCCGCGTCGACCTCAGCCTGCTCCGCGTCTGCGCGGGCGCGGGCAGCTTTCGCCTCATTCTCACGCGCATCCAACTCAACCTTTTGGGCATTCTGACGCAGATTAGCGGCCTTCTGCCTATCAGCAGCACGCTGTTGCTCCTGCTTACGTTGGCGTGCGAAGTAGACGATCAATCCGACGATTATCACGACAACAACAATTCCGACAATGATCCAAACCAACGACGTTGTGCCCATGAGATATCCACCACTTTTCGTCTCCGGAGGAAGGATGCTCCCAGTAAACTCCGCTGGTCGCCGGACGACTAGCGCGCGGAAACTCCAACGAGGTTACGTGCCGCTTCGACGATGTGGCGCGCGGAGATGCCCGCGGCGTTGAGAAGCTCAGCAGGCTCGCCCGACGAGGGAAGGCCGTTGACGGCCAAAATTCTGACGTGCAAATCTGGCAGGTCGGCGTCGGCGAGGGCTTCCACGACCGCACCGCCCAGACCGCCCTCCGGATAGTGGTCTTCGACGGTGATCAGGCGACTACCAGTTGCTCTGCATGCGTCAACGAGAGTGTCCCGATCGAGCGGTTTGATCGAGTACAAGTCGATGACCCGAGCCGCCACATCCTCTTTCGCCAGTTCCTCGGCCGCAGCAAGGCATTCATGCACGGTCACGCCCGCACCGATGAGAGTCACGTCGTCGTTCGGTCCGGCCCGATGAACCTTGCATCCGCCGATCGGGAATTGCTCATCTGACGCGTAAATCACTGGGTACGCTCCACGCGTGGCACGGAGATAGACGATCCCTTCGGTATCAGCCATCGTTCGCACCAGCGAGGCCGTCGACGGGGCGTCGCAGGTATAGAGGACCACCGACGAATGGATGGCGCGCATCGCTGCAATATCCTCCAACGCCATCTGGGACGGCCCGTCCTGCCCAATCTCAACTCCGGCATGGGTGCCCACCAGCCGAATGCTCACCTCGGAGACGCCGGCCATTCTGATGAAGTCGTATGGTCGCGCAACGAGAAACGCGGCGAAACTCGCGGCGAAGGGGATGTAGCCACGCACGGCCAAGCCCACTGCAGATGCCACGAGTTGCTGCTCGGCGATGAACATCTCGAAATAGCGCTCCGGGCATACGTCGCGAAATTCGCCAGCATGGGTCGAGTTGCCGACTTCGCCGTCGAGCACGACCACCGTCGGTCGTGCGGCGAGGGCCGAAAGCGCGGCACCAAACGCTGCCCGTGTCGCCACCTTCTCTCCGACGTCCCAAGTAGGCACGGTCACCGGAGCATCAGGGTTCGGGGTAATGGCCGACGTGCCGGCTTCGGGGAGGGCCGTGGCGATTCTGAGGTGAGTCACGCCGCCCAACCCGGAAATGGCGCGATCAGCCAGGTCCGGTGGCAGCGCTTTCCCGTGCCAGCCGTTCTTGTCTTCGATCTCCGGAGCACCTTTTCCCTTGATGGTGCGGGCCAACACGACGGTGGGTTGATCGGGATTGGATCGGGCTTGGGTCAGTGCGCCATCGATCGCGTTCAGATCGTGACCGTCGATGACGATGGCACGTGCGCCGAAGGCCTCGACCCGTCGGGCATAACGGTCCATCTCCCACTGCAACTCGGTGGGTCCGTTTTGGCCGAGCCTGTTGACGTCGACGATGGCGGTGAGGTTGCCAAGCTTGTAGAAGCTCGCCTTGTCCAGCGCCTCCCAGACCGACCCCTCCGCCGTTTCACTATCACCGCAGAGCACCCACGTGTGGAAATCAAGCTTGTCCAAGTACTTTCCGGCCAAGGAGATACCGACCGCATCCGGCAGTCCCTGCCCCAGCGACCCGGTGGCGACATCCACCCACGGCAAGCGGGGCGTCGGATGACCCTCTAGACGAGAATTGAACTGGCGATAGCTGTAAACCAACTCCTTCTCATCGACGACACCAACGGCCCGGTACATCGAGTAGAGCAACGGGGAGGCGTGCCCCTTCGAAAAGATCAGGTGGTCGTTGTTGGGCCCCTCGGGTGCCGCCCAGTCGTACCGAAGATGACCGACCAGGAGCACCGCCATCAGGTCGCCCGCCGACAATGAGGATGTCGGGTGCCCGGAACCCGCTTGGGTGCTGCACCGGATCGAATCCACGCGAAGTTGGATAGCCAGGTGCCGAGCGAGGTCCAGCTGCTCGCTGGTCATTGCCGTCATTGCCGTCATTTCAATCGGTCCTTTCCGAGAGAGCAAACATGTTGTAGCGCGCCCCCGCGCCACCGGCAGTCATTGCCGACAGGCCGCGTTCCCCATGAGTCGCGGTCGATACCGTCCAGCGGATTTTGCGCCGAGGTGGATTTGCTCGACGGGATTAGGCGTTCCAGATTGAGGTCGGATCACTGATCCTCCTGGTCGCGCACGAGGACACACTCGACGCGACGCTTTCATGTTGCGCCTGGTGAAACGGGCGGACAAGCAATTCCCAGAAAGATACAGGAACCACGACCCCGGCCCATTTGGTACCCCACGGTGGCAGGATGACGATCGTTGACCGCCGACACAGCGCTGCGTAGTGTGAACAACGCAATTGGCGGATCTACGTCAGGAGTGGCTATGGGGCAGGACACCGAACCGGCCGGGGGCATTCAGCCCGACGGACGCCCTGAGAAGGACGAGGAGCCGAACGAGTCCAGCAAGAAGAAGCGTTCTCCGATCGTTCGTTTCTTCGCAGTTCTCGGGCCAGGAATTGTTACCGGAGCATCGGACGATGACCCGTCTGGCATTGCAACGTATGCGCAGGCCGGTGCGACGTACTCCTATGGTCTCCTTTGGACGGTCCCGGTCACTCTGCCGATGATGATGGCCGTGCAGGAAATTTGCGACCGAACAGCAGTTGCCACCGGTAAGAGTCTCGGCGCTCTCATGCGTGAGAAGTTCGATCGCAGAGCTCGAATCGTCCTCGCCATCCTCCTTGCAGCACTCATCCTGGCGAATGTCCTCAACATCGCCGCCGACCTCATGGCTGTCGGAGAGGGAATGAACTTGGTCGGGGCCGGTCCTGCCCAGGTCTGGAGTGCCCTTGCCGGAATAGCAATTGGGCTCACACTGATTTTTGGATCGTTCGAGTTCATCTCGAAGATCTTCAAATGGTTGTGCCTAGCCCTGTTGGTGTATGTCGCCGTCTTGTTCGTATCCCACGTGGACTGGGCGGACGTTCTTTCCGGACTGTTGGGTTTGCAGATCAGCCTCGAACCCGCCTACGTTGTTCTGGTCGTCGCCATCCTGGGCACGACGATTTCGCCTTACTTGTTCTTCTGGCAGAGCGCAAACCGAATTGAGGAAATGCGCGCAGAGGACCTCAAGGGGAGCCAAGCACCAGCGCTGGACGATCGAAGTTCTCTAGGAGCCGTCCGGAAGCTCCGCAACAGTCGGATCGATGTCTTCACCGGAATGGCGTTCTCGGCCCTCATCATGTTCGCCATTATCGTGGCGACGGGAGCGACGCTTGGTGTCAATGGCAAGACCGTGCAGAGCGCGGCCGATGCCGCGAAAGCTCTTGAACCAATCGCAGGGAGCGCGTCGACGTATCTATTCGCCGCTGGCTTCATCGGATCCGGCGTCCTAGCGGTGCCGGTCCTTGCCGCGTCCGGATCCGCAGGGATGGCTGGCCTTCTCGGCAAGAACTGGGGACTCGAACGCTCCCCGCGAAGAGCACCCGTCTTCTACACGCTCCTCGGTACCGGAACGCTTCTCGGCACCCTCCTGAGCGTGTTCCGTGTGGACCCGATCGGTCTCCTCGTACTCAGCGCAGTGGTCAACGGGATTGCGGCGGGCCCGTTTCTGATCGTGACAATGCTGATAGCACGCGACGCGAAGATCATGGGCAAGTATCGCAACGGCAAGCTCGCCAGCACGCTCGGATGGGGAATCACCCTCATCATGTGCGTCGCCGGGATCGCCGGAATCTGGTTCACAATCACTGGTAAGTAGCCGAGGGGGCGGATATCGCCGATCTACCTCGAAATAACGAATGCGCGCATCTCAGTTCGCGCTTCCTGCACAGCCAGATCCATCGGGCCGGGGCGCTCACCCTTGACAGAGACACAGTTCCCTTTTGTAATAGGAGCATTCAAACCGATTGTTCTGTACTGCATTCGAGAAACGTCTTTCGAGCCGTCAACGAGGCTCCAGCGATGTGGAGATCAGGATCTTTCGAGCGCGATGGAATCTCTCAGATGCTGCCGTTACAGGATCGTCGTATCCGAGGATTGGGGAGTGACTGAAATGACTACATTGGTTGTCATCGTCGCGATCGTCGCGATTGTTCTCATCTTTTTCGGCGGGTTTGTCCAAGCCGTTCAATGGTTGATCTGGGTCGGCATCATCCTTCTCGTCATCGCTGTCATCCTGTGGCTGCTCCGATACATCTCAGGGCGAAGCAACACCAGCGTTTGACGCCGATCAGCCATGTGTTGATATCGCTGATCGATGGAGGCACTATGCGTAACGCTTTCTATGGCATCGACGGCGTGGGCAATTCAATTCCTCCCGTGTCCGCGACCGCGTCTGAAAATGACATTCTCGTCCAGTCCATCTCGGATTCTCAGTGGCGAGTTTGCGATAGACGATTCCGCGAGCATGATGCGCATCATCTGCTCGGCTTCATTGAAAGAGTGGTCGATCGATTCGAAGTGATGCAGGTCGGAACGGGCTTCGAGTGGTTTCAATTTGACACTTTGAACTCGGCGATCGCCCATTTCACGGGCGATTCAACGAGCTCCGATAAACCAACGTGAACCGTGCGCATTCCCGTTTGTTCTGCCATTACCGAATTACCCCATTTTGTTCCTAGCACCGCAAAACTGGAGCTCGATAAAGATGGTCCTATCAAGTGATGTTCAAAAGTACTTGACCGGCATCGACTACCCCGCAGATCGCGATGACCTTGTACGAGTCGCAAGTGGAGACGGAGCGCCGACGGATATGGTCCAGCTGCTTCGCGATCTCCCGGCTCGTAACTTCAATGGCCTGAGAGATGTTGACGTGGCCTTGGCGGAGTAGTCGAGAGCGTGGTGGCCGTCGCACCTGAAAGTCACGAAGAGTTTATTGATCGGCTCGGGAACTACGAGAGGAGGTGGGAAACCATGAGCAAGGCGGACAAGGTTAAGAACACAGCCGACGAGGTAACCGGCAAGGCGAAGGAAGCTGTGGGCGACGTAACCAATAACGACGAACTCCGCGCAGAAGGCAAGACCGACCAAGCGAAGGCTGATTTGAAACAGGCCGGCGAAAAGGTCAAGGATGCGTTCAAACACTGAGTGAATGGAAGAACCCCACCGATCATGATCGGCGGGGTTCCCTTTGTTATCGACCTGCTGGCATCGGAGCCTACACAGATTCGCTCAGGTCACGGCAGGTCCCCATCCTCGCTGTCGTCGTCGTCGGCCATACTCTCGGCCATTTCGTGCGCACGATCGGTTTTCCTGGGCTCATCCTCTTCAGGCTTCTCGGCTGAGGGCACGACGAGATCCTCCTCAGCGACTTCGCTCTCCTCTTTCGGGTCACTCATTTCATTCCTCTCGTGTGGTGCAACTCACCAGTTCCATGCGATGCCCTAACGGGATGGAATCTCCTTGGCGATGCCCTCCGCGGAGATCATTTCCGCGGCTTTCAACAACTTCTCGCTTGCTGCGACCTCTTGGTCGTAGTTCTCCTTCAACAGACCCAGGACTTCAGCGGCGCCCCGGGCCTTGGCGTTGACCATGAGAGTTTCGTAGACGGCCATTTCATATCGTTCAGTCTCTAGGCCGCCGGCGAGCAAAACCGCGTCGACGATACTGGGCTCGGTTTTCGCGATTGACGCCTTGCCTTCTTTTGCAAGGCCTTTCGTAGTCGGCGAGGGAAAATCGTGGATCTCCTCACCCAGAAGAGCGAAGCACCTCTCAAGGTTCTCAATTTGGTGGCGCGTTTCCGCAGCGTGTGTATTGAAAAGCTCCTTCAACCTCACACGCGGAGTCGTCGTCTCGAGCGTTTCGAGCATCTCCAGGGAGTCCCGTTCCATCGTCAGCGCCGAGCCAAGCTTGTAGCTGAAGAGCTCTTCCGGAGTATTGAAGTGTTCAAACATTGATCTTCCCTTCATCTCGAATTCGTCTACGAGGTGGCAGGGAGAATTCTTCTGGGATGCGATAACGCTATGGGCTGGGTTTCGAACGGTTTGTCGAACCGAACCTTGAATTCCCCACGCAAGCCAGGTGTCCCACCCAGCCGTCCCACCTCGTTTTTGTCGGTATACGCACTAGTCAACCTTGGAAGATCCGAACCAGAAAGGGGTAGTAGAAGGCGCGGCCCGCGCGTACCATTCCGGCTTCGAACGCCCCGCAGACCACTGACTAATCGCCTTAACCGACACCACGCGCCTCCGGCTGCGCCGAACATCGCAGCGGCCCTAGTCGCAGGCGTCTTGTTCGGATCTGACGAACCGACAGTCGTTGAAACTCTCGCAGCTACTCGCGGGAAGCCGCTGGAGCGGTCCCTTCGATGCTGCCGAGCCGGAGAACACAGATCCCAACAAGCATCTACCACGGTGGCGGTCTATACGAAGTGGCGAGGGTTCGCTGATCGTTTCCTCGCCGTAACGCACTCTGGGCGAGCGCGACCCAGCCGGTTTGAACGAACCGCCCGAAAGGGCTCACGGCGCGAACATAGACCGAGGGCGACTCGGGCGCCGAGGCGACCGAGGTCTGGTTGGCAGAGGAATTGGACATCGTGGTGCTCCTGGCTACACGAGATGCGCTGAGGGGGCTCAGTCTCGATCGATCCCCGGATGCGACATCGAGGTCATTATTAATTAGCCATCCGTTTGTCGCGATGGCGCTTGCACGTCCGGCTCCCGCCGCGGCAATAGCCTGAGCGGACGGCGTCGCTTGGAACAGTCATGCCGTCGGCCAGTTCACGGTCGCCAGTCGCATGGAACGCACCCCGCGGTTGAGGCGGGACCGACGATGGCAATGCGTTTATACCGTGGGGGCTATGTTCTGGTTCAACCGGAACAGATTGGTGGGGTCGTATTCGTTCTTCAGTTCCACCAGACGTCGGTAGGTGTCCGGCGGGTACGACGCCCTGACCAGCGCCGCATTGGTCTCACCGGTGAAGTTCACGTAGGCCGCAGCGTCCGGGCCGAGAGCGGACGTCACGCCCCGGGCCCATTCAACGACATCCGCAAAGCCTTCCGCCGTCGGTGTGCGGGCAATAACGTTGACGACGAATCCCTGGTCACGCAGCGCGAAGGCCGTTGCGTCGGCCGGAACCCGGCCCACCGCACCGCCCAGGTGGTGCAGGTGAATCTCCGCCAGAGCGTTGGGCAATGCCGCAAACGAGTCCAGCAGCACGCGCACGGACGCGTCGTCAACGGTGCGGAGGAATGCCGAGCGGAAATAGTTGTGCACACCGCGCGGGTACAGCGGGTCCAGCGCCTGCTGCCACCCCGCATATGGGTTGGCCGCGAAAACATCGGCGATAACCGTGCCCAATGACCGGAAGGGGGCGGTGGCGGCCTCGCCGGCATCCGGATCGCCGGACCAGCACCCTGCCACAGCGATGACTGGCTTGCCGTGCACCGATTCTGGCAGGAACGGAACCGGCGGCGCCGTGGTCATGTTGACCAGCGTCGTCAGTTCATCAGGGGCCGCCGCGCAAGCCGCCCGATAGCCACGCAACACCTGCTCCGCCTCATCGGCGGGGTAGAAAACCAGGCCGGAAAGGACGGTGGGCCCCACTTCGTGCAATTGATAGTCGAACGACGTCACCACACCGAAATTGCCGCCGCCGCCGCGCAGCCCCCAGAACAAATCGGGGTGCTCCTCGGCACTGGCGTGAACAAACTGCCCGTCAGCGGTGACGACGTCGGCGCCGACCATGTTGTCGGAGGCCAGTCCGTGTTTGCGCATGAGCCAGCCGATGCCGCCCCCGGTGGTGAAGCCGGCGATACCGGTCGAGGACACCAGGCCACCTGTCACCGCAAGCCCGAATTGCTGGGTCTCTGCGTCCACGTCTTTCCAGGTGCAGCCGGCCTGCGCCGCCACGCGGCGGCGTTCAGGGCTGACCCGGATCCCCTTCATCAGCGAAAGGTCCAGCACGATGCCGTCGTCGACGGTGGAAAACCCGGGGATCGAATGGCCGCCGCCGCGAACAGCCAGCGGCAACCCCTCGCTGCGGGCGAAATCGACCGTGCGAATCACATCGGCCACACCCGCACAGCGTGCGATGAGCGCCGGGCGGCGATCATGGGCCCCATTCCAGACGCTGCGTTCGTGGTCATAGTCCTCGTCGCCCGGCCGGACGACCCTGCCGCGCAGGCCCGCTGCGAACTCTGCGATGGTGGCCTCCCCGATGCGGGTCGACCCAGTCTGAGTCGTTGTCATGATGCGTTCCTCCTGTTTGTTTGTCGGATCCATTTGCCAGATCCGGGAGCAACGCTATTGAACCGGCCTCAACGAGAACTCAACACGATCTCAACATCGCCACCCTGGCCCCGCCTGCGCAGTGCGGCCAGTCGCTGACCGGCGATGACGCATCTCGTTCGGTCGAAAATCGCCGCAACGCTGTCAATTTCGCGGGTCGTCCGATGCTGGTCGCCGAGCTCGTTGGACAGCTCGGCGACCATCAACCGCTGCCAGCCGGTGAGTCGTAGCCAAGGGGCCACCCTCTCGGCCGCGCGCCTGTACATTTCCCGCGCTGCCCGAACCTCCCCGGAGATAAGTTCGACAGCCCCCAGAATGGTCAGGGTAGCGCCCAGCCCCACCTGGTCTCCCGCAGACTCGAACGTGGAAAGGCAACGCCGAGCGTCTGTCAGGCCACGGTCGATGTCATCGCCCATGGCGCGAAGCAGGGCGAGGTTAAGCTCGGTCAGCAGCTCGCCCCGCCGGTCGCCCAGGCCGTGCCGGAGCTCCCGAGCCAAAGACAGGGCCTCATCGGCCGCGCTGTGGTCGCCACAGTCGCGCTGAATACAGCCCAGCTGGTGAAGCGCCTGCGCCCGGGCCAGGTCATCGCCCAGCCACGCGAAATGTTCGGCTGCCTCCGCGACGACGGATGTCGCCGACGGCGGGTCCGCCGACAGCCGGGCCGCGTAGCCGAGCGCGGACAGCACATAGCCTTTGGCCTGGATGACGCCGACCCGCCTGCCCAACAGCATGGTCTCCTCGACGCAGGGGACCAACCGTCCGGCGATCGGGACTAGTTGCAGGCTCGGCGTGATCACCGGCAAGAAAGGTGGAGCGCTGGTATCGGACTGGGCGAGTTCGCTCAGGCAGATGTTCAGGTGACGGGCGGCGGACGATCCGTCTTCACGGGACAACGCGCACTGGCCCAGAAGCCAACTGCTGGCAGCGGCATGTTCGGCCCTGCCCCTCTCGACTGCCTCGGTGTGGATGTCGGCTGCCAGCTGTTCGGCCTCGTCCAGGTCGAAAGTGCCCCAGGCGAGTGAGGTCTCAACGAGCCGGGCCATTACCACCTCGTCGGGTTGGCCAATCTGTTGCACGATCGCCAGGGCCTCCGCACCGAGGGCCCGATGCCGATCGCTGCGACCCTGCCTACTGTCCAGTCCGGTCAGACCGATCAGGGCGGCCGCGCGAGGCCGGGTCGGGTCCGGTGCCACCGCCAGGGCACGCTCCACCCAGCGCGCTCCTTCGATCGCGTGACCGCGGAGAAACCAGAACCGCCACAGGCTCGCGGCGAGCCGGAGCGAGGTCTCTGGCTCGTGGGCGCACGACCAGCGCAGCGCTGAGCGCAAGTTGTCGTGCTCACGGTCGAGCAGCTTCGGCTGTTCGATGACCACTCCGGTGGCCCGTTCGGGATTGCGGGCGACGGCGAAGGCAAGGAAATAGGCGCAATGCGCTGCCGACAGCTGAGCCGCCTCACCCGCACGATCGAGATTCTCGATGCAAAACTGGCGGACCGTCTCCAACTGCCGGTATCGGGTCCCGGCGGCACTTCTTTCACTGATCACCAAAGACTTGTCCACCAACCTGGCCAACAGGTCGAGCAGTTCGATTTGCTTGAGGGGCGGGTCAGCGCAGACTGCCTCTACGGCGTCGAGAGTGAATCCACCCGCGAACACCGACAGCCGACGCAACAGAACCTGTTCCGGCTTGGTGAGCAAGCCGTGGCTCCATTCCAGGGTGCTGCGCAGCGTCTGATGCCGCGTAACGCCGTTGGTCCCTGCACCAAGGATGGACAAGGCATCGCCCAGCCGCTGCACGATCTCGGCAGGCTCGAGAACGGCCGTTCTGGCCGCCGCCAATTCCAGGGCCAGCGGCATCCCGTCGAGCCGTCGGCACAACTCGGTCACGCCGCGGACGTTGCCGAGGTCGAGAGCAAACCCCGGCCGGACCTGCGCTGCCCGCTCAACGAAAAGCCGAACGGAGGGCAGTCGGCCCAGCTCGGCCAGGTCGGGAGCGTCGGTCCCGATGGGCGAAGGCACCGTCAATGACGGCACACGGAAGGTGTACTCGCCGTCGACATGGAGCGGCTCCCGACTAGTGGCCATCACTTTAACCCCAGAAGATCCGGCCAGCAACGCGACGACGAGTTTCGCACAGGCCACGAGCAGATGTTCGCAGTTGTCCAGAACGAGGAGCAGCGAACGTCGCCGCAGCTGGTCGACCAGCGCTTGTACGCGGTTTGATGCCGCGCCGGAATCCAACCCGAGCACCTCGGCTACGGCGTCGGCCACCAGTAGCGACTCCCCAACCCCCGCGAGGTCGATGAACCAGACCCCGTCCACGAAACCGGAACGAACGTTCTTCGCGGCCTCCAGCGCCAGCCTGGTCTTGCCGCTGCCGCCGGCCCCGATGAGGGTGAGTAGGCGGGCACGGCCGATCAGCCGCTCGACGTCAACGAGTTCACGCTCGCGCCCGATGAAACTTGTCAACGGGGAGGGGAGAGAGCCGAGGGCGTCTTCGTTGCCGGACTGGTCGGCGGGCTGGTGGGGGCGTTCTTCGGGCGGCGAACCGGTCAACAACTCGCGAAACAGTCCCGCCGTACGGGCGTCCGGGTCGGTCCCGAACGCATCGAGGAGGTCCTCGACCAGCCGCTCATAACGGGCCAGTGCCTCCGAGCGCCGGCCCATTCCAGCCAGCACCACCATCTGGGCGCGCACGGCCCCCTCGTGGAGCGGGTCGGATTCGAGCGCACGGGTGAGGATGGCCAACGCTTCCTCCGGTGCGCGCCGCCCCGCAATGGACCCCAGTTTCACCAGTACCTCCCGATGGGTCTCCCGGAGCTCATTGCGCCGCGTCATCAGCCAATCCGCATCCGGCAGATCGGGCAAAAGGTCACCGCTGTACAAGTCGGCCGCTTCGCGCAGGCTTGCCTCGACACCGGAGGCCAACGCTGCCACGGCCGAACGCTCGAACTGCAGCACATCGACTGCGACCGGGCCCCTGTCATCGAGCACGACTTCTCCACCGCGGATGGCGAGTAAGCCGTCGTCTCCGGCTCCCAGCCCCGCGAGTGTTTGACGCGCGACGTACAGAGTCTGATGCAGATTCCGTGCGGCGGCCACCGGCCCCAGGTCGGGCCACAGACGGTCCAATACCTGTTCGCGACGACGACGCTGACTGGGCGCCAACGCCAGCATCGCCACCAGGGCCTGAGCCTTCCTCAGTCGCCAGCGGCCGTTCTCGACGGTGTTCCCTTTAATTTGAACGGCGAACGAGCCGAGCAACTGGATACGCAGCCCGCTGTGGGAAGGCTTCATGATCTTTCAGTATCCGCCCGTCTCCCGGTGTTGTCGAACAAAGAAATTTCCCGCGCACCGCTGCCCCTGACCTCGCGCCGCCCGCAGGCAGCCGATGCTCGACGGAAGGTGCGATGCGTTCGTCTGTTCCGATTCCAGGGAACCTCTGGTCGCACGACATGGTGATTACTGTCGAGGACAATCCGCACGCTCTTGTCGACCTGCTCTGGATCCGGGAGGCTTGGAATCTGCAGCCAGCTGGAAACGATCACCCTCCTCTGCTCTCGGACGAATCCGTCAAGACGCACGCTCGAACGGAAGCGTCAGACCGAATCAAGACCTGGCAGAGCGGTATGATGAATCTATCAAGTCACCATTTCGCAGAATCACAACGAATTCACGAGGAGACGCATGGCATTCGGCAGCGATGAGCGGCCCCTGTACGAGATCAAGGCGAATCTGTTCAAGGGCCTCGCCCATCCTTATCGCATCCGGGTGCTCGAGATTCTCGCGGGTGTCGTGGAGGCACCTGTCTCAGACCTGCTCGCTGAAACCGGACTTGAGGCTTCGCATCTCTCACAGCACCTCTCGGTGCTGCGCCGCTACGGGTTAGTGGTATCGGAACGACGAGCAAGTGTCGTCTACTACCGTCTGGCATTCCCTCAGGTCGCCGACCTCTTGCGAGTGGCCCGTCTATTGCTTTCGGAGTTGCTCCAGGATTCGCAGAGACACCAGGCCTCGGCCCTTACTCTGCCCGCGATCTCCCCTGCTCCATGACAGCCTCATCGCGGTCGATGAGATCGTTGCTACCCAGCCTTCGGGACTATCGGGAGCTTCGCCAAAGCTGGCGCGGCGACCTGGTTGCGGGTGTCACGGTCGGCATTGTGGCACTCCCTCTTGCCTTGGCATTCGGAGTGAGCTCCGGTGTGGGCGCCGAAGCAGGTCTCATCACGGCGATCGTCGCCGGTTTGGTCGCCGCAGTGTTCGGTGGCTCGAATGTTCAGGTGTCGGGGCCGACCGGGGCGATGGTGGTGGTGCTCGCCCCGATCGTGGTCAGCCACGGCGCCGGTGCCGTTGTGCTCATCAGCATCCTCGCGGGCGTCATCGTGTTGCTCGCCGGCGCACTTCGTCTGGGGCGAACGGTGAGTTACATTCCTTGGCCGGTGATCGAGGGATTCACCGTCGGAATCGGTGTGATCATCTTTCTCCAGCAGGTCCCTGCCGCAGTCGGTATGAGCGGCGCCGGGCACAGTACCAATGCCGTGATCGCCGCCATCGAATCTGTTCGAGGCGCGGGTTGGCCGACCGCTCTCCTCCCGCTTGCCACGGTTGCAGCTGTCGCGCTCATCATGCTGCTCCTCGGCCGCATCAGCGGTCGACTTCCGGCATCCTTCATGGCGATCGTGATCGTGACGCTGGTCGCATCCCTCCTCGGTCTGCCATTGGACACGATCGGTGAGTTGCCTCACGCGCTCCCACTCCCGATGTTGCCCACGATGGATGCGGATGGCCTGCTGAGCCTGCTGGGTCCGGCTTTCGCCGTCGCGGCTTTGGCCGCGATCGAATCGCTGTTGTCGGCTAGAGTCGCCGCGTCCATGGCTGACACCGGCCCGGTCAACGCCGATCGTGAACTCGTCGGACAAGGACTCGCCTCGATCGCGTCGGGGTTCTTCGGCGGGATGCCCGCCACCGGCGCCATCGCCCGAACCGCGGTCAACGTGCGATCCGGCGCTAGAACGCGGGCATCGGCGATCGTGCATTCGCTCGCCCTCCTCGCCGTCGTCTATTTGGCCGCGAACGTGGTCTCGGTGATCCCGTTGGCCGCCCTTTCAGGGGTGCTCATGGTCACTGCGGCCAGGATGATCTCGCCCACCGTCATCAAGCAGGTGATGCGCTCGACCCGCTCCGACGCGATCGTGTTCGTGCTCACCGCCATCATCACGGTGAGTTTCGACCTCATCATTGCCGTCGGCATCGGTATCGCGGCTGCCGCGTTCTTCGCCCTGCGCGCCCTCAGCAAGGCCAGCGGAGTTCACCGCGAGGAGCTTCCGGGCTCCCCCGTGGCCGGCGATGAACGGATCGCACTGTTCCGCATCGACGGCTCGCTCTTCTTCGGAGCCGCCGAACGAATCCTCGACCGCATCAATGCCCACGAAGGTATCGAGGTTGTGATTCTGCGCCTGTCCCAACTGCAACTCATCGACGCCACCGGCGCGCACACCCTCACCGAACTCGTCACCGCCCTGGAACGACGCGGAGTCACGGTGCTCATCAAAGGCATCAGGCCCGAACACCTGCACGTCCTTGAACGACTCGGCGTGATTGGATCACTCCGCCACTCCAACCACCTCTTTGTCGAACTCGAGCCCGCGATCGCGCACGCCCGCTCCCACATCAGTCGAGCGGCCAACGCCACCGTATGAGCGTGAGCAAGAGCGCCGGCGGCAGCGGCAGCGGCAGCGGCCAACAGACACCAACGGATGGTCCACCTCCGATCCGGATCAGCCGTCGAACGTTCCTCGTCGGCCTGGGCACGCTCACCGCCATCGGAGCGGGCGGGTACTGGCTCACCGAGGGACATCCGCAGAACCCAGGGTCATTGTTCGCCACTCCCCTGCGCATCCCGCCGCTGCTGGAGTCGGAAATCGTCGACGGCGAACGGGTCTTCCGGCTGAGCGCCAAGGCAGGCGAAACAGAACTCGTGCCCGGTGTCGTGTTCGCGACGATGGGGTTCAACGGCACTCACCTTGCGCCGACGATACGAGCCGCTCGCGGAGAACACGTGCGCATCCACGTCACGAACGACCTCACGATGCCGACCACAGCGCACTGGCACGGCATGATTCTGCCCGCTAGCCAGGACGGCACCGCACACCAGAGCATCATGCCCGAAACTACGTGGACTGCGGCCTGGCAGATCGACCAACCAGCGACGACACTCTGGTATCACCCGCATCCGCACGGGCAAACCGAGTTACAGGTCAGCCGAGGCATGGCCGGCCTGTTCCTTATCGACGACGCGTCGTCGGACAGGCCGTCTGGCCTGCCGTCCGACTACGGCTTGGATGACATCCCGCTGATTATTCAGGATGTCACCGTGCAGTCCGGGGGCACGCTTGCAGGGACGCCTGTCACCGCGCCTATCGGTCGAATCGGCAACACCGTGATCGTCAACGGCACCTACCAGCCGCACTTTCAGGCGAGCACGAGCCTCGTGCGCTTTCGCATCCTCAATGCCTCGGCGGCTCGCTGTTACAACGTGGAGCTCGATGCCCAGCAGACCTTCTACCTCGTCGGCACCGATGGGGGCCTTCTGCCCTCGCCCCAGCCGCTCACCAGTCTGCTGATCTCCCCCGCCGAACGCGCCGAAATCCTCATTCCGGTGCCCCGGAACGCCGATCTGATTCTTCGTTCTGTGCCGCACGATCTCGGCATGAGTCACGGCGACAACATCATCTCCGGCGCCGAAGACACCTTGGATCTTCTCCGCATCACCCGAGCGACCAGCGCGACGACACGAGAGCTTCCGGTCGCGCTGTCCTCGACAGCGCTCCCTCACAAGGCGGACGCCGTCACCGAGCGTCATTTCACACTCGGCGACACGACGATCAATGGCCGGGCGATGGACATGAACCGTGTCGATACCATGATTGCCGCCAACGCCACCGAGCTCTGGACGGTCTCGAATTCCTCTGACCGTGCCCATAACTTCCATATCCACGGAACTCAGTTCGCGGTCAACGCCATGAATGACGAAGCAGCGGCAGTTCAGAACCGGGGCTGGAAAGACACCGTATTCATACCCGCGGGGCAATCCGTCGAACTCATCGTGCCGTTCAGCTCCTTTGCCGACCCGACGACCCCCTACATGTACCACTGCCACATGCTGTGGCACGAAGACCAAGGCATGATGGCGCAGTATGTGCTCACCGACGGGGAGCACTCAGCTGCATCCCTCCCCCTCGACGACGAAATGCACCATTGAGTCGTCACCAACTCATGAGCTGCCGAGAGCGCGAAGCAGTGTGGCGGGTGGCACAAAGTATGTGGAGCCGGTGTGTGCCGTAGAGAAATCAAGGAGCCGGTCATGGGTGCCGGGCGGGTCCCCGATGAACATGCGTTCCAGCATCCGTTCGATGACCCACAAGTGGCGTGAGTAGCCGATGAAGTAGGTGCCAAATTCTGCGCTGCCGGGGCGCCCGAACGGCATGTTGTCACGAAGGATGTCGTGCTCACCTGCGTCGTCGGTGATTGTGGCAAGCGTCTTGTGCGACTTCTGCCCCGTGACCGCGTCGTCGAGTTCGAGACCGTCGGCTTTGCGCCGTCCAATGATCGCCTCCTGCTGTTCGGTGGTCAGCGATTGCCAGGCCGAGAGCGGATGCAAGTACTTTTGAACGACGACGTAACTGCCGCCAGCGAACGCGGCGTCCTCCTCACCGACAAGGGTCGCGGCCGGGAGACCCGGCCCGACGGGATTGGCCGTGCCGTCGACAAATCCAAGCAAATCGCGGGAATCGAAGTATCGAAATCCGGATACCTCGTCGACAACGGCGACGGCGGCACCGAGCGACTCGAGCAGCAGCCGCTCGAGCTCGAAGCAGAGATCCTGGCGGTCGGATCGAATATGGAAGAGCAGATCTCCGGGCGTGGCAATCGCCGTGTGCGTGACGCCGGCGATCTCACGAAAGGGGTGCAGCTCCAGTGGCTGTTCCCTCCCGGTCAGCGCCGTCCAGACCTGGCTACCGATTCCGACGGTGCAGGAGAGTCGCGCGCGAAGGTCCCGGAACCCGACCGTCTTGACGAGGCCGTCAATATCGGCGAGCACACCGCGCACTGTGCCAATCGCGTCGTCTCCGTCGGCAACGCCAAGCACGAGGAAAATTGCGGAGCGTGTCAGGGGCGCATCGACGCTTTGCGGTTCGATCGGCACGCGCTCCATCTCTGGTTGTCCGGTGGAGTGCGGTTCAATCGGTGCCATGCGGGCCCCTGTCAGGATCGCTCATTCGTCCACGCTATCCGCGGTCAGGCACGCAGGACAACTGATCGGCACTCTCGGTGCCGGACGGCAATTCTGTTCGTTCTCGCGCACAGTCCCCCTCCTCACGGCGCCGTGCTGGGCGCCGATGGAGCGAGGCGTCGGTCGAGCGAGTGCTACTGCGCAGAAGCCGGCGTCACCTCGGCCAGGAACCGCCGGGTGTCCTCCGCGATTTGCTTCGACAGGGTGTGGTGCAGGTGGTGGGAGCCGTCAAGGATGACGTCCTCGCCGCGGTCAACGCTTGCCGCCTGCTCCTCGTGCAGCTCGACCCAATTCGAAACCCCCGGCGTCTCGGCCTTTGCGAAGAGCAAAACGGGGAGATCCTTCGGGAACGTTGTGCCCCGGGCCGCAGCGAAGTTGGAATTCATCTGACCCATCTCGTTCAGATAAGTCGATGAGAACGAGTTCTTGAACGTGAGGATTCGCATCTGCTCCTTGGCTTTTTCGCTGTGCGGGGAGTCCGCGTAGATATCGCCGCTGGTCGACAGGAGCAGGCGCAGGAGGCCAAGCGACTTCGCAGCCTTGAGCGCGTCGGTCGACAACCCCATGTCAACGTCGGGCTGACCCGGCACGCTGCTGTCAATGCCGACAAAGGCGGTGACCTCGTCGCGGTAGGTGGTGGTGTAGTCGAGTGCATAGATGCCCGCGATCGAGTGGCCCATCAGAATGTACTTGTCGATGTCGAGCGCCTGCAACGCCTCGTGCACCTCACTTCCGATGTTCTGGGTGGTGCGCTCCTGCTCGGTGGGGTCGCTCAGGCCATAGCCGAACGGCTCGATCACGACCACGCGGTAGCTCGACTCGAGCTCCATGATCAGCGGCGAGAAGTCGAGCGCGGGAGATCCGGTGCCAAAACCGGGCAGGAGCACGATCGTCTCGTCGCCTTGGCCGCTGATCATCACGTTCATCTTCTTGCCGCCGACAGGCACGAATTGCCCGTAGGGTTCGAGTCTTTCGGCTTCAGAGTTGGTCGCAACCACGTTGATGATCGAAGTGGCGGCCAACGCCAGGGCAACAATGGCGGCGAGGCTGCCGACCGTTGTGAGGGCGATTCTGAGAGGCTTTTTCATGGGGATCCAATTTCTGTGTCGTGGGCCGGAACGTTGAAACGAGCCCAGCGGGCGCGCCCGTGGGAGAGATGGGTGTGAGACTCGGCTCGCTCGGTCTGAGATTCGAGCACCGAGAGGATGCGCACGCGGGATTCCTTTGGTCAGAACAGTGCAGTGTTCTCACGCTAAAAGCGCGTGCCCGGAGGCGCGTCCCCACGAGTGCCCATGTGTTCGGTTGGAGCGTGGACATTTGGTACGAAATCGGTGGTCGGCCCGGCGTGAGAATCCTTATCGGGCGGGGCATGCGCAAACGGCGCACAAGTTGGACCATTGCGTCCGTTCAACGTCCGCCTTACGCGCGCGCCTTCGACGGGTGCGTGGTTCGTACGCTTGCATTGACCTCATGACTTTCGATTGGTCGCTTTCGCGCAGCAAGCAATCCGATGCCCTCTGGATGGCGGAGCTGCGAGCCGAAGTCATGCGCGCCGATCTGGAAAGGTTAGTCCGATGGGATCCATTACGGGTCCGCCAACGTTTTCTGGACGCATTCGAAAGTGCCAACACCTCGGTCATCCAAATAGACGACGAGAAGGCTGGACTCATCGCCGTTCGACCGGAAGGCGACTCGATCTGGATTGAGCACTTCTACCTACAACCGACTCACCAGGGCCGAGGCCTCGGCGGCCAGGTTCTCCGTCAGATCATGGCCGAGCATGAGGACCATCGTCCGTTTCGACTGAACGTGCTGCAAGGGAGCCCTGCGCGACACCTCTACGAGCGCAACGGATTCGTTTTCGAGCGCGAAGACTCGATTGATGTGTTCCTAGTAGCACCGCCACGCGCCCCCAGCTCTCCGCCTCGGCCCTGACGACTGATGAGCCTTCCGATTCCGGTCGGTCAGAGAGAAGGCGGGAGCGGACACGTGCGGTCGGCGGCTAGCATGGCCGGCTGTGCTGCGAGACTGGACTTGAGGCTGTTATGCGCGGGACCCAGAAGGCACTCAGCAGTCCAACAAGGAAGAACTCATGAAGACTGAACGTCAGATCGACACTTCCTCCAGGCGGTTGCTCTCCATTGCGCGCCTGATCGGCCAAGGCGCCTTGACGCTGGTTCTGATCGTTTTTGATGTCGTAAAATCTGCAACTGGTGGAGGCAATTCGTCGTCAGCGTTCGTGCCCGTCATTCTTCCAGGTGCGGAATCTGACTCTGCCCCGCTCGGGCCTGACCGAAAAGCGCGCAAGAAACCTCGTCGGACCAAGCGCCGGACGAACTAGTTCTACTGATGCGCGACCCCGCGTCGCCCTGGCTTTCGATCTGTATCAAGTTCCCAGCTAGACCTCCCCGTTGAGGGTTCCTCTTTTCGGACCCCTACCGATCACCGCTCCGATGGCTGATCCAGTCGTTTCGGCGCCCGCACGACGTCCCTGTTACGGCACCCTGCGCAGGCTCCACGACGCCAGTAGATTTGTCGTCCCGCTAGGCTCAGCCCATGCTCCGCCTTCGTAAGACGCGTTGGAAAATCGCCTACATTGCGATCGGCGTTGGATCGCTCTTCGTGCTCAACGGCGGAATTCTTTCGCACCTACTTCCTGATCCAATTTACGCAGTGGTTGCAAACCTGCTTACCGTCCTGCTCTATTTCGTAGGGGTGCGATCCTTCCGGGGTGCTGGCGAACCAATTGACCCGCCCCGCGCCTCGTGGAGGATGACCTCTCGGCCGCGAGCCGGTTTCGTCATTGGATCACTACTCATCCTGAGCTTTGCCGCCGGTATATTCGCGGCGGTCTCAGGACCGAGCGACCTCAAATTTGCCGGTGTGCTTAGTGCATTAGTCGATGCGTCATTGGCGTTCTTCTACCTCAGGTCGTCGATCTTGCTGCGACGAGTGCCCCCTCTGACAGTGCAAGAAGCTCCGCGCTGGAAGCCCATCAAGAGCCAACCGCTCCAATGAACGGCCAGGCTTCTCGTCGTTAGGGGTTCGTCTAGCGTGCGTCGGAGCAGCGTCTAGGCTCGCGACAGTTGGGATCTCACTTGCTCGTGCGGCCGTGCCCTGGCCGGCGTAGGCCGAGCACAATCAGGATGATGCCGACGATGGCGATGATGAGCCCGATGAATAGCCACATGCGGCTACCTGTCATGACACTTCCCGGGATCAGATTCATGCCCTGCCCGGCCCACACTCCACCAAGGATCAGAGCGATCACGCCGGAAGTTATCAGGGCGATGCGCCCGGTACGACTAGTCACGTTTCCCAACGTACCCGCGACCGACTCATCCGTCACCGGTAGAGGTTCGGCCAACGGGCGAGCGACGTGACGGTGGGTCGGGATGCCTGTCAGGTCAGAGCGGACGTCGTGCGATCAGGAATGCCTGTGGGTACGCCGGGTGACCGAGCCGTGCCCTCGTACGATAGGGGTTCTTTCCTGGGCGGGACTCGCTTTCCTCTGGCGCTGCCGACAGACTCAAGGAATGAACGAGTACGACGATTTGCCTCGCT
This sequence comes from Leifsonia sp. 10L418, assembly GCF_056395445.1. Classification (NCBI taxonomy): domain Bacteria; kingdom Bacillati; phylum Actinomycetota; class Actinomycetes; order Micrococcales; family Microbacteriaceae; genus Leifsonia; species Leifsonia sp. 10L418. The sequence goes on along the minus strand of NZ_JBFTJN010000005.1, from coordinate 134,073 downwards.
CTGAATTCGCCTTCCCCGGCCCGTTACGTGACCGGCTTGTTTGCGCGATTCTCGACGGGAGTAAGACATCGACGACCTCCATAGCCGTGGAGTACGAGCTAGAGAACGAGTCGTTTCCGCACCTTGGTGCACGGCAAGTTGTTGTCGACTCGGCGGAGAAAGCGGTCGCGGTAATCGAGACCACAGCCGTCCATCACGTTCGCCTGGCCGACGTTCCGTTGGAACATGCGTGCGACGAGGGCGAGGGACATTCGTCGGTTGCTGACTGGCGCGCTGGACACGAGCGGTTCTGGCACAGTGAGGAGATGCGCAACTTCCTTGGAGATCCATCGTTCGCTGTGAATGACGACACGATGGTGGTCCTTGAACGGTTCCGCGTCACCAAGTTGCTTTGAGCCACACCGCGTCACTCGTCCACTCGTCTGGTCCCAATGGCGGCGCGGAGGGTTCCTCCATTGATCTGCAGGGGGGCAGGCTGTTTCGTCACAGATAGCCTCTCCCTATGGAAGATGAGTTGACCATTTCAATCGTCACGTTCGCCGACGACGATCTCGCAGAAGAAATTCACAGGTTACTCCCGCAGCTCTCGACGACAGCGGTGTTCGACCGTGACCTTCTCAATCGGATGGTGGAGAACGAGTCAGTCGATCTCTTCCTTGCGCGTCTCGCTGGTCGGGTTGTGGGCATGGCCACACTCGTCACCTTTCCGATTCCGACGGGGCTCCGAGGGCACATCGATGACGTCGTGGTGGATGAAGCCGCGCGTGGTCGAGGGATCGCCCGCCAGCTGTTGGAGGCCATGATCGTCAGAGCACGGGCAGTGGGTGTGCGGAGCCTGGACCTGACGTCGCGCCCGTCCCGAGAATCCGCGATCCGCCTTTACGAGGCTTCTGGATTCAAGCGGCGTGATTCCGTCCTGTTCAGGTACCAGTCCGTCGATTCAGACAGGATCAGAGCATGACTGAGCCAGTTGTACGGGCAACCCTTCTTGAACAGGCTCTCGACAACAAGGTGACAGCATCCGTCCAGGTGCGTCGCATTACCTTGCTGCCCGACGTTGCTGGCGGCCCTCATTATCACAACGGCCCGGTCTTTGGATCGATCGAAGCTGGCTCTGTCTACTTCCAGGTCGATGGCGGGCCCGAAACAGTGCTGCGCGTGGGAGACGTTTTCTACGAGCCCGCGGGCATCCTGATCGATCGGTTTGATGCGACTTCCGAGGGCGTCACGTTCCTGGGCTATTTCCTGTCTAGTCCCGGAGAAGAACCAGTGCTTAGGCCGGTGGCCCAAGAACACTGAGCTGTTCTGTTTGTGCACGCGGCACCATCCGCTCGCACCGCTCGATCTCGCGTCGCTCAGACGATTTGCGTGACCCGCCTCGTCGCAGCCCACCGCAACCCGAACGTTTACCTCACAGCCGCCATGTACTCACGCAATGTTCCTCAGGCATCCAGGGCGTCATGAGGCAATGTGTGGTGCCCGATCCCGGCTAATCGATGGAGTTTGCATGCGCCGTCTCGTGATGTTCATCATCGCCTTCGTTGTCCTGTTCGGCCCAGCCACGGCAGCCCAGGCCCATCCGGTTGGTACAACCGGTGTGCTGATCGATGTCAAGGCTGAGAACGTTGCGCTGACGCTGCAGCTTCAACTCGACCAGCTGAACAAGGCCACCGGCCTTGGCCTGGCGCCCGGAGGGTCCATCCCCACGGAAGACATTGAACGACTCATCGACAACAAGGTTGCGCTCACCGCGGGCGACCGCACCTACACCACCACGATTACGGCCCTCGATTACGGCAGTATCAACGGAACCGATGCCCTCATCGTCAACCTGGCCGCCGTGCCTCCGTCTGGGCCGGGCCCTTTCACCCTGAACTATTCGCTGCTGACAGACGTCCTGACAGACCACAAGGTCTACGTTTCGCGCGTCGTCGACGGAAGTGAACCCGAACTGCTCGGCGTCATCTCCGCGACGCAATCGACCCTGGACATCGCCGTGGACTCCCCCAAGGCAAGTGTCGGGGCAATGATCGGGCAGGGGATGCACCATATTGCGGATGGCTATGACCACTTGATGTTTCTCGCGGTACTGCTGATGTCGGCTCCACTTGTGGCCAAACGGAGCGCTGCAGGGTGGCGTTGGAGCCCCCGCGCAGACAGTCTCCGCTCATCGCTGAAGCGTATCCTCGCCATCGTCACCGCTTTTACTGTCGGGCACTCGATCACGCTGCTGATCGTCAGCCTGGGCTGGTTCACTCCTCCGGTCCGCCTCGTCGAGACATTCGTCGCGCTCTCGATCGCCGCAGCGGCGTGGAACCTGGTCCGACCGATGTTCGCGCATGGTGAGGTGCTGCTGGCCGGTGTCTTCGGGCTCGTGCACGGCATGGCGTTCGCGACGACGATCCTCGAGCTGAACCTCAACATGACGGACACACTACTGGCCGTGCTCGGCTTCAACATCGGAATCGAGCTGGCCCAGCTGATTGGCGTGATACTTACCGTCCCGCTCATCCACGTCGCTGCGACCGGAAACTACTACCGCCCGTTCTGTTGGGTGGTCGCCGGTCTCGGCATTGTGGCATCGGCTGCTTGGACGGTTGGCATCTGGACTGGCACGGACTCAGTGTTGACTCCACTCTTCGACCGCATCGCCACGTATCCGTTGGTCTCCTACGTCGTGTTTGTGACCCTCATGGTCCTCCTCGGATTTGCGGCACCGAAGATCACCGGCAAGACCGGAGTCAAGACCAAGGTCAGTACCGCGGTCAATTAGGCGTCAGAAAAGGGTCGGGTGAGTGCCTGCACCCTGCGGTGAGCATGCCATTCCGCCGTCGTCGGCAAATTTACAGATGGTCGTACCCCCATAACCGGGGGTATACCGAGTCGTCACATTGGCCACTTACGTTTGCCAGCATGAAACAGCTCTTCGCACGCAGCGGGTCCCCTTCCTGTCGAACTTTGATCGCCATCCTGATAGCGACGATGGCGGCCCTACTACTTTCTGCAAGTCCCGCCTCGGCCCATACGAGCCGTGACCACGGCGAACTAGTGGTTACCACAGGTAACGGAAGCACCAGCGGGCGGCTCCTGGTCAGCAGCGACGTCGTACCCGTCAAGCAGGCCGGTGAGTGGGCCGAGGGGCTGCTGTCGGCTGGCTGCCCCCTCACCGCTACCGGGGTGGATGGTGCGAGCGGCGGCGCGCCCGGAACCGTCGTCGTCGAACTGGCATGGGGCTGCACACTCAGCCAATTGGACGTCTCCTCCCTACTGACGGCTTCAGGCGTGCCCAACCTGGTCGTCGAATTCGATGGCCACACGACCGTCGCCAAGGCCTCGAACCCCGTCGTTGACGCAACCGGGGTACACGCCACGACGCCAGCCGGAATGCCGGCAATGCTGCCAATGGCTCTGTTCGCCGCAGCCCTCGGCCTCGCGACGGCCGCGATTTTGGCCCGCCGCAGGAGTGCCTCGACACCTACTGCCCGGCCAAAGCGGAGCAGCCCGAGCGGGCGCATGCGCGTAGCCATCAGCAGCGGTTTGGCATTCGTTGCGTTGGCACCGGCATTGGTCGTGCTGTCGCCCACCGCGGCACTCGCCGCGACGCCGGGCCTGTCCCTCACCACGGAGAACCCGTCGGTTGGTCAGCAACTGGAATTCCATTACTCCACGGACGCGCCGGCGTCGAACAACTGGGTTGGCATCTACGGCCCGAAAGACGTTCCGGGTCCCGTGGCAGCAAGGACATGGGCCTACACCCCTCAGGCCGACGGATCCGTGACCTTGGGCAGCGGCGGGTTGAGTGCCGGCCCCTGGAGCGCACATTTCATGGCCAAGGATGGCTACGAGCCATTGGCCGCGCCCGTCAGCTTCACGCTCACGAAAGTGTCCAGCACGGATCTCGCCATCGTTCAGGGCTCGGTGTTCACCGACCTCAACGCGAACGGTAAGCGGGACGCGGGCGAGTCCGGGATGGCCGGCGTCTCCGTCACGGACGGCGAGAACTGGTCGGAGAGCGGCGCCGACGGCACCTACAGCCTCCAAATCGACCGGGTGCGCCGAGAAACGGACCTGGTCACAATCGTCTCGCCCAACGGTTACACCCCTGCACTGCGTGAGGACTCCGTACCGCAGTACTTCCGCACAGTCCCGGCCGGCCCGTCCCCCGTCACCGGATTGGACTTCGCCCTGGTGCCCGACGAGAACGCGGCCAACCCGGCCGAAAAGTGGTCACTCGTCTCCGATGTGGAGGTCAGCAACACCAGCGACCAAGCGGCAGCCTCTTCCCTGCCGCAGTGGACCGGGCATGTGCAGGCAATGGCCGAGGCCAAGCAAGCAACCATGACGATGACCACCGGCGACCTGACAGTCACTGACTATGCCGCGGAGCCGCGCCGGCAGGCTGGCTACGACATCCTGCGCAACGGGCTGATCGACGGCAAGCTTGGCCACCCCTTCTATCCAGTGGTGGGCAACCACGATATCGGCGGCACCGCGACATCCGTCGGCTATGGCGGCAGCCTGGAGTACTGGCGCAAGAACCTGGGCCCGGAGTGGTACAGCTTCGACCGCAACGGCCGCCACGTCGTGGTCTTGGAGAACAACTACGACTCCGCCGGCCTCGAGCCGCAGCTGCAGTGGCTTCGTGAAGATCTGCGCCGCCACGCCGTCGGCAAGCAGGTGCTGGTCTTCGCGCACCGCTCGCTGTTCACCAAGTGGGGTCCCGGTGCTGGGATGCAGCCGACGGTGGACGAGCTGGCCAACTACGACGTTCGCATGTTCGCCGCGGGCCACAACCAGCAGGCCGAGTACCGCCGCGGCGCGTTCGCCCGCTCCGTTGAGATCAACAACATGGGCACCTACGGCCTCGACTCCGCCCGGCCCGACTACAAAATCGTGGACTTCGCCGGCATCACGGACGACCCTGACACGGCGACCAACGAGGATACGGGCTACGTCGGCGGCACACACCGCCAGTTCGGCGTGAACAACGACGTCGCCCTGGTCAGCCCCGCTGCCGGCAGTACCCATGGCGCCAAGGCAGGCGTGCCAGTACAGGTGTTCGTTGAGGACGACGGACGGACGCCCGCAACGGCATCTCTGGTCGTGACGAAGAAGGAAAACGGCAAGGTGGTGTGGCAGGACGGCGCCCTGGCATTCGGGACGAACACGACAGCAACCGGAACCGTCAATTGCTACACGCCCCCGGGGGGCAAGCCCGAGCCCTGCCCGGCGGCCAGGACCTCCTGGACGCGGGCCGTTGCTCACATCGCCGGATTGACTCCTGGCAAATACACAGCGACCATGACGGCCGTCGACACCGCCGGCAAGGAATGGCCGAAGGTCGTCAATGCGTTTGTTGTCCTCGCGGATGCCAGAGTCTCGACGGTCAAGCCAGGGCAGGACTGGTTGCGCCAGGGTCGTGACGAGACCGGCGGTTCGGCCAGCGGGGACGATCCCGGTGCCAAACTCGATCTGCGCTGGTCTGCCAACACTGGAGAACAATTCCACCTCAACGGTGCGGCCGTGGCCGACGGCAAGGTGATCGTGGCCTCCCGGGCGTTCGATTCGCCGTACAGCATGATGCTTGCCTACGATGCCCGCACGGGCGCGGAAGCGTGGCGCACCTACCTCGACGGCGACGCTGAGTCCTTCCCCACTATCCATCAGGGCAAGGCGTACCTGACCACCGGCGTCGGACGCGTGTACGCCCTGGATGTGAAGACCGGCGCGGTTGCGTGGGAGACCATCAGCGGCGAGCAGACCCAAGGCTCCACCGTCCGCCGCTACGGCCGGGCAGGAGGACCGGTGAGCGTGTTCGAGCTGCCCGGTCGCCCCGCTGTCGCGGTCTACCAGGAATGGGACCGGATCAAATGCCTCAACGCCGCCACCGGCGAGCAGCTGCCCGGCGGCTTCTCAGCCGCCGCAGGGTGGGGCCAGTTTCACAGCGGTGTGGTTCGCCAGCCTGGTTCCACCTCGGCCTACCTGCACTCCGGCTCCAGCCAGACCCTCATCGAGATGGATTTGAGCACCTGCGGGCTCCTCTCCACGATGGACACAGCGGGCGACCTGTTCAGTCAGTCCACCCCGACCTTCACGAATCCCACTAGTGGCGACCCGCAATTGGTGACGGCGACGGTCTCCGGTGTTCGGGGACACAACCCGAAGTCCGGCGGCGCCACGACCTGGCACGCAAAGCTGGGCACATCCAGCGCCTGCCAGGCGGGGCCGCCGCCAGTGACCGGTCCCTCGGTCTGGGGTGGCATGGCCTACGTGGCCAGCCTGGATGGCGTGGTCCGGGCATACGACACCACATCGGCCGCCCCTGAGGCCCCCCGGTGGGAGACTCCAGTGGGCTACCTGCCGGGCGAAAGTCCGATGGATGACCCATGGAATGTCGCGGCCGGATGCAAAGCTGCCGGGCCGGGGTCCCCGGCCGCAAACGCGCTGGCCACCGAGTCAGTCGTTTATGTCGGTACCCGTGACGGACGCGTCGTGGTGCTGGACCGGGCCACCGGCAAGCGCCTATCGGAATACAACCTCGGCGGTGCTGTCACCTCTGCACTGTCCGTAAGCGGAAACATCGTGTTCGCCCTGACCGATGACGGAACCCTGCACGCCCTCGTCGCCACCAAGTCTTAGGTGTAGTGACGACGCCGCCCGCGTCCCCTTTGGGGGAAGCGGGCGGTATGCGTCGCGGGGATGTGTACCACCCATGGGCGGCACCCCGCATTAGCTGATTTTGCGACGGTAGATGGCAATCGCGAAGCCGTAGGCGACAACGAGGATGCCGACAAGCCAGGCGAGGGCGACCCAGATGTCACTGCCGACGGGCTGCTCGGCGAATAGGGCCCGGATGGTGTTCACGATGGAGGTCACGGGCTGGTTCTCAGCGAACCAGGCGACCGGGGCCGGCATCGAATCGGTGGGCACGAACGCCGAGCTGATGAACGGCAGGAAGATCAGCGGGTAGCTGAACGCGCTCGCGCCGTCGACGGTCTTCGCCGAGAGCCCGGCAATCACAGCGAGCCAGGTGAGGGCGAGGGTGAACAGCACCAAGATGCCGGCAACCGCGAGCCAGGCGCCGACGGATGCTCCGGTGCGAAACCCCATGATCACCGCGACGCCGATGACGATCGCGACAGAGACCATGTTTGCAACGAGCGAGGTGAGCACGTGTGCCCAGAGCACGCTCGACCGGGCGATCGGCATCGACTGGAACCGTTCGAAGATGCCGCCCTGCAAGTCGAGGAACAGCCGGTAGGCGGTGTACGCCACCCCGGACGCGATCGTGATGAGCAGGATGCCGGGGAGCATGTAGTTGATGTACGGCTCGTCGGATCCGGTGTTGATCGCACCACCCAGAACGTACACGAACAGCAGCATCAATGCGATCGGTGTGACCGCGGTCGTGATGATCGTGTCGGGGCTACGGAGGATGTGGCGCAGTGAGCGACCGGTAAGGACGCGGGTGTCGCCGAGGGCGTAGGTAGTCATCGGAGTTCCTTTCCTGCAGGGACCGTGCCATCGGCGCGGTCATCGTCGGAATCGAGTTCGCCGGTGTCGCCGACGAGCGCGAGGAAGACATCCTCCAAGGAAGGCTGCTTCTCGACATACTCGACCGCGGTCGGCGGGAGGAGTTTTTTGAGTTCGCTGAGGGTGCCGTTCTGGATAATCGTTCCCTTGTGCAGGATCGCGATCCGATCGGCGAGCTGCTCGGCTTCGTCGAGGTACTGCGTGGTGAGCAGCACCGTGGTGCCACTGTTGGCGAGTTTCTTGATGGTCTGCCACACCTCGATGCGCGCCTGCGGGTCGAGTCCGGTTGTCGGCTCGTCGAGGAAGATGATCGGCGGGTTGCCGATCAGGCTCATCGCGATATCGAGTCGGCGGCGCATCCCGCCCGAGTACTTCGCCGCCGGGCGTTTTCCCGCGTCGGTGAGCGAGAAGCGGGCGAGAAGGTCGTCGGCGATCACGCCCGGGTTCTTGAGGTGGCGCAGCTTGGCGATCAGCACGAGGTTCTCCCGTCCGGAGAGAATTTCATCGACCGCGGCGAACTGGCCAGTGAGGCTGATCGACTCGCGCACCTCGCCGGGCTTCGAAGCAACGTCGAAGCCGTACACCGTGGCGGTACCCGCGTCGGCTTTCAACAGCGTCGACAGGATGCGCACGAGCGTGGTCTTGCCGGCACCGTTCGAGCCGAGCAGGGCGAAGATGCTCCCCGCCTGCACATCGAAGTCGACGCCCCGCAGCACATGGAGGTCTTTGAAAGATTTCTCAATGCCCTGCACGCGGATGGCTGCTTCCGAAGTCATGGCCGTTCCTCCTCCTTTGCGTTCTCGATCGCCTTCACCAGGCGAGCGCGCTCCTTGTCAATCCACTGTGTGCCGCCGTAGGCCTGGGTGAACATCTCAGCGAACTCGACCGGGTCGTCGCCGACGATCGCGCTCACGGGCGTTCCGTCAACGACGGCGCGCTCCCAGAGATCGGCGAAGTCACCGAACATCTTGACTATGGTGTCGCCGTCGGTGATGCCCCCGTAGTACATGAAGTACCGCTCGAATGCCTTCGCGGCGGTGCGGTACGGCTCGGGGAGGGCCTCGATACGGGCCTTGTACTGCTTGTACTGCTTCTTCTGCTCGAGCGAGCCGGTGAGGGTCTCGATCCATTTTGCCGCCATGATTACGCTCCTTCTTCTTGTTCTTCTTCTTGTGCTGGTGTTGCTTGTGGATGTGTTTCTTGCGGATGCTCGATGTGGTCACGGATCTGTTCGATCCGTTCTGCGAGAAAGGCCCAGGACTTCCAGAACTCATCGAGGTACTCGCCGCCCAGTGCGTTCAGCGAGTAGACCTTGCGCGGCGGCCCCTTCTCAGACGGGACTTTCTCGACGTCGACAAGGCCGCGCTGTTCGATCCTGATCAGCAGGGCGTACACGGTGCCCTCGACGATGTCGGAGAATCCCTGATCGCGCAGTCGCGCCGTGATCTCGTAGCCGTAGGCCGGCTGCACGGCGAGCGTCGCAAGAACGATTCCCTCGAGTGTGCCCTTGAGCATCTCGGTCATTTGCTTACCCATGGCCTCGTCCTTCTAACTACTCAGTCTTGCTGACTACCAGTACATAGTAAGCATGAGTACCGGTAGATAGCAACACTGAATAGCAAAATTCTGGAGAAGATTTTCTCGCCGCTCCGTGGCCACCGATTCACAGAGGTTCATCCATGCGCCAACGTGCGCGAGTAGCCTCTGATGAGTCTGCAAAGCCCGCGCTTTCGACTGCGACAGATTGGAACTCACGCCATGAGCACAACCCCCGGCCCCCTCGATGTCACCTTCACCGGCCCGATTGGGATAGAGATCAAGGGTGACCTGTGGTCCTGCGTGGAGATTCCGGGTTCCGTGGAGCTATTCGGAACGGGCAAGGCCATCAAAGTCGTTGGTCTCGTCGACGACGAGCCGGTGGCCCTTGCGCTGATGCCGACCGGATCCGGCGGCCACATGCTCTCAATCAGCGCCAAGCTGCGCAAGAAGCTCGGCAAGAACGTCGGCGACGACGTGACGGTGCATCTGTCGGAACGTCTCACCTAAGCCGTCGTCAACCCGTCAGTTCACTCAGACGGATGCGCAGATAGCGTCGTTCGGACTCGTTGTCGGTGAGGATCAGCGCCTCTTCGAAGGCGACCCTCGCCTCATCGAGACGGCCCAGTCGGGTCAGAAAGTCGGCGCGGGCGGCGGCAAGATACGGGTAACGCGCGAGTTGCGGTTCGGCACCGAGCGCATCCAGCTCGGCCAACCCTTCCGCATAGCCGACTGCGAAGCCGAGGGCGATGGCCCGGTTGAGTTGAACGACCGGCGACGGCCACGTTTCCAGGAGTAGGTCGTAGAGGCCGAGTATCTCTTGCCAGTCAGTGTCTGACCACGACTCGCTCTCGTCATGCACGGCCGCGACCGCCGCCATCAGGGCGAACCGACTCGGAGGCCGTTGCTTCAGAGCCTCCCGCAGCAGCGCCGCCCCTTCATCGATGGCCGATCGATCCCATTTCGTCCGGTCCTGGTTCTCCATCAGCACGAGTTCACGCTGGTCATCGACGCGAGCGTCCCTCCGGGCATCCGTGAGCAACACGAGTGCAAGAAGCCCGGCGACATCGCGGTCGCCGGGAAGCAACACGCGCAGCATTCGGGCCAGCTCATGTCCGCGCTCGGCGAGATCTCGGCGCATCAGGTTCGCTCCCGAGGGAGCAGTGTGGCCAGTCGTGTAGACCAGATAGACGACGGTCAGCACACCGTCGATGCGCTCGCGTAGCTCGGACGCCGCCGGTACGCGATACGGGATGTTCGCGGCCGCGATCTTCTTTTTCGCTCGGGTGATCCGTGCTGCCGTCGTCGCCTCCGGCAGCAGAAACGCCCGCGCAACATCGGCCGTCGACAGCCCGCAGAGCAGCCGCAGGGTCAGCACGACTTGAGCATCGAGCGCGAGGGCTGGGTGGCAGCAGGTGAAAATCAGTCGCAGCCGATCGTCGGCGATGTCCTCGGTGTCGTGACCGGGGGCATCCGCCAAATTCGCCTCGGGATCGAGAAGTTTAGGCAGCGCACGCTGCGCTGTCGCGGCGCGGCGATGGATGTCCAACGCGCGTCGCCGCGCGGCCACGGTGAGCCATGCTCCCGGGTTCTGTGGGATCCCGCGCGTTCCCCAGGTCGACAACGCGCTGGCGTAGGCATCCTGAACGGCTTCTTCGGCCGTGTCGATATCGCCGGCGACACGCACGGTGGCCGCCAGTACGAAGGCCCACTCCCGACGGTGCGCATCCGCAACCGCAGCAGCGACCTCCGAACCGGCGGCCGGCGACATCAGCTCGCCACGCGCACGGGCCGAACCTCGACGGCGACGCCGGCGGGAATCTCTTTGGCGATCTCCAGCGCCTCGTCAAGGTCGGCGGCCTCGATCAGGTAGTAGCCGCCGAGGGTCTCCTTCGACTCCGCGAAGGGGCCGTCGGTCACCGAGAATCCGCCGGCGCCGTCGCGCCGAATGGTCGTTGCCGTCTCCGGCGGCTCCAGCGCGGCGCCATTGAGTAGAGATCCTCCACGACGCTGCATGAACTCAAGGTAGTCGGCGCTGACCGTCTCGCCGGCTTCCTCTTTCGTCGCCACTTCTTCTTGGAAGATCATGACCAAATACTTTGACATTCCGTACTCCCGTCGTTGGAACCTTGGCTTGCACGATTGATTTTCACTGGGCCGGCGCGTTGGCGTAGGAGGCGACGAGCCAGCGCCCATCTTCTCGAACTAGCACCCAGGTGGCAATGACTTCGCGTTCGGTCGGGAGTTCGGTCTCCCCCGCCATGAGAATGCCGGCCTTGCTGACCACGATCGCCGCGTCCCCGATGAGGCGGATGCTCAGAGTTTGATCGACCGTGCGGGATCCTTTGAGCAGGCCCCCAAAGCCGGCCGCCATAGACCTGCGGATCTCGTCCCGGTCGCGGTGAAACGCGCCCGGCATGACCACCGTGGCATCCTCTCGATATGGGGCCACGAAGGCATCCGCATCGTTGTCGGCCCAGGCGGTGTAGATCTCGTTGAAGAGACTGCGAATCTCGTCGGTCGCCTCGAGCTGAGCGGTGGCTGAATTGTTGTTCGACATTGGTCTGTTCCGTTCGTCGTTGTCGGTGAGCCTTCTCTTTGGGCCCTTACCTCTACGACGCGGAGCAGACGCGCAGATCGACAACGGTGCCCAGATATTTCGAAGCAGTCATGACGTGGCCTTCAACGACCCGCTCGCTCGGGTCCAGCGACCTCTGCGGTCTTCCGCGTCCCTTGACAAACCCCGCGGCGGAATCAATGATGCGATCCTCACCAGGTTCGCCCTGAAGTTCGACGTCGAACCTGGCCGGATGAGTCTCCGACTATTGAAAGAGCGCTGTGACAGTTCTCGTGTGGGCGTGTTTTGCCGTCGGGGCGGTCCTGCTGTTTCTCACGTGGATGAGTGTGATCGGAACGCTGATCGTGCCGCGATCCACTCGCAGCGCTGTTTCTCGGGTAACAGGCCGCGCCACGATGAAGTTCTTTCATGCCATCACGAAGCCAATTTCTTCCTATGTGGTGCGCGACCGGGTGCTGGCCTGGCAGTCCCCGATGTCGTTGTTCGTGCGCCTCCTCGCTTGGGTTGCGATATTCAATTTCTCATTCATTCTGCTTCTGCTCCCGTTCGTCGAAGGTGATTTCTGGAAGGCCGCCAGCGAAGCCGGCTCCGCGATGTTCACGCTGGGATACGCAGAGCCGACGAACGCCGGCAACACTGTGTTGGTCTATGCGGCCGCGATCACCGGCCTGATCGTCATCGCCTTGCAGGTCGGATATCTGCCCCCCCCTCTACGCCGCATTCAACCGGCGCGAAGCGGAAGTCACACTTCTCGTCTCGAGAGCCGGCTCGCCCTCCTGGGGACCCGAACTCCTTGTTCGCACACGTTTCGGCATGGAGGCCCAGAACACCACCCAAGAGTTGGGCGAGCTCTACCAGCGCTGGGAGCGCTGGGCTGCCGAAGTTGCCGAGTCCCACAGCACCTACCTCACCCTGGTGTGGTTGCGCTCACCGGCGGCGCAGTCGAACTGGCTTATCTCACTGCTCAGTGTGATGGATGCCGCGGCGCTGCAACTTTCGTTGAGCCCGAAGTCGGCCCCGCATATCCACGCCCGACTCGTACTTCGGATGGGATTCACTTGCCTCAATCAAATTGCGCGGGCTGTTCGCATCCCGGTCGACGAGGATCCCGACCCCGACTCCCCCATCGACGTGACGTTTGAGGATTTCCAAACGGCGGTGGAGATTCTGCGAACCGTCGACTTTCCGATTGAGGTGACGCCGGAACAGGCCTGGCCCCATTTCAGAGGATGGCGCGTCAATTACGAAAAGGTGGCCTATGCGCTCGCCTACGCGATCGATGCCCCGCCAGCAATGTGGAGCGGCCCGCGACGGTTCAAGTTCGAACCGGTCTTGCCACACCGACCCAAGAATCGCACCGCCAAAGAAGTGAAGCCCGACGACCCGCAGATCATCACCCGACCGCGCCCCGAATGAGCGCAGCCGACGTCAGCCGATCTGCTCGGCCAGCGCGACGATGATGCCCGCGGGGCCGCGGAGGTAGCAGAGCCGATACGTGCTCTCGTACTGCGCGATCTCGTCGAGGAGTTCCGCGCCATGAGTGCGCAGGCGGTCGACGGTGTCGTCGATGTCGTCGACAGCGAACATGATGCGATGCAGGCCCAATGTGTTGGGCGGAGGGTTTTCCGATCCAGCCCCAGACAGCGCGGGAGCGTGATACTTGGTCAGCTCTAACCTGCCGTGGCCGTCGGGAGTGCGCAGCATTGTGATTTCGCTTCGGATCCCGTCGAGCCCGACGGTGCGGTCGGCCCACGGGCCTTCGATGTGGGCGCTGCCTTCCACCTCCATGCCGAGCTCAGCAAAGAAGGCGACAGCCGCGTCCAAGTCGTCGACAACGATCGCGACGTTGTCCATCCGTTGAATAGCCATGTCTCCCCATCCGATCACTGCGCGAGCAAATTGTGGCGACACGATTGCCGCCGGACTCTCCGCAATTGATCGGAACCTAGCACGGCGCATCAGCTGGTTCAACGAACCTCGGCCCGCCCGCGACGACCACCGCGGCCGAACCACGAGCGGGCCGAGAGGCCAGCGAACACGAACGCGAGTTAGGCCGACACGCTCTCGGCGAGAAGCGCGTCGATCTGGCCGAGGGCGTCGCGCATCCCCTCTTCCATTCCCATCGCCATCACTTGTTCCATCTGATCAAGGGAGGAGAACGTCGACACAATCGTCATGCGTGTCGTGTCGCCGTGCTCCTCCAAGGTGACCACTGCGCTCCCAACCCCCATGGAGGCATCCGGTTCTCCGTCGTCGCCCGAGAACCCGTCGTCGAACGCGAGCCGGCGCGGGGCGTCGATCTCGGTGAAGGCCCACCAGCCACGGGGCTTCTCGCCCTCCGGACCGGTCATAAAGTAGCGGGAGCTGCCGCCCTCGCGAAACTCATGGCGTTCGAATGTGGCAGGAAAGGTGGGCGGTCCCCACCAGCGTTCGAGTTGGCGCGGGTCTTCCCACAGCTGCCAGACCCGGGAGGCGTCGGCGTTGAACCCGGCGACGAACGTGAGCGTCAATGAGTCAAGGTCTTTCTCAGAGCTGAGTACGGTCATGATTTCTGTCCCTTCTCGGATATCGGTTAGTTTTCGGCGAGGATGCCCACCATGCGTTCGGCCCGGTCGTGCCAGATCTGTTCGTAGGCGTCGAGTAGTTGCGCTGCACGCCGCAGCGTCTCCGGATTGGCCTGCACGATCTGTTCTCTTCCGCGTCGTTCCTTGCCGACGAGTGCGGCTCGCTCAAGCACCGCCACATGTTTCTGCACCGCGGCAAAGCTCATCGCATAGCGTGCGGCGAGCGCTGAAACCGACTGCTCACGCACCATCACCCGGGTGATGATGTCGCGCCGCGTCGCATCCGCCATTGCCTGAAAGATGCGATCGATCTCGTGTGCGCTCAGATTTGATACAACCATTTGGTTGCATGTTAGTTCGCGGCGTGGAGGCGCGCAAGGGTTTCCCGATGGGCGAATTTGCACGGGCCTGGCGCGTGTTCAGCTTCCCCGGGGCCAGCCGCAGTGGGATCCTCAGTAGGTAGGTACGGCAGCTGAGGAGGCGCGCGATGAATCCAGAAACGGAACCGGTCCCGTTCACGAGTGACGACTATGCAGCACGGATGGAGCGTGTCGTGGCCGATGCGCTCGGCGCCGGGCTGGACGGTGTCATCGTGATGCCCGGACCCGATCTTGTCTGGCTCACCGGCTACCAACCCACCGCCATCACCGAGCGGCTGACCATGCTGGCGCTTGCTCCCGGCCAGCCGCCGACCCTGCTGGTGCCGATCTTGGAGCGCGCAGACGCCGAAGCGGCTGCCGGTGCGCCGAGTGTCGAGATCGTGGATTGGACGGATGGGACGGACCCCTACGAGGCAGCACAACAATTCGTGCGCCCGCACGGCCAGTTCGGCATCTCCGACTCGGCCTGGGCGATGCACCTGCTCGGACTGCAGGAGACGCTGCCGGAGACCCGCTACCGTTCGCTGAGCCAAAGCCTGCCGATGATGCGCGCGGTCAAAGACGCCGATGAGCTCGCCCGCCTGGCACTCGCGGGCGCCGCAGCGGATGCGACGTTCTACGAGATCGTGAAGGTGCAGTTCGCCGGGCGCCGAGAGAACGAGGTCGCCGCCGACCTGGCCCGGCTGCTGCGCGAGTTCGGCCACGAGCAGGTCGACTTCACCGTCGTCGGCTCCGGACCGAACGGGGCGAACCCGCACCACGAGGCCGGCGAGCGCGTGATCCAGGTCGGCGATGCGGTTGTGCTCGACTTCGGCGGTCTGATGCACGGCTACGGGTCGGACACGACTCGCACGGTGTGCGTCGGCGAATCGACCGAGGAGCAGCGGGATGTGCACGAAATCGTGCGGAACGCCCAGCAGGCCGCATTCGACGCGGTCGCACCCGGCGTCGCCTGCCAGGAGATCGACCGGGTCGCCCGGGCGGTCATCACCGAGGCCGGCTACGGCAAGGAGTTCATCCACCGCACCGGCCACGGCATCGGCGTCACCACGCACGAGCCGCCGTACATGGTTGAGGGCGAAGAGCAGCTGCTGAAGCCCGGCATGTGCTTCTCGATCGAGCCGGGCATCTATCTCCCCGGGCGCTTCGGCGTGCGTATCGAAGACATCGTCACGGTTACCGAAACCGGCGGCGAGCGCTTCAACAACAGCGACCGGACGTTGCGGCTGGTCGAGTAGGAATGGGTGGCCGGGCGGGGGTGCTGTCGATCGCACCCGCCGGTCGCATCCGTTGCGTTTGCAGCACCGAGCGGAGCCCTAGAGTTTTCACATGAATCAAGCCCGCTGGCGAAAAGCCATGGACTGGCCGCTCACTATCGCAGCCGTCGTTTTTCTCATTGCCTACGCGTGGGAAGTCATCGGTAACCTTCAAGGCCCCCGGGCCGCCCTTGCCGAGACTGCTATCTGGGCAACGTGGACTTTCTTCGCGATTGACTACATCGTGAACTTGGTTCTTGCCGAGCAACGCTGGCGTTGGTTCTATACCCACATTCTTGATCTGCTCGTCGTGGTCCTTCCGATCCTCAGGCCGCTCAGGCTTCTCCGGCTCGTGACTCTTCTCAGCGTTCTCCAGAGAACGGCCGGGGCGGCGTTTCGCGGACGAGTCGTCGTCTACATCGCGGGTGCCTCAGCGCTGCTCGTCTTCGTTGCGGCCCTCGCAGTTCTCGATAGCGAGCGAGGATCACCCGGGGCATCAATTTCAACGTTCGGCGATGCAGCGTGGTGGGCGTTTGTGACGATTGCCACAGTTGGCTACGGCGACTTCGTGCCGGTCACCGCACAGGGTCGCTTCATTGCTGGCGGCTTGATGCTGGGCGGTATCGCGCTCCTCGGCGTCGTCACTGCGACGCTTGCCTCGTGGATCGTCGAACGAGTTGCACAACAGGGTGTCGATGACCAGGCGGCAACGAGGGGTGAGATTAAAGCGTTGGAGCTTCAGTTGACTCGGCTGCAGGAGACTCTCGATCGGCAGGCTGGCGCGGAACGCAGCAACTAGGGTTTCGATCGCTACTGAACCCTGGCTACAACGACCGGGGCCCCTCGGGCTCAGTTCAGCTCAGTTCCCTGCGACACCCACACCCGGCCAATCGCGTCGTGGTACTCGGTCAGGCAAGAATCTGCCTGGACGCTGATCGTTGCAAGCTGAGCTTCAGTATCCCGTTCAGCGGAAAAGTCGAAACTCAATTCATTGCCGCGCTCCACGATTTCTGTCGGTTCTGCTCCGGCCTCGACCACGCACTGTCGCCAGTCATCGACGGATTGGCGGTACTCAGCCTCGTCGACATAGAGGTCGGCCAGCACCTGCTGCTGGTACTCGCTTGAACTGTCCCGAAGCTCAATGCGCTGGTCGTCGTTCAGAACGTTGAACGGCGAGACGCTGCAGCCGGCCAATAGAAGGATGCCAATGATCGGCATGACGAATCCCATCCGCATACTTCCCCCTGAGCGTGAGTGGTGCTCGAAAGCTAGCCCATTGCCCTGACCACGTCAACAAACCTGGGCTGGGCATCCGTTACCTCGCCGCACAGCCGGACCGAACAGCGGCGAATCACCCAGCAACACTTTGTAGACTCGAACCGGGCCACATGCCCTCCGGGCCAGCACCAGCTGGCCAGCCACTTCGTCGCGGCACGCGTTGACGCTCGCGGCACGTGTTCAGACACGTGCCACCTTCTCAAACACGTGCCACGAACTGCGTACACGAGCGACGTACACGAGCGACGTACACGAGCGACGTACACGAGCGACGACGGCCAGAGGGATGCCCCGCGAGAGGACACCAGCAATGAGCCTGATCAGGCTGCAAGACATCAACGTCAACTTCGAGAAGACCCAGATTCTGCGCGAGGTGTTCCTCCGCCTCGAATCCGGCGACCGCGTCGGCCTGATCGGCAAGAACGGTTCGGGCAAATCGACCATTCTCAAGCTGATCCTCGAACAGGTGACCCCGGACACCGGAACCGTCACCGTCGATGCCGGCGTCAAGATCGGCTACTTCTCCCAGTTCTCCGAACTGAACGGCGCATCCACGATTCTTGAGGTTCTCGACGAACTCTTCGCCCCGATCAAGGCGATCGAAGCCGAATTGGCCGCGATCGACGCCGACATCGCGGTTGTCGCGATGGACCCCGACGGCGGCGACGAACTCGACCGGCTCATCCATCGCCAGGCTGAACTGTTCGAAGAGATGGAACGCCTCGGCGGCTGGGACTACAAGCGCAACATCGACACCGCACTCACCACGCTCGGCTTCAACGAGGCCCACCGCGTCTGCCCGATCGACGATCTGTCGGGCGGCTGGCGCAACCGCGCGGCCCTGGCGAAGATCCTGCTCGAGAACCCCGACGTGCTGCTGCTCGACGAGCCCACCAACTACCTCGATGTGGCCGGTGTCGAGTGGCTCGAGTCGTGGTTCCGCGACTTCAAGGGCGCCGCGATCATCGTCTCGCACGACCGCAAGTTTCTCGACGCCGTCGTCACCCGCATCATCGAGGTTGAGAACTTTCACCTGCATGAGTACCCGGGCAACTTCGGCGAATACGTGGTGCAGAAGCAGTTCCGGCTCAAGACGCTCGAGGCGCAGTTCGTGCACGAATCTGAACTGCTCGCATTCGAATCCGAGGGCATCGCCGACCGCCGCGAGGCCGCGAAGGCGTCGAGCCGCAAGCTCGGCAGCCAGCTCGCCAGCATCAAGAAGAACCGCGCACCGCGCCCGGTCGACCAGATCATCACCGAAATCTACAGCGGCCTGCACATCAAGGATGTGCTCTGCCGCGTCGAGTCACTCGACAAGGGCTACGGCGACAAGCTGCTCTTCAGCGACCTCGGCTTCGAGGTGCGCCGCGGCAACCGCATCGTCGTGCTCGGCTCCAACGGCAGCGGCAAGTCCACGCTGCTCAAGGTGCTGAACGGCGAAGAGAAGGCGGATGCCGGCAAGGTCACCTGGGCACCCGGCGCCGGAGTTGTCTCGTACAACCAGGTGCTCGCCGAGCTCGACGAAGACGACACGGTCAGTCATTCGGTCAACGCGATGCCGGGCAGCCTGGCCTTCACCGCGACGCGCAAATCAGTGAACCGGTTTCTGTCGATGTTCCAGTTCAGCGAAGCCGACCTCAAGCAGAAGATCGGCAACCTCTCGGGTGGCCAGCGGGCACGCGTCGCGATGGCGCAGTGTTTGCTGTCGGGCGCATCCGTTCTGCTGCTCGATGAGCCGACCAACCACCTCGACATGTCGAGCACTCAGGTGATGGAACGCGCGCTGCTCCACTTTCCGGGCGCGGTCATCGTGGTCAGCCACGACCGGTTCTTCACCGACAAAATCGCGAACCGGCACCTGGTATTCGGCGGGGAGAATGCCCTTCCGGGCGAGATTGAGTTGCGGGTCGCTTAGTCGACGAGCCGCGGTGCGGTGCGCTGCGGTGCGGTGCGGTGCGGTGCGCTGATTGTCAGGGCGTCGCTGGCGTCGCGGCGAGCTTGAGAAGGTCGCAAAGGTGTGCGTAGCCCTCGCCGTTCGCGGCGCAGGCCGCACTCCCGACCTCATTCTCTAGCGCCTTCTCGAGGCTCGTGCTGCTGAACTCCGAGAGCGCCCAGCCGAGCGGTGGAACGATCGTCGGACGAGTGAATGGTGCCACCACGACCACGCCGGACGGGATCGAGGTCTCGACGTTGTTCTGTGTGGTCGGGCAGTCGTGCGCCGGCCGGACGGGTTCGATCGGCGCACTGCCGCTTGGTGCAGTCCCGCTCGACGGAGCACGTTCGCTGTCCACCACACAGGATTCGTCGAAGCTCGCTGTGATCCGCTGAATCCACGCGTTCTGGTCGGCCTGGCTGGCGGTGGCGCTGTATCCGACGAGCGGCACCAGCGGTTCAGCCGTCACCTGGGCCGCCTTCTTGGTCAGATCGAATCCGGCCGAGTTGCGCACGAAGACCAGGATCGGGACGGCATAGGCGCCGTCGGCACCGGTGACCGTCGCGTTGTAGTCGCGAATCGCCGCAGAAATGCTCGGGGCAAGATCGGCCACGGTGCCGAGGGCGGAGCCTTCGGCGTAGCCACCGTCGATGAGTTGCGTCGTCGGCGACCCGGTGCATCCTGAATCGGCGACCGGCAAACGCCCCGCCGGCGTGACGATCGGGAATCGTGCCGAGAGCATGGAGGCGGCTGCCCAGTCGAGCGAGCCGAGACAGTCCGCGCCATAGATCTGCGCCAGATTGCCGCTGCGCGCGGGCTGGCTGTCGGGCCGGGAGCAATCGAGAGTTTCGCCCGCCGGTGCAGCGGACTGCGGCGTTGCGGTCCCCACTGGTGGCGAGGTGGCCAGTTCCGCCGCGGTGAGCTGGCTGATGATCATGCGGCATTTGGATTGCGAGTCGGTGGAGTTGAGCACGATGAACCCTGTGGCATCCGTTGCACCACTCTCATACTGGCGGCCCAACTCAGGCACCGCATCAATCCAGGTCTCCTCGATGAGCGCTGCCCGGTCGCGCCACCGAGAGGAGTCGTCGCCGGTCGAAAAGGAAGGGATATGAATCCCGAGGTTGGATGCGACGAGATCACCGGCAAGCAAGCCGGCCATGGCCGTCGCGACGGTTGTCGGGCCGGCCAGCGCGCGGATGTCCGAGTACGGCGAGCTGGCTGCATCCGCCGGCGTGGAGCTCTTTGACAGATGGGTGAGAGCGAGGCCGACCGAGCCGCCGCTCACCCCGCTCGACAGGAGGACTGCCTCGGGAAGGCAGCCGCCATTGGTCGTCAATTGTGCGAGAACTTGAGTGGTCCACGATGCGGCGCGGATTCCCCCACCTTCGGCCGCGATGACGAGCACGGGCTTGAACCGGGTTCCGGATGCCGTCGTGGCCAGGCATCCGCTCGTCGCAATGCGGGTCGAAAGGAGTGCTTCGGATCCGACCTGGACGACGGTATCTGAGGCGGGACCCGACGGGGCGGGGCTCGACGGGGCGGCACTCGTCGGGGCGAAACTTGTGCGCACGGCGTGCAGAGTCGGATCCCCACCCCACGCAGCGGCGGCCACGGTGCCGAACAGCAGCGGCACGGTGATCGCCAGGCTCAAGACCGGGGTGGCGCGCAGATGCACGGCGCGGAACACCGGCAGCAGCCGATAGTC
The DNA here is from genome assembly GCF_056395445.1 of Leifsonia sp. 10L418. NCBI lineage: Bacteria > Bacillati > Actinomycetota > Actinomycetes > Micrococcales > Microbacteriaceae > Leifsonia > Leifsonia sp. 10L418. Next base: position 113,307 of record NZ_JBFTJN010000005.1, on the reverse strand, counting down.
CTGCAGGGCCACGGTGAAGGAGCCGAGGATCGCGCCCCATGCGGTGATGAGAACCACCGTCACGCCGACGCCGCCGAGGCCTCCGGCGAGCGGGATCGGCCAGAGGGTCATGCTGGCGACAATCAGGATGCCGGCCACGAGAATTCCGAAAAGCCAGGCTCGTGATGTTGTGGCGGCCGCCGCTGAGCGTTCGGCGATGGGGTCGTTGTGAGCGGCGAGACCTTGAACGGGCGCACGCAGTCGCCTTGCGACGCGCTGCCAGACGGCAGTATCGGGAGCAAACAACACGGGGGTGAGATTCAGCCGAAGCAGCAGAAGCGGCGCGAGCAGAGCGGTCGCCGCCCCGACCACGACGAGTGCCACGGCCCCGAACCAGGTGCCCGTGACCGGGCCGAGAAACACTGGGCCGATGAATGACCGCACCAGTCCGAGCCCGCCCACGCAGAGCACGAGTAGGGCGAGACAGTCGCCGAGGATCCAGGCGTAGCGTGCCCGTTCCGCGTCCTCCTCCGGTGCGGCCCGCCCGTGCAGCGCGCCTGTCGGGATGAACGCCGAGGCGATGAAAACGAGCGCCGGTACGGCGAGGAAGGCCGCCGCCACCGGCCAGTTGATCTGACTGAATGCCGTGGCCCAACCACGACCGTCGACGACCGCGCGGGCGACCGTGAACGTTGCCAGGGCGAGCCAAACGGCAACCGGCACAACCCACCACCACCACTGTTGGATGGCGGGGAGCTTGTCACTCTCGCCACGCATCCGCACCCGTGAGTCGATGCTGGCCCGCGTGCGCTGCCGCCCCACGGCGAAACTGGCGATCGCCGCCACGGTGAGCACGATCACCGCGACAGCCACGTAGCCGAGGTTGGCCGGAAACTCGTCGAGCCACTGGCGCTGCACATCAGGCAGCTGGTCCAGAACCCCGTCCGATGGGATGCACGCGAGAACAATCAGGGCGATGACGAGCACGGCCGACAGCCGGTGAACCCACACTGCTTGGGCGGCTCGCATCCCGATTCGCGCGAGTGTCGTCCGGGTGCCGGGATTGCGGAGGATTGCGACGAAGAGCAGGAGAACCAGCAGCCACTTGATAGTGGCCGTGATCGCGACCAGAATGCCGAGCGCTGACAGGGCGCCGGTCCAGGTGGGAAGAACGATGAGCAGAAATGCGCCGTTGAGCAGCAGAAAGGCCTCGACGATTTCGGCGATCACCAACCCGATCAGCAGCCGTCGGCTGACGTTGACGGCGCCCGGTGCGATGCGGGCGCGGGCGATCAAGGGCCTGAGGAGGAGCACGTAGGCCAGCACGAAGCATCCGTCGATCAGTGTCTCGGCCACGACCCAGAGCCCGACCTGCGCACTGAGGGTGCTCGACGCCCACTGCACCCAGGCGCCCTGCTCGGTGAATGCCAGCGGGCCGATCACCGAATTCATCGGGTGGCTCTGGTGGTCGCTGCCGATGGTGCCCGCCATGAGGCGATCGATCTCTGCAATGGCGACCAGGCTGACCGCTGCGAGCATCGTCAGAGTCATCAACCGGGCCATGGTCGGCATTCCGTCGCGGACCACCAGAGCGAGGAGCTTTGCCTTCAGAATCGGCATGATCAGTTCCCGCCTCGACGGAACGAGTCGAACAGGTCACCAGATTCGTCGTTCATCGTCACCACTCTCTCTGAGAGCCCTGATCGCGTCAGCGTGAACTGAGACTAGCGGGATTGGGTCGCCGTTCCCAGCGTTGGCCCCCGATTGGAACGTGTGCGGCCCGGTGTGTGTTGTGCGCATTGTCCTCTCTAATGAGGACTACGCTTTTCGCGTGCCACCTTCTTCTGCCCCACTCCGTATCGCCCTCATCTCGCTCCACACCTCCCCCGCAGCTGAGCCGGGTTCCGGCGACGCCGGTGGCATGAACGTCGTGGTGCTGCACCAGGCCGAAGCGCTGGGTGCGCTCGGGCATTCGGTCGAGATTCTGACGCGGCGCTCGTCGCCCGAGCAGCCGAGCGAGATGGAGCTGGCACCGGGAGTGAGACTCCGTTTTCTGACGGCCGGGCCAGCGGCATCCGTGCCGAAGGGCGACCACGAGAATTTCATTGACGAGTTTCGGATGCGCATGGGCACGCTCGGGCCGTATGACGTGATGCATTCGCACCACTGGTTTTCGGGCATGGTTGGGCTGCCGCTCGCGCAGCACTGGGGAACGCCGCACGTGCAGAGTTTTCATAGCATTGCCGCCGATCTATCGACGCCGCTGTCGGCCGGTGAACGGCCGGAGTCGCCCGGACGGATGGCCGGCGAGGCGTGGCTGGCGCGGGAATCGGATGCGCTCGTGGCGATCAGCCAGGCCGAGGCCGACACCATCATGACGCGGCTCGGCGGGCCTGAGGCGCGGATTGCCGTTGTGCCGCCGGGGGTTGATGGGGTGCTGTTTCACCCTGCGGATGTCGATGCAGGCGCTGGGTCGGTCGGCGCTGCGTCGGCGGACGCCGGTTCCACTGCTGGTGCTGCTGCTGGTGCTGGTGCTGGTGCTGGTGCTGGTGCTGGTGCCGCCGCTGCCGAGTTCACTGCGGATCTCATTCACAATCTTGCCGGCCCAGCCGAGGACCGCGGATACGTCGTCGTGGCTGCTCGCCTGCAGCCGCTCAAGGGAATCGACCTGGCGATCGAGGCGATTGCGGCGGTTCCCGAGGCCCTCCGCCCCGATCTGCTCGTGTCGGGTGACGCCTCCGCTGACTTCGACGGCTACATCGACGAACTGAATGAGCTCGCCACTCAACTCGGCGTGGTGGAGCACGTGCATTTCATCGGCCCGCAGTCCCGAGTGGATTTGGCGCGCCTCTTTCGGGGTGCCCGCATTGTGTTGGTTCCGTCGCACTCGGAGACCTATGGACTCGTCGCCCTCGAAGCGGCGGCCAGCGGGGTTCCGGTCGTGGCGGCGGCATCCGGTGGGCTGCGCGAAGCTGTCGTCGATGGCGTGACCGGGATGGTGGTGGATTCGCGGGACCCAGCCGTGTGGGCGGCGGCGATGGCTGACATCCTCTCGAATCCCGAGACCGCGCGGCACCTGTCGGTAGCAGCACGGGAGCGAGCCGAGCACTACTCCTGGCAAAGTTCGGCCGAGGCCCTTCTTGAGGTGTATCGCGGGTTGCTGGAGGCGGATGCTTCGGCTGGTCCGGACTCGACGCGCCAAGCTCCTGATGCTGGCGACATGGGCGTCGCCGGCGATGCAGCCGCGTCAACCGATTCGGCGTCGCGTTCGTGAGCATTCTCGACGGGCTCGCATCCGTGCTCTTCGTGCATGCGCATCCCGATGACGAAACCATTTCAACCGGCGCACTGATCGCAGAACTCGTGGCGCGCGGCGTGCGGGTCACGCTGCTCACCGCCTCACGCGGGGAGCGCGGCGAGGTTGTGCCTGGTCCGCTTTCTGGCCTGGAGGGCACCGATGCGCTGACCGCTCATCGGGAGTACGAGTTGCAGCGTGCGACGGAAGAACTGGGTATCGCCGAACGGTTCTGGCTCGGCACTCCCCCGGCGCGGGCCGCCGGGCTGGCCCCGCGCATCTATCGTGATTCGGGCATGCAATGGATCCGGCCGGGCATTGCCGGCCCCGCGGAGGACTCCGGCCCCGACGCACTGACGACCGCCCCGCTCGCCGAGGTCGCTGCCGATGTCGCGGCGCTGATCGAGGAGCTACGGCCGTCGCTGGTGATCAGCTATGACGACGAGGGCGGCTACGGACATCCCGACCATGTGCGGGTGCATGAGGCGACGATCGCTGCTTGTCGGGCGCAGGGTGTGCGTTTCGCTGAGATTCTGCACGCGCCGGTGACGGACACCGAATGGTTTACGCTCGGCGACCACCTCGACACGGTCACGCGGGCGCTGCGCTGTCACGCCAGCCAGCTCACCGTGGATGGCACGCACGTCGTGCATTCGGGTGGGCAGCGGGAGCCGATCGTGACGAGCGTGGGGTTGCGGGTTCTGTAGGGCGAGTCCGCGGGCGTACTTCGGCCGCTTTACGCGGCGCGGGCGTTCGCAACTGCGGAGATTTTCTGTAGTTCGGGGTTTTTCGGGGCTGAATCGGCGCGATTGAGCAGAATCTCCGCTGTTGTGAACGGCGTCGGTTCAAGAGTCAAAGACGCGAGGCCTTGAGTCTCGAGTTCGGCTCGCGTGGTTTCGAGACGCGGCCGACGTCGTCGGGCGCTCCTCAACCACCGACGGGCGGGGCCAAAATTAGGAGCGGAGGCGTGTCGCGGCTACCGAGGCCAGACTGTTCCGCGGCCGGCTCACTGCCGACACACCTCCACTCCTGAATTCGGTACCCCCACAAGCGCAGGAGTGACCACCATCGCGGCACGTGTTTGGGATGGCGGCACGCGGTAAGACACATGCCCGCTTCGCACACACGCGCCGCGAGCCCTGGGGCCGACTCGCGCGATTTCGAGCCTCGGCCAGTATTCCGGCGCGGTGTATCCCGTTGGGCGCGCGGTAGAGACCGCACCCAGCGGGAAACACCGCGCCAGGATGCTGAGACACGACGGCAGGATTCGAACCTGCGACATCCGGTGTATGAAACCGACCCCTTCGACCACTCGGGCACGCCGCGATCAGCCCACCCTACGCACCGCGAAGCCGTGGCCGCTGGCGCATTGCGCCCCCTTACGGAATGTAACCGCGTGTGTCGGCGCCAGCCGCGCCGCAGCAGCAGCCATCGTGTCGAGTTCAGCCCGACCGCACCAAACGATTAGATTGTTGTCTGCGCTGCAAGACGGCGCACCCCACAACCAGCACACTTCCGGCCGCGCACAAGAGAGGGCCCATGGCAGCAACATCCGCCCCCGGCACCCCGGCGTGGCTCGGCGCCTGGAACGACCGCACCGCCCTCTCCCTGCTCCTTGAGCACGGGCCGCTCGGCCGCGTACGCATCGCCGAACTCGGCGAAATGTCGAAACCGACCGCATCCCTCGTCGTCACCCGGCTTGAGAAGGCCGGACTCATCCGCGTCGACGGCGAAGCCACCGGCGGTCAAGGCCGCCCCTCGGTCACCTACGCGGCACGCGCCGATCGCGTGCTGGGCGTCGCCATCGACATTGACGCCAAGCGGATGCGCGCCTGCCTGGTCGACGCACTGCGCACCGACCACGAAATCGTTGAAATTGCGCTGCCTGCCCATGCCTCGGAACGCAACGCCGTCGCCGAGGTGCGCGCCGCGATCGAGGCCGCCTGTGCTTCGAGTGGGGCCGACCCGGCGTCGGTGCGCATCGTCTGCCTGGGCGTGCAGGGCTACCTCGACACTCTCGACGACGATCATCTGTTCACCGAAACGCTGCCCGGCTGGCCCCGCATTGGCGTGCGCAAACTCATCGAGGACGAACTCGGACTCGCGGTGCAGATCGACAACGACGTCAATCTCGCCGCGATCGCCGAGCGCGCTTTCGGGGCCGCCGCATCGGCGAGCAACTTTGCTTTGCTCTGGCTCGGCAACGGCCTCGGCGCCGCACTCGACCTCAACGGCGCCATTCACCGCGGCTCGTTCGGCGGCGCCGGGGAGATCGGCTTTCTGCCGGCGCCGCAAGCGCTCACCGGCGTCGACGGTCGTCCGGTCAGCGATCTGCAAGACGTCATGGGCGGCAAGGCACTCGTGCGCCTGGCCCGCGAACACGGCATGCGCGGGCGCACCTTGCCCGACATTCTCGACGCCTTGGCCACGAGCCCTGCCCGCACCGCGATTTTGGACGAGCTGGCCTACCGGGTGGCGTTCGGCGTGATTCCGCTGCTCGCGGTCGTCGACCCCGAACTCGTTGTGCTCGGCGGGCCGACCTGCCGCGCCGGCGGCGACGAACTGGCCGAGTTGGTGTCGAAGAAGATTCGTGGCTCCAGTCGGTGGTCGCCGGCAGTCGCCGCGAGCACGGTGACCGGCAACCCGATTTTGGCCGGCGCGCGCGAGCTGCTCGTCACCGAGGTGCGCAACGAGCTGCTGGAGAGCGTGGCGCGGATCACCGCGTAGGGCATGTCTCGGCGGATGCCTGGCGAGCGTGCCGAGGACCGGTCACGGCGTCGTTGGTCGAGGAGCAGCCGACGCAGGAGGCCGCGTCTCGAGACCCGGCGAGCCGATCCTCGAACCTGAGTTGCTTTTGGACGTCGGCTCGCGAGGTCTCGAGACACGGGCTCGCTGCGCTCGCTCGCCCTTCGACCAACGAAATGGTGAAGCGCTCCTCGATCACCGAGAGGGTCAGGCCGGCGCGGCCACGCGCGCCCGCTGCGAGACACAGAACTCGTTGCCCTCCGGGTCGTGCAACACCGTCCAGAGCGTGTCCCACTCGTCGTGATCGGCGACGCGCGTCGCGCCGAGCGCCAGCAGACGCTCGACCTCGGCATCCCGGTCGTCGGCCTCGAAGTCGACGTGCATCCGGTTCTTCGCCGTCTTCGGCTCCGGAACCTTGAAGAACAACCAGCCCTGCTCCCCCGCCTCCCCGTCACCGATGAACGCGGCATCCGCGCTCGCGCCCGGCAGAACATCCCGACCGAGCACGGCCGACCAGAACGAGGCGACCCGGGCCGCGTCGACGCAGTCAAGAACAATGTGATGAAGAGTGAGAGCCATGCGCGGATTTTACCGAACCACACGCCGCGAGACGGCGTCATCCGGCGTTCACACCACATTCCTAGACTGACAATCTCGCGCGCCCTAAGCTCGATTCAACCCCATCCCTCGCGAGAAGGCAGGCACATGCACGCATGGTCGAAGCTCGGCGCCGCACTTCTGGTGAGCGCTCTGGCGGTGGGGGTACCGACGATCGCGTATGCCGAGAGTCCCGTCGATTTCGGCGCAAGCCACATCGTCGACAAGACCGGCGCGCTTGGCAACCGCGAGGGCGAGGTCGCCGCGGCCATCACGAAGCTCGCCGACGAGACCGGCACCGACCTCTTCGTCGCCTATGTCGACAGCTTCACCGGGGTGTCCAACCGCGAGGAATGGGCCGACCAGACGGCCGACCAGAACGGTCTCGGCACCAACGACGTGCTGCTCGCCGTCGCCACTGGCGACCGGCAGTACCAGCTCTCGGTTTCGCCGAACTTCACACTGACGGATGCCCAGCTCAGCGAGATCGAATCGGTCGCCATTGAGCCTCCCCTGCGTCAAAACGACTGGGCCGGCGCGGGCATCGGAGCCGCGAACGGGCTCTCCCAGAGCTTGCAGGGGCAGGCCGTGACGACCCCGCAGATCACTCCCGGCAAGGCAGACCCCGGCAGCGGAGGCGGCGGCTTCGGCGTATTCGTCGGCATCCTGATTGTCGTCGTCGCGGTCGGTGTGATCATCTTTCTGGCGATGCGCCGACGTCGAAAGAACGGCGCGGGAGCCGGTGGCCCCGCCGCCGTGCAGGCGGTGCCGACCCCACAACTCAAGCAGCAGGCCGGCAGTGCTCTGGTGCAGACCGACGACGCCATCAAGACCAGCGGGCAAGAACTCGGCTTCGCCGTCGCCCAGTATGGCGAGGCGGCGACCACGGCGTTCCAGGCGGCGGTGACCGACGCGACGGCGCTGCTGCGCCAGGCTTTCACCCTGCAGCAGAGACTTGATGACTCGGAGCCCGACTCCGAAGAGCAACAGCGCGCCTGGTACTCCCAGATTCTCGACCTCTGCGCCCAGGCGAACGCCGCGCTCGACGAGCAAGCCGCTGATTTCGACGAGTTGCGCCAGCTGGAGAAGAACGCGCCGCAGGCCGCCGCGACTGTCGCCGCTGCGGCTACCGCGGCCCAGGCACGGATCGCCGCGGCCGAAGCGAGCCTCGCCGATCTCTCGGCGCGCTACACCGCGACGAGCATTGCGACCGTCGCCGACAACCCCGCCCAGGCTCGCGAACGCGTGACCTTCGCCGAATCTGCCTTGGCCGAGGCCAACACCCGGCTAGCAGCGGGCGACACCGGAGCCGCGGCCGTCGGCATCCGTGCGGCCGAAGAATCCGTCGACCAGGCGACCCTTCTACTCGACGCCGTCGACCGCTTGGGAGCCGACCTGAAGCAGGCCGCCGCCACCGTCGGCCCGGCAATCACCGACCTCGAGACCGACCTGGTCGCCGCGCGGGCGCTTCCGGTGACCGGCGGGGCGTCGGCCAGCCTGCCCTCCGTGATCGCGCAGACCGAGCAGACCCTCACCGCCGTCAAGGCACGCCTGGCCGACGGTGCGATCAACCCGATCGAGCTGGTGCAGACGTTAGAGGCGGCAAACGCGCCGATGGATGCTGCGCTGCACGGCGTGCGGGAAGCCGCGGTTCAGCAGCAACGTGCGCAGGCCGCGCTCAGCCACACCCTCCTCGCCGCGCGCAGCCAGGTCTCGGCCGCCGAGGACTTCATCACCGCGCGGCGCGGGGCCGTCGGCGCGGAGGCACGCACCCGGCTTGCGGAAGCGGGCCGTCTCGTCGTTCAGGCCGATTCGTTGAGCGCGTCGGATCCGGCCACGGCACTCACCGCAGCACAGCGTGCCGATGCGCTGGCGGCCGAAGCTATCCGACTCGCCCAAAACGATGTGAACGGGTTCAACGCGACGAGCGGCGACCCACTCGGCGGACTGTTCGGCGAGCAAGCGAGCAGGAGCAGCGGCTCGGGCGGCGGCAACGGCGCCATGGGCGCCATATTGGGCGGCATCCTGATCAACACGCTTCTCACCGGAGGCGGCGGATCCCGCGGAGGCGGAGGCGGTATGTTCGGCGGCGGAGGCAGTTCGCGCGGCGGCGGCTCCCGCAGCGCCGGCAGTTTCGGCGGTGGGGGCACGCGCTCTCGACGCGGAGGCGGCGGCCGCTTCTAGACCTCGAGGTCATCCGCGAAACATCCGTGCAGCATCCGACGCCCGCCGATTTCGACCCCACAGTCTCACCGACCACGCAACACTCGCAACACTTGCAACACTTGCAACACACCGGCATTACCCACTCGAAAGGACACCACCAAAATGGCAAAGCAGTCAATCTTTGGCCGCATCTCCCAGCTGGCGAAGGCGAACATCAACGCGCTTCTGGATTCCGCTGAAGACCCCAAGCTCATGCTCGACCAGATGGTGCGCGACTACACGACGAGCATCGCCGATGCGGAAAGCGCGATCGCCGAGACAATCGGCAACCTGCGTCTGCTTGAAGACGACCACCGCGAAGACATCGAAGCCGCCACCGAGTGGGGCGGCAAGGCCCTCGCCGCCAGCCGCAAGGCCGACGAGCTGCGCGCGGGCGGCAACGCCGTCGACGCCGACAAGTTCGACAACCTCGCCAAGGTGGCGCTCGGTCGTCAGCTGCAGTCCGAGAAGGAAGCCAAGGCTGCCGAGCCGCAGATCGCCTCGCAGACCGCGGTTGTCGAGCAGCTCAAGAACGGCCTGAACGCGATGAAGACGAAGCTGGGTCAGCTCGCGTCGAAGCGCGACGAACTCGTCGCCCGCTCGAAGTCCGCCGCCGCGCAGGCGCAAGTGATGGATGCTGTCAAGAGCATCGACATCATGGACCCGACCAGCGAGGTCAGCCGGTTCGAAGACAAGATCCGTCGCGAAGAGGCCAAGGTGCGCGGCGCCAGTGAGCTCGCGGCATCCAGTCTCGACGCGCAGTTCGAAAGCCTCGAGGACTTGGGCGAGCTGACCGAGGTCGACGCACGGCTCGCCGCGCTCAAGAACGCCGGGTCGACCACCGCGATCGGTTCATAACGCGTTTCGTTTGATTCGAACGGCAACGATTTCAGGGTCGGCGGGAACACCCCGCCGGCTCTCGTCGTTAACCCGATCATGACAACTTTGGGAATCGTCGGCGCCGGGCACATCGGCAGCCAGCTCGCACGACTCGGTGTGGCCAGTGGCTACAACGTGGTGCTCAGCAATTCGCGTGGACCCGAGACACTCAGCGGCCTGGTGGCCGAACTGGGTCCGAAGGCGCGCGCGGCCACCTCGGCCGTGGCCGCATCGACAGGCGACCTGGTGATCGTCACCATCCCACTCCGCCGCATCGAGGAACTTCCGTCAGCGGCATTTGCCGGCAAGGTCGTGATCGACACCAACAACTACTACCCGCAGCGCGACGGAGCGATAGCCGCGCTCGACGATGAATCGACAACCAGTGCCGAGCTGCTGCAAGCCCATTTGCCGAACGCGCATGTCGTCAAAGCGTTCAACCATATTTACGCATCTGAACTCCTGACGGATGGCAGCCCGGCCGGCACCCCGAATCGTCGCGCGTTGGTCGTTGCCGGCGACAGTGCTGCCGCCCGTCACGCCGCCTCCGCATTGATCAATGAGTTCGGTTTTGACACGCTCGACCTCGGCCCGCTCGCCGAAGGCTGGCGCATTCAGCGGGACACCCCCGGTTACGGCGTGCGGATGAATCTCGACGAGCTGCGCGCCGCCGTCGACGCGGCCGAGCGCTATCGCGACATGTCGTGATGGCGCTTCGAAGCAGTCTGAGAGCATACTGAAGGGGTGTCTCCCACCTTCGTTGTCGTGCCGCAATGGCAAGGTTCAGTTTCTTCGCGCGCGATGCGCCTGGCCGATGGGGCGGAGGCGATTCGAGGCGATCTGCCCGCTTCAGCCACTGTCGCCGTGCCGATTCCGGCCGAGGCGGGCGACTCGGAGGACACCGGCGTCAACCGGTACTCCGCCCTTGCTCTGGTGCGCAGCGCGCAGACAGCAGTACTTCGCGCAAGCGACGACTGGGCGCTGACGATCGGCGGTGACTGCGGGGTGTCGCTGGCCGCCGTCGAACACGCGTCGCGGCAGCATCCGGGCGATCTGGCGGTGGTCTGGCTGGATGCCCACCCCGATTTGCACACGCCGCAATCGTCGCCGTCTGGCGCGTTCACCGGCATGGTGTTGCGCGCGATCACCGGCGAGGGCGCCGATGGCTTGGCGCTCGGCTCCTCGACCTCGATCCCGCTCGACCGGGTGGTGCTCGCCGGAACGCGGGACATCGATGCGGCCGAGGCGGAACTCATCCGCACGCACACGATCGCGCTGGTCGCCGCCGAGGATCTCGGCACCGCGGACGCCCTCATCGCGGCGGTGCGCCACACCGGGGCCACGCAGGTCTACCTGCACATCGACCTCGACGTGCTCGACCCCTCCGAGATGACCGGACTGGCGAACCTGCTGCCGTTCGGAATTAGCGTGGAGGCCCTCACCGGCGCCATCACCGGGCTGCGCGCCCACTTCGGGGTCGCCGGCGCGACGATTGCCGGGTTCGCTCCGTCATCACCCGAGGCGGCCTCTGACGACTTGTCGAACGTGCTGCGTGTCATCGGGTCGCTGACGCGCTGACCACCCCGGTGATCGAGCCTGTCGAGATCCGTCGAGCCTGTCGAGAACCGTCGAGGGGCGTATGCTGACCGCGCAGAGCAGCACCTGGGTGGGAAGCATCGAAAGGCGTCAACATGCCGGAACAGATCTATGACCTCATCGTCGTTGGCGGCGGGACATCCGCCGAGAATGTCGCCGACCGTGCGGTGCAGGGCGGTCTGACCGCCGTCATCGTCGAGAGCGATCTGGTCGGAGGAGCCTGTTCGTACTGGGCCTGCATGCCATCGAAGGCTTTGATCAGGGCCGGGACCGCTCTCGCCGCTGCCCACCGCGTGCAGGGTGCCGCCGAGGCGATCACGGGAGAACTGGATGCGATGGCAGCGTTCGGCCGGCGTGACACGATCGTGCATGACTGGTCAGATCAAGATCAGGTGAGCTGGTTGAATTCGGCCGGTATCGCTCTGGTGCGCGGTCACGGACGGGTCAGCGGGATCCGCGAGGTGACAGTCACCGCTGCCGACGGTTCGACGACGGTTCTGACCGCGAAACATGCCGTGGCGCTCTGCCCCGGCTCGGCCTCGCTGCTGCCCGCAATCCCGGGACTGGCCGAGGTCGACCCGTGGACCAGCAAGGAGGCGACGTCGGCGCAGACGGTTCCGCGCACACTCGCGATCATCGGGGGCGGCACCGTCGCCACTGAAATGGCGACAGCGTTCACCGCACTCGGCTCGACGGTCACGTTGATCGCCCGCGGAAAACTTCTCGCGAACTTTGAACCGTTCGCCGGTGAGTTCGTCGCCGATGCGCTGCGCCGCGACGGTGCCACCGTGCTCACCGGACTCAGCGTGAATTCTGCAACACGCACCCTCGACGGCGATATCGCTGTGATCCTCAGCGACGGACGCACGGTCACGGCCAGTGAGGTGCTTGTCGCAACCGGGCGGGTTCCGCGCACCGGCGACCTCGGGCTTGAAAGCATCGGCCTGCCGCCCGGCGACTGGCTGCGCGTCGACGACACTCTGCTCGTTCAGGGCGGCTCCCCCGCGCTCGCGGGCGACTGGCTCTACGCGGTCGGCGACGTCACACACCGGGCTCTCCTCACCCACCAGGGCAAGTATCAGGCGCGTGCCGCCGGCGACGTGATCGCTGCGCGGGCGACCGGGCGACGGGTCGACGACGCACCGTGGGGCGCCCACGTGGCGACGGCCGATCACTCAGCGGTTCCGCAAGTGACGTTCACCGACCCCGAGATCGCCTCTGTGGGGCTGACCGCAGCCGCCGCCGAGAAGGCGGGCCATCGCATCCGGGTGCTCGACTACGACCTCAGCTGGCTGGGCGGCGCGACAGTGCTCGCCGACGGCTATGTCGGTCACGCCCGTGCCATCGTCGATGAGGATCGCCGCGTGCTGATCGGCGCGACGTTCGTCGGGCAGGATGTCGCCGAGTTGCTGCATGCCGCAACCATTGCCGTGGTCGGCGAGGTGCCGATCGAGCGGTTGTGGCACGCGGTGCCGAGCTATCCGACGCTGAGCGAGGTCTGGCTGCGGTTGCTGGAGGAGTACGGCCGGCCGACGGGCGGCTAAGGCGGACGCCGGTGGGCGGATGTCTGCGGGCGGATGCCTGCGTGACGGCCGCGAAGTCCGGTTTGCCGCGAAGTCTGGCTTGCCGCGTCGAGCATCTGCCCTGAGCATCCGCTGCCGAGCACTGGCCCCGACGGCCTACGCTGGGAGCGTGCGCCGCATCTTCTTCGACTCCCCCCTCAGCCGGGCCGGCTACCTCTACGCGACCGCGGTCGGAATCGTCTGGGGTTCGATTTTGAGCACCGGTCGAGTCGAACGACGCGGCGGCATGATCATTTTTCGCGGGATGCCGACCTGGTCGTTCGGCCGCGGCGGCTCGTGCGTCGGCGGCTGCTACCTCACCAATCAGAATGTGTCAGACGACATCCTGGAGCACGAAGCCGTGCACAAACGCCAGTGGCAGCGCTACGGAATGGTGTTTCCGCTGCTCTACCTGATCGCCGGGCGCGACCCGTTGAAGAACCGCTGGGAAATCGAGGCCGGTCTCGAAAAGGGCGGCTACCTGCGCTGAGCTGCCGCGAGTGCCGTACGTAAAGTAGGACATTCTGCGACACGCCGAGGTGACCCGCCAGGTCTGGGCGGTGAGTCGCAGAAACTCCTCCTTTGCGTCGCTGACCGAATCGAGAGCGGGCGACCGAAAGCTAGTTCGCTTCGGAACGACCGGCGCGCCAGTACCCCATGAAGGCCACCTGTCGACGGTCGATCCCGGTTTCGGAGACGAGGAATCGGCGCAGGGTCTTGATCACGCCGGCCTCACCGGCCAGCCAGGCGTAAAGCGTTGAGTGAGCCGCATTCGCGTCGGCCGTCACCGCGTCGGGAACCTCCCAGAGAATCTCGGTGTCCACGTCGACGTCGTTGAGGTCGGCATCTGCACCGCCACCGGCAGGTGCGCTGCTGATAAAGCCGGATGTCCACTCCCGCACCGCCGCATCGAGGGCCGCGCCGTGAGCGCTGCCGGCGGCATCCCGAACGAGCCAGGTCACCTGCATTCCAGCAGGGGCGGCAACGTCGAGGGCGTCGCGGGCGTGCGGCAACTCGATGATGGCCGTGCCGCGCGCGTCGGCGGGAAGGGACTCGAGAATCGAGCAGATCGCCGGCGCCGCGGTTTCATCGCCGGCCAGCAGCAGGGTTGACGCGTCGCCAGGGTTCCATTCCACGCCGGAGCGCGGAAACTCGCCGCCCGCGTTCGGCCCGACGACGACGAGTCGCTCCCCCATGGTCGCCGCGCCGGCCCAGCGCGAGGCCGGTCCGCCGTCGCCGTGCATCACGAAGTCGATGTCGATCTCGCGCGCTGCCGGTCGAACCGCGCGCACCGTGTAGGTGCGAATCGGGTTGCGTTCGGCGTCGGGAAGCCGGCGCCACGCGTCGTACCAGGTGTCATCTTCAGGCAGTGGGGACATCCCGATTCCGGGTAGCGGGAGAATGACTTTGACACGCTGATCGAGCCCGATCGTGCCGAATTCATGCAGGTCGGCGCCGCTGAAGGTCACTCGCGTGAACGAGTCGGAGAGCCGCCGGATGCCGGCGACCGTGACGGAAAAGGGGCGGTAGCTGGGCTTCGGCGGGCGGGGGGCGAGCTCAGGAACCGTCGAAGTAAGCATGCCCTTAGTATGGCATGCCTAACCTAACTTCCCGACCTGGACGACCCGCCCGAGTCAGCCCGCCCGACGCGAACGCCAGAGCAGCCAGACGAAGTAGGGGGCTCCGACGAGTGCGGTGAGCAACCCGGCCGGCAGCTGTGCCGGAGCGATCACCGTGCGCCCGAGCGTATCCGCGACGCAGACCAGGATCGCCCCGAGCAGCGCGGAAACCGGCAGAACGAGCGCATGCCGCGCCCCGACGAGCGCCCGGGCCGCATGCGGGGCGACGAGACCGACGAAGCCGATCACCCCGACGGCCGCAACGGCGGCCGCCGTCAGCATCACTGCCGTCGCGAGCAGGCCGAGCCGGGCCCGGCCGACCGAGACACCGAGAATGCGTGGGGTGTCATCGTCGTAGGCGAGCAGATCGAGCTCACGACGACCCGCGATCACAATGGGAATGGCCACGACAATCGCCACGAGCAGCGGCAGCAGCTGCGGCATTGTGCGGCCGTAGGTCGAACCGCTCAGCCAGGTGAGCGCTTTGGCCCCGCTGTACTGATCGGTGGCCACGATGAGCATGCTCACCACCGCGCCGGCCGCGGCGGCGACACCGATTCCGACGAGAATGAGCCGGTTCTGGCCGAACCCGTCCCGGGCGGCGAGGCCGAACACGATGGCGGCTGCAAGCAGCGCGCCGATCAGTCCCCCTGCCGTGACCGCCCAGAAGCTGGCGAGTGGCGCGATCGTGATCACAATCACCGCGCCGACGCCGGCACCGCCGGTCACACCGAGAATTCCGGGATCGGCCAGCGGGTTGCGCGTCACCGATTGCACAATCGCCCCGGCCACCGCGAGGGCGGCACCGGCGAGAATGGCCGCGAGAACCCGGGGAACCCGCGTGTTCATCACGAAGGTGACCACCGGCCCGGCCTGCCCGGTCGCCCAGTTCACGAGGTCGCCGGCGAGCAGTTTGGCATCACCGAGCAGCAGGGATGCGATCGCCACGATGAGCAGGATCACGACCAGGGCGATGACTGCCGCTCCACGCATCCGTCGCCCACCAAAGACTCCATGAGCGGTGTCGGCGCGCGCGCCCGCCGAGCCGGAGCCGGTGAGGCGGCCCGCGAGAACGACCAAGAAGAGGGCGCCGAAGAGAGTGGTCACGACGCCGGTCGGCACATCGACGCCGGCTTGCCCGCCGAAGATGAAGCGCAGCAGCACGTCGGAGCCGAGCACGACGATCACGCCCATCAGCGCCGAGGCGGGGATGAGCATCCGGTGCCGCGCGAGCCCCGGGATGCGCGTGGCCAGCAGCCGAACGATCGCCGGCGCGGCCAGTCCGACAAATCCGATGGGCCCGGCCACCGTCACAGCGGCAGCAGACAACAGTACGGCCAGGACAATCGCGATCAGCTGGGTCTGGCGCACCTTCACGCCGAGCACGGATGCCGCGTCGTCACCCAGCCCGAGGAGGTCAAGTTTGCGCGAGAGCAGCAGCAGAGCCAGCACGGTGAGCAGCACGACCGGGCCGAGCTGGCTGACTCCGTCGAGACTGGTTTGGCCGAGGGAGCCGGCTCCCCACGCAAAGAGACCGGTGGTCTCCTCGGCGAAGAGCAGCAGCAGCACCGTGGTGAGCGCGGCGAGGGCCAGGGCGATGGCCGAGCCGGCGAGCACGAGCCGCACCGTTCCGCCTCCCCCGCCGGCCGACAGGCCGAGCACGAGGGCGGCGGCGGCAAGCCCGCCGAGGAAGGCGACCGCGCCACCGCCGAGAGCGGGCAGTGAGATCCCAAACGCCGAGACGGCGACGACGGCGAGATAGGCGCCGCCGTTGACCGAGAGGGTGTCGGGCGACGCGAGCACGTTGCGGGCAACCGTCTGCATCACCAGGCCGGCAACGCCGAGCGCGACGCCGACAAACAGACCGGCGAGGAGCCGCGGCAAACGGGAGGCGACGAGCACGGCCGCCGACTGCTCGTCACCGGTGCCGGTGAGCACGTGCATCAGATCACCGAGACCGACCGCGGACGACCCCTGGGTGAGGTGAACAGCGGAGAGAACGAGGGCGAGCAGCACGCCGCCGACCAGGAACGCCGCGAGCCGGGCGCGCCCGGCACCGGCCGTCACCCCGGTGGGAGTGAGGGCCGGCGGGGCAGTCGTGGTCGCGGTCATGCTAGGCGGTGAGAGTCGAAACAACCGCGTCGATGTAGTCATTCATCGACGACGGGCCACCGAACATCCAGATGCCGTCGGGCAGGCGGTGAACGTTGCCGGCCTGCACGAACGGGAGCGAGTTCCACACCGCGTTGTCGGCGAGATCAACCTGGTAAGCGTCGCTGGCACCGTTGGCGATGTAGAGAAAGTTCACGTCGCCGAGAGCGGTGAGCCCCTCGACGTCGGTCGTGCCGAGGCCGTAGTCGGCGTCGCCTTCGCCGGTCCAGGCGTTGACGAGGCCGAGGCGCTCGGTCAGGTCGGCGAGCAGCGCGCCGTGGGCGAACGGGCGGATGGTGACCTGGCCGCCGCTCGCATAGGAGTCGGTCATCGCGAATTTGGTACCGGCGAGGCCGGCCGCCTTCAGCGCCTCGGCGCCGTCGGCGATCTTCGCCTCGAAGTCGGCGAGCAGCGTCTCCGCCTCGTCTTCGGTTCCCGTGGCGGTGGCGATCGTGTTGAGGTTCTTCTCCATCTGTCCGATGCCGTTCGACGCGTCGGCTCCGCGCACGACGATCAGTGGGGCGATCTCTTCGATCTGCGCGATGGCGCTCTCGGAGAGGTCGGTGGTGGTCACCACGAGGTCGGGAGCCAGGCCGGCGATCGCGTCGATGCTCGGCTCACCGCGCTGGCCGACATCCGTCACCGAGTCGTCGAGCGACTCGGACTTGACCCAGTCGCCATAGCCCTCGATATCTGCGACCCCGATCGGCATCACGCCGAGCGCAACGAGGTTCTCGACCGTGTTCCACTCCAGCGCGACGACCTTCGTGGCCGGCCCGTCGAGCGTGACAGATTCCCCGCGGTCATCGGTGATGGTGATGGCTGAGGCACCGCTTGCGGCGGATGAGCCGGCGTTCTCGGTGGTGCCGCAACCGGCCAGGAGAATGGCGGTTCCTGCGGCGGCGATCGACAGAAGGAGGTGGCGAGCCTTCACGGCGTTTTTTCTCATTGGCGTCTTTCTCATGGGTTTCTTTCTGATGGCGCGCGGAAGAGCGCCCGCGCGGAGTGAGGGCGATACGAGGGGAAGCTGGGTCGGAAGAGGAGTGTCGGGGCAGCAGGTGACGCTAGGCGTTAACCGCCACACTGTGAGCGCTGCTGCGTTGGTCGTGGCGGTGAACGCTGCGTTCGTCGTGGCCGTGGCCGTGGTCGTGGTCATGGTCGTGGCTTTCGGCGCGGCGGCGATCATGGCGGCCGATCGGCCGTGAGCGAATCAGGCCGCTGTCGGCATCCACATCGACGTCGATCCGGATGCCGTAGGCCGAGCTGAGCACGTCGCCGACGAAGACCTCGCCCGGCGTTCCGGCCGCGACGATGCGGCCCGCGTCGAGCAGAATCACCCGGTCGGCGATCAGTGCCGCCTGGTCGAGGTCATGCAGCACGATGCCGATGGTCACGCCGTGGAGTTCGGCCAGGTCGCGAATCAAGTCGAGGAGCTCGACCTGGTAGCGCAGGTCGAGGTAGGTGGTCGGCTCATCGAGAAGCAGCACCGTCGTGTCCTGAGCCAGACAGCTGGCCAACCAGACGCGTTGCAGCTGCCCACCGGAGAGCTGCTCAACCTGCCGGTCGGCAAGGTCGCTGATGCCGGTGACGGTCATCGCGTGCTGCACCGCAGCCGCACCATCGGCATCGCCGCGCACCCAGCGGCCCCGGTGCGGGTGGCGTCCGAAATCGACGACCTCGCGCACGGTCAGTCCGGTCGGGGTGGCCCGGCTCTGCGAAAGCAGGGTGACCCGGCGGGCGAACTCGCGGCTGGTCAAAGTGAGGGCGTCGACGCCGTTGGCCGCGGTGAGAGTGGGCGCGCCATCCGGGCTGCTGGAATCGTCACTGAGAAAGACGGTGCCGGAGTCGGGTGTGTGAAGTCGGGCAAGGGCGCGCAGCAGGGTCGACTTTCCGCTGCCGTTGGCGCCGATCAGCGCGGTGATCTGCCCGGGGGCCAGGTCGATGTGGGCGCTGTGCACGACGGGTGCGCCGTGGTAGGAGAGGGTGAGGTCGTGACCGAGCATGACATTCACTATAACCAACATAGGCAAGCCTTACCTAACCAACCTTCCCAAGGTTGCCGCCCCCGCGTGCCTGAAACGACGAACGCCCGACCTTCGAAAAGGTCGGGCGTTCGTTGTGGTTCAGAATCCGTGATTCAGAACCGATTCTGCAGGAGCAGAGTTACTCGCCGGCGTTGACCAGGTCGAGTGCCTCGAGGTTCGAGCGCAGTGCTGCGCCGAGCTCTGCGTCAACGCTGGACCAGTACCAGATGGCGCGCTCGCGCACCTCGGGACGGGTGACGCCGCTGACGGCATCCGTGATGGTCGCCAGGAAGCGACCCTTGGCTGCATCATCGAAGACCTCGCGGTAGAGCGTTCCGGCCTGGCCGAAGTCGCTGTCCTCCGAGCGGAGCACGGCAGCAGCGCGCAGCAGTTCGCCGTCGTTCTCCCAGCCACCGGTTCCGGCAGCTGCCGGGTCAGCGGCGGGGCCGCCGAGCGAGTTCGGCGCGTAGACCGGGGTGCTCGGCGAGTTGAAGCCGTGGCGGGCGGCGCCATCCTGTGAGTAGTTGTTCACCGGAGCGATCGGCGAGTTCACGGGGATCTGGTTGTAGTTGGCACCGAGGCGGTAGCGCTGTGCGTCGGGGTAGGAGAAGATGCGGGCCATCAGCATCTTGTCGGGGCTGGCGTCGATGCCGGGAACCAGGTTCGCGGGCGAGAGTGCAACCTGCTCGATCTGCGCGAAGAAGTTCTCCGGGTTGCGGTCGAGGGTGTGCGTGCCGATCTTGATCAGCGGGTAGTCGGCGTGCGGCCAAACCTTGGTGAGGTCGAACGGGTTGAAACGGTAGGTCTTGCCCTCTTCGTACGGCATGACCTGAACGGAGACATCCCACGACGGGAAGTTGCCGGCTTCGATGGCCTCGTAGAGGTCGCGACGGTAGTAGTCGGCGTCGGCACCGGCGATGAGCTCGGCTTCGGTTCCGTCGATCTCGATGTTGCCCTGGTTGGACGTGAAGTGGTACTTCACCCAGAAGCGCTCGCCCGCAGCGTTGATCCACTGGTAGGTGTGCGAGCCGAAGCCGGGCATTTCACGCCAGGAGCGCGGCAGGCCGCGGTCGCCCATCAGGTAGGTGACCTGGTGCGCGGATTCCGGCGACAGGGTCCAGAAGTCCCACTGCATGTCGGCGTCGCGGAGGCCGGAGCCCGGCAGGCGCTTCTGCGAGTGGATGAAGTCGGGGAACTTGATGCCATCGCGGATGAAGAACACCGGGGTGTTGTTTCCGACGATGTCGTAGTTGCCCTCTGTCGTGTAGAACTTGACCGAGAAGCCACGCACGTCGCGCCAGGTGTCGGGCGAGCCCTGCTCGCCGGCAACGCTGGAGAAGCGCTGCATGGTCTGGGTGACGGTGCCCGGCTGGAACACTGCGGCACGGGTGTACGCCGACACGTCACCGGTGACCTCGAACGTACCGAATGCTCCGCCGCCCTTGGCGTGCACGATGCGCTCCGGGATGCGCTCACGGTTGAACTGCGCGAGCTTCTCGACCAGGTAGCGGTCGTGCAGCGCGGTGACGCCATCGGTGCCGACGGTCAGCGAGTGGTCGTCGCTGGCAACGGGCGCACCCGTCTGGGTGGTGGTGGGTTCAGTCATTCTGATCCTTATCTCGAAGGGATGGTGATGGGCAGATGAGGCAAAGAAAACTAGTGGGCGGCCGGAGCGGATGCTGTGGGTGCGGGCGCGGATGTTGTCGGCGCGGCCGCGGATGACGCGGGTGCGGCGAGTGCGGCCTCCGCGGCGCCGGTCTGGCACGCAGCGCAGAGGCCCCAGAACGTGACCTCGGCCGTATGGATGGCGAAACCGCCCGTGTCGGACGGCGTCAGGCACGGCGCTCCCCCGACCACGCAATCGACATCCTGCACCGCGGAACAGTGCGTGCAGACCAGGTGATGGTGGTTGTCACCGATGCGGCACTCGTAGAGGGCGGCCGAGCCGGCCGGTTCGATGCGGCGCACGAGGCCGGCGGCGGTGAAGGCGGTGAGCACTCCGTAGACCGCCTGCAGCGAGGTGCCGGGCAGCTCGGTCGCGACCGCGGCGAAGATGGTGTCGGCACTCGTGTGCGGAGCCGCACTCAACGCAGCCAGCACCGAGCGACGAGTCGCCGTGACTTTGAGCGAAGCCGCGCGGATGCGCTCGCTCAGTTCGTCTGCCCCCGAGGCATCCGTCACGGTGTGTGTCATGACCTCAATCTACCAAGTTGTCTTGAGTTATTCAAAACAACGGGCAAACAGTAATTCGGCACGGTTCGCGGAAAGAGAGATGACGCGCCGTCACGCCCGCGCGATTGCCGGCACCCGGTGCTGCCAGCGCAGGCGCCGCTCCAGTTGCGCGCCGAGCGCGAGCAGGGTCGCCTCGCCCCCCGGACGCCCGATCAGCTGCACCCCCATCGGCAGCCCGTCGGCCGTCTCGGCGACCGGCAGCACGATGGCGGGCAGCCCGCTCACGTTGACCATCGAGGTGAAGGGCGTGTACTGCACCTGCTGAGCGAAGTTCGCCTCGCCGTCGTGGGCGTCGTACCAGCCGATCGGCCGCGGGGTCAACGCCAGAGCGGGAGTCAGTACCGCGTCGAACCGCGACAGCTGTCGGATGAATGACCGTTCGTAGGCCGACAACGCGGCAAGAGCTTCGGCCAGATCGCGCGCCGAGAGCGCCCGCCCCCGGTGCATCAGCCAGCGGGTGAGCGGTTCGAGTAGCTGTTCCTGCTCGTCGCTCTCTGCCGGGATGCTGGCAGCTCCGGCCTGCCAAATCGTGCGGAACGCCGGGGCGTAGCTGTCATCGGGCGCGAGCGCCGTCTGCTCCAGGCCGTGTCCAAGTGCCGCCAATTCGGAGACGGCCAGGTCGAGGGCCGCCCGTGCTTCCGGCGCGATCTCAATGGAATAGGCGTTGTCCCACGCCGACGTCGTCATCACACCGAGCTGAAACCGGCCCTCGCCCCGCACGGCGGCTGCCAGCAGGGGGCCTCCGTCGTCACCCGGCGAACGCAACGTGAATTGGTGGTCGGGCCGGCCGCCGAGCGGCGCGATCATCGCATCGAGCAACAGCGCGGCATCCGCCACGGTGCGCGCGAGCGGGCCGGCCACGGGAAGCCCGGCCAGCTTGTCTACACCGGATGCGGCGGGCACGCGTCCGCGCGATGGCTTGAGCCCGACCAGCCCACATGCCGCTGCGGGAATACGTACGGAACCGCCGCCGTCCGACCCCGGCGCGAAGGGCAGCATCCGGGCAGCCACGGCGACGGCGGCCCCGCCACTGGAGCCACCGGAACCGAGGGTTGGGTCCCAGGGATTCCGTGCCGGCGGGCCGGCCAGCGTCTCGGTGTACGACGGCATGCCGAACTCGGGTGTCGCGGTCTTGCCGAGGCTCACCGCGCCGGCGTCATCGAGCGCCTGCACGAGGTCGTCCGACTCCGTCGGCACGAAGTCGGCCATCAGTCGCGAACCGTATCGGGCGGGAACCCCCGCCCGTTGCTGCAGATCTTTATCGCCAAATGGCAACCCCCACAGGGACGCCGTGCGGGGCACGTGTGTCGCGACGTCCGCGGCTCTGACCCGCGCCGCCTCATCCGTCACTGTGACGAACGCGCCGAGCGCCGGATTCAGCGTGTTGATTCGGGCGAGGTAATGCTCGGTCAGCTCGACGACGCCGATCTCACCTTTCTGCAGCCCCTGCCACTGCTCGAGCGCGGTTAGATCGTGAAGCTCAGTCATGCGTCGAGCCTACGGCGTGACACGTTCGGGCCGAGGCGCTCGGCTATTCCGCGTCGGAGTCTTCGCTCAGTTCCGCGTCGATCTCGGTCAGCAGCCGGCCGAACGCTGCCGGAGCCCCGGCGACGACCGACCGGCCGGTGAGCGCTCCGGCCCAATGCGCGATCTGTGCGACGTTCAAGATCTCGTGTTCGACACGTGTGCCGTTCCCGTCTTCTTCAGGCAGCACGCGGTACTCGCCGCGATACCACCAGTCGCCCTGCACGACGATGAAACGCTCGGCCGGGTCGGCGAGAAAGTGCCCGCCGTTCTCGTCGCCGGCCGCCAGCTTCTCAAGCAGCAAGTCGAAGACGGCGTCGGGTTCAGCCTCGAGGTGCCCCGCGAAAGAACGCAGCACCGTGTGTTTGGCCGGCAGGTCGAGTGGCGCATTCGTCATGCCTCAATGTTAGGCCGGGCGATGAAGGCCACTCTGTCGCCCGGAAGCGGGGACGACTAGCCTCAGAGCATGGCGCGCGCACATTTCAACCCCATGGGAACCACTGCGCTGGTCACCGGCGCCTCGAGCGGCCTCGGCATCGGCTACGCGCACGCGATGGCCGAGCGCGGCGCCGACCTCGTGCTCGTGGCTCGCCGACAAGACCGGCTGGAAGCGTTGGCCGTCGATCTGGCCGAGAAATACGGTGCCACGTCGACGGTGATCCCGCTCGACCTGTCGCTGCCGGAGTCAGTCCCCCAGCTCGTCGACGACCTCCGCGAGCGCTCGATCACCATCGGCAGCCTGATCAACTCCGCCGGCTTCGGCACCTACGGCAACTTCGTCGATGCGGATGCCGGGCGCGAGATGGACGAAATCGCCGTCAACGTTGTCGCATTGACGGCTCTCACTCACGCGTTCTTGCCCGATCTGCTGACCACTGCCACGACGCATCCCCATGGCGCAGCTCTGGTGAACGTGGCGAGCACGGCCGCCTTTCAGCCGGTGCCGCGGATGGCCGTCTACGGGGCGACGAAGGCCTACGTCGTGAGTTTCACGCAGGCAATCTGGTACGAAACCCGGCGCACCGGCCTCAAGGTGACCACCGTCTGCCCCGGCCCGGTCGACACCGAGTTCTTCGACGTGGCGCAGAATCACGACGCGGCATTCGGCAAGTTCCTCACCGTCGACGAGGTGATGGACACTACCTTCACCGCGCTCAACCGCACCACCACCCCGCTCCACTCAATCAGCGGTTCTCAGAACGCGGTGTTCGCTCGGATGGCGACCCTCGCACCGCGGCGTGCCGTCGTGACTGTCACGGGGCGGATGTCGGCGCCGGGTCGCACCGGATAGGCCTGGTCACTTTTCGAGAATCGCCGTTACAGCCGATAGTCGCCGTTGCAGCGGCGATCGTCGGCGCGAACGGCGACACTCGGCGCAGCGGACCGGCAGCCGACCGGCGCCGCGGACTACTTGAGGCTCTTCTGCAGCAACACGGTGCCGAGCCAGCGCTCGAACTTGAAGCCAACCTTGCCCATTCGCCCGATCTCTTCGAAGCCGAAGCTCTCGTGCAGCTTGATCGACGCGTCGGCACCCTGATCGGCGACCACCGCGATGACCTCGCGCAGACCCGCCGCCTTCGAACGGTCGAGCAGCTCGGCGAGCAGCACGCGGCCGAGACCCTTGCCGGTCGACGCCGGGCCGAGGTAGATCGAGTTCTCGACCGTGAATCGGTATGCCTTTTTCTGCTTCCACGGGGTAACGAGCGCATAACCGAGAATTTGCCCGCTCGGTGAGACTGCGGCGATGAACGGCATCCCGAGCCGCGAGAGGTAATAGAACTTGTCGCGCCACTCGGCCAGAGTCATGGGGTCTTCATCGAAGGTGACAGTGCTGTTCGCCACGTAATAGTTGTAAATTTCCCGAATGTACGGCAGATCGGGAGCCTCGACAAGGCGCAGCGTGTAGGCGAACGGCGCCTCGGGCGTGGGCTCAGGTTGCAGGTGCCGGGGCAGTCGGCGACGTGGCTGATATTCCTCTTCAAGCACCGTGCAACACCCTTTCGTTCTTCATCAAGGCTAACCGAGACTCCAGTCGACGCCGACCGCGCCTTGCTCGGCGAGCAGTGCGTTCGTGCGGCTGAACGGTCGGGAACCGAAGAATCCGCGGCGTGCCGACAACGGACTGGGATGCGCCGATTCGATCAATGGCGTCGTTCCGAAGAGCGGGCCAAGTGCCTGAGCATCCTTGCCCCAGAGGATGGCGACGAGCGGGCGTTCCCGATCGACGAGCGCGCGCACGGCCTGGTCGGTCACGGCTTCCCAGCCGCGCTTGCGGTGCGAACCGGCCTCGCCGGCGCCCACGGTCAGCACGCGGTTGAGCAGCAGCACGCCCTGGTCGGCCCAGGCACTGAGATCGCCGTGCGCGGGCGGGGTCAGGCCGAGGTCGTCCTGCAGCTCCCGGTAAATGTTCGACAGGCTTCGCGGCAACGGGCGCACCGCCGGGTCGACGGCGAACGACAGGCCGATCGGATGTCCCGGCGTCGGATAGGGATCTTGGCCGACGATCACGACGCGCACCGCATCGAGCGGTCGGGTGAAGACGCGCAACACGTTCTGCGGTGCCGGCAACACCTCTCGGCCGGCCTCCCGTTCGGCTTGAACGAAGCTCTGCACGGCGTTCAGTTCGAAGGAGACGGGTTCAAGTGCCGCCGCCCAGTCGGCGTCGAGCGCCGGCGGCTCAATTGCCGCCGGGTCGCCTGCAGCCGGATCGCCCTCACGGCCGAAGTCCGAATCGAACAGCATCATGCCGGTGGCTACGCGCCGAAGGTGCTCACGAGCACGCCGCCGTCGGCCTGGCTGACGCGCCAGACGCTGCCCGCTCCGACGACACCGAGGGCGCCTTCGCCGACGACCAGCGCCGTGTTCTCGTCGATGGCGAGCCCGCCGTCGACGAGTCCTGCTTCGGTGGCGGCGATCAGCCGGGACAGGTTGCCCCACTGCGCCGCGTGCACCTCAACCGTGACGTCGAGCAGGCCGATTCCCTGCGCGAAGGTCACCTCGTCGAGGTCTTCCGAACCGTCTTCGTTGCTGACCTCGACTCCGCCGATGCGCCAGCCGCCGATGAGGGCACGCTCGGCGGCAATCGCGGCTCCGGCCGAGAAGCCGAGGTACGGGATGCCGGCAGAAACCTGGCGACGGATCTCGCCCGCGATCGGGGTGATAGCCGTGAGGTAGGCGGGGGTGAGTCCTCCGCCGATGACGATGCCATCGACATCCGCAACGTGGATCAGCTCGGCGAGCTGATCGTGTGCCAGCGCCGTGACCTTGGCCTCGATCGGACCGCCGGCGGCGAGTGCGGCGCCCAGCTGCGCAGCGTGATCTGAGGCGTCGCCGTCGCGCACGGCGATCAGCGCGATCTTGGGCTCGGTGCGACCTGCCGCCACGCCGCGTGCCGTCGCCTCGGCGACGAACTGCTCGAATACTGCTTCAAAATTCTCGGGGGCCCAGCCGCCGCCTACCAGGTGCACACTCATGCTTCAAGAGTAAGCGGTGCAACCTGTGGTGCCGGGCCGTGGGTTCCAGACCGCCCTGCCGGCGTGCGCCGTGTCTCGGCCGTGGACGAGCCTGGAACGATAGCTTTGGCGCATGGACAAGGTTGAACTGCGCACCGAGCGGCTTGTACTTCAGGCACCTTCTGTCGCGGACATCGGTTCCATCACCGCGGCGTGCCAGGACCCAGAGATACAGCGTCGCGTGCCGGTCCCGGTGCCGTACTCGCCGAGCGATGCCGAGGCCTATGTGACTTCCTACTCCGATCCGGGCTGGGCAGACGGTAGCCGTTGCACCTGGGCGATCACGGTCGACGGAGTGCACTGCGGGGCGATCAGTCTCGATAACATCGGCTCCGGGCAGGCCACGATCGGCTATTGGATGGCGCCACGGTTTCGTGGGCGTGGACTGCTGACGGAAGCTGCCCAGGCCGTCGTCGATTTCGGATTCACTCCGGAGCCCCACGGCTTGGGCCTCGAACGAATCGAATGGCATGCGTACGCAGGAAATGTTGCATCCGCTCGCGTCGCACGTCGCGTGGGGTTTCAGTTCGAAGGGACCCTGCGTCGCGGTGCGCTCGGGCGACTCGCCCGTGAGGACGATTGGGTCGCTGGAATCCTGGCGGACGATGCGCGGACTCCTCAGCCGTGGGCGATCTTGCTCTGATCGTTCGCCCGGCGTGACCTGGTCCTGATCTGGCCTGGACCCGCAGCGCCGTCAGGCTCAGTCGAGCGTCTTGCGCATTTTCACCGTCGTCGTTTCGTAGCCCAGTGACTCGTACAGGCCGCGGGCACCGGTGTTGAATCCGAAAACGCTCAGACCGAGCGAATGTGCACCATTCGAGCGCGCAAGCTGCTCGCCGAGGAGCATTGCGGCCCTCCCGAGCCCCCGGCCACGCTGATCGGCGTCGATGACGATGTCCCAGACCCACCACGCGCCTGGGCCTCCGCTGAGATCCCGCCCGATCCATAGATATCCGACGATCTCACCCGTTTCGTCAACCACGTGAAAAACCTCGTTGCCCGGGCTCAGAACGCCATCTGGGAAAGACTGATTCATGCTCTCGGTCGCGAGGCGCAGAGCGTCCTCGTGCGATTGTCCTTGGGTGACCAAATCTCCGGCGTATTCCGTGCAACTGCGGTCGAGCCAGGTCGGGAATTCGGTGGCTGAGATTTCCTGAAGGGTGACGGTCATCTCTCAATTCTGCATTCTGCCGAGCCTCGAGCGCGCGACGCTCGCTGGTAGAGCTTGTCCCGGTGGGCCGGTCTCGAGACCTGGCAGCGCAAAGTCACCGTCGCAATCCCGGCGACCATCTCGGTGGTCGAGCTCGTCGAGTCCGGGTGGGCCGGTCTCACAACCTGGGTGCGTATCTTCGATCGGCTCGCTCCCCGTATGCCGGTCGATCAGTGCGGTGCCGCAACGCTCCTCCACAGGCGGGCTGGTCGAGAAGTTACTCACGGATCTGCGGTTTCCAAGTTTCGGTTCCACCCCTTTTTCTAGTCTGGGAGTATGCAAAATCTCACCGATCAGCCTCTGCCTGATCAACTCCGGGACGCCGCCTCCGCGGTCGCGCGGATCGGTGACGGCGCCGCCGGATATGCGGCACTTTCCGATGTGGATCTGCTCGAGTCGCAGACGCAGCTCGGCCTGATCCGCCGGTCGTATGAGACGCATGCGGCGTGGGCGGCCGGGGAGATCGCCCGGCGCTCGTCCCGGGAGCTCGGCTTTTCGGGGTTGGCGCAACGCAACGGGTTTCTCTCCCCGGTGGAGTTGATTCAGTCGGCGACCGGCGGCACCCGCGCCGAGGCGGTGAAACTGGTCGCGGTCGGCACGATGCTGACCCAGTCCGAGGCCGCCGAGGAGTTGCAGAACGAGCTGCGGCAGGCCGACCCCGACTCCCCACTGACCGAGCAGCAACGGGCCGCACTCGCCGGCCTGGCCGGCCCCTGGTTGGCCGTGGTCGCCGGCGCGGTGCGGGCCGGGACCCTGTCGGTGGATGCGGCGGAGGCGATCCGCAAAGGGCTCGGTGACATCGACCCGGGCGTGCCCGCCGAAAAACTTGCCGCCGCCGCCGAGTTCCTGCTCGGTGAGGCCGGGACGCTGAACGCGGACCAGTTGCTGCGCCGGGCCCGGCGGCTCCGCGACGAGTTGGATGTGGAGGGGATTGCCCGGCGGGAGAAGACCCGGCGGGATGCGCGCAGTTTCCGGATCTGGCGGCAACCCGACGGCATGTACCGGGTGTCCGCGTTGCTGCCGCCGGAGGACGGCCGCCTCGTCGAGTTGATCGTCGACGGGGCCACGTCCCCGCGCCGCGGCGGACCCCGCTTCGTCGACCCGCGCACCCAGGCCCGCGCCGACGCCCTCCGCGACGACGAACGGAGCGTCGAGCAGATCGCCGCGGACACGATCCTGGCGCTGTTGCAGATCGCGGCCGAGGCCGACCCGAACACCGTGTTCTTCGGCCGGCGGCCGACCGTGCGGGTGCTCGTCACCGAACGTGACCTCGCCCGCACCCTCCCGGGCCCCGCCTTTCGGAACCCCGCCGGTCGCGCACCTGCCGGTCAGCCGCCCGTCGGTTCCTCGGCGGGCCATTCTTCAACCGGGTCTGCACCGACCGGAGCAGCCGCGGTCGGATCGGGCATGACCGGTTCACCGACCGGATCCTCATCGACCGGATCCTCAGCCGGGCCGACCCCCACCTGCACCGACCCTCCCGGCAGTGACCTCGTTCGAATCGGGCACGGGCAGATCGAGGGGCACCCCGATCCGGTCTCGATGGAAACCGTGAACCGCCTGCTCTGCTCCGGACTCACCGGGATCGAGTTCGACGACGACGGCCAATGCATCAACGTCGGCCGCGACCAACGCCTCTTCACCGCGAGGCAACGCGTCGGGCTCGCCGCCCGCGACGGCGGCTGCCGCTGGCCCGGCTGCGACAAACCCGCCTCCTGGACCGAAGCACACCACATCGACCACTGGAAAGCCGAACACGGCAAAACCGATCTCGCCGACGGCATCCTGCTCTGCAAAGCCCACCACCTGCTCCTGCACAACAACGGCTGGCACATCCGGCGCACCGGAGCCGACTACTGGCTCATCCCACCGGTCGCACTCGACGCCGACCAGACACCGATCCCGATCCCGAGCAAGAGCTCGCTGATGCTCGAACTGTTCCCGCCGAAACGCCCCGCGCAGCAACCGACGACACAACCCGTGCAGCAGGCGCCGGCACCGCCACCCGCCCGACGGGCCGGCTGACCGGTGGTCGAGCCTGCCGAGCGATGTACTGAGCTTGTCGAAGTGACCTCCGCCAGCCGCCCCGCACAACGCACCCACCGCACACGGCTCGGCGCACCCGGTCTCGACAAGCTCGACCACCGGAACGGGACCGACCCGAGACGGACGTCACCATCTCGTTGCGAACCATCCACCCGGTCTCGACCGATGAGTGACTGCACCGGACTCCAGACACGCGCAGGGCTAGCGGCCACCGACTCGTAGAAGGATTCACAATGGCGGTTGACTCTCACACAGTGTGAGGCGGAATCGTCGGAGACATCATGTTCAGCATCGGAGAATTCGCGTCGATCGGCAGGGTGTCCGTGCGGATGCTCAGACACTACGACGAGATCGGCCTGCTCACCCCGGCCCACGTAGACCCCTTCACCGGGTACCGCTGGTACGAAGGTGCACAGTTCGCGGTCCTTGGCGCCATCGTGGCGTTCAAAGACCTCGGATTCCGGCTCGATGAGGTAGCTCAGATTGTGCGTGGCGATTGCGACAACGACGCCCTGCACACGATGCTCACCAATCAGCGCTCGGAGCTCGGCCGGCAGCTCGACCTCGACGCAGCACGTCTGCGCCGACTCGACGCGCGAATCCGTCACATCGAAGGAGAACCATCAATGTCAACGATCACCACCGCACTCAAATCACTGCCCGCACAGCATGTCGCACAAGCGAGCGCCATCGCTCCGGGCTTCGGGTCGGAGAACATCGGCCCGGTCATCGGACCGCTCTTCGACCGCCTACGCCACGACCTCACCGCTGCGGGAGTCGGGCTGAGCCCGAATCCCATCGCGAGATACGAGGCTCTTGAGTCTGGTGACGGCGACGGCGCGCGCGCCAATGCTGCCTACCCGGTGGGCCAGAGCGTCGTTGCGGATGCCGGCTTCAGCATCGTCGACTTGCCGGCGGTCGAACTCGCCGCCACGACAGTTCACTACGGTTCGATGGCTACCATCGGCGACTCGTGGGATGCCCTCCACGCCTGGATCGACGACAACGGCTACCAGCTCGCGGGGGTATGTCGAGAGGTATACGTCGTTGCGGGACCGGACTCCCCGGACAACTGGGTGACGGAGCTGCAGCAGCCTGTCGTCCTTTCCTGACGCTGACACCGACCTGGCCAGGCATCCTGACTTGGGATCCTGGCCAGGGCGTCGCGACAAGACCGCTCGCTCGAGAATGCCTCCCGACCTGAGACGCCGGTGGTATTTTCCACTTCGATGACAAGTTCGCCGGCATGATCCCCCTCGCGTTGGCCCTGAGCGCAGCGCTCACCTACGGTGTCTCCGATTTCACCGCAGGCCTGGCCGCGCGCCGAGCTCATTTTCTGTGGGTAACGCTCGCGTCCATCGTCGTCGCGCTGATCATGGTGGCCGCGACCCTGCCGTGGACAAGCCCGACTCTCCCCGATCCCGACGCCGTCGCGTGGGGCGCCCTCAGCGGGCTGGGCACCGCGATCGGCAGCATAGCCCTCTATCGCGGCTTGAGCCGAGGCGAGATGTCAGTGGCCGGCCCGATCTCGGCAGTTGGGGCAGCTGTACTTCCGGCCCTGGTGGGAGTCGCCATCGGCGACCGCCTTCCCCCACTGGCGATCGCCGGCGTTATCGTCGCGCTTCCGGCGATCTGGCTGGTCTCAAGAGCCTCATCACACGACGGGGCTCCATTCCGAGCTGGAGCGCTCGACGGATGCATCGCCGGGCTCGGCTTCGGCGTGCTCTTCATCGGGTTGAACCGAGCCGGCAACCAGGATGGCCTCTGGCCGGTGGCCGCCGGACAAGCTGCAGCCTTGCTCGTGATCGGAATCACGATCGCGTTCACGCGGCCGACCCGTCCAACAAGGTCAGCGAAGATCGGCTGGCTGGTTCTGGCAACCGGCGCCCTCGGCGTCGTCGGAACCATCTCCTACTTCTACGCCAGCCAACTCGGGATTCTCACCCTTGCCGCAGTTGTCACCTCGTTGTATCCCGCAATCACCGTTCTACTCGCGTTCCTTCTGCTCCACGAACGACCGAACCGAACCCAGCTCATTGGGCTGGCGCTCTGCGGGGTTGCAGTGGTGGGCATCGCAGCATCCTGACGGCAGACAACACAGCGGGCAGGCAACACAGCGGGCCGGAGCGAAAATCGCCCCGGCCCGCCCGTCAATGCTGAC
Organism: Leifsonia sp. 10L418; assembly: GCF_056395445.1. Lineage (NCBI taxonomy): Bacteria > Bacillati > Actinomycetota > Actinomycetes > Micrococcales > Microbacteriaceae > Leifsonia > Leifsonia sp. 10L418. The sequence goes on along the minus strand of NZ_JBFTJN010000005.1, from coordinate 81,970 downwards.
GCGTGCAGTGACTTAGTCGCGCGCCATCGCCGCTTCGAGCATCCGCTCCATGTCGAGGAAAGCGTCGTCACCGACGTGCACCTGGGCCTTGACGATGGTGCCGCCCCGGTAGTCGAAGCCGTGGTCGTATTCCTTGCTGACCGGGTCACCGCTATCCCGTCCGATGGCCAATCCCTCGCCACAGAGTGAGAAGTGACCGGTCATCGTGGTCAATGGGCCTTCGGCGACCACTTCCTTGTCGAGGTAGAGCTTCGCGGTACCGATCGAGACGCCGTACTCCCCCACCGATTCCTTCGCGAACTCCAGGCCGGCGACATGCTTGCCGACGCCCACCTCGACATCCGAGATGAACTGCGTCTCCGGCGGAATGCCCAAGAAGTTGTAGGCGTAGTACAGCTTGCGGTTCTTGACGAACAGCGAATGCCCGCCGAACCGCGAACCCTGGGCGAAGAGAACGCCCTCGGCGTCGGCCTCCGTCGCCTCGAACTCGACGGCGATCGTGTACGAGACGCCGTGCACGTTGGCCGCCATCCGCTCAGGCACATCGGATGCGCCGGCGTAGTAGGTGTAGGTGCCGCCGGGCGGAACAATCGTCGGGATCTCCATCGCGAGGATCTCCTTGGCCGTCAGGTCGTTGAGCGGCAGCACGTTGTACTTACCGGCCTCCTCGAACCAGAGTGCGACGAGTTCGGCGACCTTGTCGGGATATTGATCGGCCAGGTCGACGGCCTCCGAACGGTCTTCGTCGGTGTGGAACAGCTGCCACACATCCTTCTCGAAATGTCCGATGCCCGACGTGGGTCCGTGCAGGGCGACCACCTTCCAGCCCTCATGCCAGAGGGCACGAGTGCCGAGCATCTCGTAGTACTGCACCTGCTTGGTCGTGGGAGCCTCGGGCGAGTCAAAGGTGTACGCCATCGAAACGCCGGGCAACGGCGTCTGGGTGTAGCCGTTGACGACCTCCGGAAACTCGACCCCGAGCGCTTCAAGCAGAGTCGGCACGATGTCGGTGACGTGGTGGTACTGCGTGCGTACCTCGCCGCGCGCCTTGATCCCCTTCGGCCAACTGATCACCAGCGGGTCGGCGACACCACCCTGGTAGCTGTAGCGCTTGAACATGCGGAACGGTGTCGAGAACGCCATCGCCCAACCCGTCGGGTAGTGGTTGTAGGTGTCTGGACTACCGAGCTTGTCGAGCATCGTCAGGTTCTGCGCGATGTCGTCGGGGATCCCGTTGAAGAACTTGCCCTCGTTCACCGAGCCGTCTGGGCTTCCCTCACCGGATGCGCCGTTGTCGGCGGCGAACATCACGATGGTGTTGTCGAGCTGGCCCGACTCTTCGAGATAGTCGATGATGCGGCCGGTTTCGTAGTCGGTGTACGACGAGAATCCGGCGTAGACCTCGGCCATCCGCGCAAACAGTGCTTTCTCATCGGCGGAGAGGGTTTCCCACGGCCGCACCGAGTCGGCCGGCGCGAAGGTACCGTCGGGCATCGGGTTGATTTCGGTGATATCGGTGCCCTCCGGCAGGATGCCGCGCTCGATCATGCGCGGCAGCACCCACTCCCGGTAGGCCTCATAGCCGTCGTCGAACTGCCCTTTGTACTTGTCGATCCACTCCTGCGGTGCGTGGTGCGGAGCGTGGTTGGCCCCGGGGCAGAAGAACATGTACCAGGGCTTTTCCGGCGCGGTCTGCTGCGAGTCGCGGATGAACTCGATCGCCTTGTCGGCGAGGTCCTTCGAGAGGTGATAGCCGTCATCCGGCAGATACGGCTGGTCGACGTTGTGGTTGTCTTCGGTCAGGTCGGGATACCACTGGTTCGTTTCGCCGCCGAGGAAGCCGTAGAAGCGATCGAAGCCACGCGCGAGCGGCCAGTTGCGCTTGGAGGCGCCGGCGTGCCATTCGTCGATCGGCACGTTGTGGTTCTTGCCCACCCAGAACGTGTTCCAGCCCTTTTCACGCAGTACCTCTGCAAGAAAAGCATTCTCCATCGGGATGTGCGAGTTGGCGCCGGGATAGCCGGTCGCGCCCTCCGAGATCGAGGCGAAACCGTTCTGGTGGTGCGTGCGGCCGGTCAGAAAGCTCGACCGCGTCGGTGAGCAGAGCGCCGTCGTGTGCCACTGGGTGTAGGTCAGTCCGGTTGCGGCGAGCTTGTCCATCGTCGGCATCGAAATGCGGCCGCCATAGGGCGACCAGGCCGCCATTCCGGTGTCATCGAACAGAATGATCAGAACATTCGGCGACCCGTCAGGTGCCCGCTCTGCCGTGTATGGCGTCCAGTCCGGAACCGAGTCCCTGATATCCAGATTGATAACGCCGCCGAACTTCTTCGCCATTGTGCTCTCCTCCATCAGTGATTAAGTGCAGATCACGAGGCAAAAGAAGACTCATCGACCCCGGATTCGGCACCATGCTATGCCCGGGCGGAAGAGAGCGGCATCACCCTTTGTAGACGAGTGTGGCGTGAATCCGAGGTGGTCAGACCACCTGCACCGGAGGCAAAGCCGACCAGGGGAAAACGATCCAGCCATCGGTGGTGCGCCAGGTGAAATGGGGCACGTGCACGGTGCGCGGCTTGGTATAGAGAGTTGCCGTGCGCACCTCCATCGCAGTCTCACCGAGCAGCCCGACGACCATCGCCATCGTGTGGCCGGAGTCCGAGACGTCATCGACCAGCAGCACCCGTTTCCCGGCGAGCGCCGGAGCGTCGAGCATCGGCGCAGAGAGCACCGGCTTCGGCAACCGTTCGTCGACGCCGGTGTAGAACTCGACGTTGATGCTGCCGCAGTTCTTGGTGCCGAGCGCGTACGACATCGCGCCGGCGAGCAACAGTCCGCCGCGCGCAATGGCGATCACGACGTCCGGCTTGTATCCGCTCCTCAACACCGCTTCGGCGAGTTCACGGGAGGCGTCGGCGAAATCCGTCCATTGCAGGATCTCTTTAATCGTGCTCGCGTCTGTTGTTGCCGCATCTCCTGCATCAAATGTCATCCCTTATGGTAAATCGGCCCTGTCCAAAATCGAAACGAGAGGTCCGGCGTTCCCCGCTCAGAGGACCGTGCCGCTAACATCCGGGAATGATGTCTTTCTCACGGGGCGCCCGGGCGATGCGGGGTTCGGCCGTTGGTGTGACCGCGAGCCTGGTGGGCTTTCTCTTTCTCGTGGAGATCACCAGTGGAATTCTGCAGGGCTACTACGTTCCGCTGATTCCGGATCTGGTGCAGAATCTCGGCATTCACGACGCCGACTTCAACTGGTTCGAGGCATCCCAGCTTCTACTGTCGGCCATCGTCGTGCCGTTCCTCGCCAAGCTCGGCGACATGTACGGCCACAAACGCATCCTTCTCGCATCGACGGTGCTCACCGCCGGGGCGACCTGGTGGCTTGCGTTCGCCGGGGACTTCTGGAGTTTTCTCTTCGCCTGGGCGCTGCAGGGCTTCTATGTGGTCTGGCTGCCGCTCGAGGTGGCACTGATCTTCGACCGCGGCCGCCGCACCAACACGGGAGCGTCGCAGACGCGGCGTGCGGCAGGCTTGCTCGTCGTCGCCCTGGAGGCCGGGGCCATCATCGGTGCGCTCAGCGCCGGGCGGATCTTCGCCGCACTCGACGAAGACATGACCCTCACCCTGTTTCTTCCGGCGATCGCCGTGACCCTCGTCTTCTTCGCCATTCTGTTCGGCGTCCCGGAGTCCGAACCGGTCGGCGGCCGTTCCCTCGACGCCCGCGGCTTCCTGATGCTCACCATCGGGCTGCTGCTGATCACGTCGGGACTCACTTTCCTGCGTCTGAACGGGCCCGGCACCTGGTGGGTCTGGGCGCTCATCCTGATCGGCGTCGCGAGCTTCATTCCGTTCGGCAAGTTCGAGCTCAAGCAGAAAGACCCGGCGATCGACCTGCGAGTGCTGCGTCAGCCCAATATGTGGCCGGTGCAGCTGACGGCCGGCCTGATCGGCATCAGCCTGCTCGGGGCTCAGGCGCCGCTGGCCACCTATGCAGGAACCGACCGGGCCAACGGCTATGGCCTGGGACTCGACGCCTCAGACATCTCGACCCTGATCGGCGCCTACCTGATCTCGATGATCGTCGGTGCGCTCCTCTTCCCTCTCGTCTCCAAATGGACGACCCCGCGCATCGCATTGATCATCGCCACCTTCTTGATGGCGCTCGGCTACCTCATGTTCTTGCCGTTCCACCTGGAAACCTGGCAGGTGTTTATGAACATGGCGATCGCCGGCATCGGCTCCGGCGCCCTGGTCGGCGCGCTTCCGGCCGCCGCCGCGGCTGCGGCGCCCCGCGGTCAAACCGGGATCGCGGCGGGTCTCACCAACACCACGAAGACCCTCGGCGGGTCGTTCGCCTCCGCCACCTTCGGTGTCGTGCTGTTGATGGGCGCGGCGACCGCCGTCACCTCGACGGCCGCGAGCCTCTTCGGCTACATGCTGGTCTGGACGATCTGTGGTCTCGGCGCACTCGTCGCCGGGGTGCTGCTGTTCTTCGTGCCGAAGTTGTCATTCGCGGATGTCGCGCCCGACGAGGACCTGCTCGCCGAGCGCTCGGCGGTCGAACCGGTCGAGCGATGTACTGAGCCTGTCGAAGTGATCCCGTAGCGCTAGGCCTCCGGCCGCACCACCAGTGGCCCCCGCGCCAGTCGCGATGGCGCTGCCTGCGCCACCGGCTTGATCGTGATCAGGTCCAGATTCACATGCGGAGCACGCTCGACAGCGTCGACGATCGTGTCGGCAACATCCTCAGCGGACAGCGGGTTCGGCACGTTCTCATACGGCGCCGCGGCCTTCACCGCGTCGCCACCGAATCGCACCAGCCCGAACTCCTCGGTCTTGACCATGCCCGGAGCGACCTCGATCACCCGGATCGGTTCGCCGTTCAACTCGAGCCGCAGCACCTCCATCAGCGCATGCGCGGCGAACTTCGCCGCGTTGTATCCGCCACCACCGAGATAGGCCACATGGCCGGCGATCGAGGTGACGGTGAGAATGGTCGCCGAGCCGCCCTCCGCGGCGATTGTGCGCCGCAGCAGCGGCAGCACCGCGCTAGTCACACGTTTGACCGCCAGCACGTTGATCTCGAACATCCAGGCCCAGTCGTCAATCGCTGAGTCTTCGACGGTGTCGAGTCCCATCGCTCCGCCGGCGTTGTTCACCAGGGCATGCACCGGGCCGGATGCCGCGAGAAAGTCCCGCAGCGCATCGACGTCGCTCTGCACGGTGAGGTCCGCCGGGAAGACCGTGGCCCCGGTCTCCGCGGCGAGCGCCGCCAGCCGATCGGCCCGGCGGGCCACGCCCACGACATCCCAGCCTCGAAGCCGAAACAGGCGCACCGTTGCCGCACCGATTCCCGAACTTGCACCCGTCACCACAACTCTGCGTGTACCCATGCCTCCCATTCTGCCGGGAGAATAGAGACAATGATCGCCCCACTCCCCGGCACAGCGCCGACACAGCGACGACGCGTTCCTCTCTGGGACAACGCGCGATGGATCGCGATCACCCTGATGGTGATCGGTCACGCCATTTTGAAACTGATCAGCGATTCGGATCTCTCCTACGCGGTCTACCTCTTCATCTACGCCTTCCACGTGCCGGTCTTCGTCGGGGTCAGCGGCTACTTCGCCAAGTCGGGTCCGCCCGGCACCCGCCAGCTTCACCGGCTGCTCACCGACATCGTGTTCCCGTACCTGATCTTCGAAACGATCTGGACGGTTCTGCGGTGGATGCTCGGGGGCAAGTTCTGGCTCGACTACTCCACGGCGTCCTGGACGCTCTGGTTCCTGATCGCCCTGACGATTTGGCGCATCACGCTGCCCTACCTGGTGCTTCTGCGCTATCCGCTGTTGATCAGCGTCATCATCTCGGTCGGAGCCGGCTACATTCCGGCGATCGACAGCACCTTCGCGTTGTCGCGCACCCTCGGGCTCCTCCCCTTCTTCGTGTTCGGTTGGCAGCTGCGGCAATGGCAGATCACCGGCCGCTGGCTGACCCTGCGTTCCGCCATCGTCTGGCGGTGGCGGGCCGGAGCGCTCGCTCTCTTCGGAACCCTGCTGATCGTGATCTTCGCCAACATCGAAACGCTGCGAGCGCTGAAGATCCGCCGTTTCTTGCTCTACGACGGGGCCTACCCGACTTTCGGCTACGACCAGATCTGGGCCGGCGGCATCCGTCTGGGGTTGATCGCACTGGCCTGCGCATTGATGGTGGCATTCCTCGTGCTGATGCCGCGGCGGCAAACCTGGTTCACCGGCCTCGGCGCCGCGACCATGTACATCTATTTGCTTCACTCGTTCTTGCTCTACCCGGTGCGGGAGAGCGGGGTACTGGCCGGCCCGCAACCGCTCTGGGTGCTGCCGGCAGTGATCGTTGCGAGCATCGGAATATCCATTCTGTTGTCCCAGAAATTCGTGAAACGCGTGTTCCATCCGCTGGTCGAACCGCAGGCGCGCTGGCTGTTTCGCACCGAGGCGGCGACACCCACCGGAACCATCGTTTTGCCGCCGGATGAGTCGGTACCGCCTCGTCCACCGTCCTGAAAATGACCTTGTGTGTCGAAGTGTTTGCGAGCCGCGCGCGCTCTGCCTAGGCTCGCAGCAGAGCGAGGATGGACCGCGCTCCTCGACAGCGAAGCAGGAGATTTTCCCATGAGCGACAACTCGGCATCCTGGAAGTTTGAAACCAAGCAGGTTCACTCCGGAGCACAGCCTGACCCGGTCACCAACGCGCGGGCCACACCGATCTACCAGACCACGTCCTACGTGTTCAACAGCGCTGAGCACGCTCAGAACCTGTTCGCGCTGGCGGAGTTCGGCAACATCTACACGCGCATCCAGAACCCGACCCAGGCGGTCGTCGAAGAGCGTGTCGCAGCGCTCGAAGGCGGAACCGCCGCGTTGTTGCTCGCCTCCGGCCAGTCTGCCTCGACCTTCGCGGTGCTCAACATCGCCCAGGCCGGCGACCACATCGTCTCGTCGAGCTCGATCTACGGCGGAACCTACAACCTGTTCAAGTACACGCTGGCCAAGCTCGGCATCGAGACCACGTTCGTCGAGAACCAGGACGACGCCGAAGAGTGGCGCCGCGCGGTCCGTCCGAACACCAAGTTGTTCTTTGCGGAGACCATCGGCAACCCGAAGATCAACGTGCTCGACATTGCACTCGTTTCGGATGTCGCCCACGACTCCGGCATCCCGCTGATCGTTGACAACACGATCGCGACTCCGTACCTGATCCGTCCGTTCGAGCACGGCGCCGACATCATCATTCACTCCGCCACCAAGTTCCTCGGTGGCCACGGCACCGTCATCGGCGGCATCATCGTCGACGGCGGCAAGTTCGCCTGGTCGAAGAACGTCGAGAAGTTCCCGGGCCTGACCGAGCCCGACCCGTCGTACCACGGTGCCAGCTACACGGCCGCGGTCGGCGACGGCATCGCCTACATCATCAAGGCGCGCGTGCAGCTGCTGCGCGACCTCGGCGCATCCATTGCCCCGGCCAGCGCCTGGCAGCTGATTCAGGGCATCGAAACCCTGAGCCTGCGCATCGAGCGCCACGTGCAGAATGCACAGGAGGTCGCCGAGTGGCTCGACAACCACCCCGACATCGCCTCGGTCAACTACGCCGGCCTGCCTTCGAGCCCCTGGTACTCCAACGCCAACAAGTACGCCCCGAAGGGTGTCGGCGCCGTGCTCTCGTTCGAGCTCAAGGGCGGCGTGGATGCCGGCCGTGCGTTGGTCGACAACGTCGAGCTGTTCAGCCACCTGGCCAACATTGGTGACGTGCGCTCGCTCATCATCCACCCGGCCTCGACCACCCACGCTCAGCTCACACCGGAGCAGCAGCTCACCGCTGGTGTGACCCCGGGCCTCGTGCGTCTCTCGGTGGGCATCGAGAACATCGATGACCTCAAGGCCGACCTCGAGCTCGGCCTGGCTGCGGCCCGTGCCGTCGTCGCCGCGTCGCGCGCCAACGCCTAGCAAGCAGTTCACCTGATCTGATCGCCACGCCCCCGCCGACGTAACAATCGGCGGGGGCGTCGCGTTGCCAGGCAGAATGGGTGCGTATGGAATGGCAATCTTCAGCAGACACGGTCCCGTCGAGCTTCATCACCGAAGCTCAGGCGCGCTCGCTCCTCGGCAAGCCGCCGGCGACCGGTGCCTGGCGAGACGGCGACCCGGTCGGTAACCGTCAGTTCCAGAATCTCGGGCCGTTCACCTTCGAGGCCGGGGGCAGCCTGCCCAACGTGCGGCTCGCCTACGAAACCTGGGGAACGCTCTCACCCGCAGGCGACAACGCGGTGCTGATCCTGCACGCCCTCACCGGAGACAGCCATCTGATCGGCTCGGCCGGTCGCGGGCACGCCACCGGCGGCTGGTGGGGTGGCGTCGTCGGTCCCGGCCTCGCCGTCGACACCGATCGCTGGTTTGTGATCGCGCCGAACATGCTCGGCGGTTGCCAGGGCAGCACCGGCCCCTCGACGCTTGCACCCGACGGCGTCGAATGGGGCATACGGTTTCCCTTCGTCACGATCAGAGACCAGGTCGCCGCGCAGATCGCACTCGCCGATCGGCTCGGGATCGACCGATGGGCGGCCGTGATCGGTGGTTCGATGGGCGGGATGCATGCTCTCGAATGGGCGATCGCGCAACCGGAACGCGTGGAACGGCTGGCCGTGCTCGCTGCTCCCCCGGTCACCACGGCCGATCAGATCGGGTTGAACTCGGTACAGATTGAGGCGATCCGCACCGATCCGCTGTTTCGCGCTGGCGACTACTACGACGCCGACGATGGCGACGGCCCCACCCGCGGGCTCGCCCTGGCCCGGCGGATGGCCCTGCTGAACTACCGCAGCCCCTCCGAGCTGAACTCCCGGTTCGAGCGCGGCTGGCAGAGCGAAATCAGCCCGCTCGGCAGCAACGGGCGCTACGCGGTGGAGTCCTACCTCGACTTCCACGGCAACAAGTTCACCCGCCGGTTCGACGCGAACAGTTACATCACCCTCGTCGAGGCGATGAATTCCCACGACGTGGGGCGTGGCAGAGGAAGCGTTGCCGCGGCGCTGGCCCAGGTCACCGCGCAGAGCCTGGTGCTCGGAATCGACAGCGACAGATTGTTCCCGTTGTCGGGTCAACAGGAGATCGCGGCGCAGCTTCGAAACAACATCGACGGCACGGATGCGGTATTGCTGGAGTCTGACTACGGTCACGACGGTTTTCTGATCGAATCAGACTTCGTCGGCGATCAACTGCGGCGGCTCCTGCCCAGTTAGCCGGAATCCCGATATGGTGCAAGAGTCCCACTTCACAGAAACGAAGCAAGCACCATGCAACGCATTGTCAAGGAGCGCGACCGGCTTCTGCGAAAGACAGCCCGGCTGATCGGTCTGTCCTGCACGGCTTCAGCGGTACTCTGCTTGATCGTTCCCGGCGGAGTCACCCCGGCCACGCTCGCCGTGTGCCTGCCACTTGCCGTCTTTTTGGCCCTCAGCCAGTACTTTCTCGGTCGCAGCGGCTCGCTCGGATGGGTTCTCGGAATCGTCGCCTCCGGCATCGGCATCATCCTCGCCATCGGTTTCGGGGTCGGCGCCGCGAATTCTGACGGACTCAACGTCGTCGAAGAGTCGGTCGTGGGTGTGATCGGCGCGGGGGCGGTGAGCTGTGTGGCACTCGTGCTCGCTCAAAGCTGGCGCCGCGCGCTGTTGCTCGCCGTCGCCTTTGCGCTCACCCTCAGTGCCGTCGCGCTCGTCACCGTCGCCTCCGGCGGATCCGCGCTCCCGCTCGCTCTCGCCATCTGCGCCTGGCTCGCCAACGGCCTCGGCGGCTGGTGGATGGGGCAGAGCATCCCGAAAGTCATGCAGCGCATCGCCGCGATCGGACGAGCTCACCGCGTCGAACGCCACGCGAGCGAGCTCGAAGCCCAGCGTCGCCACGACGCCCGCCTCTTGCACGACACGGTGCTCGCGACCCTCACTCTGCTGGCGCACTCCGGTGTCGGGGTGCGCCCGGAGGCCCTCCGGGCGCAAGCCGGCGATGACGCCCAACTGTTGCGCCAGCTGCGCCTCGGCGGCATGCCGGCCCCGCAGCGGTCCGGCGTCTATACCTTGGAACCGGCGACTGAGTCGACGCTCGGCACCACGCTTGAGTCGGTGAAGCAGCGTTTCGGACGCCTCGGCCTCGATGTCGACTGGCACGGCAGCGGCCAGGTACTTCTGCCGAGCGACGTGCTCGACTCGTTTCTTCTTGCCCTGGCCGAATGTCTCGAGAATGTGCGCCGCCATTCCGGTGTCGCCCGCGCCGACGTGACAATCACCGACGACGACACGACGGTGCGGGCGATGGTCACGGATGCCGGTATCGGCTTCGATCTCACCGCCGTTGACACGGCTCGGCTCGGGTTCGCCGAATCAGTCGTTGCCCGGCTCCGCGATGTGGGCGGCAACGCCCGCCTCTTCTCCTCGCCCAATTCGGGCACAACTGTCGTTCTTGAGGTTCCGAAATGACGAGATCGACCTCGAATGCGACGCACCTCCGGTCATTCACGCCGGCCGTGCACACCGTTCAACCGGTCGCCGAACACCGGCGTGCGGGGCGGCATCAGACCCGCATCGCGCGCGAGGCCCGACTCGAACAGAACGGACTCGGCGGACGCCACCTCGGCGTCGGGCTTGTCTTCAGCGGCGGGTTCATCACGCTGTTTCTGGTCTGGCGATTCGCCGTTCAGTGGTCGTCGTACCCCAACCCTCTCCCGACCCTCGCCGCCTGGATCCTGTTGGCCAGTGCGTCGATTCTCGCCTTGGCCAGCGCCCGAGTTCTCGCCCCGCAGATGCCGCGCTGGGCGTTTATCTCTGTGCTCGGCTGCGGAGCCATCGTCGTCGCCCTCGACCTGGCCGGAACGACGGGGTTGCGAGGCGAAGGCGTCTTCCCGACCGCCGCCGCCGCCGTCGGCCTGCTCCTCAGCACCCTGATCACCGTGCAGAGCGAGCGCAGCCTCCTGATCGCGACATCCGCGCTGGCTGTCACTCTTGTCACCGCGGCCTTCATCGAACCCCGATCCGACCCGCTCACGCTGGCCCCTGACATCCTCATTTTGAGCTTGGCTTTGCTGGCGCCGGCGATCGGAATCGAGATCGTCCGCGCATTCCGCCGGATGGTTCAGCTCGAGCTCGACCTCGTACTGGTGCAGAGCACGGTTTCTCAGCCGCGTTTCGCAGTGGGGATGCTGGCCTCCGAACGCCTCGCGGCGCTCGACCTCGCAGCAGAGACGCTCCTCGACGACGTCGCAGAGGGCCGCTCGCCGCTGCCGCTGCCCGCCGCCACGGCAAGCACCGCCGCATCCCTCGCGACTCAATTGAGGTTGCATCTGATCGAAGGGCGCACGGAAACCTGGCTCTATCACGCCGTGACCGAGTCGGAGTTTCTCGGCCCGTCGGTGACGGTTGACGATCCCGACGGTCTCGCCGGCCTGCTCTCGCCCTCGCAACGCGATGCGCTCCTCCTCGCGATCTGGCTCCTGATCAGCGATGAGGCCCGTCCGACGGCAACGGTTTCACTCACATTCGGGCCGATTTCTCCGTCAAATCGTGGAATTCTGCATCAAAATGTTCGATTTCCGATCAAATTGCTCACTAAGGGTGTGCCACGACAAAAGGTTGACCCCGAGACATGGCATGCTATCCGTGTAGTCGGCACGCATCTTGACTCTGTTCGAGACGGCAGTCTTCGAGTGGACATCGAGTGCAGTGTTGATAATCCCGCGGATGCTTAATTCAGCCATGACCCGCCGGGCGAGGCAGTAGGGGAATCAGAAATGAATGCGAACAGCCCGATCCGTTTGGCCATCGTGGATGACCACCGGATGCTGCTCGGTGCGCTGACCGAATGGATCAGAAGCGCGGCCGACGACATCAGTATGGTCGCTGCGGTGACAACCTGGCCTGAGCTGCTCACCCATCCCGAGTTCCCGGTCGACGTCGTCTTGCTCGACCTCGACCTCAAAGACAACATTCCGGTCTCACTCAAGATCTCCACGCTGAAGACCACCGGCGTCAAGACCGTGCTCATGAGCACGTACTCTGAGCCGGCTCTCGTCCGCGAGGCTCTCGCCGCGGGTGCGCTCGGCTATCTCGTCAAGAGCGAGGAAGCGAGCATGATCGTTGAGGCGATCCGTGCCGCCTACAACGGCGAGTCCTTCATCTCCGCCGAACTCGACCTTGCCCTCACCGGCGGCAATGAGGGCTCGCCGCGGCTGAGCGCTCAGGAGCGCCGCGTGATGGCACTGTACGGCGCGGGCGAGCCGGTCAAGGCCGTGGCACACCAGCTCGGCATTTCAGAAGAGACCGCGAAGTCCTACCTCAAGCGCATTCGCGAGAAGTACCGCCTGGCCGGTCACGATGTCGGTACCAAGGTGGCACTGCGCAAGCGCGCCATCCGTGACGGCATCCTGCTGCAGAACGACTAGCCGCTTCGTCGCTCGTCGCACGGGCTCGTCGCACCGGCTCGACCCGCTGCACCACCGGGCGATCCTGCTGCGCAAAACACGCTGCACGCACACCTGCCTCACGCTCCGCACACACCTGCCTCACAGAGGCCGACGCCTAGCATTGCAACCATGCCCGACCGCGTCGCATCACCCCCCGCTACCGAGCGCATGCGGGCCGCCGCGCGCTCACGGCGAGCATGGGCACGTGCGATTGCAGTGGTCGCCATCCTCTTCGCGGGGCTCCTCGCCATCCACCCGCTGATTGTCGGCCCGTTCGGTACGGCAATCGCGACAGCTCTTCCCTGGCTCGGCCTGATCATTCCCGTGCTGTTCATCGCCGCGCTCCTGACCGGCCGACGCCGGGCCTGGCTCGTCAGCATGGTCCCGCTCCTGGTCTGGCTGTTTCTCATCGTGCCCCTGGTCGTTCCCCTCAGCGCCGCGTCAGCCTCCGAAGCCGATGCGTCAACACTCACCGTCGCGAGCCAGAACGTGAAAGCGGGGTCGGGGACCGCCGCCGAATCCGCGCAGACTCTGGTCGACGAGGGCGCCGACGTGATTTCTCTCGTCGAACTTGACGGCGCGGCACGCGACGCCGCGAGTGACGCTCTGGAAGCCACACATCCCTACTCCTACGCGGTGGGAACGGTTGGCCTCTGGAGCGTCTATCCGATCGTCAACGAACAGCCACTCGATCTGGGGCTCGGGTGGAAACGCGCTCTCGCGGCCGATATCGACACACCGGATGGCCTCATCAGCGTCTACGTGATTCACGCGGCGTCACTGCGCGTCGGTTTTCAAAGCGACCGCGATGCCATGCTCGCGGCATTGGCCGACATCGTTGCGCGTGACGAAAACGACCGGGTGCTCGTGGTCGGCGACTTCAACGCAGCGGTCACCGATCCGTCCCTGACTGCGCTGCGGCGCGTCGTCTCGGAGCCCAACCAGACCTCGCTGTCGCTCGGCCCGACCTGGCCTGCCGCCAACCCGCTGGTGCGCATCGATCACATTTTCGAGTCGGGACTCACCCCGGTGCACAACGAGGTGGTTCCGGCCGGTGACAGTGACCACCTGGCCGTGGTCACGCGGTTCCTGCTCTGATCCAGACTCCGCGCGGCTACTCCCGGACGCCGGCGCCCACCACGGCGACCGACTGCGTGCCATAGGGCACCGTCAGCCCCTTCATCCGCCGCGACCGGTCGATCCCGAACGTGGCCGCAGCGAGCAGGATTCCGACGGTGCTGAGAGCGGCGCCGATCCAGATCGGCGAGAGATAGCCGAATCCGGCGGCGATGGCGACCCCGCCGAGATAGGCGCCGAGGGCGTTGCCGATGTTCAACGCTGAGTGGTTGAGTGCCGCGGCGATCGACTGGCTGTCGTGGGCGACATCCATCAGCCTGCTCTGAATCGCGGGCGACAAGGCGGATGCCGACGCCCCGACCAGAAACACGCCGAGGAGCAGCCCGACCAAGAACTGTGCGCTGAGCGCCAGCCCGACGAGGGCAACGATCATCAGCAGGAAGAAGCCGTAGATCGTGCGCCGCACGCTCTTGTCGGCAAGCACTCCGCCGACAAAGTTGCCGGCGACCATGCCGAGCCCGACGACCATCAGCACGAGCGGAACCGTGCTGGCCGGCATCCCGGTGATCTCGGTGACCAGCGGGGCCACATAGGTGTACACCGCGAACAGCCCGCCGAAACCGATCGCGCCGATGCCGAGCGCGAACCAGACCTGCAGCCGACCGAATGCACGCAATTCGCTGCGCATCGTGGCCTCCGGGTTGCCGGGCTGCAGCGGAACGAAGAGCGCGACGGCGAGGAAGGTGAGTGCGAAGATCACGGCGACCGCCAAATACGCGATGCGCCAGCCCGACTGCTGGCCGAGCCAGGTGATCAGCGGCACACCGATCACGTTGGCGATGGTCAAACCACCCAGCACGAATGCCACACCGCGGGCGCGTTTACCCGGACCCATGAGGTCGGCGGCCACGAGCGACGCGATCCCGAAGTAGGCGCCATGCGGCAGCGCCGCGACGAAACGGGCGATCAGAACCAGGCCGAAGGTCGGCAGCAATGCCGACGCGATAGTTCCGAGCGTGAATGCGGTCAGGAGCACGAGCAGCAACTGCTTGCGTGGCCATCGTGCCGCCGACGCAGCGATCGTCGGCGCACCGACGACGACGCCGAGCGCATACGCGCTGATCAACCAACCGGCCTGAGCGTTCGCCTCGTCCGGCGAGGTTGCGGCCAGCCCGGGCAGAAGGTCGGCTGCGAGGTTCGGCAGCAGTCCCATGGCCACGAACTCGGTCGCGCCGATTCCGAAGCCACCGAGGGCGAGCGCCACGAGGGCAAGACGAATACGGGCCGGCGACAACAACGTCGGCCCGTCAGAAGAGGGGTGCATCGTTCCACCCTACGGCCTGGTTCGACACTCCTCGCTGAAGGTCGGGGCAGATGCGCGGCGTTCAGCGCATACTGTGCTCATGACGCGATATGCGATTGACGCCCCCACCGCCATCCGTCTGGTGCGCGAAGGCATCACGGTGTCCGGCGAGCACCAGCTCGTTGCGCCGAGTCGGCTGCGTTCCGACGCGCTCTCGATCCTCTACCGGGCCGTTCGCCGGGGCGAGCTCAGCCACCATGACGCTCAGATCATTCTCGACGGCGTTACGACGCTCCGCATCCGCCTGCTCGGTGACCGCGTCTCTCGCGCCGTCGCCTGGCGGCTCGCCACCGAGCTCGACGGGGACGACACGGCGCCCGCCGAATACGTCGCTATCGCCCAGCTCCAGGCGGATGCCTTCATCACCGAAGACGCCGACCTCGCCCGCGTGGTGGCCGGCGTGGTCACGCTTGCGCGATTCGAGGATCTCGCGCAGCGCGACTAGTGCGACGGGCAGGTCACTCGGCCGCGTCGATCGCCTTCTCGAGACGCTCGACCTTGCCGGTGAGCTCCCCGGTGTGACCGGGACGGATGTCGGCCTTCAGCACCAGGGACACCCGCGGCCCGAACGTGCCGACGGCTTCCGTCGCAGCCTTGATCACCGCGAACACTTCGTCCCACTCGCCTTCCAGCGTCGTGAACATCGAATCAGTGTGGTTCGGAAGACCCGACTCCCGCACAATCTTCACTGCGGCGGCAACAGCGTCGTGCACCGAGGCATCCTCGTTGCCGGCACCGGAGGGGGCGACCGAAAAAGCGACAAGCATTGTTTACTCCTTCACGAGTTCTGGAAAAAAGTCTGCGCCCGGCAGCTGGGTGTCACCCGAGCTATCACGCCGGACGTGCGCGGTCGCGAGCGCCCAGAGCGCCCAACCGAACAGAACGAACTCGAGCACGTTGCGCAGTGTCAACACCAGCACCATGGGCACCGTCGGCACCAGCAGCCCGTCGTAGAAATAGGGGTAGATGAGCTGGGTGAGCGCGGCCAGTACCAAGCCCAGAACCGCGGGGGTCGACCAGCGCGCACCATTCACCACGAGCCCGAGAATGATCGGTGCGGCAACCCAGCTGATGAACTGCGGCGAGCCGACCTTGTTGATCGTGATCATCGCCAACACGAGGGCCAGTACCAACGGCGGCAGCAGCGTGTCGATCGGCGCCCCACGCCGCTGGGCGCGCACACCGAGCACGAGCACTACTGCAGTGCCGAGCACCAGCAACGGGGTCATCAGCTGGGAGGCGATCTCGGTGCCCGGGCCGACCACCTGGAAGGTGAGAATGTCGAAGTCGTAGTAAACGGTGGAGCCCGGCACCCCGAGCGCGGCCAGCCACATCCAGATGGTGCCGACCGGCGACTCGATCTGAATGCCACGCCCCGTCTGCTGGCTGACGAAGCTGAAGACATTGAGACCGCTGCCCAGGATGAGCGCGATCACGACGATCACCGCGCTCGTCACCACGGCGATGAGCGTGATGCGCCAGCGCCGGGGAGACACCACGACCAGCGCGGCGAGCGCCGCAGCCGGCCAGACCTTCACCCAGGTGTCGATCGTGAGCAACACGACACCCCAGAACGGCCGGGTGCGCAACCAGAGCAGGGCGATGATGACGAGTGGAACCGTGACGGAGTCGATCCGGGCCAGAGCGATCGGCCCGAGCAGCAGCAGAAAGGCGAGCCACCACCAGGCAACCCCGGCGATTCGACGACTCGGCGCCTGGCGAATACCGATCAGCACGGCGAACGCCACGGCGTCGAGCACAGTCACCAGGCCAAGCCAGACCAACGCATAGGAGGCCGGGCCGAACGCCAGCGCGAGCAGCATCGGCACCAGGGCGACGATCGGATAGACGAATGGGGTGTCGATCCCGACGATCGCGGTTCCCGACACGCTGAGTTCGGCCCAGGGCCGGTAAACGCCCTCGATGTCGCCGAGCGGCCAGCCCACCGCGTTCACGCACAGCCAGATCAGCCAGCCGTGCACGAGTACCAAACCCGTCCAGAGCAGCGACCGGCGCATTGGCCACGCCACGGTTGCCGCGACGGGCGAGGACTCAAGTTGCTGCACGTTTCACTTTCCCACATCGTGAGGTCCGGAGTGCGTTGCCGACGCCGAAGCGGCATCCGGTGCGGGCCGGTCAACCGGAGCTCTCGCTCCCCTTTCGTCACAATTCGTCGCGTACGAGCGACGAAACCGCGGCTTTGCCATGCTGAATGAAACACCATCTTCCCGAGGAGAACCCCATGCCCCGTCGTCGTACCTTCACCCGCGGCCTCGCCGTTGTTGCAGCCACTGCTGCCGTGTTTGCGCTCAGCGCCTGCGGTGCTGACGCGGGCGCTGGTTCGACGACCGGCAGCGGCGCCGGGCAGGGGTACATCACCGAGGGCAAGCTGACCATCGCCACCGGCGAACCGGCCTACTTCCCCTGGGTCATCGACGACGCCCCCGAGAGCGGTGACGGCTTTGAGTCCGCGGTCGCCTACGCGGTCGCCGACAAGCTCGGCTTCGACGCGGCCGATGTCGTCTGGGTGCGCAGCACCTTCGACCAGGCCATCGCACCGGGCCCGAAGGACTTCGACTTCAATCTGCAGCAGTTCTCGATCACCCCGGAGCGCGCCAAGGCGGTCGACTTCTCCCCCGCCTACTACGAGACCACCCAGGCCGTCATCACGGTCGACTCCTCCGCCGCGGCCAAAGCCGGGTCGCTCGCCGATCTGAAGGGCCTGCTCATCGGCGCCCAGGCCGGAACAACGAGCTTCGTCGAAGCCGAGGAATTCATCGCCCCCACCGCCGGCGTGCAGGTGTTCAACACGAACGATGACGCCAAACTGGCGCTCCAGAACGGCAGCATCGACGCGCTCGTCGTCGACCTTCCGACCGCCTTCTACCTCACCGGCGTCGAACTCGACGGCGGCCACATCGTCGGCCAGCTGCCGAGCAGCAGCGAAAAGGGCGACCAGTACGGCCTCGTTCTGGCCAAGGGCAGCTCGCTCACCCCCGCCGTGACCAGTGCCATCGACGAATTGCGCGCCGACGGCACGCTCGACGCACTCGCCGCGAAGTGGTTGGCGGGCAACGCCAACGCTCCCGTGCTCAAGTAGTTTGACGGCGTGACCACCACACTCGGCCGCAGCCGTACCAACGAACCGCTGCCCACCGCGCCGCTTCCCAGCGCCGTTGAGCTGGGCCGACGCGCCTACCGCCAGCGTCAAACCGGGCGCTCAGTTCTGATCAGCGTTGTGAGCACTCTCGTGTTCGCGGCGCTGATCTGGCTGTTCGTCGTCAACACCCCGGGCTGGGACGCCGTGCGGCAGAGTTTCTTCGACCCTGCCGTCGCGGTGAAGGCCTGGCCGCGGGTGTTCCAGGGCCTCGTGCTCAACATCCAGGTGTTGATCTTCGCGGCTCTCGGAGTGCTGGTGTTCAGCCTGATCCTCGCTACCCTGCGCACGCTGCGCGGCCCCGTCTTCTTTCCGCTACGTGCCCTTGCCACCGGTTACACCGATCTGTTTCGCGGCGTTCCGCTGCTCATCGTGCTCTACCTGGTCGGCTTCGGACTGCCGGGACTCGACATCTTCCCCCGGTTTCCGGCAGCGGTCTGGGGAACGATCGCCCTCATCCTCACCTACTCGGCGTACGTCGCCGAGGTCTGGCGGGCGGGAATCGAGGCGGTGCACCCGTCACAGGTGCTCGCCGCGCGCTCGCTCGGCCTCAGCCATGGCCAGGCTCTGCGCAAAGTGGTGCTTCCGCAGGCACTCCGCAAGGTGACCCCCGCGCTGATGAACGACTTCGTCGCCATGCAGAAAGACGTCGGTCTCATCTCGGTGCTCGGTGCCGTCGATGCGGTGCGCGCCGCGCAGATCGAATCCGCGGCCAGTTTCAATTTCACCCCCTACGTGCTCGCCGGGCTGCTCTTCGTGCTGCTCGCCCTGCCGATGATCCGACTGACCGACTGGGTCACGGCACGGATGCGCCGCCGCGAGCAGATCGGAACCCTCGTATGAGCGCGCTCGGCACGGCATCCCCGGCCTCGACAATCCCCGTGTTGCGCCTCGACGGCATCCGCAAGTCGTTTGGCGACAACACCGTGCTCGACGGCATCACGCTCGACGTGCACCGGCACGAGGTGCTCGCGCTCATCGGCTCGAGTGGGTCGGGCAAGTCGACGCTGCTGCGTGTGATCAATCTGCTGGAGCAGGTCGACGACGGCCAAATCTGGCTGAACGAGCAGGACATCAGTGACCCGCGCACCCCGGCCGATGCGGTGCGCGCGCGCATCGGCGTGGTCTTTCAGCATTACAACTTGTTCCCCCACCTCTCGGTGCTCGACAACGTGACGCTCGCCAGCCGCTCCGTGCACAAGCAGTCCCGCGCGGTCGCCGAGAAGCGTGGCCTGGAACTGCTCGACCAGATAGGCCTGGCCGACAAGGCGCGCGACTTCCCCGACCGGCTCTCCGGCGGCCAGCAGCAACGCACCGCCATCGTGCGCGCCATTGCCACCGATCCGGAACTCCTGCTTCTCGACGAGGTCACCAGCGCGCTCGACCCCGAACTCGTCGGCGAGGTTCTCGATCTCGTGCGGCAGCTCAAGCAGACCGGAACGACCATCGTGATGGCCACCCATGAGATGAGCTTCGCCCGGGATGTCGCCGACCGGGTTGCGTTCTTGCATCACGGGCGGGTATTGGAAATCGGTGCTCCAGCTGCAGTGTTCGAGAACCCGCAGGAGGAGCGCACCCGCGAGTTCCTCTCGCGTATCCCGCGCTAACGCGCAGCCCCCAGCAGCTCAGCGATCGTGGCCGGAAGCGCCTCCGCCACATCCAGCGCGGCGATCGGCCCCCCGGCCGAAGCCCGGATCGCCGCCCGTGAATGCAGCAGCGACGCCGTCGCGGCCAACTTCGCCAGTGCATTCGGGTCGTCACGCGCCTGCTCGGCGTGTGTGGCCAGCAGCGCACCGAGGATGCCGCCGAGCACGTCGCCGGTTCCGGCTGTCGCCAGCCACGGCGTGCTTCCCGCCAGGCGCAGATTCAGCCCGGCCGGAGAGGCAATGTGCGTCACGTTCCCCTTCACGAGCACCGTCACGTGCAGGGCCGCCGCCGCACGAATCGCCCACTCCCCCGGTGCCCGCTGAATCTGCTCGACCGTCGCGACGACTCCGTGCCGGCCCAGCAGCGCCCGGAGTTCCCGAAAATGCGGGGTGACGATAAGCGGTCCGCCGCCCTCGACCAGATCGAGACAGCCCGCGTCGACCACACTGGGCAGCCCCTCGGCGAGCGCCGCGCGAACTGCCTTCGTCGTCTCGTCGGACCGGGTCCCGGCATCCATTCCGGAGCCCAGCAACCAGGCTTGCACCCGGCCGGCAGCGGTCACGACCTCCGGACGGCGGGCGAGCACCAGGTGGGCGGCCCGCTCCGGCCCCCGGTAGCGCACCATGCCGACCCCGGTGCGCACCGCGGCTTCGACACCGAGCACCGCGGCCCCCGGGTATTCGGCCGAGCCCGTGAGCATCCCGAGAACACCCCGCGAGTACTTGTCGTCGGATGCCTGGGGCACCGCAATCCAGTCGCGCGCACGTTCTGCGTTCCAGTCCAGCCAGTCCCCGGCATTCGTCATGCACTCACGATAGGTTGTTTCGTCTACGAAAGGTCGCCCATGACTCCGACAGTCGGTCTCTTCACGCCATTGACCGTGCGCGGGCTCACCTTCCGCAACCGGGTCTGGGTGGCACCGATGTGCCAGTACTCGATCGAGAAGTCCGACGGCGTTCCCCGCGATTGGCACCTCGTGCATCTCGGCGCTCTGGCGACCGGGGGCGCGGGCCTCGTCATCGCCGAGGCAAGCGGGATCAGCCCGGAGGGCCGCATCTCCCCCGCCGACACCGGCATCTGGAACGACGAACAGGCCGCGGCCTGGCAGCGAATCGTGACGTTCATTCATTCTCAGGGCGCGCACGCCGGCATCCAGCTTGCTCACGCCGGGCGCAAGGCCTCAACCTGGCCGGCTTGGGGTCACGACGTGCACGGCACTGTTCCCGCGGCCGAAGGTGGCTGGCCGACGGTGTCGGCCTCGGCCATCCCCTTTCCGGGCTACGAGGCGCCGATCGCACTCGACCTCGCCGGCATCGAGAAGGTCGTCGCCGATTTCGCCGCCGCGGCCGTGCGAGCGGTTGCCGCCGGCTTCGACCTCGTCGAGATCCATGCCGCCCACGGCTATCTGCTGCACCAGTTCCTCTCCCCGCTCAGCAACCAGCGCGACGACGCATACGGCGGTTCGCTCTCGAATCGGGCACGGCTGCTGCTCGAGGTGATCGGTGCGATCCGGGATGCCGTCGGCGCGCGCGTGCCGATCTTCGTGCGGTTCTCGGCGACCGACTATGCGCCGGGCGGCTGGAACGAGCATGACACCGTCGAGGTCGTCCGCTGGGCGGCCGAGCGCGGGGCCGATTTCTTCGATATCTCCTCAGGCGGAAACGTGACCGGGGTGACGATCCCGCTGGGGCCCGGCTATCAGGTTCCGTTGGCCGAGTTCGTGAAAACGCGCACCGAGCTTCCGGTGAGCGCCGTCGGCCTCATCACGACGCCGGCCCAGGCCGACGCGATCGTCGCGTCTGGGCAGGCCGACGCCGTGCTCCTCGGCCGGGAGCTGCTCCGAGATCCGCACTTTCCGCTGCGCGCGGCGCACGAACTCGGAGTCAGCCTCGACTACTGGCCATCGCAGTATCTGCGTGCCCAGTGGCGTGACGAGCGGCCTCGGGCACGGCGCAACACGACGGCGTGACCAAACGCATCCGTCTTAGGTGACGCGTTCCGTGACGGCCAGGATGTTTCCCTCGCTGTCGAGGAACCACGCGGTCCGGAGCCCGTCGGTCGTCGCAATGCCGTTCTCGGTCTTGAGACCCGGAAAATCGTACTCGGCGAAGACGACTCCGCGCCCTCTCAAGTCAGCGACTTCTGCGTCAAGATCGTCGGCTTCCCACGCCATCTGGGTGTTTTTCGCCGATCCGGCGTTGTCGGTCTCGTACAGCAGGAAGGCGGTGTCGCCTCCCGTGCGATAGATCAATCCGCCGCTCTCCTCTTCGTCGGGTTCCATCCCCAGAGTGTCCCGGTAGAACGCCCGCGCCCGTTCCAAATCCTTCGCCGGAAGCACGGCCATTGCCTTCATTTTCTTCAACATGAGTGTGCCCTTCCATTTGCCCCGCGGTCAGCGTACGCCTGGGCCGCTGGCCTCGCGACACCCTGGCGCGCTCGACTGAGACGTCAGTCTCGATGTATGAGCGCCGCAGCATCCGCGTGCTCACGGGTGTGCCCTGTTCAGGTGATTACGCGTGTTCCCCGAGCGCGTGAATGTTTCCCTCGCTGTCGGTGAACCACGCGGAGCGTTCGCCGTCCAGCTCGGCAATGCCGTTCTCAGTCTTCAGGCCCGGAAAATCGTACTCGGCGAAGACGACGCCACGCCCTCGAAGCTCGCCCATTTCCTTCTCGAGATTGTCGGTGGTCCACGAAATCGAGGTGTTCTTCGCCGATCCGGCATTGTCGGTTTCGTAGAGGAAGAAGGCGCTGCCCTGCGCCGTGCGATAGGTCAGTCCCGCCTCATTTTCTTCCGTTGGTTCCAGCCCGAGAACGTCCCGGTAGAAGTCCCGCGCGCGCTTCAGATCCTTGGCTGGAAGCACAGCCATCACTTCGCATGAATTCAGCATGAGTGTCTCCTTTTGCTTGCCCCGCGGCCAGCGTACGCCTGGGCCAGCGGGCAGGCGAGGCCCCCGGGGCCGGCCTGAGACCCGCCGTGGCGAGACCCTCAAGGCACGCTCAGTGAACCCGCCGCTCAGTCGCGACGCGTCGCATCCTGAACCTCACCGACGAGTTCCTCGATGATGTCCTCCAGGAAGAGCACACCCGTCGTCTCCCCCTCGGCCGTGAACGACCGGGCCAAATGGGCGCCGGATGCCCGCATTGTCGCCAGGGCGTCTTCGAGATCGGTGTTCTCGAAGATTGACACGAGCTGCCGGATGCGCTTGCCAGGGATCGGCGCGAAATAGCCACCGGGTTCGCCGTCTTCGTCGGTCTCGGAGTCGAGGTCGAGCACGTCCTTCAAATGCACATACCCGGTCGGTTCCCCGGCGGGGTTCACCACGACGTAGCGGGAGAAGCCGTGCTTGGCCACTGCGCGCTCGACGTCGGCGGGCGTTGCTTCCGCCGGCAAGCTGATCAGCTTGTCGAGGCGCACCGCGACATCCTTCACCTTGAGCGTGGTGAATTCGAACGCGGCGCTCAATGCGCCGGTTCCGTCGCTGAGCACGCCTTCGCGCGTCGATTGGCTGACGATGGTCGCCACCTCGTCGAGCGTGTACGTGCTCGTCGCCTCATCCTTCGGTTCCACACCGAATAGACGCAGCACGGCGTTGGCGCTGGCGTTCAGCATGATGATCACCGGCTTGAAGATGCGTCCGATGAACACCAATGGCGGTGCAAGCAACAGCACCGCGCGGTCGGGCACCGAGAACGACAGGTTCTTCGGCACCATCTCGCCGAACACGACGTGCAGGTAGGTCACGATCAGCAGAGTGATCGTGAATCCGATCGTCCCGATCGCCTCCTCGCTCAACCCGGTCAGGCCGAGGGGAATCTCCAGCAGGTGGTGGATCGCCGGTTCCGAGACGTTCAGGATGAGGAGCGAGCAGACGGTGATGCCGAGCTGCGTTGTCGCGAGCATCAACGTGGCGTTTTCCATCGCCCAGAGCGCGGTCTTCGCGCTCCGTTTGCCGGCTTCAGCCATCGGTTCGATCTGCGAGCGGCGCGCCGAGATCACGGCGAACTCGGCGCCGACGAAGAAGGCGTTGCCGAGAAGCAGCACGACCAGCCATGCGATTCCAGCCCAGTCGTTCATCGGTTCCCCTCCTTCTTCTGCGTATCGTTCTTCGTCGCGTTGTTCTTCGTCGCGTTGTTCTTGATCGCGTTGTTCTTGATCGCGTTGTTCTTGATCGCGTTGTTCTCGTCAGGTTCCGGTTCGGGAGCAGGGGTGAACCGCAGTCGGTCGATGCGCCGCCCGTCGAGGCGTTCGACGCGGAGGGTTCCGGCGTCGATTGTGACGACATCGCCCACGACCGGAAGCCGGCCGAGCTCACTCATCACGAATCCGGCGACGGTCTCATAGGGACCGTCGTCGGGAACCGAGAGTCCGGCGCGTTCCAGCACCTCGTCGGGGCGGAGCAGGCCGGGGAACGTCAGGGAGTCCTGCGAGCGCACCACGCCGGCGCGGGTGCGGTCGTGTTCGTCGGCGACCTCGCCGACCAGTTCTTCGACGAGGTCTTCGAGAGTGGCGACTCCGGCGGTTCCGCCGTACTCGTCGACGACGACGGCCATCTGGTAGCCGCGTCCCTTGAGTTCTCCGAGCAGGCTGTCGAGTTTCATGGTCTCCGGCACGCGAATGGCCTCAGACTGCAGGGCGGACACCGGGACATCCGCTCGGCGATGCCGGGGCACGGCCACCGCCTGCTTGATGTGCACGATGCCGACCACGTCGTCGACGCTTTCGTCGATGACCGGAAAGCGGGAGTACCCGGTCTGCCGGGTCAGGTCGATCACGGCCTGCGCCGAGGCGGTGCGATTGATGCTTGCCACGCGAGGGCGCGGGGTCATCACATCGGATGCCGTGTGCCCGGAGAACAGCAGGGTGCGGTGCAGCAGCGTCGCCGTGTCTTTCTCCAGCAGACCCGCGCTGGCCGAGCGGCGCACGAGCGACGACAGCTCCTCAGCCGTGCGGGCACCGGAGAGCTCTTCCTTCGGTTCGATGCCCATCGAGCGCAGGATGCCGTTCGCACTGCCGTTCAGCACGAAGACGACGGGTTTGAACACCGTCGTGAACGCCGTCTGAAACGGCACCACAAGTTTCGCGGTCTGAATCGGCAGAGCCAGGGCGAAGTTCTTCGGCACGAGTTCACCGATGATCATCGAGACGAGAGTCGCGATGACCACGGCGAGTACCGTCGCGGTCACCGGAATGACAACTTCCGGCAGGCCGACGGCGGTCAGCGGCGGTGTCAGCAGGGAGCTCAGAGCCGGCTCCATCGTGTAACCGGCGAGCAGGGTCGTCAGAGTGATGCCGAGCTGTGCGCTCGACAGATGCGTCGAGGTGATCTTGAGCGCGGCGATGGTCATCGACAGCCGGCTCTCACCGCGCGCTTGACGTGCCTCGAGATCGGAACGATCGAGATTGACCAGCGCGAACTCGCTGGCGACAAAAAGGCCCGTGCCCACGGTCAGGATGAGTCCGATGCCGAGCAGAATCCACTCAAACAATGCGCTCACCGCCGCAGCTCACGGGCGAAGGTCTATGACTGGGGGAACTGGCAGAGGGAGGGTCATCCATTGTTCGGCAAGTATATCGACCGGTTCCGCGCAGAACCTGCACGCTGACCGGAGGTCGTGTCCCGTGGCCCCTACCAAGAAACCGGCAGCGCTTTCCCTTCTTCGTACCCCGCTGCCGATTGGATGCCGACCAGCGCTCGCTCGTGAAACTCGGTGAGCGTGCTCGCCCCGGCATAGGTGAAGGAGCTGCGCACCCCCGAGGTGATCATGTCGAGCAGATCTTCGACCGACGGCCGCAGCGGGTCGAGGTAGATCTTCGAACTGGAAATCCCCTCCGCGAACAACGTCTTGCGGGCGAGTTCGTAGGCGTCGAGCCGCTCGAACCTGTCATGCACCGCCTTCGTCGAGGCCATCCCCCAGCTCTCCTTATAGAGGGCGCCGCGGGAATCGGCGTTGAGCGTGCCGGGAGCCTCGATCGTTCCGGCGAACCAGGAGCCGATCATGACCGAGGATGCCCCGGCTGCCAGGGCGAGGGCAACATCACGCGGGTAGCGCACCCCGCCATCGGCCCAAACATGCGCCCCGGCGTCGCGCGCCGCCGCCGCCGTCTCCAGAACCGCAGAAAACTGTGGGCGTCCAACGGCCGTCATCATGCGTGTCGTGCACATGGCGCCGGGGCCGACACCCACTTTCAGGATGTTCGCACCTGCGTTGACCAAGTCCGCCACCGCGTCGGCGGTCACCACGTTTCCGGCCACAATCGGCAGGCCGAGATCGAGGTCCGCGACAATACTGAGCGCCCTGAGCATCCCTTGCTGATGCCCGTGCGCGGTGTCCAGCACGAGCACGTCGACTCCGGCAGCGGCCAATGCCTTCGCCTTCGCTGCCACATCCCCGTTGATGCCGACGGCCGCCGCCACCTTGAGCCGGCCCGCGGCGTCCACGGCGCTTTCGTACAGCGTCGCCCGCAGGGCGCTCTTCCGGCTCAGGGTTCCGATCACCGCTCCGTGATGCATCACCGGCATGAAGTCCAGGTCGGCCTCGGTCATCAGGTCGAACGCGCGGCGGGGTCCGTCGACATCGTCGGCGTCGATGGAAGCCAAGGTGCCGTGCAGCAAGTCGCCCAGTCTCGCGTCGGGCAGCGCGGTCGCCAAACGCGACGCGACGATGCAGCCGAGATACTCGCCGGCCGCGTCCCGGATGACCAGGCCCTGGCCGTCAACCGGCGGAACCTGACGCAGCGCCGCCTCGACAGTGTCGTCCGGCCCGAAATGAAACGGGGTGTCGAACTGCGGAGACTGGTCCTTGACCCAGCGGATCGCCGAATCCAAATCCTGCAGGTGCATATCCTGCGGCAACACGCCGAGGCCCCCGCGACGGGCCAAAGCCGCAGCAAGACGCGGCCCGGTGACCGAGTTCATGTTCGCCGACACGATCGGAAGCGTGGTGCCGGTGCCGTCCCCCGGAGCGAGAGAGACGTCAAGGCGGCTGGTCACGGCCGACTGGCTCGGCACAAGAAACACGTCTGAATAGGTCAGATCATGACTCGGTGCTGCTTCGTAGAACCTCATGCAATTGAGGCTAGCCCTCCGCGTCGGTGACCGCAGCAGCTTGGGATTGGATTAGGCTTGACTGGCATACTGAACCGGCGATTTTCTGTCGCCTGGGGCATCCAGAATCAACGGAGAGAGTGGGCGATCGGGCTGTGCCAAGCCAGTTGACCGGTGGAGGATCCGACGAAACTACGTCGGGCGAATTCGGAGCGAATGAGTGGCTCGTTGACGAGCTATACGAGAGGTATCTCGTTGACAAGAACTCGGTAGACCAATCCTGGTGGCCGGTGCTCGAGAGCTACCACCAGACCGCGAAAAACAAGGTTGCCGGCGCACCGGATGGTGCACACGCAGCGTCTGCCGTCGCAGCGCCCAGTGCGGCAGCTCCTGCTTCCGCGCCGACTGCAGCGCCCGTCACTGCACCGATCTCGGTGATCGGCAGCCAGCCTGCCGCGCGCACCACGTCTGTCGCACCGAAGCCGGAGCCGGTTCCGGCCGACGCTCCGATCACGAGCCCGCAGAAGATTGTGCCGGCCGCGACCGACGCCCCCGAGCTCAAAGACGTCGTCACACCGCTCCGCGGTGCGTCGAAGTCTCTCGCCACGAACATGGCTGTCAGCCTCACCGTGCCGACCGCGACGAGCGTGCGCACCATCCCCGCGAAGCTTCTGATCGACAATCGCATTGTCATCAACAACCACATGAAGCGTGCCCGTGGTGGCAAGGTGTCGTTCACTCACCTCATCGGCTGGGCATTGATCCGCGCCCTCAAGATGTTCCCGAGCCAGAACGTCTACTACGACGAAGTTGACGGCAAGCCCTCAGTGATCGCCCCGGCTCACGTCGGCATGGGTCTCGCCATTGACATCCCGAAGCCTGACGGCAGCCGCGCCCTGATGGTGCCGGCGATCAAGCGCGCCGACACGATGACCTTCGGCGAGTACCTCACCGCCTACGAAGACCTCGTCGCCCGCGCCCGCAAGAACAAGCTGACCGCCGAAGACTTCTCCGGCGCCACCATGTCGCTGACCAACCCCGGCGGCATCGGTACCGTTCACTCGGTCCCGCGTTTGATGAAGGGCCAGGGCTGCATCATCGGCGCCGGCGCCCTCGATTACCCGGCCGAGTTCCAGGGGGCCAGCCTCAAGACGCTGACCAGCCTGGCCATCTCGAAGACCATCACGCTCACCAGCACCTACGACCACCGTGTCATCCAGGGTGCAGGGTCCGGCGAGTTCTTGAAGATCGTTCACGAACTTCTGATCGGTCAGCACAACTTCTACGAAGACATCTTCGCGGCCATGCGCATCCCGTATGACCCGATCCACTGGGCGCCCGACATCAGCGTCGACCTCGCCAGCGCGGTCGACAAGACCGCTCGCGTGCAGGAACTCATCAACGCCTACCGCGTGCGCGGTCACCTGATGGCCGACATCGACCCGCTCGAATACGTGCAGCGCTCACACCCCGACCTCGACATCGCGAGCCACGGTCTCACCTTCTGGGATCTCGACCGCGAGTTCGTCACCGGCAACTTCGGTGACCGTCGACGGATGCCGCTGCGCGAGATCCTCGGTGTGCTGCGCGACTCGTACTGCCGCACGACGGGCATCGAGTACATGCACATCCAAGACCCGATCCAGCGCAAGTGGGTGCAGGAAAAGGTCGAGAAGGCCTACGAGAAGCCCACGCACGACGAGCAGATGCGCATTCTCGGCAAGCTCAACGAGGCTGAGGCATTCGAGACGTTCTTGCAGACCAAGTACGTCGGGCAGAAGCGATTCAGCCTCGAAGGCGGCGAATCGACTATCGCACTGCTCGACGCGATCCTGCAGGGCGCCGCAGAGCAGCGCCTCGACGAGGTTGCCATCGGAATGGCGCACCGTGGCCGCCTCAACGTGCTGACGAACATCGCCGGCAAGACCTACGGTCACATCTTCCGTGAGTTCGAAGGCACACAAGACCCGCGCACGGTTCAGGGTTCCGGTGACGTCAAGTACCACCTCGGCACCGAAGGAACCTTCCGCGGCGCCAACGGCGAAGAGATCCCGGTCTACCTCGCCGCCAACCCCTCGCACCTCGAAGCCGCCGACGGCGTGCTCGAAGGCATCGTGCGGGCCAAGCAAGACCGCAAGCCGATCGGCACCTTCTCGACGTTGCCCATCCTCATCCACGGCGACGCGGCAATGGCCGGCCAGGGCATCGTCGTCGAGACCTTGCAGATGTCGCAGCTCCGCGGCTACCGCACGGGTGGCACCGTGCACATCGTGGTCAACAACCAGGTCGGGTTCACCACCCCTCCCGGCGAAGGCCGCAGCTCGATCTACGCCACGGACGTCGCCAAGACCATCCAGGCGCCGATCTTCCACGTCAACGGGGATGACCCTGAAGCTGTGGTGCGCGTTGCCGAGTTGGCATTCGCCTACCGCCAGGAGTTCAAGCGCGACGTCGTGATCGACCTCGTCTGCTACCGCCGCCGCGGTCACAACGAGGGCGACGACCCCTCGATGACGCAGCCGCTGATGTACAACCTGATCGAGGCCAAGCGGTCGGTGCGCAAGCTCTACACCGAGGCTCTCGTCGGTCGTGGCGATATCACCGTCGAAGAATACGAAGCCGCGCACCGGGACTTCCAGGACCGCCTCGAGCGGGCCTTCATGGAGACCCACGCCGCCCAGTCTGAGTCGATCCCGGTGATCACCGGTTCGTCGGCCAACAGCCTCGGCCTCCCGGTCAGCCAGGACCAGGACGACGCCGCGGGCGAGCCGGAGACCACCGGCGTTCCCGAGAACGTCGTCGCCCTGATCGGCGATGCGTTCAACAATAAGCCGGCCGGCTTCACCGTGCACAACAAGCTGCAGCAGCTGCTTGCCAAGCGTCTCGAAATGAGCCGCAACGGCAAGATCGACTGGGCGTTCGGCGAGCTTCTCGCTCTCGGCTCCCTGCTCGTCGAAGGCACCCCGGTGCGTTTCGCCGGCCAGGATGCCCGCCGCGGCACCTTCGTGCAGCGTCACGCCGTGCTTCACGACCGGGTCAACGGCCAGGAATGGCTGCCGCTGGCCAATCTCTCCGACAACCAGGCACGGTTCTGGATCTACGACTCGCTGCTCAGCGAGTACGCCGCCATGGGCTTCGAGTACGGCTACTCGGTGGAACGCGCCGACGCCCTCGTGCTCTGGGAAGCCCAGTTCGGTGACTTCGCCAACGGCGCGCAGACCATCATCGACGAGTTCATCTCCTCGGCCGAGCAGAAGTGGGGCCAGCGCTCGAGCGTCGTGCTGCTGTTGCCGCACGGCTACGAAGGCCAGGGCCCCGACCACTCGTCGGCTCGCATCGAACGATTCCTGCAGCTCTGCGCCGAGAACAACATGACCGTTGCTCGTCCGTCGACTCCGGCGTCGTACTTCCACCTGCTGCGTCGTCAGGCGTACATGCGCCCCCGCCGCCCCTTGGTCGTCTTCACCCCGAAGGCGATGTTGCGCCTCCGCGGCGCAACGAGCGACATCCCGGCGTTCACCAGTGGCAAGTTCGAACCGGTCATCGATGATGCGCGCATCACCGACAAGAGCGCGGTCAAGCGGGTTCTGTTCATGGCCGGCAAGCTCTACTACGACCTGCTCAACGAGTTGGAGAAGAACCCCAACCCCGAGATCGCACTTGTGCGTATGGAGCAGTTCTACCCGCTTCCCGCGGTCGAGCTGAAGGCCGTTGCCGAACAGTACCCCAACGCCGAGCTCGCCTGGGTGCAGGACGAACCGGAGAACCAGGGTGCCTGGCCGTTCTTCTACCTCGAGACGAACAAGCTGGGCCCGCGCGCGGTTCGCCTGTTCTCGCGGGCGCCCTCTGCATCGCCGGCCGCCGGTTCAGCCAAGCGTCACGCCGCTGAGCAGTCGGAACTGATCAGGAGCGCGCTGACTCTCTAGTCGCGCAGCACGCACAGAGGCCCGGTCGATTTCGACCGGGCCTCTGTGCGTTGATCGAGGAGCTGCCGACGCAGGAGGCCGCATCTCGAGATCTCGCGAGCCAATCTCTGAACCTGAGTCGCACATGTCGGCTCGCCTCCCCTGGCCTCTAGAGTTGAGCCGTGTCTTATGCTCTCCTTGGCCTGCTCAGCCTGGTCGTCATCGTGCTGGTGTCGACGTTCGCTCGCAAGCTCGGGGTCGCAGCCCCACTCATTCTTGTCGTCGTCGGGATCGTCTGCAGCTTTCTTCCCGGGCTGCCGCCCGTCGACTTTCCGCCCGAGCTGATTCTCACCCTCGTGCTGCCGCCCATCCTCTACTCTGCGGCGGTCACGGTTCCCCTGGTCGACTTCCGCCGCAATCTCAAGGCGATCACCGGCCTGTCGGTGCTGCTCGTCATCGTCTCGGCGGTGTTGTCCGGCCTGCTGTTCTGGTGGTTGTTCCCCGAGCTCAGCCTGCCCGCCGCGATCGCACTCGGCGCGGTCATCAGTCCGACGGATGCCGTCGCCGCGACATCCATCGGCAAGCGTCTCGGCCTCCCGCCACGCCTCGTCACGGTGCTCGAAGGCGAGGGACTCGTCAATGATGCGTCGGCACTGGTGTTGCTGCGCTCGGCCGTGGCCGCAACTGCCGGGGCGGTGTCTCTCTGGCAGGTCGTCGGCGACTTCGCGTTCGCCGTCGCGGCGGCCATCCTCGTCGGCCTCGCGGTGGGCTATCTGACGGTCTGGTTCAGGTCGAAACTCGACAACCCGATCCTCAACACCACGATCTCGTTCGCGGTGCCGTTTCTCGCCTACGCGCCCGCCGAGGCGATCAATGCCTCCGGCGTGCTCGCGGTGGTGGTCGCCGGTCTCGTCACCGGGCATCGGAGCGCCAAATACTTCAGCGCCCAAGACCGCATCACCGAGCGGATCAACTGGCGCACCGTGC
This sequence comes from Leifsonia sp. 10L418, assembly GCF_056395445.1. Lineage (NCBI taxonomy): Bacteria > Bacillati > Actinomycetota > Actinomycetes > Micrococcales > Microbacteriaceae > Leifsonia > Leifsonia sp. 10L418. The sequence goes on along the minus strand of NZ_JBFTJN010000005.1, from coordinate 50,302 downwards.
AGTTCGTGCTGGAAAACGGCGTCTTTCTGCTGATGGGCCTCGAGCTGAAATCGCTCATCGAACAAGTTCTCGACGACGACCTCGGCGTCGACGATGCGGTATTCATCGGGCTCCTTGCCACGGTGCTCCTCATCGTCGTGCGGATTCTCTTCGTCATTCCGCTGATCGCCCTCCTGCGGCGCGATCAACGCAAAGCCGAGCACACCGAAGCACGATTGAAAGGCATGAGACAGACCCTCGAGCAGTGGGAAGTCTCCGACGAACGGTCGAAACGCGGGCTTCGGAGGTTGCGCCGTTTCCTGACCCGCCGACAGGCCGACGTCGAGTTTCTTCGAACAGAAGGCCTCGGCTGGAAGGGTGGTGCCGTGCTCGCGTGGTCGGGGATGCGTGGAGTGGTCACTCTGGCCGCCGCGCAGTCGCTGCCGCAGAGCTTCCCGTACCGCCCCCAACTCATCCTGGTCGCCTTCACCGTCGCCGTCGTCACCCTGCTCGTGCAGGGCAGCACGCTGCCGCTGCTGATCCGGCGGCTGGGCATCGTGGGCACCAGCGTCGACGCCGACCGGGTCGAGCTGGCCGGTCTCCTCAGCGAGATCGGTGAACTGGGAGCGTCGACGCTGGACAGCCCCGATCTCCGCCAGGACAACGGCGAACGGTTCGATCCGGCGGTCATTGAGTTGGTGCGACAAGACAGCCGGCTCGCCAGCGAAGCCGTGACGGAACTCGCCGCAACAGACAGTGTCGGCCCCCACGAGCAGCGGCGGGCACTGCGGCTGAAAGTGCTGAGGGCCGAACGTGCCGCATTGCTCGACGCCCGCTCGACGGGTACGTACAGTTCACGGATCACAGAGCACGCCGCGCACATGCTCGACCTCGAGGAGTCGCGGCTCTCGCAGCTCGACAACGGGACCGACGACCACTGACGTGCCCCTGCACTGACCGCGCTCCGCGGCGCTACCGCCGCGCGAGTTTCGAGGGCCACCAGATTTTCGGGCCGATGTCGTACGTCAACGCCGGCACCAACAGCGACCTCACCACGAAGGTGTCGAGCAGCACGCCGAACGCCACGATGAAGGCGATCTGGGCGAGAAACAGGATCGGCAACACCCCCAACGCGGCAAAGGTGGCGGCCAGCACGATTCCGGCCGAGGTGATCACGCCGCCGGTCGCGACAAGGCCGCGCAGAATTCCCGCTCGGGTGCCGTGAACGATCGATTCCTCCCGCACCCGGGTCATCAAGAAGATGTTGTAGTCGATGCCCAGCGCCACCAAGAAGACGAAGCCGAACATCGGCACCGATGGGTCGGCACCCGGAAATTGGAACAGCCCGTCGAACACCCAGGCCGCGACGCCCAACGCCGCTCCGAACGACAGAACAACGGTGCCGATCAGCAGGATCGGCGCCAGAATCGAGCGCAGCAACAGCATCAGGATGAGCAGGATCACGCCGAGGATGATTGGGATGATCAGATCGCGGTCGTGAATCGCCGTGTCGTTGGTGTCGATCGCAATTGCCGTCGTTCCACCGACCAGCACACTGCTGTCGGCATCCGTCAGCGCCGCGCGCATCGAGCGCACCGTCTGCTCGGCGGCCGGCGAGTCGCCCGCATCGTCCAGTGTCGCCTGCAGCATCACCCGGCCGTCGATAACCGTCGGTGCGCCAGGGGGTGTGCCGGGAGGGCCGAACGCCTGCACCCCGTCGGTTGTCACCGGAAGCGTTCCCGACACTGAATCGGCGGAGATCACCGACAGGGAGGCGACGCCCGCTGTGCCCAGCACGACATCCGCGACGTCCTGCAACGATTCCTCCGGAGCGATGATGATCGCCGGCTCCCCCGAGCCTCCCGGAAAGTGTTCGCCGAGAACCGCTTGCCCGTCGCGCGCCTCAGACTGTCCCAAGACGAACGCGCTCTGCGGAACACCGTCGGCCCGGAGCTGGAACACCCCCAGGCAGGCGATCGCCAACAGGACCGTGCAGGAGATCCACACCAAGCGGGCCCGCTTGTCGATCAGACGCGCGACGCGGGGCCAGACCCCTGTCGCGTCCGGCCCGGAGACGGCCGGATGCGGGCTGCCGAGTTTCGGACGCACCGGCCAGAACGCGGTTCGTCCCGCCCAGAGCAGCAGAGCGGGAAGCAGGGTCAGGGCCGCCAACACCGCGAACGCGATGCCGATTGCGGCGACGGGGCCCAGCGATTTGTTCGAGTTCAGGTCGCTCAAAAGCAGGCAGAGCAGCGCGACGATGACCGTGCCGCCCGAGGCGAGAATGGGCTCGACCGCGCCGCGGAGCGCCACCCAGGTCGCTTCCCATTTGTGTGCGTTGTCGCGCAGGGCTTCCCGGAATCTCGACACATAGAGCAGCGAGTAGTCGGTTGCCGCACCGATCACCAGAATGAACAGAATGCCTTGGGTCTGACCGGTCAGCACCAGCAGCTCGGCCCGGGCGAGCGCCACCACCACGAGCACCGCCGCGCAGAGCGCCGCCATGCTCGTGCCGAGAACGATCAACGGCAGCAGCGGCGACCGATAGACGATGATCAGAATGATGAATACGGCGATCAGCGCGGTGATCAGCAGGATGCCGTCGATGCCGGCGAAGGCCCCGGTCAGGTCGGCGGTCAACCCGGCCGGCCCGGTCACGTACACGTTCACGCCGTCGATCGCGTTGTCGGCGAGCGAGGTGCGCATCGCGTCAACCGTCGTCGCCGGTTTCACGCCGGTGTCGAGTGCCGCGACAACTTCGACCGCCTGGCCGTCGTCCGAGACGATGGCCGGTGAGACCCCGTCGCTCACGACGCCGGGGAGCGCCGTGATGCGAGCGATCTCGGCGTCAATCGCCGCTAGCTCGGCGGGGCTGAGCCCGCCGTCGCGCTGAAAGACGATCACCGCTGGAATCGTCTCTGTTCCGCGGAACTCGCTCTGCAGCGCCTGCACTTGCGTGGCGTCGGCGCTGGCCGGCAGCTGCTGCACCAACTCGTTCTTCGACACCGCGCTGATCTGCCCGAAGGAGGCGCCACCGGCGCCGAACAACGCGAACCAGATCAGAATCAGCACGACGGGGATCACCGCGCGCAACCAGAGCGGAACACCGGAACGGGTTGTTTGATCAGACGACTTCATCACCCTGTCGAGGTTAGTCCGGTGTCGCGCCCAGACGGGTGGGGCACGCGCCTGACTTCGTGCACCACATAGTCCGACTAACTGCCGCTAACAGAACCCGGCGATGCCGTCCCAGGCGTTGCCCGGGTCGGATGCCCCCTCGCGTGTGACCGCGGCCTCAATCAGTCCGTAGGGGCGGTCGGCCGCGAAGAAGACCTCGTTCGGATTGTCCAGTCCGAATGGCGCAAGATCCACCACGAAGTGGTGCTTGTTGGGCATGGAGAGGCGGATCTCCGCGATTTCGGGGTGTACCTCGAGCACCCGCGCACCCATGTCGAACATGGTCTGCTGCAAGGCCGTCGAGTAGTTCTCGGTGAACGCCTCGAGCAGGTGCGCACGCACGCTCGCGTAGACGGCATTGAAGTCGATGTCGTGATCGTCATACCGCCACCGGGTCGCGACCTGAGTGGCGAGGATGCGATCGGCCGTCTCTTTCAGCGTTGTGTATTCGTCCCGGGGAAACCCCTCGAATCCCGACTGAGTCGTTTTCAGCACGGTGAGGTCTTTGAATCCGGCCAGCACGGTGGTCTGCTCGCCGTCAATGACGACGACGGCGGTACGGATCTCCTGGCCCGTGCGCACGAAGGAGTGATCGTGCGGCTTGCCATGCGCCTGGATGCGTTCCCACGCGTAGCTCGCGGCCTCCCAGCGCCCACCGGAGACCCAGGAGAAACTGTCCGTGAAGTGGCGGCCGAGGCGCAGGAGGAAGGCCTCCGGTGAGCCGATGCCCTCGCGGGCGAACGCGTAGACCGTGTTCTTCTGTGTGTCGGTGGCGACGACGTGGGCGTTGTCGCCGCGCAGGTGCGCCGCCACAAAATCGCCGCGCAGCTGCGAGCTCACGTTGAGGTCTTCGATCTCATGCCGCTCGGTGTCTCGAGTGACCTTGACGACGCGCACCTCGGCCTTGCCGTACTGGTTCATGCCCAGCACGATGTTGTCACGGTTCATGGTCAGCTCCCCCTGTAACTCGAGTATGCGAAGGGCGCGAGAAGGAGAGGCACGTGGCAATGCCCGTCCCCTTCCGCGACGGTGAACGTCAGGACGACCTCGGGAAAGAAGGTGTCTGTGCCGAGTGCGGCAAAGTAGGCCCCAGTGTCGAAACGCAGGCGATAGCGGCCCGCCGCAACGGAGTCCGGCCCGAGGTCGGTGACCCGGCCATCGGCATCGGTGACGCCGGCGGCGATCTGCCGCCACGAGCCGTCGCCGTGTTCATCGATGTGTCCATCGACAAGACCGAGGAGCTGCACGGCGACACCGGATGCCGGACGCCCCCGAGTGGTGTCCAGCACATGGGTCGTGATCTGCGACACGCTCATGCGGCCACCGCTCCATCCAGTCGCAGCAGGGCGATCTCCCGTAGCTGCTCGGCGACGATCCGGTCCTCTTCCGACGCGTCGTTATCGAGCCGCTGGCGGAGCACCGTGAGAATTTCGGCCGCGGAGCGCCCCGCGGCACGGATCAGGAACACCCGTCCGAATTTGCGCTCGTAGGCGAGGTTTCCGGCGGCGAGCGCCGCCATGACCGCTGCGTCGGAGGCGTCGACTCCCGCCTGCTCCGAGCGTGACATCGCTGCCTCGCGGCCGTCGCCGCTCGCCTGCTCCCCGATCTTGGGGTGCTGGGCGAGGGCTTCCTCGACCTCCTCGTTCGTGAACGGGGATGCCGCGCGGCGGGCCGCTCCCATCAGGGCATCCTTCGAGGCGAACGGGCGAGCATCGGCGATCTGCTCACACCATCGTTGGACATCCACACACGGGCGAAGCACGGCGACAGCGCTCGGGCGGCTGGCCTCATTGAACTCCGTGAGCAGCATTGTTGGTTCAGCCCTCTCGTATCGCAGGTCCGAGGTCGCGTTGTACTCACGATGGGTCACAATGCCGTCGGCGTCAAGCATGAGGCGAGCGGATGCCGCGGCGGAGCAGTTGTCCGCGCGGCGACTCACCCGCACTCGACAGCTCGGCGACCGGCACCCCCGCGAGGTAGGTGCGGCGCACCGCTCCCCGCAGGTTCCGGCCGTCGTATGGCGTGATGGGATTCTTGTGTTTCAGAGCCTTCGCATCCACTACGAAGGTCTCGTCGGCGGCAAACACCGCGAGATCGGCGGCGAACCCAACCGCGATCTGGCCTTTGGCCTCGAGCCCGGCGTGACGCGCGGGACCAGCCGCCATCCAGTCGATCACGCGGGTGAGCGGGATGCCGCGCCGGGCGGCCTCCGTCCAGACGAGCGAGAGCCCGAGCTGGAGGGAGGCGATGCCGCCCCACGCCAGGCTGAAGTCGCCGCCTCCGGCGAACTTGCGGTCGGCCGTGCTGGGCGAGTGGTCGGAGACGATGAAATCGATGATGCCGTTCTTGAGTCCCTCCCAGAGGGCGTCACGGTTGGCCGCCTCGCGAATGGGAGGGCAGCATTTGAACGCGGTCGCTCCGTCGGGGATGTCTTCGGCGCAGAGCGTGAGGTAGTGGGGACAGGTTTCGACGGTCAGACGCACGCCCTGCGCTTTGGCCTCCGCCAGCTGCGGGAGAGAGTCAGCGGAGCTGAGGTGCAGGATGTGCGCGCGGGCTCCCGTGCGGCGCGACCGTTCGATCACCTCGGCGATGGCTGTGTCCTCCGCCTCCCGCGGCCGCGAGGCGAGGAAGTTCGCGTAGGCCCGACCGCCTCCGGTGCGGGCGCCGTCGATGACGTGGGCATCCTCCGCGTGCACGAGCAGCACCGAGTCGACGGAGACGATCACGCGCATGGCCTCTTCCATCTCGTCGGCCGTGACCGGCGCAAACTCGTCGACGCCGGAGTCCAGCAGAAAGCACTTGAAGCCGAACACGCCCGCGCGGTGCAGCGGCGCGAGCTCTCGGATATTGCCGGGAACGACCCCGCCCCAGAACCCCACGTCGACGAAGCACTGGCCGGCAGCGGCCGCGCGCTTGAGAGCAAGTGCGCCGACGGATGTTGTGGGCGGAATGCTGTTGAGCGGCATGTCGATGATGGTGGTCACTCCGCCCGCGGCGGCGGCCCTCGTGGCGGAGGCGAAGCCCTCCCACTCGGTGCGCCCGGGTTCGTTGACGTGCACATGGGTATCGACGAGACCGGGGATGAGCGTCTCGTCGTCGCCGAGCTGCACAGAGACGGCCCCGGCGAGCCCGCTTCCTGCGCCGCCACTGGGCAACTGGGCGACGGCGGCGATGACACCGTCCCGCACGCCGACCTCAGCCGCGACGATTCCATCGGGTGTCAGCACCTGCCGCGCACGGATGACGAGGTCGAAAGCCGCGTGGGGCACAGCCCGACTCAGCACATCTCGACTCAACACAGCCGGATCTGACGGTTGACGTCCTTGTACAGCAGGTAGCGAAACGGGCCGGGGCCACCCGCATAACAGGCCTGTGGACAGAACGCCCGCAGCCACATGAAGTCCCCGGCCTCAACCTCCACCCAGTCGTCGTTCAGCCGGTAGACCGCCTTGCCCTCCAGCACGAAGAGCCCGTGCTCCATGACGTGAGTCTCGGCGAAGGGGATGGAGCCGCCCGGCTGGAACGTGACGATGTTCACGTGCATGTCGTGCGCGAGATCGTCGGGATCGACGAACCGGGACGTGGCCCACGCGCCGTCGGTGCCCGGCATCTCGCGTGGAACCACATCCTGGTCGCGCGCGACGAACGAGCTGGCCGTGTGACCCTCGAGAGGCTCATACGCCTTGCGAATCCAGTGAAAACTCGCGGACTCGGCGCCCTCGTTGGCGAGCGACCAGTTCGCCCCCGCCGCGAGGTAGGCGTAGCCTCCGGGGTCGAGCCGGTGGGTCTCGCCCTCGAGGGTGAGCGTCATCCGCCCGGCGGTGAGGAAGATCACTCCCTCGACGCCGGCCTCGGGCTCGGGCTTCCGAGCGCCGCCGCCCGGCTGCACCTCCACGATGAGTTGCGCGAAGGTCGTCGAGAAGCCTGCGATGGGGCGGGCGAGAATCCAGGATCGCGTCTTCGTCCACCCCGGCAGCGCGCTCGTCACGATGTCGCGCAGCACGCCCTTCGGGATGACGGTGTAGGCCGTCGTGACGATGGCGCGGTCGGTGAGGAGCTGAGCCTGGGCGGGGAGGCCGCCCGCTGGGGTGTAGTAGCTGCTCATGAGTTCTCCTGGGGTCGCGGTTCAGGGGGCGGCGGGCCGCGGGTGCGCGAGAGCGGCGAGCTGCCCCTCGTCGATTCCGATGACCGAGCGCACCTCGTCGGCCGAGACCGCGCCGCAGTGCACGCCGCGCAGCACGAAGCCGGCGAGCGCGCGGGCCGTGGCCGGCTCATCCAGGAACGCGCTCTGCGTGCGTTCGAGGTAGGCGCGCAGGCGCACGGCCGACGCGTCGAAACGTTCGCGATAGAAGGCGTAGCTCGCGGCGAAGCGCGTGGGGAGCTGGTGGGGGTGCAGATCCCAGCCCTGGTAGTAACCGTGTTCCAGCGAGCGCCGTACCAGCCGGGCATGTAACTGCCACGCCTCGACGGTGCGGTCGCCGATGGGCAGGATGTTGCTCGACCCATCCGAGAGACGGATGCCGGTTCCGGCCACCGCGAGCTGCATCACCGCCTTGGCGTGGTCGGCAACCGGGTGGTCCAATGACTGGTAGGGCGCGGCGATCTGCAGTGCGGCACTGTAGTCGTAGGTGCCGTAGTGCAACGCGCTGATGCGGCCCGGAACGGCGTGGGCGAGTCTGGCGACCGGTGAGGTGCCGTCCGGCCCGAGGATGAGCTGCGGCGTCTCGACCTGCACCTCGAAGCGCAGCCGCCCCGACGGCAGCGCGTGCACGCGTTCCAGCGCGGCTGCGGCATCCGCCATCGCCTGCACCTGCGCCACCGTCGTCACCTTCGGCAGCGTCAAGACGAGGCCGGGCGGCAGCTCTCCGGCCTCGGCCAGCGTCGTCACGAAGAGGTCGAGGGTGCGCAGCCCGCGCGCCCGGGTGGGAGCCTCGAAGCTCTTGAACCGGATGCCGATGAACGGCGGCGCCGTGCCCGCTGACACGGCCTCGGCCAGCCGCTGCGCCGCGCGCACGGCATCGATGTCTTCGGTTTCGTCACCCCGGTGGCCGTAACCGTCTTCGAAGTCGAGTCGGAGGTCTTCGATCGGTTCGGACTCGAGCTTCGCCCGCACCCGAGGCATGACGACGGCGGCGAGCGCCGCATCCTGACCCACGATCTCGGCGAGCCGATCGAGGCCGCCGTGCTCGTCGACGGCGGCGAGGGCGCGTTCCCCCCACTCGCCGGCAAGACCGGGGCTGAAGGCGTCGGCGGGCAGATAAACGGTGTGCACCGGCTGGCGCGATCCGTCGTCGCCCGGGTAGCCGGTGGCGAGCAGTTCGTCGCTCGCGGCGAGCCGCTCATCGATGCCGGCGAGGTCGGCGGAACTGAGAGATCGCACCCGGAGCGCCGGAGCCATGCTCTACTCCACCAGCTCGTAGGCGGCCGTGGTGAGGAAGTCGGTGTACTCCTCGCTGAGGCAGAGGTCGGCGATGAGCCGGGAGGCCGGGAGGTAGTGGGCGACGAACGTCTCCTCACCGACCTCACCGCGAAGGCGCTCGGTCTCCTCCTCGAGAATCCGGCTGACGAGCTCGGAGGTCACGGTGTGGCCGGTGTCGGCGAGGGTGACGGCGTTGCGGATCTGCTGCCACACCTGCGAGCGGGAGATTTCGGCGGTGGCCGCGTCCTCCATCAGGTTGTGAATGGCGACGGCCCCGTTGCCCGAGAGCCACACGGCGGTGTAGGCCACCGCCACGTAGAGGTTGGCGCGCAAGCCCTCCTCTGTGACCTTCCCTCCGGCGGATGCCACGTCGAGCAGCTGCGCGGCCGTGACCTCCACCTCGGGCCGTTGCCGGGCGAGTTGGTTCGGCCTATCACCGAGCACGGCGTCGAACACCTCGCGGCAGATGGGCACCAGGTCGGGGTGGGCGACCCAGGAGCCGTCGAAGCCGTCGTTCGCCTCGCGGGTCTTATCGGCGCGCACCTTCTCGAAGGCGACCGCGGTGACCTCTGGGTCGTTGCGGTTCGGCACGACGGCGGCCATGCCGCCCATCGCGAAGGCGCCGCGGCGGTGGCAGGTCTTCACCAGCAGTTCTGTGTACGCGCGCATGAACGGCGCGGTCATCGACACTGCCGCCCGGTCGGGCAGCACGAAGCCCGGGCCGGCGTCCCGGAAGTACTTGATGATGCTGAAGAGGTAGTCCCACCGGCCGGCGTTCAGGCCAGAGGCGTGCTCGCGAATCTCCCAGAGAATCTCATCCATTTCGAACGCGGCGGGGATGGTCTCGATGAGCACGGTGGCGCGCACGGTACCTCTCGGGATGCCGAGGGCGCTCTGCGCGAAGACGAACACGTCGTTCCAGAGGCGGGCCTCCAGGTGGCTCTCCATCTTGGGCAGGTAGTAGTAAGGGCCGTGCCCGTTGGCGATGAGCAGCTGCGCAGTATGGAAGAAATGAAGGCCGAAGTCGACCAGTGCGCCGGCCGCGGGCACGTCGTCGACCAGGAGGTGTCGCTCGTTCAGGTGCCAGCCGCGCGGACGGGTCACCACGGTGGGACGACGGATGTCGGTGCGCAGCGTGTACTCCTTGCCCTCGGGCGAGGTGAACGCGATGGTGCCGCGCGCGGCGTCGCGGAGGTTGAGCACGGCCCCAACCACGTTCTCCCAGGTGGGGCAGCTCGCGTCCTCGAGGTCGGCCAGCCACACGTTCGCTCCGGAGTTCAGCGCGTTGATCGCCATCTTGGCCGGCACAGCTGGGCCGGTGATCTCGACGCGGCGGTCGAGCAGGTCGTCGGGCGCGTCGGCCACCTGCCAGCTGCTCTCTCGCACCGCGCGGGTCTCGGGGAGGAAGTCGAGGGATCCGCTGCGGGAGACGTGCTCTCGTCGCACAACACGAGCTGCGAGCAGCTCGCGGCGGGTGGGGTCGAACCGCCTGCTCAGCTCCTCCACGAAGGCGAGAGCTTCTGGTGTGAGAATCTCCGTGGCCCCATCGATGTTCGGGATGCGGGTGGCTTCAATCGTCATGCCACCTGTCCTTTCTGGCTCCGGTCGCGGCAGAAGACGTTCGTGTGATGCACATTATTGCCGTGGGAACGCCTGTTCCGCCATGGCAGAGGCCTTCTTCGGAACACCGATGTTCAGAACGCGGCTGTTCGGAACGGCGGCATTCCCGATACCTGGCGCGCCCGCAGGGCCGAGTATTAGACTCTCGACAACTCGGGGGCCCCGCGTGCGGCCACGGCGGCACACACCCTCGGCAGGTCGAATGCAGCGCCGCGTCTCGCCTCGCCGGCAATGCGCGCACCGATCGCACCGCAGAACGTGAGGAGCCTCACCGTGAATAACATCGGCGTGACGGTCAATGGGCAGCTCCGCCCCGTGCGTGCGGCGAGCGCACACACGACGGCACTGGAATGGCTGAGGGGCATCGGCCTCACCGGCGGCAAAGAGGGCTGCGCCGAGGGTGAATGCGGTGCATGTGCGATTCTCGTCGCGACACCCGCCGAAAGCGGCGGCACGAGCTGGACGTCGGTGAACGCCTGCCTCGTGCCGGTTGCCGCGCTGAACGGACAGGAACTCGTCACCGCCGAAGGCCTCGGCACCCCCGAGCGCCTGCACCCCGTTCAACGGGAGATGGCCGCAGCGGGCGGCTCGCAGTGCGGCTACTGCACGCCGGGCTTCGTCTGCAGCATGGCCGCCGAGTTCTACCGCAGCGACCGCGTGCCTGACGCCGAAGAGCAGGGGCGAGGCACCGGGCACGACGAGCTCGGGCCGAATGGTTTCGACCTGCACGCCCTCAGCGGCAACCTGTGCCGGTGCACCGGCTACCGCCCCATCCGTGACGCCGCCTATGCGCTGGGCGAACCGGCGGAGGACGACGCGCTCGCCGCCCGCCGCACACTCGCTCCTCCCCCACCCGTCGCCGCCGACGTCGACGGCCCAGACGGCCGTTTTGTGCGCCCGGTGACCCTGGCCGATGCCCTGCGGCTGCTCGGCGCCGACCCGGCGCCCGTGCTCATCGCCGGCGCGACCGATTGGGGCGTCGAAGTCAATCTGCGCGGCCGACGCGCCCCTCTCGTCGTCGCCGTCGATCAGCTGGCCGAGCTGCGCACCCTCACCGTGGGTGACCGGATGATCGAGATCGGTGCCGCCGTGCCCCTGTCGGAGGCCGAACGCATCCTCGCCGGGCGCGTGCCGCTCTTGGCCGAGCTCTTTCCCCAGTTCGGCTCCCGCCTCATCCGCAATCGCGCCAGCCTCGGCGGAAACCTCGGCACGGGCTCGCCCATCGGCGACGCGCCTCCGGCGCTGCTCGCCCTCGGCGCGAGCGTCGTGCTTGCCTCAGCCGATGGCGACCAGATCCGGGAACGCGAAGTCGATCTCGCGGACTACTTCACCGGATACCGCACGACGGTGCTGCGTCCGAACGAGCTGATCCGCAGCATCAGGATCCCCGTGCCCCTGGCACCGGTCGCCGCCTTCCACAAGATCGCCAAGCGCCGCTTTGACGACATCTCCAGCGTGGCCGTCGCGTTCGCGCTGGACATCGAGCCGAACGGCGGGGACGGCGGCATCGTCGCATCCGCCCGGATCGGTCTGGGCGGCGTCGCGGCGACACCGCTGCGCGCATTCGCCACCGAGGCGGCCCTCGTGGGCAAGCCGTGGAACAGTGAGACGGTACGTGCGGCAGCGGCGGTGCTCGGTGCGGAGGGCACCCCGATGTCTGACCACCGCGCGAGCGCCGACTACCGCTCGCTGATGTTGAACCGGGCGATCCTGAAGCTGTACAGCCAGACCGCCCACGAGGCCCGGGCGGTGCGCCCGTGACGTCGCTCTCCGAACGCCCGGCCGACGCCGTCGTCGGCACACGCGTGCCGCACGAGAGTGCGGCACTGCACGTCACAGGACTCGCGGCGTACACCGACGACATCGCAGCCCAGCGGAGCGGCATCCTCACTGCGTGGCCGGTGCAATCCGACCACGCGCACGCCCGCGTCACCCTGCACACCGCGCCCGCACTCGCGGTGCCCGGGGTCGTGCGCGTGCTCACCGCGGCCGATGTGCCCGGCCTCAACGACGCCGGCACCAAGCACGACGAGCCGCTCTTTCCCAGCGAGGCCATGTATTTCGGTCACGCGCTGTGCTGGGTGCTCGCCGAGACGCAGGAGGCCGCGCGCCTCGGCGCCGCCGCCGTCGAGGTGGAGTATGAGCCGCTCCCCTCGCTGATCACGGTGGCGGAGGCAATCGCGGCCGAGTCGTTTCAGGGGATTGCCCGCACCGTCAGCAGAGGCGACGCGGAGGCCGCTATGGGGAGTGCTGCCTGGGTGTTCGAGGGCGTCACCGAGATCGGCGGCCAGGAGCACTTCTACCTCGAGACGCAGGCCTCATTGGCGGAGGTCGACACGGAGGGTCAGGTGTTCGTGCAGTGCAGCACCCAGCATCCGACCGAGGCGCAGAGCATCGTGGCGCACGTGCTCGGCCGGGGCGACAATGCGGTCACCGTGCAGTCGCTGCGGATGGGCGGCGCGTTCGGCGGCAAGGAAGTGCAGTCGCACGGATTCGCGGCGATCGCGGCGCTCGGCGCCACGCTCACCGGCCGGCCGGTGCGGCTGCGGCTGAACCGCACGCAGGACATCACCATGACGGGCAAACGCCACCCCTTCCATGCCGAGTGGAAAGTGGGCTTCGACGAACAGGGCCGGATTCTCGCCCTGCAGACGACGCTCACGGCCGACGGCGGGTGGTGCCTCGATCTCTCTGAACCCGTGCTGGGTCGTGCGCTCTGCCACATCGACAACGCCTACTGGATTCCCGCGTTCACCGCCCACGGCCGGATCGCACTCACCCACAAGACCTCGCAGACTGCGTTCCGCGGATTCGGCGGCCCGCAGGGCATGTTCGTGATCGAGGACATCCTCGGCCGCTGTGCCCCCCAGCTCGGAATCGATCCGCTTGAGCTGCGCCGCACGAACTTCTACGTGCCCGGCCAGTCCACCCCCTATGGCCAGCCGGTTCGGCACGCCGAGCGGCTGGGTGCCGTCTGGGGCGAGCTGCTCGAAGGCAGCAGGGTCGAGGAGCGACGCGCCGAGATCGCGGCTTTCAACTCTGCGAGCCCCGACGTCAAGCGCGGCCTTGCGGTCACGCCCGTGAAGTTCGGCATCTCGTTCAACTTCAGCGCCTTCAACCAGGCCGGCGCCCTTGTGCACGTCTACAAGGACGGCTCCGTGCTGATCAACCACGGTGGCACCGAGATGGGCCAGGGGCTGCACACCAAGATGCTGCAGGTGGCGGCGACCGCGCTCGGCGTGCTTCCCTCCGTGGTGCGTCTGGCGCCCACTCGCACCGACAAGGTGCCCAACACCTCCGCGACCGCCGCTTCGTCTGGTTCCGACCTCAACGGCGGGGCGGTGAAGCAGGCCTGCGACCAGATCCGCGATCGCATGGCCGAGGTGGCCGGGCGGATTCTGGGGGCGGATGCCGGCGACATCCGTTTCTCGCACGGCCAGGTCAGTGCGCCGGGCACCGGCCCATCGATGAGCTTTGCCGAACTTGCCGCCACCGCCTATCTGGAGCGCGTTCAACTGTGGGCGGCGGGCTTCTACCGCACCGCGGGTCTGCACTGGGATCAGGAACAGATGCAGGGCGAGCCGTTCAAGTACTTCGCCTATGGGGCTGCGGCGGCCGAGGTGGAGGTGGACGGCTTCACCGGCACCTACCGGGTGCGACGGGTCGACATCGTGCACGATGTGGGCGACTCCCTTTCCCCTGTGATCGACCTCGGCCAGATCGAGGGCGGTTTCGTGCAGGGCGTCGGCTGGCTCACGCTCGAAGAGCTGCGCTGGGACACCAGCGACGGGCCCGGCCGCGGCCGCCTGCTCACCCAGTCGGCGAGCACCTACAAGCTGCCGAGCTTCTCGGAGATGCCCGAGGAGTTCGGGGTCACCCTGCTCGCGCACGCCACCGAAGACGGGGCCATCTACGGCTCGAAGGCCGTTGGCGAGCCGCCGCTCATGCTCGCATTCAGCGCGCGCGAGGCGCTCCGCGAGGCCATCGCCGGCTTCGGCCCCACCGGCTATTCCGTCGCACTGGCGTCGCCGGCCACGCCGGAGGCCGTGTTCTGGGCCATCACTGCGGCGCAGGATGCCGATGCGGCGCCCGCGCTGCCCGCCGACGATTCCCTCACACCCGCCGGGACCTGATCGTGGACTGGGTGGACGAGGTGCAGCGGCTGCGCGCGCAGCGCACGCCCGCCGTCATCGTCACGCTGGCGGCCGTGCGCGGGCATGCTCCGCGCAACAGCGGAGCCAAGATGGTGGTCTCGTCCGACGGACTTTGGGGCACGGTCGGCGGTGGCAACCTCGAGGCCACGGCGGTTGGTCGCGCGCGCCGGATGCTCGGCTCCGGCAGCAATGAGCCGGAGTTGCTCACCCTGCAGCTGAGTGACAAGGCCACCGTCGAGTACGGGGTTCAGTGCTGCGGAGGGGAGGTGACCGTGCTGTTGGAACCGATCAGAATAAGGCCGTCGGTCGCCATCTTCGGCATCGGCCACGTGGGGCTGGAGCTCGCCCGGATCCTGAGCCGGCAGGACATCGAGTTGCACCTGGTCGACTCGCGGGTCGACATGCTCACCGGCGGGCGACTGCGCGTGCTCGCCGACAGCGTCGCCGAGCTCAGAGTGCACGTGACGCCGGTTCCGGAATCGATCCTGGCCGAGCTGCCCGCTGGCTCACACGTGCTCATCATGACCCACGATCACTTCGAAGACCTCGCGCTCTGCGACTCGGCACTTCGCACGGCCGGCCTCGACTCGATCGGGCTGATCGGCTCGCGCTCCAAGTGGACGCGTTTTCAGAAGCAGCTGCGTGAGGCGGGACACGGCGACGCCGAACTGGCCCGCATCGACACCCCCATCGGCATTGGCGGCATCCGGGGCAAGGAACCGGCGACCATCGCGGTCAGCGCGGCCGCGCGGATGCTGCAGCTCATCGAGGCGGGTGCGGTCCGCCGCTCGTCGAGCGTCGTCGTCGCACAACCTCGCGGGCACTCGCCCTCAGTAGTCGATGTGGGTCGTCGTGCTGTTCCACTCGACGAACGGCCTGACGCTGACGCCGGTGCCGAGGTCGACGCGTTCGACCGGCATCAGTGACCGAACGCTCCCTGAGCCCTCGAAGTAGTCGTAGAAGACGGCATCGTCGAAGCCCGCATCCGCCGCATCCGTGCGATCGGCGGCGAAGTAGACCGTGTCGATGCGCGCCCAGAGGGCGGATGCCAGACACATCGGACACGGCTCACAACTCGCATAGAGAGTCGCGCCGCTGAGGTGGAAGGTGCCGAGCATCTGGCAGGCCGAGCGGATGGCGGTGACCTCCGCGTGCGCGGTCGGATCGAGCGTGGCTGTCACGCGGTTCACCCCCTCGAAGACACGACCGTCGGCTGTGACGACGAGGGCCCCGAACGGGCCGCCGTTGTTGCGCACGTTCTCGATGGCGAGGTCGACGGCGCGGGCGAGCAGCTGGGCGACGGGCTTCGGTGCATCCATGAGAGTGGACTCCTCTGGTCTGGGACCGACTGCGGCCGCCTGTGGGACTTCAGCGGCTGGATGCCGAGAATAACAGTCGGCGCCGCTGCTTTCCAGGGTCGTGCCAAGACCTGGCGTCTTCCGTCGAGCCGCCGCTGGCATACTTCGGCGGCGGCACCAGCAGAGACGGGTGACACCCTTGCCGGGACTACCGGCCAGTCGTAGGCTGACCGCACGCTGCGCTCGAAGGGAGCCCGAGCATGCCCGCTCACGACACCACCCGCCTCGGAGAACCCTGTTGGGTCGATCTGATGTCCACCGATCCCGCCTCCGCTCTGGCCTTCTACACCTCGCTCTTCGGTTGGACAGCCACAACGTCGGGGCCGGAGTACGGCAATTACGTCACGTTCTGGAACGGCGACGCACAGGTCGCCGGTCTCGCCGGAGCCATGCCGGAGACGGAGGTGCAACGCAGCTCCTGGACGACCTATCTCTCCACCGCGGATGCCGACGCCACGACCGCTCTGGCCCTCGAAGCAGGCGGCCAGGTGCTCGCCGCACCGATGACCGTCGGCGAACAGGGGCGCATGGCGATTCTCGCCGATCCGTCCGGCGCGGTTTTCGGCATCTGGCAGTCGGCGGCACATACCGGGTTCGGCAGATTCGGCAAGGCCGGAACTCCGGTCTGGATCGAGCTCAGCACCCGCGATTGGAACGCCGCGGTTCCGTTCTACGAAGACGTCTTCGGGCTACAGCTGACGCCACTCTCCGACACCGACGAGTTTCGCTACAGCACATTCGGTCCGAGTGATGGATTCACCGGGGGCATCTACGATTCTGACAACTATCTGCCGCCCGGCATGCCCTCGCACTGGCTGCTCTACCTCGGGGTGTCCGATGTGGCGGATGCGGCGAGACGGGTTGCCGAACTGGGCGGTGCGGTACAGCGCGAGCCGTGGGACACCGAATTCGGCACGTTCGCACAGGTCAATGACCCGACCGGCGCCACGTTTCTGCTCAGCTCTATTCGAGAGGTCTCGTGACGAGAGGCCTGGCGCTGACGAGAGGCCCGGTTCTGACGAGAGGCTTAGTGCGCTGACTGGATGGCGCGCAGCTTCAGCAGCACCATGTCGCGCAGGTCTTCCGGGGCGCTTTCCTTGCAGGCACGCTGCATCACCTCGGTGAGCGTGCGCCCGACCAGGTGTTCGCTGCTGCAGTCGGCACAACTCGCGAGGTGCTCACGCACATCCGCTGCATCTTCTCCACAGAGCTCGTTGCGCATGTACTCTTCGAGTTCAGCCTTGGCTTTCTCGCATCCACAGTCGGTCATTTCTTTCCACTCCCAGAATTCTTTTGGCTTGCTGTCTGCCCCATGCCGAGCCCGCGCTCGGCGGCGTAGC
The DNA here is from genome assembly GCF_056395445.1 of Leifsonia sp. 10L418. Taxonomy (NCBI): domain Bacteria; kingdom Bacillati; phylum Actinomycetota; class Actinomycetes; order Micrococcales; family Microbacteriaceae; genus Leifsonia; species Leifsonia sp. 10L418. The sequence goes on along the minus strand of NZ_JBFTJN010000005.1, from coordinate 33,255 downwards.
CGGACAGCAGATCGCGAAGCATCCGTCTGCCCCGATGCAGGCGGCTCATCACTGTGCCAATCGGTGTTTTCATGATTTCGGCGATCTCCTGGTAGGAGAAGCCCTCGACGTCCGCGAAGTAGACCGCCAGCCTGAAGTCTTCAGGGATGGCCTGGAGCGCGTCTTTGACGGCGCTGTCGGGCAGGTGATCGATCGCCTCGGCCTCGGCCGACCTGCTCGCCATCGCCGTCGTCGAAACGGCCCCGCCCAACTGCCAGTCTTCGAGTTCATCGATCGTGCCTTGATAGGGCTCGCGCTGCTTCTTGCGGTAGGTGTTGATAAAGGTATTGGTGAGAATTCGGTAGAGCCACGCCTTGAGGTTCGTGCCCTGCTCGAATTGTTTGAAGGCGGCAAACGCCTTGACAAACGTCTCCTGAACCAGGTCTTGCGCGTCCGACGGATTGCGCGTCATACGCATTGCAGCGGCGTAGAGCTGGTCGATGAAAGGCATCGCCTGTTCTTCGAACAGGTCTCTCTTATCGGCCAGCTCAGTCGTCTCCTGCACGGTGGAGGGAAGCGGCGTGTCTGAAGTCATCACCGGCAATCCTAGGCCGTTGGCCTGGGGCATGCTTGGTCGTTCGAGAAGCAGCTGAACAGCCACCGGACCTCCCTCATCTTGATTGCACCGACTATTCTGATAACCGATGCTGATCTCGAGATATTCCAAGCCGGAGTTCAACCCTTACGGCGACAACGCGCCCGACGACGCCAACGTGCTCTGGCCGGCGCCCGTCGCGCACGGCCCCCTCACCGCCGCTCTCGGCCTGCCGGGCTCGAAATCCTTGACCAACCGCGAACTCGTCCTGTCGGCCCTGGCCGAGACCCCCTCACTGCTTCGCGCTCCCCTGCATTCCCGCGACAGCGACCTCATGGTTGCGGCGCTCCGCCAACTCGGCACGACGATCGAATCGGTTCCCGGCGACGGCGCGTATGGCGACGACCTCCGCATCACTCCCGGCGAACTGTTCGGTTCGACCACGATCGACTGCGGTCTGGCCGGCACCGTGATGCGGTTCCTTCCCGTCGTCGCGACATTGGCGCTCGGCCCGACCACCTTCGATGGCGACGAAGGCGCCCGCCGTCGCCCGATGGCGACCACGGTCTCGTCGCTGCGCGCGCTCGGCGCGGACATCAACGACGACGGGCGGAAAGCGCTGCCGTTCACCGTGCACGGGACCGGCTCGCTCACCGGCGGCGAGGTCACCATCGATGCCGGATCCTCGAGCCAGTTCGTCTCCGCCCTGCTGCTCGCCGGATCCCGGTTCGAGAACGGCCTGCACCTCCGCCACGACGGCGAGCGCCTGCCGAGCCTCCCCCACATCGAAATGACCATCGCCACCCTTGCCGCGCGCGGAGTCACCGTGGAAAGCCCGGCTGTCGGCGAATGGATCGTGCCGGCCGGCGCCATCCAGGGGGCCGACGTCGACATCGAACCCGACCTGTCCAACGCCGCCCCGTTCCTCGCCGCAGCGCTCGTTGCCGGCGGCAGCGTGACGATCACCGGATGGCCGGCCGAAACCACCCAGGTCGGTGCCGACCTGATCGACCTGCTCCCGCTGTTCGGGGCGACGGTGACCCGCGACGGCGATCGCCTCACGGTCACCGGCGGCGCCAGCATCCGTGGCGTCGAACTCGACCTGTCGACCGGCGGTGAGCTCGTGCCGAACCTGGTCGCCCTGGCCGCGCTGGCCGACTCCCCGAGCACGATCACCGGCATCGGGCATATTCGCCATCACGAGACCGACCGTCTCGCCGCCCTCGCCGCCGAGATCAACGGTCTCGGCGGTCAGGTGACCGAACTCGAAGACGGCCTGCACATCGAGCCGCGCCCGCTGCACGGCGGCGTCTGGCGCAGCTACGACGACCACCGGATGGCGACCACCGGCGCCATCATCGGCCTTGCTGTGGCCGGCGTCGAGATCGAGAACATCAAGACCACCGCGAAGACGCTGCCGCAGTTCCCCGAACTCTGGCAGAACCTCATCGGTGAGGCTGTGCTCTAGATGAGCACCCAGCACGCGATCAGGACCGTGCTCCGATGAGCTGGTGGACAACCGACGAAGACGACGAGCCCGAATTCGACGAATCGAGTGTGCGCGTACGACCGAACCGCAAGGGCAACAAGCCGCGCACCAAGACCAGGCCGGGGCATGAAGATGCGCTGACCGGGCGCATCCTCTCGGTCGACCGCGGCCGCTACACGGTCATGCTCGACGAGGGACTCCCCGAAGAACGCCGGGTGACCGCGGCGCGGGCCAGCGAGCTGCGCAAGAAAGCAGTCGTCACCGGAGACCGCGTCGACATCGTCGGCGACACGACGGGGGCGGAGGGCAGCCTCGCCCGCATCGTGCGGATCGTGCCGCGCACCACGCTGCTCCGCCGCAGCGCCGACGACACTGACGCCGTCGAACGCGTCATCGTTGCCAACGCCGACCAGATGCTCATCGTGGTCGCCGCGGCGAATCCGGAGCCACGCATCCGTCTCGTCGACCGCTACCTCGTCGCGGCCTACGATGCCGGCGTCACGCCCATCCTCTGCATCACCAAGACCGACCTCGCCGACCCGGCCGAGTTCCTCAGCAACTTCGCCGGGCTGGACCTCAAGGTCTTCCGCAGCCGCGAAGACGTGATGCCGCTCGCCGAGATCTCCGAGGCGCTGATCGGTCACGACACCGTTTTCGTCGGCCACTCGGGCGTCGGCAAGTCAACTCTCGTGAACGGCCTGGTCCCCCACGCCAAGCGTGCGGTCGGCGTCGTCAACACCGTCACCGGTCGTGGCCGGCACACCTCGTCGTCGACGATTTCACTGCGCCTGGAGACGGACGCCGGTCGCGGCTGGGTCATCGACACTCCCGGTGTGCGCTCGTTCGGGCTCGGACATATCAACACCGACAACATCCTCAAGGCGTTCACCGACCTCGCCACCCTCGCCGAGAACTGCCCACGCGGCTGCACGCATCTGCCGGACTCCCCCGACTGCGCGATCATGGAAGCCGTCGAAGCCGGCACCATCGGTGAAACCGGCAAGGCTCGCCTGGACTCGCTGCAGCGTCTGCTCACCACGTTCGCCAACGCTCCGACGCACTAGCGCCGCAACACGACAGCCGCAAGCGGGTACCGTTGAAGCATGACTGAATCCACCCGCCTGGCCGTTGGCGACACCGCTCCCACCTTTACCCTGACCGACCAGGATGGCGCGGCCGTTTCGCTATCCGACTACGCGGGCCAGAAGGTCGTCGTCTACTTCTACCCGGCAGCGATGACCCCGGGCTGCACGACCCAGGCCTGCGACTTCCGCGACAATCTCGGTTCGTTGAAGGCGGCCGGCTACCAGGTGCTCGGCATCTCGAAGGATGCCCCGGCGAAGCTCAAGAAGTTCCAGGAGCACGACGCGGTCAACTTTCCGTTGCTCTCCGACGAGTCACTCGACGTGCACAACGCGTACGGCGCCTACGGCGAGAAGAACCTGTACGGCAAAATCGTCACCGGCGTGCTGCGCTCCACCTTCGTCATCGACGAGGCCGGGATCATTCAGTGGGCGCTCTACAACGTCAAGGCCACTGGTCACGTGGCGAGCTTGCGCAAGAAGCTGGGAATCGACGCGTAGCCAGACCGGTGGTCGAGCTTGTCGAGGCCTCCGCCGGGCGCTCTCGACAGGCCAGGCCCGGCGGGCTACAGCGCGGGCAACCGCGGCACGGCGGCCAGCAGTCGCCGCGTGTACTCCTCGCGGGGGGCGCCGAGCACCGACGCGGTGTCCCCCTGCTCCACAACGCGGCCGTATTGCAACACCACAGTCTCCGCGCAGAGCGCCGCAACCACGCTCAGGTCGTGCGACACCATCAGCACCGTCAGCCCGGTGGTGCGGCCGAGTTCGGCCAGCAGCTCCATGATCTGGATGCGGGTCGTCACGTCGAGCGCGCTGATCGGCTCGTCGGCGAGCAACAGGCGCGGCCCCGGTGCAATCGCCCGGGCGATCGCGATGCGCTGCCGCTGGCCACCCGAGAATTCATGCGGAAACCGGGTCGCGGCATCCGCGGGCAAGTGCACGGCCGCCAACGCGGCATTCACCCGGGCGGTTAACTCGGCCCCCGACGCGATCCCGAGCGACGTGAGCGGCTCGGCAACGATCCGAAACACGTTCTGCCGGGGATCGAGCGACGAATAGGGATCTTGGAACACAGTCTGCACGCTGCGCCGAAACTCCCGCATCTGCGCGCGATCACGGGGAACGAGCGGCACCCCGTCGAAGAGCACCGTCCCGCTGGTCGGGGTGGCGAGTCCGAGCAGAAGTTTCACCAGTGTGGTCTTGCCGGCCCCCGATTCACCGACGAGCCCGACGCTGCGGCCCGCGGTGACCGCAAACGACACATCGTCCACGGCTCGCGCCCCGCTCCGATACGAGAAACCGACGCCCTGAAGCTCCAGCAGCGCGGTCATGAGAGTTCCAATGCGGCGTCGAGGGTGCGTGCGCTTCTGACGAGCTCGGCCGTGTACGGATGCCCCGGCGCGGCGAGCAGCGCCGCCAACGATCCGGATTCCACGGCTTCACCCGCACTCATCACGATCACCTGATCGGTCATCCGCGCCACGACGGCGAGGTCGTGGCTGATGAACAGCAGCGCCATGTTGCGCTCGGCGACGATTCGATCAAGCAGGTCGAGCACCTCGGCCTGCACCGTCACGTCCAGCGCCGTCGTCGGTTCGTCGGCAATCAGCAGTTCTGGGCGGCACGCAAGCGCCAAGGCGATGGCGACCCGCTGCCGCTGACCGCCTGACACCTCATGCGGGTACGACCGACTGATGCGCTCCGGATCGGGCAGGCTCACCTCGGTCAACGCATCAGTCACCGCCTGCTTGAGCGCGGCACCTCGCAGCCCCTGATGCCGACGCAGGGGCTCAGAGAGCTGGGCACCGATTCGCATCAGCGGGTCAAGCGCCGAGAGCGGGTCCTGGAAGACGACAGCCGCCACGGGTCCACGCAGCGTCACCAGTGTGCGTTCGTCGGCCCCGACGACCTCGGTTCCGCCGAGCACAATGCTGCCGAGCGCGCCGAGTCCCGGCGCGAGCAAACCGGTGATCGCGAGCGCGGTCAGCGACTTGCCCGACCCCGATTCCCCGATCAGGCCCAGGCGCTCCCCCGCCGCGAGATCGAATGACAGCCGGCGCACCAGCCGCGTTCCGCCGGTCGTCGCAACGGTCAATTCAGACACTGAAAGCAGGCTCACCGTGATCTCCTCCGCGTCGGGTCTGCCACGTCCCGCAGCCCATCGGCGACGAGATTCACACCGATCACGAGCACGACGAGGGCCAGACCGGGGGCGATTGCGCCGACCGGGGCTGTTGCGACGGTTCCCTGTGCTTCCTGCAGCATCCGCCCCCACGACGCGTTGGGCGGCGGCGCCCCGAGGCCGAGGTACGACAAGCTGGCCTCGGCCAGCACGGCGATGCCGAACTGCAGGGCCAGGTTGACGCCCAGCGTCGGTGCGATGTTCGGCATCACGTGTTGCACGATGATCCCGGGCCAGCTGGTGCCGGAGGTGCGCGCGGCGGTGATGTACTGCGTGCCGAGCACGCGCTTGGCCAGCACCCGGGTGAGCCGGGCAACGATCGCGGACATGGCGATGCCGATGGCCAGCGTCGCCGACCAGAGCGACGCCCCTTGCGCGGCAACGATGAGCATCGCCAGCAGCAGCACCGGGAATGCGATCAGGATATCGAGGACGGCCGAGAGGGTGTCGTCGAGCCAATCGCTGGCGAATGCCGCGGTCAGGCCGAGCGAGATGCCGAGGACCGCGGAGATCAGGGTGGCTCCGGCACCGACGATCAAGGCGATGCGGGCACCGACCATCAACTGGCTGAGCAGATCCCGGCCGAGCTTGTCGGTGCCGAGCCAGTGCTCGGCGCTCGGCGCTTCGAGCCGTCCGCCGGTGGTGTCGGCCAACGGATAGGGCAACCAGAACAGGGAGATGAGCGCGGTGATCAGCACGGCCCCGACCAGAATGATTCCGATCGTCAGGGTCGTCGACCGACGCGTCCGCCGACGCGCCGGGGCGGGCGCATCCGTTCTCACCAGGGCCGCGGCGTTCATCGGTTCCCCGAGACGCTGGTGCGGAGTCGTGGGTCGATGAGGCGCTGCACGATGTCGGCCACGAATCCAATCACGAGAACGACGAAGGTGGAGAACAGCAGAATCCCCTGGATGTTCGGGTAGTCATGCTGAGCGATGGCTTTCAAGAGCATGCTCCCGAGTCCGGGCAGGGTGAAGACACTCTCGACGACGACGGCGCCGAGAAAGGTCGTCGCCAGCTCGATGCCGAGAATCGAGATCACCGGCACCGAGCCGTTGCGCAAGCCGTGCCGCCACATCGCCTCACGAAATCCGGAGCCGAGGGCGCGTGCCGAGCGCAGGTAATCGCTCCCGAGCACGTCGAGGGTCGCCGACCTGACATAGCGGGAGATCGATGCGGTCATCACGATGGTGATGGTGAAGATCGGCAGGGCGAGCGAGTGCAGGGCCGCCGCCGGGTCCGCCCAGTCGTCCCGGGGGAAACCGCCCGACGGAAACCAGCGGAGGTTGACCGAGAATGCGCTGACCAGAAGGATGCCCACCCAGAACGCCGGTACCGCGACGCCGAGCTGGGAAAGCGCGGAGAGTCCGGCGCCGTACCAGGTGTTGCCTTTCCAGGCGGCGATGAAGCCGACGAAGAGCGAGAGCACCAGGGCCAGGGTGAACGAGATCAGCGTCAGCGGCACGGTGACGGCGAGCCGGGCCATGATTTCCGGTCCGACCGGCAGGGAGCTGATGAAAGAGTCACCGAGGTTCAGGGTGAGCATGTCACCGAACCAGGCGACGAACTGTTCCCCAAGAGGCAGATTGCTGCCGACCTGCTCTTGAGCTGCTGCGATCTGCTCCGGTGTCGCGTTCACGGAGAGGAGCGCATTGGCCGGATCGCCCGGCAGCAGCCTCAGCAGCAGGAACAGCACCACCATGGCCAGCAGAAGCGACACCACCAGAAAGGCGAAGCGGCGCAGCAGATACGTGATCATGGTGCTTTCAGGTTACCGTTCTGCGCGGTGATCGAGCCTGTCGAGATCCCGTGACCGGGTCTCGACAGGCTCGACCAACGACATCCGCTACTTCGTGGTGATGTTGTAGACGTAGAACTGCGAGTTGAGGCCGTTCACCGGGTAGCCGGTGAGGTCGCTCGCGGCGACGACGATCTGCGGGTAGAGGTACAGCCAGAGGCTGGCGGCATCCTTCGCGATCTGCTCGTTGACCAGCTTCAACTTGGCGGTCTGCTCGTCGGTCGTGGCGGACTGCTCGGCCTCGGCGACCCACTGGGTCACCTGCGGGTTGTTGTAGCCCCAGTAGAAGTCGGGGTTGCCGTACCAGACCACGTCGCGGTCGTTGACGTGCTCCTGCAGGGTCGCCTCGAAGTCCTGGCTCTTGAACACCTTGCTGTACCACTCGTCGGAGCTAATCGAGTTGATGTTCACCGTCACGCCGACCTTGGCCAGCTCGCTCTTGACGAATTCCGCCACCGCAGGGTGCGGGTCGTAGGTCGGGGTGTCGAGGGTGAACTCGAAACCGTTCGGATAGCCGGCCTGCGCGAGCAGCGTCTTCGACAGCTCCGTGTCATACGGGTTGACGCCGGTCAGGTCTTCGTACCACGGGTCGGTCGGCGGAACCATCGATCCGATCAGGGTGCCGTAGTCGCCCCAGATGGAGTTCAGCAGCTTCTTGCGGTCGATCGCCGAGTAGAGCGCCTTGCGCACGTCGACGTTGTCGAACGGTGCCACGCGGTCGTTGAACGCCAGGATCTCCTTGGTGGTCGACTTGCCATCGTTGACCGTGAAGTCGGGGTTGTCCTTGAACTGGGTCAACGCATCCGGGCTCTGCACACTCGTGACGATGTCGACCTGGTTGGTCAGCAGCGCGTTGCCGAGGGCCGTCGCGTCGGTGAAGTAGTTGAAGACGACTTCCTTGTTCTTCGCCTTCTCACCCCAGTAGCCGTCCCAGGCCTCGAGGCTCAGCGAGCTGCCGCGCTTCCAGGTGCCGAGCGTGTACGGGCCGGTGCCGTCCTCAGCGGTCTTCAGGTCTGGTGCCTCGCTGTTGACGATCCAGACGTAGCTGAGCAGGTAGGGCAGTGAGATCGAGCGGCTCGACAGGTTGACGACAACCGTCTTCGCATCGGGCGTTTCGATGCCGGAGATCACAGCGAGGCTCGACTTGCGGGCCGACTGCGAGTCCGGGGCGGTGACGCGCTCGATGCTCGCCTTGACGTCAGCGCTCGTGAGCGCCTTGCCGGAGTGGAAGGTCACGCCGTCGACGAGGGTGAACGTGTAGGTCAAGCCATCTTCGCTGACCGTGTTCGACGCGGCGAGCAGCGGCTCCACAGCTCCGTCATCGGTGAGCTTGAACAGCCCCTCATAGACGTTGCCGTTGAATGCCTCGGTGCTGCCCTGGCCGCCGCCGGCGGTGTTGTCGAGGTTCTGCGGTTCATAGATCGAGCCGACCTCGATGGCTTTCGCCGCGGATGCGTCACCGTTCGACGACGGCGAGCACCCGGCGAGGGCCAGGGTTGCGGTGAGGGCGGTGGCGATGATGGCCAACGTACTTTTCTTCACGAATGTTCTCCTGTGCTGTGTGTGAAGCCGGACGCAGCATCGACGCCGCCCGGCAACCGTGTGCAAACTGCCTCGATCGAATGAATCGAGGCATAAGCAGATCGCGGTTAGTAGAGGGTGTGGCCACCAGTGAAGACAACAGCCTTCTCGCCGGCTTCGACCGGAAATGAGAAACGGTTGTTCCGCGGTGGCAACGGACAGTTGTAGTGAATCGAGAAACCACACGGCGGCACGAAGGCGCGGTTGAAGTCGAGCACGACGGGACCGGCAACACCGAACTCGGCGGCCTCCCGGTGCACGAACAAGAAGCGTCCTGCTTCGTAGCTTCCGTCGGGACCGTCGCCACCGTTGCTGGCGTCACCGAAGACGAGCAGCAGAGTGCCGTCGTCGTCAAAAGCGCTGAACGTGTAGTCGACACCGTCAAGAGTGAAGGTGATGTCGCCGGGGACCACGAGATCGCGGGTGCCTCCGTTGTCGCGAATGTGCTCAAACGGGATCGTGCGGTCGGCGTCGACCGGGGTGAACTCTGCGGAGACGACCCACTCGGGGTTGAACTCCCAGGCGGTGACGGTATCGAAGTTCGTGATCGACGGTGATGCCGCATCCCAGAGACGGATGCCGCGCTCCGGCTGTCCCGTCACCAGGTTCCGGCGCCCGAGCACCGTTGCAGTGACGGTGTCGGCCTGGCCGACCAGTGCCTCGTCAGCACTCAACGACGGTGCCTCAGCGTCGAGCCAGCGCGTCTCGATCAGCGACAGGTTTCCGGTCGGAGCAACCACCGACGCCAACCGTGCGGCCCGCCATTCAGACCAACCGGAGCGTGCTGCTTCGACGTGGTGGTCCGGGGCGTGCACTGCGCCGGTTGCTGTTGTGGATGTCATGACCATGCAATTCTCAACGATTCAACCGGTGAAAACTATTCCGATTGCGAAATGTTTCCTGAACCGGTGTTGCGGGTTGCGTCGATGACGCGCGGAGTGAAGAGCAGCACGAGCACGACCAGAGACGGGATCAGTAAGGCCCAGCCGAGGTCGGGCCGCGCGTACAGGCCTTGGAAACAGCCGACAGCCACCGCGATCTGCATGAGCTGCCAGGTCACGGCAGGGCTGCGCATCCAGGACTTGCCGCGGGCGGCCCCCGAGGCAACCACGCTGACGCCGATCGCGGCGATCACGACGATCGCCAGGATCACCAGTGCGCCGGCAAGCGACGACGGAGTCGCGGTGAGAAGTTCGAGCACAAACCAGGCCACGGCGACCCACAACAGGAGCGCCTCAGCGACGAGCAACACCGTGATCAGGCGCAGCGCGGGTGGACGTACCGGGCGCGACGGACGCGGCGCCTCGAAATTGATCGGGTCAGACTGGTCGTTCACAGAGGAATCCCATACAAAGCTATTGATTTGGTCCCCCTATTATGGGACCATATTTGAAGCCCGGTTGACGCTCACAGGGACGTGAGCCGATCTTATGTGCATATTCACGAATTGCGCGGATCTGAACTTTTCCTGCAACCGGCACTCATCCGCATTTCGGCCGATCGGCCATGCACCCCCGCAATAAAGGAGCACCCCCATGGATTGGCGCGATAAAGCTGCCTGCCTCACTGCTGACCCGGAGCTTTTCTTTCCGGTCGGCAACACTGGTCCCGCAGTAGACCAGATCGAGAAGGCGAAGTCCGTGTGCGCACGCTGCAACGTCACCGAGGTGTGCCTACAGTACGCTCTCGAGACCGGTCAGGATTCCGGCGTCTGGGGTGGCCTCAGCGAGGATGAGCGTCGCGCGCTCAAGCGTCGCGCCGCACGCGCCCGTCGCGCTTCCTAACAGCCGCAACCTTTTCACCGTGGGCCTTGGCAGCGGATGATCCCCGATCATCTGCTCCCAGGGCCCACGTTTTTGCGTACCCGCGCTTCGCCCCCTGCGCCGAGTGTGACACTTCCGGTCGAGTTTCCCTGTTAGACCAGGGAAACTCGACCGGAACGCTCAAGCTGGGCGAGCTGGCTTAGCCCTCTTGCATGTAGCGCAGCGGGATTTCGATGGTCACTTCGGTGCCGCTGCCCATCATGGTGTGCCAGTCGATGGTGCCGCTCAACTCGCCCTGGATCAGGGTGCGCACAATCTGTGTGCCGAGGCCGGACCCGACCTTGCCCTCGGGCAGCCCCGAACCGTTGTCGCGCACACGCACGGTGAGCGTTTCCTCGTTGCGTTCCGCCTCGATCGACACCTCGCCTTCGCGTCCGGCCAGGCCGTGCTCGACGGCATTCGTCACGAGTTCGGTCAGTGCGAGCGCGAGCGGCGTCGCGTAGGCGCTCGGGAGAATGCCGAATGCTCCCGATTTCTTCGGGTGCGCCGTCGTGTTGTGAGCGCTGGCCACCTCGGCGATCAACAGCAACACGCGGTCGAACACCGCATCGAAGTCGACGCTCTGGCTGAGACCCTCCGACAGGGTGTCGTGCACCACGGCGATGGCCGCCACCCGCCGCATGGCCTGGGCCAGGGCTTCGCGCGCCTCTTCGGAGTGGGTGCGCCGCGCCTGGATGCGCAGCAGCGACGCCACGGTCTGCAGGTTGTTCTTCACCCGGTGGTGGATCTCCCGGATCGTGGCATCCTTCGTGATGAGCTCACGTTCCTGGTGGCGCAGTTCTGTCACATCGCGGCAGAGCACGATCGCTCCGATGCGCTCGCCTCGATTGCGAATCGGAATGGCGCGCAGCGACACCGTCACCCCGCGGGCCTCGATGTCGGTGCGCCAGGGCGCGCGTCCGGTCACGACGAGCGGCAGTGACTCGTCGACGACGGCGTTGCCGGTCAGCAACCGGGTCGTGACCTCGGCCAGCGACTCGCCTTCCAGCTCGTCGGCGAAACCGATGCGGTTGAACGCCGACAGGGCGTTCGGGCTGGCGAAGGTGGTCACTCCGTCGACGCCGAGGCGAATCAGGCCGTCTGATGCGCGAGGCGCTCCACGCCGCGGTCCGGTGGGGGCGCCCAAGTCCGGGAAGTCGCCGGAGGCGATCATCACGAACAGGTCGTTGGCGCAATCGTTGAAGGTGAGCTCCTGGCGGCTGGGAGTGCGCGCCTCGCTCAGATTGGTGTGCCGGGTGAGCACCGCGACCGGGGCATCCGTCACCTGGGCGCCAGTGGTCGACAGTCGACGCATGACCGGAATGGCGCGCACCCGGGTCGGGGTCTCTTCGTACCAGTCGGGTGCGGTCGTATCGACGATCTTCGCCGTCTCGAAGCACTCGGTGACCTGCTTGCGCCATTCGTTCTTGATGTTCTGCCCGACGAAGTCACGGTAGAACAAGGTTGCAGCGCTCGACGGACGCATATGCGCGACGGCGACGAAGCTTCCTGCGTCGGTGGGCACCCACACGACGATGTCGGCGAACGCAAGGTCGGCGATCAGCTGGCCATCGGCGACCAGCATGTGAAGCCAGTCCACATCTTCTTCACTACTGAGGCCCTGGGCAAGTACGAGTTCACTAAGCGTCGACACGATCACTAGCCTACGGCCACGGATGCCGCCACGCCGCAGCCCGGCAGGCGAGGGTGCTCTCCGGTGGCGCCTCAGCTGAATGCGCGTTGTGCTTTCGCCGCGCGAAGCGGCCACCGCTTCGGCCTGACCGGGGTCGGAGCGGCGAGGATCTCGGTCGTCACCAGACGACGGATGCTCGCCCGTACCGGCGATTTCGGTGCAGAATCCTGCAGCGGACGCCCGCTCAGCACCGCGCCATCGACGGCCCGCTGATCGTCGGGGATCAAGACGATCCCGTCGATGCCCCCGAAGCGGCGCAGCGTGTGAAGAATCTGACCTTTCGGGTCGAGGCCGACGGCGCTTGACCGCACCCGGTTCATCACGACAGTCAGCCGCCGGGTGGTGAGCACGTCGGCCAGGTCCACCCAGGAACGCAAGAATCGCGCCATCCCGACCGGGTCACCCAACCCGCACGCCACAACGTGGTCTGCCGCGCCGAGCGCAGTGAGCGTTGCCGCGTTCCGGCGCGGCGCGAAGAGGTCGCTGGACAATTCCTCATCGCTTTCCAGGCTGAACCCAGTGTCAATCACGACGTACTCGACCCATTGCCGGAGCGCCGCGAGCGTCCGGGTGATGCGTTCAGTCGAGAGTTCGGGCCACCGTGAGGCTCGCCCGATGCCGGTGAGCACCCAGAATGCGCCGTGCGCCGAGGTGTACCGCTGGGCGATGCGTTCGAGCTCGGACTGGGTCAGTGCATCGGCGCCGGCCAGCCGACACGCAGCGGCGAAACCGGGTGCTTCGTCGAGCATGCCCAGCGTGGCGGCAACAGAGCCGCTATAGGTGTCGGCATCGACGAGTGCGACGGTGTGACCGGTCGCGGCGATTTCCGCCGCAATGTTGATCGCGAGGGTGGTGCGCCCCGGCGCCCCGGCTGGCCCCCACACGGCCAAGACCGTGCAGGGAGAGGGGAAGGCACCCGCGGGGGTCTGGTCTCCCCGATCTGGCGCCGGGACCTCCGCGTTGATCATCGCCTCGATGGCCGGCCAGCCCGCTTCCGCGTCGAGCACCTCGTAGAGCCCGAGCGCTGCAGCGTGGCGTCGTCCGGGGTCGGAGCCGATCAGGGCGATCAGCCGTACCCCGCGTTCATCGCACGCGGCCAACAGCGCCGCGGTCAGCGTGGGGCGCTCGGCGAGCACCAAGACCACATCCGGCACTGTGCGCCCGAGCACGACGACGAGCTCGTCGGCCGTCGACGAGCGCGCGACCACCGTGTGCCCGTGTTCGATCAGGTCAAGGAGCAGGCGATCCTCGAGCGCATTGTCGAGAGCTAAGGCAAACGTCGCCACGGTCACGGCTCCACTCGGGTGTTGACCGGAACCGCCGCAATGGCGCTGTCGTTCGCCATCGCTTCGAGAACAGCGGCCACGTCCTGCTTCGGCACCAGAATCTCGACGGATGTGCCCTCATCGGCCATGAAGCCCGACGCGGCGACGAGGCGCACGATTTCTGCTCMGTCGACGAGCACGGCCGGAGGACCGAACGCTCCGTTCTCCGCCGCCCGGGACGACCACACGTCAACGACGGAACCTGACCCGATCGATGCGGGCAACGTACCGTCCAGCCTGACGACGATGCTGGTGCTGGTGATGCCTTCCCGGGTGCCGATCGCGCTCATCGGAACGAGTTCGCCGGCCGCGACGGTGCGGGTGACGACGAGTCCGTCCGGAGGGAGGGCATCGGGGACGAGATAGTGGCCCGCCGTGCTTCCCAGCCGTACCTGCACCGTTCTGAGGTCCGACCGCGAGATCGTGTCCCCGGCCGAAAGCGACTCTCGCGCGGCAAGCACCGGAGTGGTCGCGTCGGAGTTCGCGACAATCGCGACGACGCCGAGGACGGCCGTGATCACCAATCCGATCCCGATCGAGAACCGTGGGTCGAACCAGAACCTGTTCCGCCCGGATCGTACGGCTGCGTTCATCAGCTCACATCCCCTGCCCTGAACCCACCATCGGGTTAAGCCTTCGGCTCTATCGTCGTGGTTTGGGAAATGTCACGCAGAAGTTATCCACAACTCCTCACCCACACGAAAGTAGTCACCGCGTCCGGCGCATAATCGGATCATGACCGATTCCGTGTCCGCCGACTCACTGGGGCGCTTTCTGACGCTCGCTGACACGGCGGCGATCCTGAACCTCACCGCCTCCCAGGCGCTGGATTTGGTGCGAACCGGAGAGCTTCCCGCTATTCGCATCGGAACCTCACGGGCCTGGCGCGTGGAACGCGTCGTACTGGAGTCGTACATTGAGGCCAAGTACGAAGAGGCACGGCGAATCGCCCTCTGGGAGCAGTCGGACTTCGGCAACATTCCGGAGCTCTCCGGCGGCCGAATCATTCAGCCCGACACCATCTCTCGTTCCGGCACCGCCCCAGAAACCGGAGCAGACGACTAGTCGAGTTTCACCAGCACGAGATGCGCCACCGGCACGATCCGGAACTCGGTGACGGCCGCCGCTCGCCGGTATGCGCCTGCGGCATGGACAGCCAGATCAAAATGGTCGCGTCCGACCCGGTCGATCGTGCCGGAGATCTCGCCCGTCGTTGTGATGACAGTCACTCTTTTTCGTCTTCGGCACAGGTCCCTGAGCACAAAGGGCATGCCGATCCGTTCGACGAATCGCGCCGCCGACTCTCCTTCGTCGCCGAGCGAGAGCGGAATCTGCTCGGCCCGAAGTACGACGCTGCTCACGGCGGTGAACGGCAGCACACACATGGCTCCCGTTGAGTCGCTGCCCGAGCCCCGATTCTCGTTCAGGATGTCGGCGGCGAGCCAGTCTCGACCAAACGTTGTCGGGCGCACGGTGAGGGTATCCCCCGACACCAGCCCGACTCGCACGACAGACGCACTGCCGAGTCCGACGAGCCGGCTGCGGAGCGTCAGGCGCCCGAGACGCAACCGTTCCTCCTCGGCCTGGAGGTCAATTTCGTCGAGGGTCAGCTCATGCTCAAGCTGACCCTCGAGGTCGTCGAACAAGTTATCCCAGCGCACATCCCGAACCTATCGGTCGGGGCTTGTGCGGGAAAAGGTTATCCACAGGTCGCCTCCGCGACCTAGACAAGACCGGTAGAGCCTGGTTGAGTGTCCGCCAAGACACCCGCCCCCCGAATGGGGGGAGGTGCCTCGCGAGAGATCACATGCGCACACCCGAAGACCAGATGGTGCAGGGCACCTCCCTGGTGACGCAGATCGGAGCTGGGATGAACGACAGCGTGGCGAGAGCCACCCCGAAGAAAACTTCACGGAGCAACGTCGTCCCGGATGATGACTTCTTCGGAATGCAGCCGAGTGGCCGCAGCCAGCTTCCCGACCCTGAACCGCTTCTGATCAACCTCACCCGGTGCGTCATCGAGGTGCTCGCCGGTGCGCGCGAGCTCGACCAGCTGGCCCGCTGGGTGAGCGACGACGTCTACAAGCATCTCCTGACGCGGGTCGTGCTCTCCGCCCGCGCCCGAGCAGCTACCGGGCGACGCGTGCAGCGCCCGACACTCGTCATCGGGCACATCAGCATGTCGGAACCCCGCGACGGTGTCATTGAAGCGGTCGTCATCGTGCACACCAAAGCGCGCGTCAGGGCCGTCGCCCTGCGATTGGAAGGGCTGGATCGCCGTTGGCGTGCCAGCGCCATCAACGTGCTCTAGATCGCGGGAGCTATTTCGACGACGATGCGTTCGCTGTCACCGGCTCGGCGACGTCGGGCTGTGCGACCAGGCGAGCGCGAAGAGCCAGAAACAACAGCACCATTCCGACTGACAGAAGAATGTGGCCGAGCCCCGCGATTCCCGCAATGGCGCTGTTCGATTCCTGTCCGACGACGGTCAGGGAACCGTGTACCGCGAGCATTGCCGAGGTGAGAATGAGACCCGCGTTGTAGACCCAGAAGAACCAGTTGAAGAGCGGGCTGCGTGACAGCGTGAACTGCTTCTCGAGGATCAGCACGATGAGCAAGACGATGAAGCCCAGGGTGAGCAGGTGAGTGTGCACCAGACCGAGTTGGGTCTGGCCGGTGAAGTCATTCGTCTTGGTGAATTCCCGGTAGTACAGGCCGGAGAGCACACCGAGCACCATGTAGCTGAACGAGGCATAGAAGAGTTTCATCATGCCTCCTAGTCTGGCCCGGCCCGGTGGGCCGCCGCATCGGTCAAAAGTTGCAGAACTGGCGACCGCTGTCGGAGAGCCGGAGAGCCGGATGCGCTCAGCTTAAACACGCGAGCCGGTGGCCTGTTCAGGCCACCGGCTCGTTCATTTCTTCGTGCTACTTCTTCTTGCGACGCTCAGCTCGGTTGACCGGAGCCTCGGCGGGGGCCGTCTGTCCGAAGGCACCGCGCTGGGCCGGCGCTGCCGGAGCCTCAGCCTCGGCGGGGGCCGGGGCCGCGGCGCGACGAGCCCGATCCGTTGCCGCCTGCTGAATCTGACCGCGCTGGTTGCGCACTTCGACTCCGCCGGAATCGCTCGGAGCCGTGTAGCTGAGCTTCTCCTCTGCCGTTTCGGCGGGGGTGAGGCCCTTGGCCGCGACGACCGGCCCGGCGACGGCGTCTGCGCCCTGGCTGACCTCGACCTCGAGGTTGAACAAGAAGCCGACGGTCTCCTCGCGGATCTGCCCCATCATCTGCTGGAACATCGCGTAGCCTTCACGCTGGTACTCGACCAGCGGGTCGCGCTGCGCCATCGCGCGCAGTCCGATGCCGTCCTTCAGGTAGTCCATCTCGTAGAGGTGGTCTCGCCAGCGGCGATCGATGACCGAGAGAACGACGCGACGTTCGAGCTCGCGCATCGCGGGAGATCCGAGGGACTCTTCGCGCTTCTGGTAGGCGAGCTTGGCATCCGAGAGGATTTCTCGGCGCATGAAGTCGCGGTTGATCTTGCCGCGGCTTCCGGCCTCGGTGACGACCTCATCGATCGTGACTCCGACGGGGTACAGGGTCTTCAGCTCGGTCCACAGGGCGTCGAAGTCCCAGTCGTCGCCGTTGCCCTCTCCGGTGTGCACCTCGAGCACCTCGTCAATAACCTGTTCGAGGAACTTCTGCGTGCGGTCGTGCAGGTCGTCGCCCTCGAGGATGTGGCGGCGGTCGCTGTAAATCGCTTCACGCTGACGGTTCAGCACATCGTCGTACTTGAGCACGTTCTTGCGAATCTCGGCGTTGCGGCCTTCGACCTGCGACTGAGCACTGCGGATGGCCCGGCTGACGATCTTTGATTCGATGGCGAGGTCGTCGGGAACGCCCTGGCGTCCCATCAATGCCTCAGCACCGCCGGCGTTGAACAGGCGCATCAGGTCGTCGGTCAGCGACAGGTAGAAGCGGCTCTCTCCCGGGTCGCCCTGACGCCCGCTGCGTCCGCGCAGCTGGTTGTCGATTCGACGCGACTCGTGACGTTCGGTGCCGAGCACGTAGAGTCCGCCGGCCGCGATGACCTTTTCGGCCTCCTCGTCGACACCGGACTTGACGTCGGCGAACACGTCGTCCCAAGCCGTCTCGTACTCGTCAGGGGTTTCAACGGGGCTGAGGCCCTTCGCGTTCATCGCTGCAACGGCAAGGAACTCCGCGTTGCCGCCAAGCATCACGTCGGTGCCACGTCCAGCCATGTTGGTGGCGACGGTCACCGAACCGAGTCGGCCGGCCTGGGCAACGATCGCTGCCTCACGCGCGTGGTTCTTCGCGTTGAGGACCTCGTGGCGCACGCCCTTCTTGGCCAACAAGCGGGAGAGGTATTCGCTCTTCTCGACGCTCGTCGTTCCGACCAGAACCGGCTGCCCCTTCTCGTGGCGCACGACGATGTCCTCGACGACCTGGTTGAACTTGGCTTCTTCGTTCTTGTACACGAGGTCCGACTGGTCGATGCGCTGCATCGGCTTGTTCGTCGGGATGGGAACCACGCCGAGCTTGTACGTGCTCATGAATTCGGCAGCCTCGGTCTCGGCGGTACCGGTCATGCCGGACAGCTTGGAGTAGAGACGGAAGTAGTTCTGCAGGGTGACGGTGGCGAGGGTCTGGTTCTCGGCCTTGACCGCGACGCCTTCCTTGGCCTCGATCGCCTGGTGGATGCCTTCGTTGTAGCGGCGCCCCATCAAGATACGGCCGGTGTGCTCGTCAACGATCAGCACCTCGCCGTTCATCACGACGTAGTCCTTGTCTTTCTTGAACAGCGCGTTGGCCTTGATCGCGTTGTTGAGGAACGAGATCAGCGGCGTGTTCGCCGACTCGTACAGGTTGTCGATGCCGAGGTAGTCCTCGACCTTTTCGATGCCGGGTTCGAGCACGCCGATGGTGCGCTTCTTCTCGTCGACCTCGAAGTCTTCGTCCGGAACAAGTCGCTTGGCCAGGCTGGCGAATTCGGTGAACCAGCGGTTCGCCTCGCCCGATGCGGGGCCCGAGATGATGAGCGGCGTGCGAGCTTCGTCGATGAGAATCGAGTCGACCTCATCGACGATGGCGAAGTAGTGCCCGCGCTGCACCATGTCGGAGGTCTGCCACGCCATGTTGTCGCGCAAGTAGTCGAAACCGAACTCGTTGTTGGTTCCGTAGGTGATGTCAGCGGCGTACATCTCGCGACGCTGCTCCGGGGTCTGACCGGACACGATGCATCCGGTCGTCATCCCGAGGGCGCGGAAGACGCGCCCCATCAGCTCGCTCTGGTAGCTCGCCAGGTAGTCGTTGACGGTGATCACGTGCACACCGCGGCTGGTGATGGCGTTCAAGTACGCGGCTGTCGTCGCGACGAGAGTCTTGCCTTCACCGGTCTTCATCTCGGCGATGTTGCCGAGGTGCAACGCTGCCCCGCCCATCAGCTGTACGTCGAAGTGACGCAAGCCGAGGGTGCGGGTGGAGGCCTCACGCACAGCGGCGAAGGCCTCCGGCAGCAAATCATCGAGCGACTCTCCGTTCGAGTAGCGCTCGCGCAGGGTCGTCGTCTCGTTCTTCAGTTCCTCGTCGCTGAGGCCCTTGAAGTCTTCCTCGAGCGCGTTGATCGCCTTGGCGTAGTTCTCGAGACGACGCAGGATGCGTCCCTCTCCTACACGAAGAACCTTTTCAAGAATTGAGGCCACGAATGCACTCCACTAGTCGTCACGGCGCAAGCCACGCCTGTCGTCCGGTCGGACGCCATGTTTTATTGCCGGCACAGCCTGCTACCGACACAGCGCGCCGACACAGCCGGCAACTTTAGCAATGCTACTTGGTCAGATGCTGCGACTGCTGGCAGCTGCCTCCCGCAGTTCCGATTCCTCTGAGACTTCGCCCAGTTCGATGACGCCGTAATCCCAACCCTTCCGGCGGTAGACCACACTCGGTCGCAGTGACGTCGCATCCTGAAAGAGATAGAAGTCGTGTCCGACGAGTTCCATGAAATAGAGCGCGTCATCGACGGTCATGGGAGCGGCCTCGAACACCTTGCGCCGGATCACGACCGGACTGTACACCTCTTCAATCTCTTCGCCTTCGGCTTCACTGCCGACAACGGGAATCGACCCTGTGCGTACCCGTTCCAGTGTTTCGCTGGTGGCCGGGGTGATGTCAACGACGCTGAAGCCGTCTGCCGACGCGTCGTGAAGCGAGGTCGGGCGGTGAGCGCCACCACGATGCACCTTCTTGCGGTCTTTCGCGCGGCGAACTCGTTCGAGAAGTCGACCGAGGGCAACGTCGAATGCCGCGTACTTGTCGGATCCATCTGCTTCAGCCCGCACGAGCGGACCCTTGCCGATGAGCGTGAGTTCTACTCGATCGGGGCCGGTCGCACCGTTCTTTTCGCTGTGCCGGCTGACCTTGATTTCAAGAGCGAGTGCCTTGTCGGCCAGCGCCGCGATCTTCTCTGCCTTCTCGGTCGCGTATTCGCGAAACCGGTCGGTGATCCCTAGATTTCGTCCGACGATGATAGTTTCCATGACGACCTCCAGATCTGGCGAATCGCCCAAATCCGGGCGATTGTTTCGCGCCTTTAGGACCACCGTAGCGGGGCTTGAGAGATAAGTCACAGCATTTGCGGAACAGTTTCCTGTGAGTGCTGGGTGAGGGGATGACGGCGTCGAGTTTCAGCGAGCGTCGCACATCCGATAACCCGCCCTCCGCCGGCCACAATCGCACGCTGCGCCTCCCGGAGCGTGGCACCGGTCGTCAGGATGTCATCCACGATCAGGAAGTCCTGGCCGTCGAGCCGACCGCGAGCCACGAGCGAGAGGTGCTTGTTGAGGCTCCGTTCGGCGACGCCGAGACCCACCTGATCACGACTGATGCCGAGCTGTCGGAGGACGTTGCCCGCAACGATGCCTCCGTGGGCAAGGAGCAGCCCGACGGGGCTGAAGCCGCGCTGGCGCCAGGCCACTGACGACGATGGAATCGTCGCCACCCGCACCCCGCGTGCCCGGTCTTCGTGGGAGTGGGAGCCGGCCTGCGCCATGGCATCCAACGACTCGTCGGCGGCGAGCGCCGCCCGCACCGCACTCTGGAGCGCCACGGCCAGAATCGGCGCGACATCGGTTCTCCCGCCATCCTTGTATGCGGCGATCACTCGCCGGGCTTCATCGGCATATTCGAGAGCCGACCAGACCGTCAATGCGCCCCTGGACACCGTGTGGACATGCGGTCGCACGCTGTACCGGCAGGCGGCACACATCCCACGGTCAGGCCGGCCACAGCCGGCACAGGCGGTCGGCACCACCACGGCGAACGCGTCGAGGAGCGGCCCAGAGAAGATGTCGCGCAGGTTCACGACGCCAGGTTCCCGCACGGGAAGCGCCGGCTGCGGGCCCGCACCTCATCCGTGGAGAACCGCTGCCGGGCTGCGAGTGGTGAGGGCGGTTAGAGGAGCCCCTGCTGCGTCGCGATCAGCGCCACGTGATCGATTCGTTGCTGCCAGCCACTCCCCCACTGCACCTGCAGCCCCTGGTCGACCGAGAGTGCTCGAAGATCGCGCAGCGTGTTCCCGCCCGTGATCGAGACGCTGTGCGGGGCCGGCTCGAGAGGGGTGCGCACGCCGCCGATCTCCTGCGCGACGATTTGTTCCGTTCCTGTCGGGGTGACCGTCAGCGAGGCGACGGTGACGTCGTCGATCCAGGTTGCGCCCAGTGGGGTGCCCGGAGCAGCGGCGAGCGTGACCGGCTCGCCGAGAGCAACGGGAATTCCCTTGTCGCGGCTGATCGCCGCGACGACGAACCGCACATCGGTGCCGGTGCTCAGCAGGGCGATGAGCCGGCTTCCGTCCCGGGAGACCACGAGTGAGGTGATCGAAGTCGCGTCCTGCCAATTCGTCGGCACGGCGACCGACTCACCACTCGGCGTGTAGGCAAAGAGCTCAGCGGGGCGATCAGCCGGTACCGACCACACCATGTTGAAGGGGTCCACCGACGGGGCGATGAGGTTCGCGCGCGGATCCAACAGTTTCGCCGGCGCGCCGGCAGGAATTCCGTAGACACCTCCGTCGGCGAGCGCCGTTGCGAAATCTTGCCCGGCAGCGAGTGTGACGGCTTTCGGCTTCAGCGTCGCGATGCTGTCCGACAGACCGCTGACCGGGGTCAGCGAGCTTCCTGTGGCGCCCAAGAACCCGAACTCGTCGTTGCGAAGAATCAGCGCCCTGGCATCACCGCGCGGGTTCACAATCGGAGCAGCATCGCCGAGATCGCCGATGTCCTGCGAGTTGTGGTTGATGGTGATCGTCACCGAGAGCCCAGACGGCAAACTGTTCGTCAGCTGTGCCTTCATGCGTTGCAGCGTGACGCGTTCCGCGTTCAATGCCTCGTTGTTCAGGTCGACCTGGGCCACGCGTGCAACCACCTGCACGGCGTCGGCGGTGAGTTTTGTTCCTTCGGGGAAGGCTGTGGTCACCGCGGGCGCCAGCCACGGGCTGGGGCCGGCAAGCACAGCGTTCACGATCTTGGTCGGAGCGGAAGCGCCTCGCGGGAACCAACGCAGATCGGGCACGAGATAGGTGAAGGTCGGATCGTAAAAATAGATCTCCTGCGAGCTGAAGACGTCGCGGAAGGTGTTCTGATCGATCACGATTCCGTTGGGCGGTTGGCTGATTCGCCACTGGCCTTCGACGAGCACGAAGTGGTAGAGCAGGGTGACCGGGGCAGACGACCCGACCTCACGGTACTCACCTTTCTCATTGACTTCCGCCACCGGTTTCACCGAGAACTGCATCGCCATGTCGTCGACGACTTGAATCACCCGGCCGCTTCCGTCGTCGACGGTCACTCCGGCATCCGGCGCCCAGGACGTGCTGTCGGCCGGGGCGAGAAATTTACGGGCGATGGCGTAGTTGTTCTCCGGGCTCGATGCGGCGTCGATGAAACCGCGCAGAATCGATTCCTGGCTCGCGTTCTTCTCGGGGCCGGACGGCAGAAAGACCGGGTTCAGTGTGTCGCCGGGCGGGGCTGCGGCCCCGGCCTGCACTTCTCCGGAACGCGGAATACCCGAACATCCGGCGAGCAGCGTCACGGCGAGAACGGCAAGTGCGCCCCACGCCCGAAGGCGGGAACGGCGAGGAGAGTCAGACATTGGTGCCCTCCGTCGTCTTTCCGTCAAGCAGGAGGCCGGGAGGCATCTCGCCGACCAGCCCCTCATCGGGCGTCAGCGGGAGCGGGGAGTCGGTGAGCGTGTCACGTGAACGTCGCGGGAGGGTCAGTCTGAAGCAGGATCCGTCGCCGGGGCTCGACCAGACTTGCAACCAGCCGCCATGCACCGTCGCATCCTCGAGCGAAATTGCCAAGCCCAGTCCGGTTCCGCCGATCGTGCGCTGACGTGATGGATCTGCCCGCCAGAACCGGTCAAAGACATGGGCGACGTCGGCGTCGGTCATCCCCAGCCCGAAGTCGCGCACCGAGAGCGCGACGGCGGTCGCGTTGCTGTCGACAGAGACCACCACGGGTTTGCCCTCACCATGCTCAATCGCGTTTCCGATGAGGTTGTGCAAGATACGACGGATGCGACGCGGGTCGACCTCGGCGTTGAGGTGCCCACCGGGCGCGACGAGCCTGAGTTCGGTGCCCTTCGATTCGGCGAGGGAGCGCATGCTGTCGATCGCATCCTCGGCCAGGTGCACCAAGTTCGTGGGTTCAGCTTCGACCTGCACCGAGCCGGCGTCGTAGCGGCTGATTTCCAGAAGATCGCCGAGCAGTAGTTCGAACCGTTCCACCTGGGTGTGAAGCAGTTCGGCGGTGCGTTCGGTCGCCGGCGGAAAGTTGGCGCGCTGATCGTAGAGCACCGACCCGGCCAGGCGGATCGTGGTCAGGGGGGTGCGCAATTCGTGCGACACGTCGGAGACGAATCGTTGTTGCACCTCCGACAGGTCGGCCAGCTTTTTGATCTGACTCTGCAGGCTGTCCGCCATGCCGTTGAACGAGCGCGCCAACGTTGCGATGACGTCCTCACCCTTCTCCGGGATCCGCACAGCAAGATCGCCTGACGCCAGGCGCTGGCTGGTTTCGGCGGCGACCCGGATCGGCGTCACGACGAAACGCACGACAATCCAGGTGACCGCCCCGATCAGCAGCATCAGCGCCACTGCCGCGATGAGCAGCGTCCGCTGCACGAAGAGGAGCGTGCCCTCGGCTTCTTGCAGGCTGTAGCCGATGTACAGCTCATAGCCCCCTGCGACCGGAACCGAAATTTGCGAGCCGACGACGATCCCTGGGTAGTCCTGGCCGTCGTCGTTCGACAGAGTCACCGACTGCCAAAACTGTTCACCGGAATTCGCCCGCACCGCTTCACGCAGCTCGGGAGAGATGACGTTGGTCGATTCGCCGAACGTCGACGAGTCCTGCGGGATCACCGACGACGCTTCCTGCCCCGGAACCCGGAGAACGGCGATCAGCCGGCTGGACGAGGTAGCCGTGATCAGGGTGCGGGCGGATCCGAGCAGAGCCTGCACCTGCACGCGATCTGCGGCATCCGACGAATCCAGAATCCMTTGCGCCGCTGTCGTGGCCCGATTCGACTCCAGCAGCACCTGGTTCAGCCGCGACTGGAACAGGTCGTTTCCGATGCTGACCGACATGTAGACGCCGACGAGCAGGATGGCCAGGCCCGACAGCACGACGGTGATGCCGACGGTGCGGAACTGTAGAGACGACCGCCATAACGCAGCAACCCGGCGGAACCAGGTTCGGCCGCCCAGCGCCACCGGGGTGCGCGCAGCCGTTGGTCGCGCAAACATTGCTGTTATCCGACCGCGCCGGCCCGATAGCCGACACCACGCACCGTCATGACGATACGTGGGTTGTCCGGGTCGTCCTCGACCTTGGCCCGCAATCGCTGGACGTGCACGTTGACGAGGCGGGTATCCGCCTTGTAGTGGTAGCCCCAGACCTGTTCGAGCAGCATATCGCGCGTGAACACCTGCTGCGGTTTCGAGGCCAGGGCCAGAAGCAGATCGAACTCGAGCGGCGTCAGGTTGATGCGCTGGTCGCCCCGTCGCACTTCGTGTCCGGCAGCATCGACGACCAGGTCGCCGATATGCAGATTCGCCGACGAGACGACGGCGGCCGGGCGGAGTCGTGTCCGGATTCGGGCGACGAGTTCCTTGGGGTTGAACGGCTTGACCATATAGTCGTCTGCACCGGATTCGAGCCCCTTGACGACATCGGTCGTGTCGGACTTCGCCGTCAACATGATGATGGGAGTTCCCGACTCCGCGCGGATCAGGCGGCAGACCTCGATCCCGTCAAGTCCGGGAAGCATCAGGTCAAGAAGCACCAGATCGGGCTTCGTCTCGTGGAAGGCTCCGAGCGCGAGCGCGCCGTCCGCACAGAAGTGAGTGTCGAAGCCCTCACCGTTCAAAACGATGCCGATCATTTCCGCCAGCGCGGGGTCATCATCGACAACTAATATGCGTGCGCTCATTCATCCGTTTCCGCTTGAGGCCCCCTGGTCAGGCGGCAACTCCTGTAATCTCTGGCCTCAGCGTAGCCGAGTACTGCTCCGGAACGCCTCGGAACATGCTTCGAGTGCGCTGGTGTGCCAGCATGGGTGACGTGACGGACCCGCAGAACTGGCAATCACCCACCCCCGGCCCTTCGGCGGCCCCGGCCGGAGCAGGGCCGGACGCGCCTCGCTACGGGGAGTTTGCGGCTCCCGCCGGTGGTTTTCCTCCGCCGTCGGGCGCACCGCACGGCTGGACCCCGCCGCCGAAGCCCGGATTGATCCCACTTCGACCTCTCGGGTTCGGCGCCCTGCTTGCCGCACCGTTCCAGGTTCTGAAACGCAATCCGAAGGCGACGTTCGGAAGCGCGCTCCTCGTTCAGGCGGCCAGCCTGATCATTTCGTTGCTCACCATCGGGCTCGTCACCTACTTCGCTGTGGGACGGATCGATTCCGCTCCGCTGGACGAACGGGATACCGTCTCGGCGGGCGCCACCCTCACCATCGTTCTGTCGGCGATCCTCCCGATCGCGCTTTCGGTTGTCGCCTCGGCTCTGCTCCAGGGCGTGATCGTGCTCGAAGTGGCCCGCGCGACTCTCGGTGAGAAGCTTCGACTCGCTGTTCTCTGGCGCACGGCCGGCCGACGGCTGTGGACGCTGGTGCTGTGGACGTTGGTTCTCTCTGCAGCGCTGCTCGTCGGAGTCGGACTGATCGCCGGACTCGTGGCTGTGTTCGCAGTTCTCGGCGGAATGTGGATCGCACTCGCCGTCGTGATCGGCATTCTCGGTGGACTGGGTCTGGCCGTCATCGGTGTGTGGCTGTTTACCCGCACCTCGCTCGTGCCCAGCCTGATTGTGCTCGAGCGGCTCAGCATCCGTCAGGCGGTTCGTCGTTCCTGGTCGCTGACGATCGGCTACTTCTGGCGCACCTTCGGAGTGCAGTTTCTGGTCGCAGCGATCGTCAACGTGATCACCCAGGTCGTCGTGACTCCGTTGACGTTTCTGTTCTCGATCAGCTTCTCACTCGTTGACCCGAATGCGGCGATCGACAGTTTCGTGCCGTCCGCCATCCTCTACGTCGTCATCCTTCTTGTCTCGCTCGTTCTCGGGGCAGTCGCCGCCGTCATCCAATCGGCGACAACCGCGCTCATCTACATCGACCTGCGGATGCGCAAAGAGGGCCTCGACCTCGAGCTGGCGCGGTTCGTCGAGGCCGCGCACTCTGGCGCGCCCGGGTCGTCCTCACTCCCTGACCCGTATCGTCCGGTCCCGACGCCGACTCAGAGTTCCCCGCCCGGTTGGGGCTCGCACTGAGCATGATCGCGATCAGCGGGGTGGTTGACGCGACATTCACAGGCTGGTCAGAAACGTTTCGGCGTGCCGACATCCCGGTTGACCCCAGCGCGCCGGAAGCACGGCAGTGGCTGAACGAAGAATTGGCCAAGGCCCCCTATCAGGCAGCCAAACCGACCTGGTTCGATCGCTTGTCCCAGGCGTTTTTCGACTGGGTCCAGTCGTTGACCGTCCCGTCCGGCGAGGGGCTCGGCGCGTGGCTCCCCCTCATCGTGGCCGTCATCGTGGCAGCCCTCGTCGTCACGGCGTTTCTGATTTTCGGACTCCCCCGGCTGAACCGTCGCAGCAAGCCGACCTCTGTGCTTTTTGGCGAGGATGATCACCGCTCGGCCGACATGATGAGAAAGTCAGCGCTCGCCTCCGCAACGACGGGCGAGTGGGGCCGTGCCTCCGAGGAGATGTTTCGGGCAATTGCCCGCGGGCTCTTCGAGCGAACGATCGTTCAATTGGCGCCGGGCACCACCGCGCATGACGTCGCCGCCGCTGCCGCGACCGCCTTTCCCGGCCACCGAACTCAGCTGGTCGAAGCGGCCGTGACGTTTGACCAGGTTCGCTATCTCGGAACCGAGGGCACGGAATACGGATATACGTCCCTCGCCGACCTCGAAAGCGCGCTGCGCGGGGAACGGCCGATTCTGCCCGACCACAGCATTGCCCCGGATGACCACTCCCAGGTGGTGCTGTCATGACCGTCTCCACGGAACCAGCAGAGGCTGTCGCGGCGACTCGTCGGGCGCAGCGTCAGGCCGAGAGGCAGCAGGCTCCCCGACAGACCTCCTCGTCGACGCCCACGGTTCGCACGGCCGGGCGACGCGCACTCTTCTGGGTACTGGCCGGTGCCGGTGCGGTGGTCGTTGCGATGGTCGCCTCTCTCATCGCCGGTGGCAGCTCGGTGGGGGGCGTGCCGTTGGCTGCGGGAAATCCGGCGCCCGCCGGAAGCCAGGCCCTCGTCGAGGTGTTGCGCCAGCAGGGGGTGAGCGTGCGCGTCGTCAACACTCTCGAGGAGGCCACCACCGCGTTGTCGACATCCGCCGACCCGACCCTGTTCTTCGCTGACGAAAACAGCTACCTGTCTTCCGATCAGCTCACTGAGTTGCTGCGCTTCCCCGCCCGCTCCGTGGTCGCGGCGCCTGACTTCACCTTTCTTGAGACGGCAGCGCCCGGTCTGGGGTTCGGCGGCGTGAGCACCGCCGACGCTCTGTCCGCCGAGTGCGCCGTGCCGGCTGCTGTCAAGGCCGGCACGCTGTCGCCCGGCGGGCAGACGCTTCGCATCACCGACGCAAGCATCGCTGCGACCGGGTGCTTCCCCAGCGGAGACGGTTCGTATTCGCTCGTCGAACTCGTTCACGATGACAAGACCCTCACCCTCGTCGCCCAGCCCGCCGTGTTCCAGAACGGCGAGATCGCCACGTTTGGCAACGCCGCTCTCGCTCTGAATCTGTTGGGCGAGAGCGAGAGCGTCGTCTGGTACCTCCCGACTCTGGCGGATATCCCCCGCACTGGTCCGCCATCGCTCGGCGCGCTGACCCCGGGCTGGGTGACCCCGGTGCTTGTGCTTCTGCTGCTCACCGCGCTCAGCGCCTTTGTCTGGCGTGGCCGCCGATTCGGCCCATTGGTC
This sequence comes from Leifsonia sp. 10L418, assembly GCF_056395445.1. Taxonomy (NCBI): domain Bacteria; kingdom Bacillati; phylum Actinomycetota; class Actinomycetes; order Micrococcales; family Microbacteriaceae; genus Leifsonia; species Leifsonia sp. 10L418. Next base: position 5,238 of record NZ_JBFTJN010000005.1, on the reverse strand, counting down.
GCCGAGAACCTGCCGGTGACGGTCAGAGCCAACGAGACGATGGAGGGCCGCGCGCGGCTCTACGCACGCAATTCTGCCCGGCTTCGTGCGATCGATGCCCTGCGTATCGGCACGCTCAGCCGACTGGCGACTCGACTCGGCCTCCCCCGCACCGCGCACTATTCGGAGATCATCGTCGCCGTTTCCGCGCTCACCGGCCAGAACGTCACCGACGTGCGTGCGGTTCTGGTCGATGAGGTTCCGCACCACGACAGCGACCTCATCCGCCTGTCCGACCGTCTCACCGAGCTTGAGGCGCTGGTCGCACGAATGCTTCCCGGTAACACCCCACCTCCCACTTCGCCCGCTCCCCCGACACGGAAGAATTGACAGATGACGACTCTCCTCGAAACAGATGAAACACTGCGTCAAGCCCTGGCTCAGGTGCGCGCTGAAGTCGGCAAAGCCGTCGTCGGCCAGGATGGCGCAGTCACCGGACTGATCATCGCCTTGTTGGCGCGCGGCCATGTACTTCTGGAGGGCGTGCCGGGTGTCGCCAAGACGTTGCTGGTGCGATCGCTCAGCCATGCACTCAGCCTCGACACGAAGCGTGTTCAATTCACACCGGATCTGATGCCCGGAGATGTGACGGGCTCGCTGATCTACGATGCTCGGGCCGGCGAGTTCGAGTTTCGCCAGGGGCCGGTCTTCACGAACATCATGCTGGCGGATGAGATCAACCGCACGCCACCGAAGACTCAGTCGGCCCTTCTTGAAGCGATGGAGGAACGTCAGGTCAGTGTCGACGGACGGTCGCTTCCGCTTCCCGAGCCGTTCATCGTCGCCGCCACCATGAACCCGATCGAGTACGAGGGAACGTACACTCTGCCCGAGGCGCAGCTCGACCGGTTCCTGCTGAAACTGGTGCTCGACCTGCCCGAGCGCGAGACCGAAGTCGAGGTGCTCCGCCGGCACTCGAACGGTTTCAATCCACGCGACCTGGCCGGCGCCGGGGTGACCGCCGTGCTCGGCGCTGACGAACTCGCCCAAGCACAGCAGGCGGTGTCTGCCGTCGGCGCCAGTCCCGATGTCCTGGCGTATCTCGTCGATCTGGCCAGGGCGACCCGGCACAGCCCGTCGGTGAAGTTGGGGGTGAGCCCGCGTGGCACCACTGCCCTGCTCGCCGCGGCCAAGGCCTGGGCCTGGCTGAACGGCTATCAGTCGATCACCCCCGATCACGTGCAGGCGATGGTATTGCCCGTGTGGCGTCACCGCATCCAACTGCGGCCGGAGGCCGAGCTCGAGGGAATCGGCGTCGACGCCATCCTGCGCTCGATCCTGCAACAGGTTCAGGTTCCGATCTAGGTCGCGTCGATGACCGTTACCGGACGCTTCGTTCTTCTCGTCGCCCTCGGCGCCGTGCCTATTGTGCTGCTCGGAAACTCAGTTGAAGCCGCCGCCTCGGTGCTCGGCTGGTGGCTGCTCGGTGTGGTCCTTCTCGGCGCCGTCGATCTGACTCTCGCCGCGTCGCCCCGCCAGCTGACGCTCCGCCGCATCCTTCCGACACGGGTGAGGCTCGGTGAGTCGGTCAACAGCGAGTTGTATCTGACCAACACCGGTAAGCGCCGTCTGCACGGCGTCGTGAGGGATGCCTGGCAGCCGTCGGCCGGCGCAGGAAACAATCGCAGCCGCGTCAGTATCCCGGTCGGCGAGAGGCGCCGCATCGTGATCACTCTGACGCCGTTTCGTCGCGGGGAACGGCGAGTCGGCGAGGTGACAGTGCGCTCCGTTGGCCCGCTGGGGCTGTGGGCCAGACAGGCCACGCTGGCCGCACCCGGTCGCATCCGCGTACTGCCGCCCTTTCATTCCCGCAAGCATCTGCCGTCGCGCCTCGCGCGACTCAAGGAGCTCGACGGACGAACCAGTGTGATGGTGCGTGGGCAGGGCACCGAGTTCGATTCGCTGCGTGAGTACGTGCGGGGCGATGACGTGCGATCCATCGACTGGCGGGCAACGGCGCGACGCAATGATGTGATGGTGCGCACCTGGCGCCCGGAACGTGATCGTCGGGTCGTCATCGTGGTCGACACAGGGCGCACCGCTGCGGCCCGTGTCGATGATGAGCCGCGCCTTGACTCCTCCTTCGAGGCGTCGTTGCTCCTCGCCGCGCTCGCCTCGCGGGCCGGTGATCGCGTCGACTTTCTCGCCTACGACCGTCGCAGTCGCGGCCGGGTTCAGGGGGCGCAAGGGGCGGAGCTCCTCTCCCGGATGGTCGACACGATGGCCCTGATCGAACCCGAGCTGATCGAGATGGACTGGGCTTCGGTGCCCGCACAGGTGCGGCAGATCACCAGCCAACGGGCCCTGGTGATTCTGTTGACCTCGATCGATGCCGCCGGCTCGTCGTCGGGCCTGCTCTCCGTGCTGCCGCAGCTCACGCGCCGGCACACCGTGGTTGTGGCTTCGGTCACCGACCCCGGAGCAGCCGCCGCGATCGGCCGGCGTTCCCACCGCGACGAGGTGTACACGGCCGCGGCCGCCGAGCGAGCATTGCTCGACGTCGCAAGCGTGTCTGCCGCCATCCGTCAGCTCGGTGGTGAAGTCGTGACGGCTCCTCCGGCCGATCTCCCGCCGGCGCTCTCCGACCGGTATCTCGCGTTGAAAGCGGCCGGGCGCCTGTAACCGGCATCACCGGCCGACAGTCGAGATCCGGCCGCTCGGCCGGCTTCGACAGCTCAGCTGGCGTAGATGCGGCGGGCCCCGGCCTCGAACTCGCTGAGGTCTCCGGTCTCCCCGAGCCGCGTGGCCCGCTTACCGACCACGAGCATGTACACGAGGAAGAGCACGAGCGCCAAAGCGCCGATGCCGATCTTCATCGGCCACGGCCATGGCGCCGGGGTCACGAAGCCCTCGATCGCCCCGGACACGAGCAGCACGAAGACCAACCCGATCGCGACGGTGAACAGCGCTCGAGCATCCTCGGCCAGCGCCTGGCCCCGCGTGCGGGCGCCGGGAGCAATCCATGCCCAGAAGATGCGGAGCCCTCCGGCTGCTGCGACGAAGATGGCCGTGAGCTCGAGCAGCCCGTGCGGCAGGATGTAGAGAAAGAACACGTCGCCCTTGTCATAGGCGAACATCACTGCTGCATTGACGCCAAGGTTCTGGGCATTCTGCAGCACGATGTACGGCACGTAGACGCCGAGAATTCCGAACGCAATGCACTGTGCGGCAATCCAGGCATTGTTCGTCCAGACTTGGCCGGCGAAGGATGCTGCGGGGTTCGACGAGTAGTAGTCGACGAAATCATGGTTGGCCAGCTTTGCCAGCTGCTCGTCCGAACCGAAATTCGCGAGCACCTGAGGATTGCCGAGCGCCCAAGCCGCGTAGAGGCCGGCGACGAGGAACGTCACGAGTGCGACGACGAGCGTGATCCAGCGCAGTCGGTACAACGCTGCAGGCAGCTGCAGCAGAAAGAACTGCGGAATCTGAGCCAGCACATTTGCGCTTGCCCCGGTGAATCTCAGCCGAGCCCGCGACAACGATACCGACAGCCGGTCGCCCTGCAGTGTTGACCCTGCCGTGGTCTTCAACGCCGAAAGCTGGGTCGCGCCCGCCTGATAGCGGGCGATCAATTCGTCTGCTTGCTCCCCAGAGAGGGACCGTTGCGCGCCAAGTGCGGCAAGGCGGTCCCATTCGGCGCGGTGCGCGGCGGAGTAGGCGTCGAGATCCATCTGCTTCAATAGTGACATGGCGAAGCCCGCGGAGTCGGCAGTTCACGAGGAGAATGTCAGTGATGAGTACGAACTCATCACCGGCGAAGCCGTAGCGCTCGATGTCCGGCCCGCCGGCATCATTCTGCGCGGCGCCGGCACGCTCATCGACTGGGCTGCCTATCTACTGCTCTTCCTGCTCATCATGGTGATCTTGTTCTGGCTCCTCGCTGATGTGATGGACGATGCGCTCTCACAAGCGCTCAGTATCGCCGGCCTCGTGTTCGCCATCCTGATCGTTCCCATGCTCGTCGAGCGGGCGACCGGAGGCCGCTCACTCGGCAAACTGGCGATCGGCGCGCGCATTGTGCGCGACGACGGTGGTGCAATCGGTTTGCGCCACGCGTTCATTCGCGCCTTACTCGGTGTGCTCGAAATCTTCATGACCTTCGGGGGGATCGCCGCGACGGCAGGCCTGCTGAACAGTAAGTCGAAACGTCTCGGCGATCTACTGGCCGGCACCTACAGTCAGCATGAGCGAGTCCCCCGCTCGGACGCAGCGGTGCTGCGTCTTCCCGCAGAGCTCACGGCCTGGGCGTTGACGGCGGATGTCGCCAAGTTGCCTGATCGGCTCGCTCGCCGGGTGGCGCAGTTTCTCGGCCAGGCCACCGCGCTGACGCCGTTTGCGAGACAGAAGCTCAGTGCTTCACTCGCTGAGGAAGTCGCCCCGTACGTGTCGCCAGTTCCGTCCGTCTCCCCCGAGACCTTCCTTCTGGGCGTGCAGGCGCTCCGCCGTGACCGCGAGTTCGCCGCGCTGAACCTTGAACAGGCTCAGCAGACTCGACTCGCCCCCGTTCTGACCGGTTTGCCGCACGACTTCCCGAACCGCTAGCTGCCCGGCTGATGGACAGCGCCGCGAATTGGTGCCCCTTCCCTCGGTCGGCGTGCTGGCTCCCACCCGCGTAGCGGCACCGGGCCTGTAGCGCCGGCCGCCCCCGCTCCTGACCGGCCTGACCGGCTCACCGCGCAATAGCGCCTTAACGAATGAAAGCCACCCCGACGGGGTGGCTTCAGCTGCGGAACGGACCTTCGTCGACTTTGACCGTTGCGGTCGACCTTGCCTGCAACGCCGGGCAAACTCGACCGGAACGGTCAAGGTCAGCGCACTGGTTCGGGGAGGTCGCGCGGCCGGGTCTCTAACCGCTCCCAATTCGTTGATCTAGAGCGCCTGATGGAGTCGGCCGTGTCTCGAGATCAGGCGAGGGCTCGGCCGCCAGAGGAGGCGCACGGCCGTCGTAGTTTGCGTCTGAGCGTTGGCTGACGGGGTCTCGACAGGCTCGACCACCGGACTTTCGTGCCCGTTTTCGAGCCGGGTGGTTAACGCAAGAAAGCCACCCCGTGGGGTGGCTTTCTTGGTGTTGCTAAGTTAAGTCCGGCGGTGTCCTACTCTCCCACAGGGTCCCCCCTGCAGTACCATCGGCGCTGAGAGTCTTAGCTTCCGGGTTCGGAATGTGACCGGGCGTTTCCCTCTCGCTATGGCCGCCGAAAC